>JBKXQO010000008.1:0-119180 GCA_047014865.1 Blautia sp. | reverse complement strand
GTATTCGTAGAGTTCATTGGCCTTCTCCGGTTCCCCGGCCTCCACAAAACTGGGACGATTGCCCTTGCGGCAATTGGCGTACAAAGTAAACTGCGAAATCAGCAGTAATTGTCCTCCCACATCCGCTAAGGAGAGATTTGTCTTTCCATTTTCATCCTCGAAGATCCGAAGTCCCAGCAACTTTTTTAAATACTTATCTGCGATCTCTCGGGTGTCCCCTTGGCCCACGCCGATAAACACCACGAACCCTTTCTCAATCTCCCCCACTGTCTTCCCCTCCACGGTCACCTTCCCGTGGTTGACTCTTTGAATGACCAGTTTCATGCTCTTCCTCCAAATTCTTCTTTTTTCTTCCATGTCTGTCTTGGATTCTTTTATCTGAATCTGCCGTCGTTTCCATCTCCTTAGGCCTGAGCGTCTGCGGATCCAGACAGTCGATGTTATAGTACTCTCTGGCGTCCACAGGCATTTTTTTCTTCCGCAGGGATCTGCGAATCAACTTCCATCCCATAGCATAGAGAACTGCACAGACCGGCACTCCCACAAACATCCCAAAAATCCCAAAGAGCCCCCCGCCCACCAAGATGGCCAAAATCACCATAAAACTGGACAACCCTGTGGATTCCCCTAAGATTTTCGGCCCCAAAATATTGCCGTCGAACTGCTGAAGGGCAAAGATAAAGAGTACAAAGTACAGACACTGCAGTGGATCCACCAGGAGAATCAAAAACGCACTGGGAACAGCTCCCAGATACGGGCCAAAAAAGGGAATCACATTTGTGACGCCCACCACCACACTGATCAAAGTCCCATAAGGCGTGCCTATAAGGCTAGTTCCAATGTAACACAGGATTCCAATGATCAGAGAATCCAAAAGCTTTCCGTTGATGAAACCGCCGAAGGTCTTATGAGTGAAGCGCATACTGTGAATGACCAGATTCGCCTTCTCCGTGGACATCAAGGAATAGACCCACATCTTACTCTTGGCGATAAATCCTTCTTTGTCAGCTAAAATATAAACTGACACAATGGCGCCGATCAATAGATTTTTTAGTACATTCAGGATGTCAAAGACGCCGGCTGAAAAACTCTTCAGAGCATCCTGCATCCTGGGCAGGATATCTCCGGTGAGATAGTTCTCTATTCTGACGGAATATTGGCTTAGAAATCCTTGGAAAGCTGAGTGCAACTGTGAATTTCCCTCCAAGAGATCGTTGATCCATCTCTGTATGCTCAGAATATAGTCTGGAAAATTATAGATGATATTGACGATACTTCGAATCAGCTCCGGGAGCAACATCATCATAAGAGAGTAGACGATACAGCACATAAAGATTAATGAGAGAAAAATGCTGATATAGCGGACCACTCGCTTGACCCGCCTGGAGATTCCAATCCCTCTTCTCTCAAGCAAATGCAAGAACACCTTTCCCTCAAGAAAATTCATAACCGGGCACAGTAAGTAAGCAATGGCAGCCCCGTAGAGGATCGGCATCAAGATCTGAAGAAAGACACTGATTCCCCGGAGCAGAACTTTCATCTGAAAGATACCAAAGTAAAAGAGCATACTGGCTGCTACAACAATGAAACCCGTCACACCCCAGTATAGATATTTATTGTCCCAACGGAATTTCATAACCGACCTCCAACTTTCGCTCCAAAATTACTACCGGGTGTCGTTGAGACGACACTCCCTCAAGATTGCAATAGCTGGTAAAATTATAACACGGCTTTTAAAATTTGTCACATTTTTTTAAGATTTTTTCTATCTTTTTTAATATAAATCGGCTATAATAGATCCGTTCCGGTTTGTGCCTGCGGCACATTGGACGTATCGACAACCGCCGGCGCTCTCTCGCCGGATGGACACTGGAGAAAATAGGGAGGAATTATGAAGTATCAACACTTATTGAGTATCACTAGAAAAGCAATCGACGAATTTCATATGATTGAGAAAGACGACCGGATCGCCGTGGGGATCTCGGGTGGAAAGGACAGCCTAACGCTCCTGTACGCCCTGGCTGGACTGCGCCGCTTCTATCCAAACTCCTTTCACCTGGAAGCCATCACCGTGGACATGGGTTTTGGAGATTTCCACACAGAAAAAATCCAGTCCCTCTGCGAAGAACTGGAAGTACATTACACGGTAGTCCCTACTCAGATCTCACAGATTATCTTTCAGGACAGAAAAGAGAGCAACCCCTGTTCTCTCTGTGCAAAGATGAGAAAAGGGGCCCTCAACGAAGTGGCAAAAAAATTAAATTGTAATAAAATTGCCTACGCGCACCACAAGGATGATGTGGTGGAGACCATGTTGCTCTCACTGATCTATGAGGGGCGTTTTCACACATTCTCACCGCTGACCTACTGGGACCGGATGGATCTGACTCTGATCCGCCCCCTGCTCTTTGCCGACGAGGCGGACATCATAGGCTTTCAGAACAAATACCACCTTCCCGTGGAGAAAAGCTCCTGCCCAGCCGACGGTAACACCAAACGGGAGTACGTCAAAGATCTCCTCCGGACTCTGAATCAAGAAAATCCCGGCGTCAAACAGCGAATGTTCACCGCTATTTTGCGCTCCGGGCTATGGCCTACCATGTACTCTCAAAAATCTTGATGGATTCCACTATGGCTTTCACCGCCCCATCTACGCCAAACTTACCGCTGTCCACACATAAATGGTAGCTGGAAGCCTCCCCCCATTTTTTATTCGTATAGTAATTGTAATAACTGGAACGGCTTTTGTCCGTCTTCAAAATAATATCTTTCGCCGCGCCTGCCTTCTTGTCATACTTCTCTGCGATCCGCTGGATTCTCTGATCCAGATCGCAGTGAATAAAGACACTGAAGGCATTCTTCATGTCGGCCAGCGCATAGTCTGCACAGCGGCCTACCATCACACAGGGACCCTCCGCAGCCAACTTCTTGATGGCGTCGAACTGGGCCAAAAACACTTTATGATTCATGGGCATATCCGTAAAGGCCGCAGAAGAATACCCAAAAGAATACGTATCCATCACCAATGAGTAGAGAAAACTGTTCGTGGGCTTCTCGTCATGGTTCTCAAAGAGTTCTTTGCAAATCCCACTGTCGTTGGCAGCGTGTTCCAAGAGTTCCTTATCGTAACACTTGATGCCGAAAACCCTTGCCACCTCCTGGCCGATCTGTCGCCCTCCACTCCCGTACTGTCGTCCGATTGTAATCACTGCATTTGTCTTCATAAACTGACACTCCCTTCACGACTCTATTCCGTCTTATCCAGAAACACCTAAGCGCTTCCTCTGATATGGATATTATACATTATCTACAGGATGATTTCTATTTATTTTCTTAATTTTTCCAACATTTTTTGGAAATACTCTGGCAATGGCGCCTCAAATTCGACATATTTTTCAAAATGTGGATGCATAAAGCCCAATACCATCGCGTGGAGAGTCTGTCCTTGAAGGCAGTAGCGATTCCTGGATGATCCATAGACCGTATCCCCCAAAAGAGGATGACCGACGCTGGACAGATGAACCCGGATCTGGTGCGTGCGCCCAGTCTCCAAACGGCACTCAATGTACGTGGCACTCCCAAAACGCTCCAACACCCGGTAGTGAGTCACCGCTGGCTTTCCGTTCTTATGATTGACAGCCATCTTCTTCCGATCTATGGGATGCCGGCCGATGGGAGCCTCGATCCTCCCCTCATCTTCAACCAGATTCCCTGCCACAACCGCCCGGTAACGCCGGGTGATGGAATGGCAGGCCAACTGCTCCGCCAGGCTGCGGTGTGTCTGGTCATCCTTGCACACCACCAGCGCCCCTGTGGTGTCTTTATCAATTCGGTGGACGATGCCCGGGCGCAGAACTCCGTTGATTCCTGACAAACGTCCTTGACAGTGAAACAGGACCCCATTGACCAGAGTCCCGCTGTAATGTCCGGGGCAGGGATGCACCACCATACCCTTCGGTTTATCTACTACCAATAGAAAGTCGTCCTCATAGAGGATGGAGAGGGACAAATCTTCCGGCGCAATGTCCGGCTCCTGGCTCTCGGGTAATTCCAGATGAATCCGTTCTCCCCCCAAGAGCCGGTAGCTGGCCTTAGCCGCGCAGCCGTCCACAAAGACCAGTCTCTCTTTCAATAACTTTTGGAGGTAGGATCTTGACACCTCCGGCATCTTCTGCGCCAGATATTTGTCAATTCTTTGATTCTCGTCCTCCTTAGCTGTCTCGAACCGCACCTCCATAGAAACCTCCTTTGTCAACTCCGCCTCAATTTCAAAAATTGATAGTCCTCATCCCGATAGACAATCAACACATCCACCAGCATTAGAATCCCGCCCGTCACCACACAACAGTCCGCAAAATTAAAAATTGGAAAATTGATCAGAGAGAAATAGATAAAATCCACCACATAGCCCTGAGCCGCCCGATCGATGAGATTTCCCACCGCTCCCGCCGCCAATAGGACAACCATCAGGCGAAAGAGCCAATATCGCCGCTCCAATGGCAGCCGTATATAGAAATAGACAGCCGCCAGCAAAAAGACGCTGCAGAGAAGAATAAACAGCCATTGCTGATTTTGCAAAATTCCAAAAGCCGCTCCCTTATTCTCCAAGTACTTTAATTCTAAGACGCCGGAGATCAATGGTAGATCCGACTGCCCTTTTAGACGGTCAACCGCCAAAAACTTCGTCCACTGATCTATACATATAAGCAGGAGAAAACCGAGTATTCCCTTTATGATTGTTGATTTTCTTGTCATTTCTTGTTCTCCAATCTCAGACATAGCGTCTGAGCAAAACACTGTATCTGCCTTTTTTCGTCTGGCTCAAAGTTCCCTCGTAGAAGAAACGGCCCTTCTGCCTGACAGAGACCAAATCTCCCTCTCTGGGATTATAACCATTGGAAGTCACCAGACGGCCGTTCACGAAGACCTTTCCCCCCTCAATGTAGGGAACCACTTTACTCCGAGACTCGCCGAAAGCCAACGCAATCAGCACATCCAGACGCACAGAAGCCACCGTTCCCTGTATCTCCTGGAACTTCGGGGATGGGAGATCTTCCTCGTTCTGGACACAGATAACCGAGACGGATGTGTGCCTCACTCTGAATAGATTCTCTTGCAAAAACTGTCCCATGTTATCCTTACAAAAGCAGTAAGCCCCAGTCTCATCCACCAGTAGATCGCCCAACATAGCTCTATCGATTCCCAGATTCAACAGGGCACCCAGATAATCACGATGGGTGAGTTTCTCGGCAAACTTCAGGGAGAGGGGCTGAATCTTCAGACACACCATCGGGTAGTCCAGCTCCCTCTCTCCAAGGTAAGAAAGAGCATCAGGGAGAAAAGCTGCCATCTGACGCTCTGCGCAATCATAGCCTCCAAAAGTACAGACCGTCACCGAAGAATCTTTTGAGAATAGGCTATGTATCTTATGTAATTCGTCCAAATTGAGAAAATCTGAGTAGAGGACAATGTCCCGCTGGTAGGCCCGGCTGGCCAAATCCCTCATTCTCTTCTCAAACAAAGAATCTCTGTCCATGAATTAATACCCGGTTCTCATGGATGGCACCGCTCCGTTCAAGATATTCTGAAAATCCCCGGTGATGTCCACATTGTAGGGAGTCAGAATGAAAATATAGCTGGATACCTTCTGAAGGCTTCCACCCAGCGAATAACAGGCTCCAGAGGTAAAATCGATAATCCGCTGAGCCAACTCCACGTCCATCCCCTCCAAGTTCAAAACCACGGTAGAGTTGTCCACCAGTGTGTCTGCGATCTCACGGGTGTCCTCCATAGACGCCGGCTTAATCACACAGACTTCCATAGTCTGACTCTGTCCGGATTTCTTGGAGTTGCGCATCGGGGTGATCTTAGAGGGCGCCGGTCTGGAAGTATGTCTCGCCGGTTTCTCCACCGCCCTGGAGGCCGCCGCCGTCTTGGAGGCCTTCTTCACAGTCTTCACTGTAGGCTCGTCGTCCAGAAAATCGTCCTCATCCTCAAACTCATCGTCTCTCTTCTTCGAAAATTTGTCAAAGAACTTTTTGCGTGGTTTCTCCTCTATCTCATCGAAATCGTCATCTAAAATATCATCATCCAAAAAATCGTCGTCATCAAAATCATCGTTTAACTTAATGGCATCTAAAAACTTATCAAAAACACCCATTTTTAATCTCCATTTCCTAATCTTATCGTGAATAATCACGTGCGCCAAAAATACCGGTTCCCACACGCACTATAGTCGCGCCTTCCTCGATGGCCACCTGGTAATCGTTGGTCATTCCCATACTCAGCACACTCATAGTAACATTATTAATGTTTTTCGCTGCAATGTCAACACTTAATTTTTTCAAACTCCGAAAGACTTCCCGGTTTTCCTCCGGATCCTCCACAAAGGGCGCCACCGTCATGAGTCCCTGAATGCGCACGTTGGACAACTTGGAAATACTCTCCACCAGGGACGTCACCTCCTCCAGCGACAGACCAAATTTACTGTCCTCCTCAGCCACATTGACTTCTATCAGAATTGGAACCACCACATTTTTCTTCTGAGCTTCCTTGTCGATGGCCTCTGCCAAACGCAGAGAATCCACCGAATGGATCATCGCAACTTTGTCCACGATATATTTTACCTTATTTCTCTGCAAATGGCCGATCATATGCCAGTGGATATCCCGGGGAAGACGGTCGTATTTGGCGTCGATCTCCTGTACCTTATTCTCGCCGAATTCTCTGGCTCCTGCATCGTAAGCTTCCTGGAGCATTTCCACTGGCTTTGTCTTGCTGACAGCCACCAAAGTCACTTCTCTGGGGTCTCGGCCACTTCGCCTACAGGCGTCTTCGATTTCCTTCTCTACGTTTTTTAAATTCTCAGACAACATATCTTATTCCTCCTTAATAGACAATATCCGATTCTTTTACACTGTCTGCGTTCTCTGCAATATGGTCGTACCTCGACAGGCCATAAGTAGTATCTTTGCTCACAATTGCATACTCTTCATTTTGATCGATCAACTCAATTCTGCGGAACACTGCATATCCCTGGTTGATACAGTACACCCCTTCCAGGGCCCCGGTATCTCCCACTACGTAGCGATCCGAGCTGTCTGGTTTCTGGATGGCGTCCCCCTCCTGAAGAACATTCTCCGACGATCCCCCCTTCTTTTTATCTCCCTTCTCGAAATAATAGTAATCGTCAGTGGCCGCGTAGACCGTGGGCGAGACAAAACCAGTGGAACTCTCTCCATTTTTATCGGTGGTCGCCAGGTTAAATCCCTGGTAGTTGCCATCCTCATCCACTTCCGCAAACTCTTTGGGAACAATGTAGAAGTCTTTCGTGGTGATGGCCGTCAACGGTATTTTCAATCCTGTCTGGGTGTTCGTCACCAGCTCAATGTCCAAGAAACGGTCGGAAGCATAGCGGATTAGCCCTTTGTTAAAATAGATTCTTCCATATTTCTTGCCGTCAATCTTCTCTATAGTAAAACTCCCCAACTGCGTCATCCCATCTTTGTTAAACTTCACGCGAATGCTGTCATTGTCCGTCAATTGGGCGGCTTGTTTGTCGCTGAGAGGAATCAGCAGACTCCACCTCTCATCGGTTATCAGCGTGTAGATGGGGTCTCCGGCTTGCACCTGTTTTGTGGTCTTCAAATCTTTCTTCTCATAAGAATTCTGGTCAAAATCCTCCGTCTTCAGGTCTTCCATCTTCTTGTTCTCATACCCGTCCATGGAGTACAGAACGATTCCATCTGTAGTAGTCTGAGACAATGTCTGTCCGGACGTGGAAGTCCCGCTGGTTCCGCCGGTATCTTCTGTGCCTTCCTCATCTCCCGTGGTTTCTCCGTCCTCCGTGTCCCCACTGTTCTGGGCTCCCGCATAGTTTAGGATTGTCCCTGCCAGCTCATACTTGAAACTATACGTAGAATTAAAGTTTGACGGATCAAATCCGGATGAAAAATTACTCATCTGTACCCTTATCTTCGCCAGATCTTCCTGGCTTATACGGCCTGTCCCACTCTTTGTCTTCGTGGCGCTAAGTCCGAACACAGTTCCATTGGCATTGATCTTATTCCCCTCACGGGCATAATAGGTGACATAGCCGGAAGAGTCCGCTTTCACAACCTCCTCCTCGCGGATAGCCAACCCAGTGTACAACTCATTCCCAGACAGAGGACCGGATACAACCTGGTAAGAATCAAAATGAGAATCTGTGAGATAGCGCATTCCAATCACCAGTAAATACACCAGCAGTACGCCGAACATAACGGTTCCGATATTTAAAGTGAACAGTTTTCTCAAGTCTTTTAACGATATTTTTATCTTTGGTAAAGATTTCTTTGGTTTTGGCAAAAAAGAACTTCCTTTCTAAACACTTTCTGTGACACGCTTAAAATCATACAGACGTATTGTATCATTTTCCTTTTGAGATTACAAGTTTACCTCCCAAGAAAGGGCTGGTTTTTCCTGTGAATTTCCTGTGATTCCAGAGGACAAAGAATCCTGCGGCGGGTCGCATAAGCGACACGATTAACATGAAAAAGAGAAACCCAGGTCTTTCCATTGGTTTCTCTTTTATATATTCTTATGTACATGCAAAATATAACAAAAGTCCGCTTAAAATTCTCACAAATTAAAGTGCGACGCTCACAAACTCAGCAAAGCACTGGGGAATCTCTTCTTTGTCCAGAGAAATACTCACTACAAATTTAATGGAAAATTGTTTGCCAATGTCGTCCAGTTGGCTCAACGTAGACGTCACATCCTGTCCTTCCAGCTGTGCGATCTTGAGGAAACTGTCCAGATAGACCTGTTCCAAATCGTGGTCCTGAGAGATCAGTCCACAGATAAATCCAACGAATTCGTCGCAGTTTTTCACTGGAAAACCGGTTACGTCGATCAACCTGACTTTGTTGTTCAACTCAAACATGTGCTTCGTGCTCTTGTCCAAATAAACGATATTTCCATTGACTTCTTTCACTGCGCTATTCACTTTGTCTAACAGTACTTTCGTCTTACCTTTGCCTTTCTTTCCTACAATTAGTTCAACCATGCTGTTTTCCTCCTTAGACACATATAATATGAATTTTTACCAAAAACCATATTTAATATGTTTCAATTATAGTGTATTTCACCAAAAAATTCAATCCTTATTTCTGAAAAAAAAGAAATTTTAACTGGTTTTTTAAGAATTTATCTGCCCCAACAGCGTATTCATCTGTTGGTATAAAACTTCCTTGCTGGAAGCATTCATCACAATGGAGATAAACGGCTGGCCGTAGGCATTCTGAGCGACCAACGCCAGGCAGTTGCCAGCGTCCGAGGTGGTCCCTGTCTTTCCCCCCAGGACTGTGACGTCTTTGGGTGGAGTGGCTTCACCGGTCAGATAGTGGTCCGTGGACGCCAGAGTGATACTCCCCGCAGTTCCATCCGCATGCTCCAGGTTCACTGTATAGTCCGAGAGCTGTGCAATCTCCAGAAATGTCTTGGATTGAATGGCCTGGTTTAACATAAGATAAATGTCATAGGTAGTGGTATAGTGATTCTCCGACTGCAGACCATGAGGATTCTCAAAATGGGTACCTGTCATCCCCCACTCGGCCGCATATTGGTTCATCATGGCCACGAACTCGGTCTGGCTGCCGCCCACATAGCGGGCGATGGCCGAGGCCGCGTCATTCCCGGAATAGACCAACAGGCAGTGTACCAATTGATTCAATGTCACCTTGTCCCCCACCAGGAATCCGCAGACTTGCGAACCTGACTCTAAATCCAAGTCTTCCTGTTGAATCACCACGGTGTCATTCAGTTTTCCACTCTCGATGGCCAGTATCGCCGTCATCAATTTTGTGATGCTGGCCGGGTACACCCTCTCATACAATCCTTTGGCAAATCTGACTTCTTTCTCTGTCAGGTCCAACAAAGCTCCCATCTGTCCGTCCCCCAGGGCAACCCCCTCCATAGGAATCTCTGACTTGTCAGCCACACATAGCTCAGAGGCGAAAGTCTCCGCCCTCTCCCCGGAGCGGCTCCACGAACCCTCCACGAATTCGTCGGCGGTCTCATAGGGAACTGTGAGTGTCCTCAGCGTGTCTCCCCGAAGTTTATATACCAGAAATAGTACGCCGGCTGCCAAGGACATCAGCAAAAACACCATGATAATTGTATTTTGGAGTCTCTGTCTTCTTAACTTCTGCAGACGCCTTTGTCTTCTGGACTCCTCCTTCATATCTCCCTTGGCGTACTGCCGCGGCGCCGCAGCCCTAGGCCTTCTCTTCTCATCGCTCATCTATAGATAGTCCTCTTTCCTGGTAATTTTCTGCAGATCCCGGTACTCACTGCTCTGCAAGCCCACATTCAGGACAATCCCCATGCCCAGATAGAGACTGACCACAGAAGTCAGGCCATAGCTGACGAAAGGCAGCGGAGTTCCTGTGTTCGGCATCAATCCCGTCGCCACACAGATATTGATGAAACTCTGAAAAGCGATGATAGTCCCCACGCCACAACAGATGATCTTGCCAGACAAGTCTTTGGACCGCAGGCTCATGCGCAGACATTCCCAGCAGATGAACAAGAGAAGGAGCACAATCAGCAGACATCCTAGAAATCCCAGCTCCTCCCCTGCCACGGCAAAGATAAAATCTGTCTGGATCTGCGACACGAAGTTTCCTTTGTTGGCAGAGGATACGCTGTTGTTGTTCAGCCCTTTCCCTGTGAGTTCTCCCGATCCTATGGCGACAATAGAATTTCTCTGCTGTTCAATATCATCCGAGTATTCCTCGTTCTCCGGATACAGCCATGACATAATCCGGTCCCGCTGATAATCCTGAATCAACTTCTGATCTGGTTGGACCACGATAGACAGAAAGATGATCAGCAAGGGAACCACAATCAAAACCGCCCCGCCTATAATTTTGTAACTCAGCCCTGCCACATAGATCAGGACACAGAAGAGGACAATCACCGTGATGGTATTCTTCAAGTCCGGCTGTATGTATATCAAAACCAATGGAATCATTAGCAGCAGTGCGGATTTAGCGATGGTGCGCACGGTATTGAGATCTTCCTCGTGATCCATAAAAAATCTGGCAAAAAACAGGATCAAGATAATCTTAGACAACTCCGTGGGCTGAAACCGGATAAATCCCAGGTCAATCCACCGGGTGGCGCCTCCGGCTGTGGATCCAAAAATGCGGACCCCCAAGAGCATCACAATGTTGAAGATGTACATCACCCAGTAAAAATTCAAAATCCAACTGAAATCCATCAAAGAGATAACCACCATCAAGATCAGGCCGAAGATCATGCCCGCCAACTGACGGCTTCTGAGGGATTCCATCGCGCTTCCCACCAGCAACACGCCTATGGTACTGATGGCAATCAGGAGAATCACCAGTCTGAAATTGTAAAATCGCAGTTTGTACTGTTTTATCATGTAAGTATCACCTTGAGCTTTTCTTTATCTGTAGAGGGATGCAGATACACAACGTGGGCGGATGGTCTTTGATCTCAAACGTCACCCCGGTGTCCATCACTGGGAAATAACGAGCCGCCGTCTTCTGAAAATCGTTTTGCATCATAGTAATCATCTGTGTGGAGCAGTTCATTCTCTCTGAAACTAAGAGCAGTTTCATCCGGTCTTTTGCAATCTTACTGGATTTTCTTTTATCTGCCAGGAATGACCACATATCTGCCCTCCTTACTTCTTCCGAAATCTTGCAAACAATCCTCGCTTCGTCTGGACTGGCGGAAACGGAATCTCCTCTCCCATCAACCGCCGGCATATATTCTTATACTCCGACTCAGCAGGAGATTTCTTACCGGACAGAGGATCCCCCTGGTTGGTGGAGATCACGATCTGCTCATCATCCGGCACAGTCCCGATCAAATCCACAGCCAGGATATCCACCACGTCGTCCACCGACATCATGTCTCCCTTTCGAATCATATCCGGGCGCAGGCGGTTGATAATCAGATGAATATTCCGGATCTCCCCTGCCTCCAGCAATCCGATAATCCGGTCTGCATCCCGGATTGCCGAGACCTCCGGCGTAGTCACCACCAACGCGTGGTCGGCGCCTGCTATGGCATTCTTAAATCCCTGTTCAATTCCTGCCGGGCAGTCCAACAACACATAGTCAAACTCCTCCCTGAGTGCTTCCGTGAGCTTAACCATCTGCTCTGGCGAGACCGCAGACTTGTCCTTGGTCTGCGCAGAGGGCAGCAAGAACAGGTTGGGATTTCTCTTATCCTTAATCAACGCCTGTTTCATCCGACAGTTACCGTTGACCACGTCCACCAGATTATAGACAATCCGGTTCTCCAGCCCCATGACCACATCCAGATTCCGCAGTCCAATGTCGGTGTCCACCACCACTACTTTTTTATCCAGCAAGGCCAGTCCCATGCCGATGTTGGCAACAGTGGTGGTTTTTCCCACGCCGCCTTTTCCTGAGGTAATTACAATCACTTCACTCATATCTGTTCCTCCCAACGATAATCCCCCTCCTTCGGGTCTTCTCTCATGGTATCTTAATCTGTGGAAGAGTTACTGGAGTCAGAAGATGCAAATCCGGTAACGATATTTTTCTCGTCTGTCAAGTCAAAGATATATTTAAATACATCATTGGCAACTAAGCAGGCATTCCCCGAAGAATATCCGTTGGGAATGCGAATAGCCAAAGCCACTTCCGGGTCGTCTGCCGGAGCAAATCCGATAAACAGGCCGTGATCAGGCCTGGTCTCCGACTCCTGGGCAGTTCCTGTCTTTCCGGACACTTCCATGCCCAGATTGCTGAATTCTCCATGGGTCTGCACCACCCGGCGCATTCCGTTGTGAATATCATCCCAGAGATTGCTGGGCAGATCCAACTCACTTTGAATCTGGGATTTGTAGTCCTTCAGCAGGTTACCCTTGGTGTCCGTGGTCTTGTCCAACAGAGACAGTTTAAAACTTGTCCCTTTGTTTGCCAGGGTCGTAGCATATCTGGCCAATTGACTAGTGGTATACAGGTGCGTTCCCTGTCCGATATAGGAGGGAACTGCGTACTGATCAGAGATCTGCGGCTCTGACTCCGTAATCTCAATTCCAGTCTTTTTGTCCAGGTCCAACATGCTGGCGTAAGTCTTCAGGGTTTTTAGACTGGTAGTCTCCGAGAAGTCTCCATCCTTGTTTTCCCCTGCCATGAAGCCAATCGTCGTAAAAAAGACATTGCAAGACTGCTCAATGGCGGAGGTCAGATCCAGTCCCCCATGGCCGCTTTTTTGCCAGCAGTTTATGGGCGGTTGGATCAAGTCAAAAGAGCCTTTACAG
Source organism: Blautia sp. (assembly GCA_047014865.1). Classification (GTDB taxonomy): domain Bacteria; phylum Bacillota; class Clostridia; order Lachnospirales; family Lachnospiraceae; genus Blautia_A. Next base: position 105,871 of record JBKXQO010000008.1, on the reverse strand, counting down.
TTGATCACCGTGCCGTCGTCGATCAAGTTGTCCTCCACCCCGGCGATTGCTGAAACCAACTTGAAGGTGGAACCCGGTGCAGTTCTCTGCTGTGTGGCCTTATTAAAGATCGGTGAAGTCAGGTCTGTATTCAATTTCTCAAAATAGTCCTGATCCATATGGTTCGCAAGGCGGTTGTTGTCATACCCCGGATAAGTCACACAGGCCAGTACCTCCCCAGTCTTCACATCTGTGACTACGCAGGAGGCAGAGCATGGATCCAGCGCCAACTGTCCCGGTGTAATCTCCAGATTGTTAATCTTATTGATCATAAAATCATAGGCTGAGGTGGCCCCTGACACCAGAGACGCATACATGTCATCCTCATCTTTGTCCAACACTCCTTGGTCATAGAGCACTGTGCACAACTCGGTACCGGAGATGGTGTCCTCCTGGAGCATATACTTATACAACAATTTGCCAAACTCTGTATCCGTCTTCAAGTACTCTGTGATGTACTCCGCCAAAGACAGATACACTTCCTTAGAATCCAGATAATCTCCCTCAGGAGAGATCTTTGAGATATCGATCCAGTTCTGGCTGGCCGCATAGGTCAGATAATCCTGCAAGCTGATACTCTTGTCATCCTCCCAGGCCTTATAAGTCTCGTCATTGCGGTCAATGGAATTCTTTAAGAGAATCTCCAGCTTATCTGTCAACAACGTGTCAGCGATGTAAGAGACATACTCTTGCATCTGCTCATCCAAGTCCTTATAGACATGTGGAGAGTCACCAGTTAGCTCCTGTGTTATTTTATCAAAAATCTCCTGCTGCTTTTGTTGAAATTTGGCATATAAATTTTTTTCTGTCTCAGAAGCGTCTTTTTCAGTAAAATGATCAATATCGATCACGCTGTTGGCCACCAGCGCATTGTAGACATCATAGATGGGAATGCGGATCTGGCTGGCGTCCGTCACCGCCGTCTTGTCAAAAGTCTTGGAGGGATCAATCTTCGAGAGCAAAATTCCAGCCACTCTCTGTTCCAGAATATGATAAATATTCTCCTGCCAATCTTTGTCGATGGTGAGATAGACGTCGTCCCCCGCCTTGGGCTCCACCTGGCTTTCCTCATCAATCTGTAAAACTTTCCCCAGATTATCCACGTACACGGTCTGGCTGCCGTCCGTCCCTTGCAGATCCGTCTCCATATACTGTTCGATACCAGTCTTACCGACGATGGCGTCGGAGGCATAGGAATCGTCCTTCTCTCTGAGCGCCTCCAGCTCCTCGCTGGAAGCCTTACCGGTATAGCCAATGATAGAAGAATAATACAGTCCGTTGTCATACTTTCGGATGGAGTCCTCCACCACATCCACCCCTTGCATCCCATCTTTGTTCTCCATGACAGCCGCAATAGAAGCATCGCTGACCTGGGTGGCGATGGTCACAGGTTTATACTTCTGAAAACTGTTGGTGGAGAGCGCGTAACGTATCTTCGCCATGTCCATCAGCTCTTCCGGGGTATAGTTCTCTGGCAGTCCATACTCCTTTCGTTCCCTCTCCGTGTATGTGTCGTCCCCTTCCAGAACCAGCGCAAACCGTTGGCTTCCGGTCAGGTAGTCCATGATCTCCTGCGCAGTGGCGCTTGACTCCTTCTTGGTCATATCCTCAATCAGAGCCTTTCCATAGATATCTGCGCGGAACCTGTCCAGAGTCACTCCCTCATCCACGTCAAAGACATAATTCCCATCTTCGTCTAATACAATATGAAAAGTCACATCCACAGCGTCACCGTTCTTTTGGAGAATCTGTAAGATCTTGTAAGCGGTGCCGTTCAGCGTCAGATTCTTGGTGCGGTCATCCTGGTAGGTCCCGTTATCCTCCAGGGTGATAGAATAAGCCAGCTCGTTGGAGGCCAGCACTTCACCGTCCCGGTCGTAGATATTTCCCCGGGTACTCTTAAGCGTCCTGGTCTTGGTGGTCCTCAGCTTAAAATCATTGACATAGTTCTCCCCCTCAATAATTTGAAGGTCAAAGAGCTTATGAACCAGGACACAGGCCATGACCAAAAACAAAATCCCTAGCACCGTAGTCCGAGATATCGATAATTTTTTTAATTTTTTTCTTATTTTATTAACCAAAATGAATCACTGTCCTTCGTCGCACGTATACCCATAAATCGATAGTTAACCTTGTAGAGCAGCTTGTACACCAAGATCGTCAGCAAGACTGTGTACAAAAGCTCCGGTACCATAATCCTCAAAAAGTAAGAACCGAATCCCAACCGTCCTCTCAACAGAAATTGTAATCCGTAGACCGCCAAATTATAGAATAAGTCTCCAGCCCCCACAAAGATCATCGGAACCATAATATCATCATCATAGTATATCTTACAGCCGTAGCCGGCCAGATATCCCAAATACATATAGATCAACGCATAAAAGCCAAACAAGGTTCCGAAAAACAAGTCGACCAGGATTCCACAGAAAAATCCAGTGAACAGTCCAGTCTTTCTACCTCTCAAAAAGCCCATGGAGACACATAAAATCACCAGCAGATTGGGTGAGATGGACCCCACGGACAGACTTTGAAGTACCGTACATTGCAATAAAAACGAGAGTACAATTAGGACTGCCAAAATCAACTTATTTTTCATTCTGCGTCTCCTCCTGCCCTGCCTTCAACGTGGTGATCACTAAGACGTCCTCCAGGTGGGCAAAATCCACAGGCGATACGATGGTACCTGTCTTGGTCAGATTGTTGGAATCCATCTCCACATCCCCCACATATCCAATGAACAGTCCTTTTACATATTTGTCACTGATATTGGAAGTGACAATCCGCTCCCCTTCTTTGACTTTGTCCTCCTCATCGTAGAGCTGTGTAAACCTCAGTTTTCCCTCATCGATCAAATCCAGATCTCCCTCGACCACACAGGTATCTGAGGTACCCACCGCCTGTCCGCTGACATTACTGCTATCGTCAATGATCGCCCGCACCGTAGCCCAGTGGGCTCCAACCTCCGTGATAATACCCACAAGTCCCCGGTCTGCGATCACATTCATGTCCTTTTGTATCCCATCTTTGCTTCCCTTGTTGATCACAAAGATATTGTACCAGTTCCCAGGATCCTTGGAGATCACCTGGGCCGCGATCTTGGGATAATCCGCGTACTCCTGGTCCAGATCGTACATCTCCCGGAGGTTCTCCAAATCTTTTTGATCCAATATAAGAGCATTATTCTGTTCCGTCAGAGATGTAATCTGTTGCTGCAACTCTTTGTTCTGTCTTATCAAGTCCTGTTTAGACTGAAAGCTTTCTTCCACCTTAGCCAATCCCTTGCCAATCTGGTTGATGCTATTCTCAAACGGCACCACGATCAACCCGGCCAAATCTCTCAGCGGAGCCGTAGAGATCCCCGAGGCAAAAGCAGCCACAATGAGGCTGACGCAGAGAAACGTCATAATCGCCAGCGTATGTTTGCTCTTTATCTTGATTTGGATTTTCAACTTTTTCTTCATAAGAATCCTTACTCCACTGTCCTCAGTTTACAGTTTTCTCTGCCGAATGGGGGAGGCCCATTGTTGCTGATCACTGTCTTGAATCATTTTCTCCAATCCCCGGATGGTACTCATCTCGTAGAGATCAGAGAGGCGAAAGCTGTATCCGGCATAAGCGCTCAGATAACTCTCGATAAACGGCAAACGTGTGCTCCCCCCGGTGAGATAGATTCCCTCCTGGGCGATCTGGTATGCAATCTGAGGGGGGATCCGCTCCAGAAACAATTTGATCTCCCTGCCGATCTCATCCACACACGCCGAAATTCCCTTGTTGACCACGTTGGAAGTCACCACTTCCTCCCTGGGCAGTCCGGAGACACTGTCGATCCCCACAACTTTTCGGACTTCCTTTCCCTGGGTGTTCAGCCGGCCCACCGCCACTTTCAATCTCTGAGCCGTCCGGTTGCCAAGGTAAAGCTGGTATTCCTTGCGGATCTCCGCAACAATGGCCTCATCCATCTGGCGTCCGCCCATCTGGAAACTCTTGCTGATGATAATCTTTCCCCCGGCGATCACAGAGAGCTCCGTGCTTCTGGCGCCGATATTGACGATCATACTCCCCTTACTGTCCACAGGGGAGATCCCCAGTCCCAGGGCATCTGCCAGAGGGGACTCCACCATCAGCACTTTGTTATTCTGAAGCATACTCCCGTTCGCCACTGTGTAATAAGCTCTCTTTTCCACGGCCGTGGCGTCCACCGGAACCGTAAAATAGATCACCGAGCCGAAAGGCGAGTGGTTCTCTATCCTTCTCAACATACTGTACAATCCCACCTCCATAGTGGAGATGTTGGCAATCTTGCCATTTTGAATCGGGCAGTTTACCTGTATATTTTTTGGTGTCTTCTCGTACATCTCATAGGCGTCGTTCCCCACCGCGATGATCTGTCTGCCGTTGCGAATCGCCACCATATTCTTTTCCATATATTCCTTATTCTTAGAAAGAGAATAGATTTTGACACTGCTGGTGCCAAGATCCACTCCGTATACTCTACGAAGCATTTCGTCCCCCCTCGTCTCGTCATCCGTCTCCCAGGAAGATTACTCCTCCTCCAACATCTGCTCCTGGCGCAGGCTCACATACCTGTGATCACCGATCACAATATGATCCAGAAGATGGATATCCAGCAACGCCCCTGCCTGGCTGATCTTCTGTGTGGACAGCAGATCCTCCCTGCTGGGCGTGGGGTCTCCACTGGGATGATTGTGAACCAGCAAGATGTTAACCGCCCCACACCGAACCGCCTCCAAAAATAATTCCCTGGACGAGATCAAGGAGGCGTTGACAGTCCCCGTGGTAATCACCTTCTCTGACAAGAACTGATTCTTCGTATTCAACATGATACAAAGCAACTGTTCCTGTTCCGCGTGTCGAAAACGTTCCATATAATACTCGGCCACCGTATCTGGCCTGTTGAAAGCCAGTCGCTCTTTCACCTGCATTCCAGCCAGACGAACCGATAGCTCCCCGATGCACTTGAGCTGCACCCCTTTCACCTCGCCGATCCCAGGTACCTCCATCAACTCTCTCAGAGACAGATGGTAGATTCCCAACAGCCCCTCGTAGGGCGGGCGGGAAAGCTTCAAAACCTGCGCGGCCATCTCCACACAGCTCACCCCCGACGTGCCACTGCGCAGTATGATCGCCAGCAATTCCGAATCCGACAGACTCTGTGGTCCAAGTTTCAGACACTTTTCGTAAGGCCTCTCGGCCTCTGGTATTTCTCTAATCATAGATGCTCCTTCCTACTCTCTTCAGGTCTACGTAGGAAAATCGCACATTACATTCTAGCACAAAAAGAGTGTGATGTACACACTCCCTCTGGATTTTAAAAATATTTCACATTTGCCCGCGCTCCAACTTCCCAGGCTTTTCTCCTCACCTCAAGGCGCGAAATCTCTTGGCAACCGCCTCTGCAACCTTAATCCCGTCCATAGCTGCAGAGGTGATCCCTCCGGCATACCCGGCCCCCTCGCCACAGGGATACAGTCCGGAGATTTTACTTTGAAAATCCTCGCCCCGCAGAATCCTCACAGGAGAAGAAGTGCGGCTCTCCACGCCGCTGAGCAGTGCATCCCTCCTGGAAAATCCCGGAATCTTCTTCTCAAAGGCGAAGATTCCCTCCTCAATGGAATCTCCGATCTCCCGGGGCAAAATTTCTCTTACGTTGGCAAAAGCCCAACCGCCTTTCATAGCAGGGCGCACGCCTTCAAAGCGGTCGCTGACCCGGCCCTCGCAAAAATCACCGAAAGTCTGAAGAGGAATTTTACCACCTCCAGCCTGGTAGGCTGCCCGCTCCAGTTCTCTTTGAAACGCCACCCCGCCCAGAGGGCTCCCGTCGGGGAAATCCTCCGGGCGCACAGTCACAATCAGTGCACTGTTGGCATTTTCCCCGTCCCGGGCTTGGTAGCTCATTCCATTCACGGCCAAAAACCCCTCCTCTGAGGACGCATTGACCACATATCCCCCGGGACACATACAGAAGCTGTACACCCCCCGCCCAGAGCCAGTCTGATGCGTCACTTTGTAGCTTGCCGCCCCCAGGTGAGGGTTCGCATCCTCGTGGTACAAAGCCTGGTTGATCAATTTCTGGGGATGCTCCATGCGCAGCCCCACGGCGAACGCTTTCGGCTCCATGGGCACTTGCTTCTCCCACAACATCTGAAAGGTATCCCGGGCACTGTGGCCGATGGCCAGAACGCAGACTTGGGTCTCAATCTCCTCCCCATTGGACAGAGTCAGGCTCCGCAAGACGCCGCCCTCTTGCCTGAGTCCTACCACTTGCGTCTTGAACTGGAAGGAACCGCCCATCGCTTGAATCTGCCTGCGAAGCGTCTCCACAATGGCGATCAACACATCCGTCCCCAAATGTGGCTTCTGGTCAAAGAGAATTTCCCTGGGAGCTCCCGCCTTCACAAACCTCAACAGCACTTCTCGATTCCGCCCGGAAGGATCTTTCACCAGAGTATTCAACTTTCCGTCAGAGAACGTTCCCGCGCCCCCCTCGCCAAACTGTACATTGGAGTTGGGGTTCAACGGGCCGCCCTGCCAGAAGGTCTCCACTGACTTCTGGCGCTCCCGGGCTGTCTGTCCTCTCTCGATGATCAAGGGCCGATAGCCAGCCCGGGCCAGATACCAACCGGCAAACAGTCCCGCCGGGCCGCTTCCCACCACAACCGGGCGGCTCGACAACTCTTCTTCCCCTGACTTGGGAAAATGATATTTCCGCCTTTCAATTGACATAACATTTTTATTGTGAACCTTTCGCAAAATTTTCTTTTCATTCGCGATATTCACGTCTATGGTATAACGGTAGATCTTCTCCTGGGGATCTCTGGCGTCCAGAGATCTGCGCACAATCTCGTAAGTAAAATCCTCTGAGGAACTCCTCAGCGATCTCCGAATTCTGTCTTCCAACTCCTGCTGGGTGTGGGAGATTGGCAGTGGAACTTGTGTCAGACGAATCATAATCCTTATCCTTCCCTATTTATTTGTTATCTTTCCCCGGATGCTTTCCTCTATCCAGAGAATCCTACGCCCTATTATATCACCAACCTCACAAAAAGAAAGAAGAGATAAAAAAAGATTACGCCTTTCCACCCCACCGCAACAGCCACGCCGAATTGAGAATCACCAGCACAGAGCCCGCATTATGTACCAGCGCTCCAACGACCGGATTTAGCACTCCTGTGATGGCCAGGACAATGGCAATGAAATTCAAAGTCAACGAGAACGCGAGATTATATTTAATCGTAATCATCATACGCCTTGAAAGTTTCAACAAATGGGGCAACTCACTGATTTTATCATTGATCAGCGCTATGTCAGCAGCATCCACTGCAATATCACTTCCCACTCCTCCCATGGCAATTCCTACAAACGCCTTTTTCAAGGCCGGCGCGTCGTTGACTCCATCCCCCACCATGCAGACCTGTCGTCCCATGTTCTGATAGGCGCCGATCTGGGACAACTTATCCTCCGGAAGACAATTGGCCCGTATCTGCTCAATTCCCAACTGCCCTGCCATGTATCTGGCAGCACTCTCATTGTCCCCTGTCAACAACACAGGCGTCACCCCTGTTTCCACGATCTCTTGGACGGTGTCTCCTGCATCCTTGCGCAAAGTATCTGAGAGGACGAAAAAACCGGCGAATCTCCCATCCACAGCCCCATAGATCACAGTCGCCCCCTGGGAACGCTGCCTATCCGTCTGTTCCCGTGTGTCATCTGTGAGGGTAACACCTCGTTCCGATAACAAATCCACATTGCCTGCCAGGACCCAGTGCCCCTCCACTTTTGCCTCCACTCCTCTTCCCGGGATCATCTGAAAACTCTCAGGCTGTGAAATGCATCCCAACTGACAACTTTGAAAATGGCGGACGACTGCTCTGCCCAACGGATGCTCTGAGCACAATTCCGCACTTGCCACCAACCGATAGAATTCCCGGTCCATCTCTTCCTCACAGACACTCCGCACAGCCACAACTTCAGGCCTCCCACAGGTTAATGTTCCCGTTTTATCAAAAGCCAGCATACTGACAGAAGCCAGCCTCTCCAGAGCGTCGCCCTCGCGCACCAAAAATCCATGTCTCGTCGCATTCCCGATGGCCGCCATAATCGCCGTGGGTGTCGCCAAGACGAGAGCACAGGGGCAAAAAACCACCAAAATCGTTACTGCCCGGATGATCTGCCCGGTAATCAGCCATGTGGCAAGAGCTGCCGCCAGCGCAATCACCACAATCCAGGTAGCCCACCGGTCAGCAACACCCACGATCTTAGCCTTCCCTGCATCCGCAGACTGCACAAGCTGAATCATTCTCTGAATAGAGCTATCCTCACCAACTCTGAGAGCCTCCATATCAAAGGTACCGAATTGATTCACGGTTCCACTGGACACAGAATCTCCCTCCTTCTTGTCCACCGGCAACGACTCTCCTGTCATGACCGCTTGGTCTATCGAAGTCTGGCCTCTCAATATCACACCGTCTACTGGGACGGTTTCTCCAGGAAGCACCCGGAGAATCTCTCCTATCTCCACTTGCTCCGCTGGGACAATCCACTCTTTCTCCCCCGATATTCTTCTGGCCGTTCTCGGCGTCAGATGTACCAGCTTCTCAATGCCAGCTCTGGCCTTGGCAACCGTCAGATCCTCCAGCAGCGCGCCCAGTTGCATGATAAAGGCCACCTCCCCTGCGGCAAAATCCTCCCCGATTACAATGGATGCCACCAGCGCTATGGATACCAACACATCCGCCTTGATATCAAACTCTGTCACCAGACCTATGACCGCCTCCAAGATTATAGGGACGCCACATAGAAGTATGGCAACCCATGCAAGGTCAACTCCATAAAATTTCATATGAAAAAGACTGGCAACGAGGGCGATACCCGCCAGAATCAGAAATATAATTTTCCTTTTTACGCCTCCCCACTCCAACAGTTTCTCCATTGTCTTCACAGTAATCTCCTCCTTCTACGCCTATCCGCGCTATAAACCCATACCCTTATAGGTACATTTCCATTATACATATAGGGGTATGGGGTAGTCAAGAGTTTCTCTGCAAGAAAAAACGCACTGTGAGATCCTCGCGGAGGGTTTTGTGCTATAGGAAAGTTCTCTGAACTTTCCTATAGCACAAAAAAGCAGCCATCTCTGGCTGCCCTTTCATTTTTTCTCTATCTCATATTTGCAAACCGCTCCACGGCCTTGGTAAAATTCTCAATGGTCTTATCTGCATCCCCATGTTCGATACCATCCCGTACACAGTGGTTGATATGTCCCTCCAGAACCACCTGTCCCACCTTGTGGAGAGCTGATTTCGCGGCATTGATCTGCGACAAGACATCCTCGCAAGGAATATCCTCGTCCACCATCCGGTCGATGGCCTGTACCTGGCCGATAATTTTTTTTAATCTGCGGTGTAAATTCTCCGCATCCATACATTGTCTCATTTTTCTACCTCCATAGCCGACGAGGATACTGGAATTATCTTCAATTTCATCTTCGTCAAGTCATACTCTCCGCCATACAAGCCATGGCCGCCGCAGTGACGCCGCCATCCCTGTCGAGAGAGCCCCTGATCTCTGTGAGCAACTGCTTTATTCTCCCTACCGCGGAGACCGCACAATCATTTTCCTCTTCTCCGTCACAACAGAGCCGTTGGATAATATGTTCACGATTCCTCTGTTGGATAACGCTACTTTTCTATTATACCACTCCAAAACTGTGATCACAAGAATAAAACACGTATCCCATCCCGCCCTAACACCAAGGCGGCCTATGACGCGTTTTATCCAAAGTGTATTGCCACTCAGGCAAGACATTCTTCTCTATAAGGCAAACCCTCAAACTCACGCGCCCTCGCCGGCCTTGCCGCCTGCGATGGCCCCTGTAGACCAAGCCCACTGCAGATTATACCCGCCACAGGCCCCGTCAATGTCCAGGATCTCCCCCGCAAAATACAGGCCCGGACACACGAAAGACTCCATCGTCCTGGGATTGACCTGCGCCACATCCACACCGCCGGAGCAGACCTGGGCGCTGGTCAGAGAGTGAGCCGCCAAGATCTCCAATCTCAGCTTCTTGACACTCCCAGGAAAACCAGCCTTCAAAAGTACCGGGATCAACTTGTCAGGGAACAGCCCGCACAGAAGTTCCTTCTCGTTCTTATAAGGGCACTGCTCTCTTCGCATATCCAGAAAAGCTTTCAGGTTTCTCTCCTCAAACTCCGGGAGGAAATCCAACAACAGTTCCGCTTTTCTCCCCTCATCCAAGGCTCGCACCGCATATCCACTCAGCTGAAAAACCGGGATCCCCGAGACCCCATAACTGGTCATCTGCAACTCCCCGGATTCCTGAGCCACCTCCTGCCCATCCAGCAGAAGCACGACCTTCGCCTCCACCCGCACGCCAGCCCAGGAGGAGAACCAATTTCCTTTACAGCGCAGGGGCACCAAAGCTGGCAGAGGTTTCACCACTGTATGCCCCAACATACGGGCCAACTGATAACCACTGTCGTCTGCCCCTGAGATGTTGGAGGCGGGTGATCCTGTACACAGAATCACCCGGTCCGCCCGGTAAGTCCACCCCTCTGTGAGCACTCGAAATCCTTCCTCTTCCCTGGCGATCACCTTGACCTCCTCGCAGGTCTTCATCTTCACCTTCCGGTATCTGGCCTCCATCTGTAGCACGTACAGGACACTGGAGGCCTGCTGGCTGTGCGGGTAGAGACGTCCTCCCTGGTTGACGGTGTAGATACCCAGCTTCGAGAAGAAGGCGATGGCCTGACGGTTGTCATACCGTTGCAACACCTCGGCTGCGAATTCCCTGTGGCTTCCCCTGTACGAATCCTTATAAATCTGTACATTGGTTAGGTTACACCTTCCATTTCCGGTGGCTAATAGTTTCTTACCCAGTCCCTGGCTATGCTCCAGTATTGTCACAGAAGCGCCTTCCCTGGCGGCAAAGATCGCTGCCATCAAGCCTGAGGCGCCTCCCCCGATGATCATCACAGATAACTGCTTGGACATTCCCACCCCTCCTTACGGAAGTCTCGCAAGTTTTGCGTCGACAAGTTTCTGTAGGGATTTTAAGATCCCCAGCTTTGCATGCTCCCAGGTCAATCCACCTTGAAAATAGACGGCGTAGGGAGGTTTCATCGGTCCGTCTGCACTCAGCTCAATGGATGATCCCTGTACGAAGGCGCCGGCCGCCATAATCACCTGGCTGTCATACCCCGGCATATCCCATGGCTCTGGGTCGACATAGCTGTCCACAGGCGCCGCGCCCTGGATCCCCTTACAAAACTGAATCACACCCTCCGGCGTGCCCAAAGTCACCGCCTGAATAATGTCCTGGCGCGGTTCCCATCCGTCCGGAATCACAGAAAATCCAAGTCTCCCGTACACATTTGCGGCGAAGATCGCGCCCTTTAGCGCGCCTTTGACCACCATAGGGGCCAGAAAGAAACCTTGATAAAAAGATTGGTTGACTCCCAAGGTCGCTCCCACTTCCATTCCAAGGCCCGGCGAAGTCATCCGGTAGGAGGCGTTTTCCACGAGGGCTTTTCTCCCCACAATGTATCCGCCTATGGGCGCCAGGCCCCCTCCCGGATTCTTGATCAGAGAGCCGACCATCAAGTCTGCCCCCACATCGGTGGGTTCCACCGTGTCCACAAACTCCCCGTAACAATTGTCCACCATGCAGGGAAGATCTGGACGACAGCTTTTCACAAAAGAAATCGCCTCCCCGATCTGACGCACAGAGAAAGAGGGCCGGGTCTGATATCCCTTGGAACGCTGGATAGTCACCAACTTCGTCCTGCCATTGATCGCCTTTTGGATATTTTCATAGTCGAAACTACCGTCCTCCTTTAGGTCTACCTGGCGGTACGTGATTCCATATTCGGCCAAAGAACCGCTGGAAGGCCGGATTCCAATCACCTCCTCCAAGGTGTCATAGGGTTTCCCCGCGATGGACAGCAGTTCATCCCCAGGGCGCAGGTTGCCAAAGAGGGCAATGGCCAGCGCATGGGTCCCACAGGTAATCTGAGGGCGCACCAAGGCTGCCTCTGCGTGAAAGGTATCCGCATAGACCTGCTCCAAAGTATCTCTTCCCAGATCATTGTAACCATAACCTGTGGATGTGCCCATGCAGGCCTCGCTGACCCGGTTCCTCTGCATGGCCGCCAAGACTTTCATCTGATTGTATTCTGCGGTCTCATCGATCTTCTCAAAACGGTCTTTGAGTTCTCCGGCAATCTCCTGGCCGAACTCATATACCTGGGAACTGATTCCCAGACTCTCATACATCTCTCTCACTGCAATTATCCTTTCTGTGACTGGCAAATTCCCCTCTCCTGGCAGATAGCTGCCATCTGCTCCAGAATCCGCTTCTCGTCATACGCATATTCTTCTTTCTCCATCCAGATCACATCCTGCTCCCGCTTGAACCAGGTAATCTGACGTTTGGCAAAATGCCGGGTGTCCCTTTTCAGGATACGGACAGCCTCCTCCAGCGGATACGCCCCGTCCAAATAGGCCAAGATCTCCTTATAGCCCAACCCTTGCATGGAGACCATGTCCCGGCGGCACCCCATAGCCTGCAAGGCGCGGACTTCCTCCAGAAGTCCATCCTCCAACATTTGATCTACCCGCTGGTCAATCCTTTTGTACAACAACTCCCGAGGAGCGTTCAGCACAAAATAAGCCAGCCGGTACGGGGACTCTTTCTTCTGTTCCTGTTGGTTGTGCGCGGAGATTGGGCTTTGATTTTCTTGATAAAATTCCAAGGCCCGGATCACTCTCTTGACGTTATGACAGTGTATCTTCTGGGCGCTCAGAGGATCCACCTCCTGAAGCCTCTGATGAAGATATTTTGCTCCTCTCTCCTTGGCCAAAGCTTCCAACTCCTGCCGATAGGTCTGATCCTGGCCTCCCTGTGCGAAGTCGATATCCTTAGTGACTGCCTGTATATAAAAGCCGGTCCCTCCCACCAACATCGGTATACGGCCACGGCTGTAGATCTCCTCCATGGCCTTCTTAGCCAACTCTTGGAATTTGACAATGTGAAATTCCTCCCACGGCTCCAGGATGTCGATCAAGTGGTGGGGTACTCCCCCCATTTGCTCCCGGCGTATTTTCGCCGACCCGATATCCATATGCCGGTAGACCTGCATGGAGTCTGCCGAGATAATCTCTGCTCCAAGAACCTTGGCCAACCCGATGGACAGGCTGGTCTTTCCCACGGCTGTGGGTCCCGTCAACACTACCAGTGGTGGTCTCTCCATGAATTCTCTCCTCTTTTCTTCTCTATCTATCTTACACATCCAGATCTACACAATCCGCTTGAATTTTTTCTCCAGCTCCGTCCGGGTCATGGCAATAATGGTAGGTCTGCCGTGGGGACAGTGGTATGGATTGTCCAAGGTCAGAAGTTGGTCGATCAACTCATTGGCCTCCGCCGCAGATAAGGCGGAGTTCCCCTTCACTGCTGCCTTGCAGGCCATAGTCGCCATTCTGCCGGCGAAGGCTTCCATGGTAATCTTTCCATCCTGCTCCAGCTCATCCAGCATCTCCACAAACAGCCCTGCCTCTGTGTGGCCATACAGATCTGCCGGGACTGCATGGATGCTGTACTCCTTTCCCCCAAAAGGTTCGATCTCAAAGCCGAACTGGGCGAACAGATCCCCCTGTTCCTGGAGAAGCGTCTCCTCCTGAAGGGTCAGGCTCACCACAATAGGCGGGCTGAGATACTGGGAGATCACTGCTTTCTCCCGATATTGTTCTACAATTTTCTCATAGAGAACCTTCTCATGGGCCGCGTGCTGATCAATGATATAGAATTTATCCTCATATTGTACCAACCAGTAGGTATCGAAGACTTGGCCGATCAGCCTGTGCCGGCTGCGCGCCTTCTCAGAGAGCATACGCTCTTGAAAAAGGTCCATCTGTACCGCCGTCTGTCCCTTCTCCCCCGGCCTACCGGAATTCCCTTGGCTGATTGGGCGCTCAGAAGCTTTCACATTTACAGGCGAAACGTCCCCCTTTCCTGTTTGGACTTCCGCGGATAAAGCTTCCTGTCCGGACTGCTTACCTCCCTCCCAGGGTTTCTGTCTCCCAAAATCTTTTACCGATGACGGCCTGACAAGCGGCTTCTCCTCAGAAGTTGGCTTGTCTCCGTGAAGCTCCCCCGCTTCCTGCCTTCCATTCTCCTGGACTGCAGACTGCTCTACTGACAAATCCCCATGGCCGGCCGCGTTTTGCTCCATCTTTCTCTCCAAGATCTCCCATCGGTTGAGGGGCTTTTCTTTCACCTGGTAAGAGGACCGTTCCCGTATTCTCTGTCTCTCTCTGGTCTCAAAAGGTTCCGGAATTTCCTTGGCCTTGACTTTTGGTTTCTCCACCTTTTTCTGTCTTCCCTGGCAAGCTTCCACCTCCGGAATCATCTCCCGCCTGGTAAGCGCCTGGCTGACTGCCTGGCTGATCGCCTGATAAACCCGTTCTCCCTGGGAAAAGCGCACCTCCATCTTGGCCGGATGGACATTCACATCCAAGTGATTCCCTGTCATCTCAATTTGAAGAGAGACAAAAGGAAAACTATGCTGCATCAGAAAGCCCTTGTAGGCATCCTCAATGGCTTTAGAAATAATCTTATTTTTCACATACCTTCCGTTGATATAATAATTCTCAAAATTACGGTTCCCCCGGCTGACGCTGGGTTTGCCAATGAATCCTTCTATTCTCAGAAGCTCGTCCTCATATTGGACTGGCACAATCTCCTTGACGATATCTCTCCCATAGATTTGATATATGACGTCCCTGCGGTTAAAATTCCCGGAAGTGTGCAATTTTACCTGTCCGTTGACAATATACTTAAAAGAGATCTCCGGATGAGACAGAGCCAACTGCTCCATCAGACTGCTCACGTAACTCCCCTCTGTGACCGCTGTCTTCAAGAACTTACCCCGGACAGGCACATTGTAGAACAGATTGTGGACCAAGAACGTGGTCCCCTCCGGCGCGCCGATCTCCTCCAAAGCTTTCTCCTCCCCACCCTCAATCACATAGCGGGTCCCCGTGATGGCTGAGGGAGTCTTCGTGATCAATTCCACCTGGGCCACCGCGGCGATACTGGAGAGCGCCTCCCCTCGAAATCCCAGGGACGCGATATGTTCCAAGTCTTCCACCCGCTCAATCTTGCTGGTGGCATGGCGCGCGAAAGCCAGAGGTACCTGCTCCTTCTCAATCCCGGATCCATTGTCTGTGATACGGATCAGAGATTTACCGCCTTCTCTGATCTCCACGGTCACTGCCGTCGCCCCGGCGTCGATGGCATTTTCCGTCAGCTCCTTCACCACAGAGGAAGGGCGCTCCACCACCTCCCCGGCGGCAATCTTATCGATGGTATTCTTATCCAACACGGCAATTCTTCTCATGGTCATCCCTCGTCTACCAGCGGTTCTTAATCTTATTTTGCAACCGGTACAACACATTCAAGGCATCCACCGGAGTCAGGTTGCTCACATCCAGATCCCGAATCTCTGCGATAATATCGTCGTCTTGCACCGTATCCATCAAAGTCATCTGTTCCATATCCAACTGATCATAGGTCACTGTGTTCTTTTTCTTAGGCTCGGTCAAATCCCGGACTGCCGCTGTGATATCCGAGTCCACCAACTCATCCACCAACTCCTTGGCTCTCTCCAGCACGGATTCAGGAACCCCGGCCAGACGCGCCACCTGGATCCCGTAGCTGCGGTCGGCGCCTCCCTGGACAATCTTGCGGAGAAAAACGATATCATCTCCCTTTTCTTTCACCGCCACACAGTAATTATTTACGCCGGAAATCTTACCTTCCAGCTCCGTCAACTCATGGTAGTGAGTGGCAAACAGCGTCTTCGCCCCCAACAGTCTCGTGTTGCTGATGTGTTCAATAACCGCCCACGCAATGGAGAGGCCGTCGAACGTACTGGTCCCCCGGCCAATCTCGTCCAAGATCAAAAGGCTCTTGGCAGTGGCGTTTCTCAGTATATTGGCCACCTCTGTCATCTCCACCATGAAGGTACTCTGACCGCTGGCCAGATCGTCCGAGGCTCCCACTCTGGTGAAAATCCGGTCCACAATGCCAATATTTGCCTTGTCCGCCGGGACGAAACTGCCCAGTTGGGCCATCAGCACAATCAACGCCGTCTGGCGCATGTAGGTGGATTTTCCGGCCATGTTTGGTCCGGTGATCACAGAGATTCTCTTCTTGCCATTGTCCAGATAAGTATCGTTGGCGATAAACATATCGTTCTCGATCATCAGCTCCACCACTGGATGACGGCCGTTCTTAATATCGATCACCCCATTGGTGTTGATTTTTGGCCGGACAAAATTGTTTCTCTGGGCCACCAAGGCCAGAGAGGCCAGAGAATCCAGGGCAGCCACTGCCTTGGCCGTCTTCTGGATTCGAAGTACTTGCTGGCCCACCGCATCCCGGACCTGACAGAATAGCTGATACTCCAGGGCCGTCAGCTTGTCCTCCGCTCCCAGAATCAGATTCTCCAATTCTTTCAACTCCGGAGTCACATAGCGCTCCGCATTGGTCAGAGTCTGTTTCCGGATATAGTCCTCCGGCACTAAATCCTTAAAAGAATTCGTCACCTCCAGGTAATACCCAAAGACCCGGTTATATTTCACTTTCATATTCCGGATGCCAGTGCGCTCCCGCTCCTTCGCCTCTAGCTGGGATAGCCACTGTTTCCCCTCCGACTTGGAACGGCGATAGTTGTCTACCTGTTCATCGTAGCCATCCTGGATAATTCCGCCGTCCTTCATAGCCAAAGGCGGCTCCTCCACAATCGCCCGGGAGACCAAGCTCTCCAGCTCCTCCATAGCGTCCATCTGCTGGTAGATCTCCACCAGCAGAGGTGAATGGAATTCCTGCAACAACTCTTTTATGTAGGGCAGCATCTTCAAGGATGAACAAAGAGCCACCAGATCCCTGGGATTGGCCGTCTTATAGCTGACCCGGCCGACCAACCGCTCCAAATCGTAGATCGGTCCCAGATACTCCCGGATCTCTTCTCTGAGAAGAGCATTTTGATTCAACTCCTCAATGGCGTCCAACCGCCTCTCAATGTTCTCCTTGTCAATCAAAGGCTGTTCCACGTAGGTGCGCAGGGTCCGGGCTCCCATGGCTGTCCGGGTCTTATCCAACACCCACAGCAGAGACCCTCTTTTTTGTTTCTCCCTCAAAGTCTCCACCAGCTCCAGATTTCTCCTGGTGGAACTGTCAATCAGCATGAACTTGTCCGCAGAGTAAGGCCGGACAGAAGTCATGTGACTCATCCCATTCTTCTGTGTCTCTGTCAGATACAGAAAGAGCGCTCCGGTGGCGATCATCCCACTGTCATAGTCCTTGAGGCCAATTCCCTCCAAAGAGCCCACCTTGAAGTGTTCCCTCAATGCGCGCTGGCAAGTATCCTGGTCAAAATGCCAAGGGTCCAGCGCATTGATACAGATTCCCAGGCGATTGCGCAGATCATCCGTGTCCAGTCCGCTCACAAAAAAAGAATCGTTGCAGATGATCTCAGCCGGCGAGAATTTATTGATCTCATCCAACATTTTCTGCACCCGGTCAATCTCTGTGACCAGGCAATCTCCGGTGGTAATGTCTGCGATGGCACATCCAAAGTGGTTCTCCGTACACACGATAGACATGATATAATTATTCTTAGTCTCATCCAGGGAGACCGCATCCAGGACCGTTCCCGGCGTCACCACCCGGACCACCTCTCTTTGCACCAGTCCCTTGGAAGTCTTGGGATCGCTGACCTGCTCACAGATCGCCACCTTGTACCCTTTCTCGATCAACCGGTTCACATAGGTATCCGCAGCATGATAAGGGACACCACACATGGGTGCCCGCTCCTCAAGACCACAATCCTTTCCCGTCAAGGTGATCTCCAATTCCTTGGACACCAAGGTGGCGTCGTCAAAGAACATCTCATAGAAATCCCCCAGGCGGTAAAACAAGATACAGTCCCTGTACGCCTCTTTCGTCTTTACGTACTCCCGCATCATGGGGGATAGGGTGGCTATGGGTATTTCTTTTCCAGAGTTCGTGAGACTTCCTGACTTTTCTACCCTATTTGCCACCTGATTTTCACTGTTTTTTCGTCCGTGTTTTGTACTTTCCTTATCTGTATACCCACTCAATAATCCGTAACCTCTTTCTGGGATATCCATCCTTTGTCAAAATTCTTGTAACTGGCCGCCATAAATAGAAAAAGGCTTCTTCTGCCTTTCAACGAAACTTTTTGAAACCCTCTTGACGGCGCAACATGAGTATATAGATCTTACCATGCTTTGTTTTTTTTTTCAAGACTGCCCGTCTTGCCGGATTTCTGAACATCCCCGCCAAGTTCTTCTATTACGCAAAACGGATTCTGGCGCGGTTTCATTCACACCAGAATCCATCTTCCTCCCAAGCATTCTCACACGTGGGCAATGTCCGTATACCCGCTGATCTCACGGTTAATGGTACACAAATCGTCTAAACTGAGATCGTGAAGCCTCTCATGCCCGGTGATCCTGGCAAAAGTTTTCAACTCCTCCAGCGTCACCCTCAAAAAATTGCCTACCCGCTTGGCCGCCACATCCACTTTCAACCGTTCCCTCAGCTCCGGATCCTGAGTGGCAACGCCCACAGGACACATACCCGTGCCACAGATCCGGTACTGTTGACAGGCCATGGCGATCAGAGGCGCCGAGGCCATGGCAACTGCATCTGCGCCCATGGCGATGGCCTTCGCCACATCCGACGAGACCCGCAATCCCCCTGTGATCACCAGACTGATATCTGAGTGGACACTGTCCAGGTACTTTCTCGCCCTGGCCAGCGCAAAGACCGTGGGCACGCTGGACGCATCTCTGAGCAATTTAGGGGAAGACCCTGTCGCCCCACCTCTTCCATCGATGGTTATAAAATCCGGCTCCGCATAGACACAAAACGCCAAATCCTGTTCAATGTGGCCGGCGGCGATCTTAATCCCAATGGGACGCCCATCGGAAGCGATCCGAAGTTGTGACACCAATTCCTTCATGTCTTCCTTCGTCTCGATTCCCGGAAATCGGGAAGGGGCAATCACATCTTGTCCCACCTGCTTGTTTCTGACCTTGGCAATCTCCGGCGTCACCTTCTCGCCGGGAAGATGACCACCCATGCCAGGTTTGGTTCCCTGGCCAATCTTAATCTCAATGGCGTCGGCATTGCGCAAGTTCTCCGGTGTCACGCTGTACAGATTCGCCACATACTCAAAGATATATTTATCTGCAGCCGCCATCTCTTCCGGGAGGATCCCCCCTTCTCCGGAGCACATAGCGGAGCCTGCAAGGGCCGTCCCCTTAGCCAGAGAGATCTTCGCCTCCCTGGATATCGCCCCGAAAGACATGTGGGAGACGTACACTGGGTTCTCAAGAACCATCGGTCTCTTTGCCCTTGGTCCGATCACCGTCCGTGTGCACACTGGCGCGTCCTCATCCAGAGGCATAGGATCCAACTGCGCTCCCAATATCAAGATGTCATCCCAGGAAGGCATCGGGAGCAGTGTTCCCATGGCTGCCGACACAGATTTACCGCTGACTGCAATCTGATGGATCTCCTCCATATAGCGGCACTTCTCATCTGTGCGCCGGTATTCCTTGGGATAATCCAGCTTCCTCTCTTCAACAGGCGCAACCGTGTTCTCCACCTCCTGGTAGAGTCCGAAAGCACTGGCAGGCTGATGACAGACGGGACATTCTCTCAGTGAAGAAAAGGGCGCACCCTCTTTCTCCTCATCATAGATAAAACCACAGACATTACAGCGGTATCTTGCCATTAAAAACGCCCCCTTTCCTAGAGTCCCTGTAGATCAATAATTCTCTGCGTGAATCTCAAAATAGCTCTGTGGATGGTTACAAGTGGGGCATACCTCCGGCGCCTTGGTGCCCACCACGATGTGACCGCAGTTACGGCACTCCCACACCTTAACCTCGCTCTTTGCAAAAACCTCTGTCATCTCCACATTATTCAAAAGTGCGCGGTAACGCTCCTCGTGATGCTTCTCGATGGCTGCCACCAGGCGGAATTTCGCCGCAAGCTCCGGAAATCCCTCCTCATCTGCAGTCTTTGCAAAGCCTTCGTACATGTCTGTCCACTCGTAGTTCTCGCCTTCTGCTGCAGCTTTTAAATTCTGCGCCGTATCTCCAATGCCGCTGAGTTCCTTGAACCACATCTTTGCATGTTCCTTCTCGTTGTCCGCAGTCTTTAAGAACAGGGCAGAGATCTGCTCATAGCCCTCCTTCTTCGCCACAGATGCAAAATATGTATACTTATTTCTGGCCTGTGACTCCCCTGCAAAAGCAGCCTCAAGATTCTTCTCCGTCTGTGTTCCCTGGTATTTGTTCATCATTCGTTCTCCTTTCTCTGTCTGCACTTAGGGCAGATATAATTAATTTTCAGGTCATAAGATAAGACAACCTCTCCCACCTGTCGTTCCAGCATCTGCGTCAGATCCTGTAGTGTCACATCCGCCAACTCTCCGCATTTTTGACAGACCAGATGATCATGCCGGGTCGTCCGGTCATAACGGTCCGGGGACCCCTCAACGCTGACTCTGCGAATCTTTCCGTCTGCTGTCAGTATATTTAGATTGTTATAGACCGTAGCCAACACAATCCTCGGATAGAGCTTTTTCATCTCTAAATAAATCTGCTCCGCAGTCATATGCTCATGGGATTGCCAAACAATCTCTAATATTTTCTCTGCGTACCTGGACAAAGTGGTAACCTCCTCTTATCAAAATTAGATTTAGAATAATTCTAATTTCTTTTCTATTATATTCCATCCATCCTTTGTTCGTCAAGCCTAACCTTTTGCTTCCACCGACTTTTGAAACGACAAAGTGAAGCTCTCCCCCGGAAAGACCCCAACGACTTCCCTCCGGCAACAGAAAAAAGCAGCCGAAGCTGCCCCTCTCCCGTATAAAACATATCGCAAGATTCCTAGATCCTCTCTCCTATATAATAAAAACCTTTGCACTGCCGTAAACGCACCGGAACCATCTGTCCGACCAATTCCTTACCTCCTGGAAAATGAACCAGAAGATTCTGTTCCATCCTCCCGGTGACCAGGCCCTGTCCACTCCGGCTCTCCTCCTCCACCATCACTTCCTGTACCGTCCCCAGGAAGCGGGAGGAAGCCTGCCTGCCTCTGTCTTGCACTAAGTGCAGCAGACGGTCGAACCGCTCTTTGACCACATCCTCCGGAACCTGTTCCTCCATGGCCGCCGCAGGAGTCCCGCTCCTCTTGGAGTAGATGAAAGTGAAAGCCGTGTCATACCCCACCTGGTCCACCACCTTTAGCGTCTCCTGGAAATCCTCCTCCGTCTCGCCTGGAAATCCCACAATCAAATCTGTGGTCAGAGAAATATCCGGGATTTCACGGCGAATCTTCTCTACCAGATCCAGATACCTCTCCTGGTCATATCGCCGGTTCATCTCCTTTAGAATCCGGCTGCTGCCAGACTGAAGCGGGAGGTGGAGATGGCGACAGATCTTACTGCTCTTACCCATGACGGCGATCAGCTCATCTGACAAATCCTTGGGATGCGAGGTCATAAAACGGATTCTCTCCACCCCTTCCACCTGTTCTACCTGTTCCAGAAGCCTGGCAAAACTTATCGGATTCTCCAATGTCTTCCCGTAAGAATTCACATTCTGTCCCAGCAGCATAATCTCTTTCACCCCGTCGGCGGCCAACTTCTGAACCTCCCTGAGAATGGCCTCGGGCTTGCGGCTTCGCTCCCGTCCTCTCACATAGGGGACAATGCAGTAACTACAGAAATTATTACAGCCAAACATAATATTCACGCCGGACTTAAAAGAGTACTTCCGGTCACAGGGCAAATCTTCCACGATCTGATCCGTCCCCTCCCAGATGTCGATGATCATCCCATCGCTCTGCAACATATTGGCCAGCAATTCCGGGAATTTATACAGATTGTGCGTGCCAAAGATCAGATCCACAAAAGAATAGCTCTTACGGATCTTCTCCACCACATGGTTCTCCTGCATCATACAGCCACAGAGGGCGATTCTCATATACGGGTTTCTCTTCTTCAACCGGCTCAACTGCCCCAGCCGTCCATAGACCCGCAGGTTGGCGTTCTCCCTCACCGTGCAGGTGTTGTAGATCACGAAATCAGCCTCCTCGCTCTCGCTCTTCTCATAACCCACCTGCTCCAGAATTCCCACCAATTTCTCAGAGTCTCTGGCGTTCATCTGACATCCGAAAGTATTGACGCAGAAGGTCAGCTTTCTCCCAGCTTTCTGGGTCAACTTCTGAACCTCTCCCTTGGCCATCTCCAGATATTCGTACTGTCTTATCGTCTCATTCATGTTCATTCCTCTGTTCTCTCTATGATTGTCACACTCATCATTCTCTCCACGTTGCGTCAGGGCTCTCTATCTCGCTCTCCCCAAGATCCACGGCGCTGTCTGTGGCCGGCAAGAGATGACTGATCCTGTTCTCACTTGCTAACGCCCATTATATCAACCCGTTCTCCCAGTTGCAAGTTTTTTCCTCAGTCTCCCCTTTTGTGCCATCCCCGACTGGAGAAATTCCAGTGGGACTGTGTGCAGTTCCTCATAGGCCTCCTGAAGTTCCTTGGCGCTCTCCAGCTCCCCGTCGGTCACTGTCTCCACTGCAATCGCAGGATTTCCGGTGAGTTCACTGTAATATTCCAGAGAACTGCTGCCCAAATGATCCGGTAAAGTCTCCTGGGCACGCTCCCGCATCTGGGAGAGCTTACTCAGAGATCTAGCGATACGCCTCCCCTTCTTAGAATACCGAAAGAAGAGCGTGTCCTTGGACCTGCGCCGGGGGAGCTCCCGATTACGAAAATCCAGATACCCCACGCTGCCGTACTCCTTAAAAATGTACACCAATGCCTTCGTCTCATTCTCACTGGCCGCGTAATCCTGCATGGAATGGCGCTGATAGCCCTCTGTGGGAAAATTCCCCTGCAAGTCCACACCTCTGGCATTGCACTTCCAATCCTCGTAGGGTTGGCGCAACATTTTTAACATCTGGCGCAAGATGGGATTCCCGATGGCCGTAAAGCCCTTGCGGCTGATCTCGTAGCCGTCTGGATTCAAAAGTGGAATCAGGCAGATGCTTGTCTGATCCAAAAGCTCCTCCACCGGGTACTGTCGGTCTATAACCCGGCTGCACTCATACGCCTGGCAATACTCCTTGGCCATTCTCACGAGATACTCTGTATTCTTCCACTCCCTCCCATAGATCCCCGCCGTGCAGAAGAGGCTTTCCTCCCCCCGGCCGATCTCCAGCATGGGAATCATCCGCTCATCGTGGCTCTGTCCGATCATACGAAAACGTGCAAAATCGCTGTATCTTGAACCCAGCTCTCGCAACTGGTAGTAGACCGACTCATAAGTGTTGACTTTTATCCCTTCCACTATTATGCCCTCCCCAAGATTGATATCCGAACCTTATACTATATATGCATGGGCAAGGGGAAGTATGTTGTAAAATCCTTCCGCAATCAGAAATAGACACCCTGACCAACAGGGTGCCTATCTCCACTTATTTTTTGACAGCTCTCACCGTCCTTTAGTTTTCACGTTTTCTCTTGCGGGTGATTACCAGCCCTCCGGCCAGAGCGGAAGCCGCGCACAGCCCGGCCAGCGGAAGAATCGGAGACTCGTCTGCCGTCTTGGCGTTCTTGGCCTTAGTGGTTGTGGGGGTGGCGGTCGTTTTTTTCGTTGTAGTGGTGGGATTTTTCTTAGTATTTGTCGTTGTAGCCACCACCTTAAACTCCTTGGAAACCGTAGTCTCGCTCTCCACCTCTGAGCCCGAATTCACAGGCACTGCATCCTCCCAGCTATCAATCCCGTCAGACCACTCCCTCAACTCGTAGGAAGCAATCAGCGTATAAGTTCCCTCTGACGCATTCATCGTCATGGTCCCGATATAGTCGCCGTTAGCATTGATGGTGAGGTCATCCACTTTATAATACTTTCCGCCGGAGCTTTTAACCCGACACTGAGTGGGCACGTAAGCGGTATCGCCAGCTTTCGGCTCACGGTCAAGTCCGGCCCCTACCACAGTGAACGTTGCCTTCGAACCTTTCGTATAAGAATCCTTCAACCCCGTAATATCATTCTCATCCATGTGCTTTGTGGCATCGTAATAATCCTTTTTGTCCGGAGGAGTAGGTGTGGAAATCTTATCCAAACGGCCTTTCGTCCCTTCCTCCACTACCTGGTAAGACGACTTATCGTCAGATTCCAAATATTCTTTTATAGAATTCTTCCCGGTGTACTCATAGATGGTGACGGAGTCGTCCTTCGCCTCCGCCGTCACTCCCACTTTTGAGTCCTTCTCCCAGGCCTCTTTTACCCTGAAAGAGGCGCCTTTGGCCAAGTAGAGATTACAGTTCTCATCCTTGCTGTTCTTATTACCGGAGATGTTCATCTTACCTGACAGAGTGTTTTCTGTCCCCGACAGATACACGGCGCCTGCCTCAGCGCTGTTCTTCGTGACCGTCACACTGCTCAGATTCACAGTACCTTTGCTATAGATCGCAGACCCTTTCTCCTTATTGGAGGCGTCTGTGTCCATGGTATTCCCCTTCAAGGTCACACCCTTCATAGTCAGAGAGCTGCCCTTCACAACTTCAAACATGGGATCTTTCGCCTTGCCTTTGTCCAAAGTCCCATCTACCGTGATGGCTCCCTCCATAGTCAAAGTGGCCTTCTCTGATGTGGTCTTAAACATGGCCCCCGTGAAACCGTCTCCACGGACGATCGTCAATTTTTTCTCTCCCAAACCAGAGACGGACAGACTCCGATCCACAGAGATTGTCCCGGTAATCTTCACGGTAATCTCCGTGTAGCCCTGTTTTACCGCCTCAGACAATTGCGTCTCAAAGGACTCTCTGCTGCCGGCCTCAAACGAGTAGGACTGCCCTTGCCCTGGCTCTGCGGTTGGAGTGGGCGTCGGGGTCTGCGTGGGGGCAACGGTCTGTGTGGGCGTAGCCTCCGGGGTCTCCACAACCGTAGGTGTAGGCGTAACCTCCTGCGCCGTCTTCCCTGTATCTTGCCCTTCCCCAGAGTCCTCCGTGCCGTTGATGACGTTCTCCGTCTCCTCTTCCTGCCCAGTCTCCATCACGTTATCGTCCTCTGCGGCGGCGTAGGTATACACCGGCGCGCTGGACAGCGCCACAATGGCAGCCAAGGTTAGCGCATATAATCTTGCTCTTCGCATCTTACTTTTCCTCCCGATTTGTAATTCCATGTAGTCTAAAAATATACGGTAAGTATACCACACCCTCTCAAAAAAGTCTATGGGCGCACTTGGCCATTTCCGTAAATGATATACTTGGTGGTGGTCAGCGCCAATAAGCCCATAGGTCCTCTGGCGTGAAGCTTCTGGGTGCTGATGCCGATCTCCGCCCCAAAGCCAAACTCAAAACCATCGGTAAATCTGGTGGAGGCGTTCACATAGACAGCCGCCGCGTCCACTTCTTCCAGGAACTTCTGGGCGTTGGTATAATTCTCTGTGAGGATGGCCTCAGAGTGCTTCGTGTTATAGCGGTTGATGTGGTCGATGGCCTCCTGAACGGAATCCACCACCTTGACGGAGAGAATATAATCCAGGTACTCCGTCCCCCAGTCTTCCTCTGTGGCCGGCACAGCACCATTCATCAACGGCAAGGCCCTCTCGTCCGCCCGCATCTGCACCTGTTTCTCCCGCAGCCTCTCTGCCAAGACCGGGAGAAACGCATCTTTTACATGCTCATGCACCAGCAGAGACTCACAGGCATTGCATACGCCCACCCGCTGGGTCTTGGCATTGATCACGATGTCCGCCGCATTCTCCAAGTCCGCGCTCTCGTCCACGAAGATGTGGCAGTTGCCGGTCCCCGTCTCGATCACCGGGATCGTGCTCTGGCTGACCACCGCCTGGATCAACCCCTTGCCTCCTCTGGGGATCAGCACATCCACATACTGATTCAACTTCATAAATGCCGCCGCCGTCTCCCGGGAGGTATCCGTGATCAACTGGATGGCATCCTCCGTCACCTGGTACTGGGCCAGAGTACGGCGAATACAGTCCACAATGGCCTGATTGGAATGTAAGGCATCGCTGCCACCCTTTAGGATCACCACATTTCCGGTCTTAAAACACAGGCCGAACGCATCGGCGGTCACATTTGGCCGTGCCTCGTAGATAATCCCCACAACTCCCAGAGGAACCCGTTTCTGACCGATCAAAAGGCCGTTCGGGCGGCGTTTCATCCCCAGAACCTCCCCGATGGGATCCTCCAATCCCACAATCTGCGTCAATCCCTCGGCCATCCCCTGGATTCTCTCAGAAGTCAAGGTCAGCCGGTCGATCAACCCCACCGACATACCGCGCGCTTTTCCTGCCTCCACATCTTTCTCATTGGCTTTTAGAATACTATCCTGCTCTCTCACCATCGCCTGGGCCACTGCCGTGAGCACCTCATTCTTCTTTGAGGTGGACAGGTTGCGCAGTATCGGTTCTGCGCTCTTAGCTCCGGCGCCAATATTCTTCAACATCTCCATAACCATTTCCTCTGCCTTTTCTATCTTTCACGGATTTCCATAGGTACACTTCTCTGTCACTACATACTTTGGCTGGATGTCTGTCGCCTCCCAGGGCGCTTGCCCCACCATCTGGAACTCAAAAGCCAAGGCCACCGTGTCCATCTGTGGGTGCTTCTCCAGGAAACGGTCGTAGAATCCGCCGCCATATCCCACCCGGTGACGCTGCCCGTCAAAAGCCACTCCAGGCATAATCATAAGAGCGTCCTGCCAGTCCACGATCTCGCCTCTGGCCGGCTCCGGGATGTGAAAATATCCATCCTCCAATTGGTCAAAACTGGTCAGTTCATAGAATACCAAGTCCTTTCCGACCACCTTGGGCACGGCCACCTGTTTGCCCCTTCTCCAGGCCTCCTGGATGATCCGGTCCGTCCGAACCTCGTGGTTGTAGTCCACATAGACATAGATCCTCCCAGCCTTCTGAAAAAGAGACAGGGCCGTCACATTCCCGGCCACCCCTTTGCTGAGTGTCTCGATCTGCTGATCTGTATGCGCCTTTCTCCTGGCAAATATTTCTCTTCTAATTTGTTTTTTTTCTTCCATATTTCTCTCCCAGATTTACAATCGTTCCATCCTTTTCCTGGATATCAATGTTGTCCAACTGGCCCCGCAGAGAGCGGCGGATAGCCGCCACATACGCCTGTCTGAGAGCCTGCTGCTCCGCCTTCTCCTCATCGGTCAGGCCTACACTCTTGGCCTTGTGAGCCAGCTCATTGATCCGGTCAATTTTTAGATTATCCATACTGTCACTCATACCATCGACACCTCTTTGTCCTTCTGTCAAATATCAAACGGTCCCCTCCCAATGATTCTATGATTTTCGTCAGCCGCCACTCTCACGGATGGATCACACCAACGGCATCTCCTGCCGGATATAGTCCAGCAGATAGAATTCTTCCTTGGGATTGGCCGCAAATAACGTCCCATAGTCTCTTCCCTCTATGATCTTATGTAGAATGTGGGGATCACTCCCGTTGGCGATCACCATGTCTGCCCCGGCTGCCGTGGCGATTCGGGCCGCCGACAGTTTGGTGGCCATCCCGCCGGTTCCCACTTTACTCCCAGTGGTCGCCTTTCCCATCTTGAGGAAATGCTCATCCAGGTTCTCCACCACATCTATGAATCTTGCCTCCGGATGCTCGTGGGGATCATCGGAGAATAACCCGTCGATGTCCGACAATAAGATCAATAGATCCGCCTCGATCAAAGCCGCCACTATCGCCGACAGCGTATCGTTATCCCCGAACTGAATCTCAAAAGTGGAGACCGTGTCATTCTCATTTACAATGGGAATTGCCCCCATGGTAAGCAGGGATTGAAAGGTATTGCGGGCATTATACCGGTTCAGATCATCCAACAACGTGTTCTTGGTCATCAACACCTGACCAGAGACCTGATTGTACTCCATGAACAGTTTCTGATAAATCATCATCAACCGGGCTTGTCCCACTGCGGCACAGGCCTGTTTTCTCTCCAATTCAGAGGGCCTTCTCTCAAGTCCCAACGCCACGCTTCCCACGCCAATCGCCCCGGAGGAGACCAACACCACTTCTCTCCCCTGGTTGCGCAGGTCGCTGAGCTCCCGCACCAGAATCTCCAATCTGGTCAGGTTTAACTTTCCAGTCTCCGGGTGAATCAGCGAGGAAGTCCCCACTTTCACCACAATTCTCTGTTTCTTCTTTAATGTCTCACGAAGTCTCACTTCTGTCGCCCCTTTATTTTTCATCCCCTATAGTGTACAACAATTTCCAGGGTTCGTCTACCCTTCCCCCCGGAAATTGACTGTATTTTGGCCAAGACCGCCACCGTTGTCGTCACTTTGCGCCTATTTTTCTCTCTAATCTCTCCCGGCCGTGATATACTCTTCTATCCGCCGCAACAGACAATTCGCCGCAAAGAAAGTCGTCTCAAAGTGCATATAATCCAGAATATTCTGATCCCACATCAGTTTCACATTGGCATCGAATTCATCATCCGAATTCCAGAACTGGAACACCACTGGTAAAAAGGGAAACAAAGGAATCTGGTAAGCCACCTCCCCCACCGGATACACCGTTCCTCCCAACAGTTCGCAGGCCTTTTTTAGTTTTTCCGTCTGCCCGTCAAACGCTGACTCAAAGTGGGAGAACAGATTGGCTCCAGGTACCGCAGACCTTACGATTCCGCCCAAATGGCCGACAGGTACAAATTTGCGGGACAAAAAAGCGCCTTTCTTGGCGTAACAGAGTACGTCATAGATGGTCATACTCTCCTCATAGTTGGCCTGACCCGCAAGATCTCCTCCCAAAAGCCGCTCCACCCGTCCAGTTCCCCGGTTTACCCGGTAATCCCTCCCGGCAAAATAGAGGTATAGATACTCCGCATCCTGCCTCAGGCCGTATCTCCGCGCCATATAATCCACATTGTATTTTGTAAACTCACTCTGCATCTCATCCCGCATGAGATCATAATTGGAAATTCTCTTTGTCCCCATAACTTCTCCTCTCACAACTCAAAAAAGTCCCCGTGGGTGATCCGATGACCCGGCTCTGCCACAAGGAACTGGCGATCCCATCTCCCCGACACAAGTTTTTCCAACAGCAGGTTACTGCCCTGGGTATAGTCCAGAGTCGCATGGATAAAATCCGCATTTCTCTGCGCAATCCGGGCATACCGCTCCGAGTAACAGTCATTGAGTCCCGTGTCGATAATATCCAGATTGGTGTAACTGTCAAAGTAAAAATGAAACAACATCTCCCGGTCAATCCCATCGTAATCCATCTGACCGTCCTGAAACATTTTCTCAAAAGAGAAGTCGTCTGGATCCTGCTCCATCATGTACAGATGCCCGTACTCTTTGGGATTCGGACAGTAGACGCCGTCCGTCTGCAGCATCAGCGACACACAGTCGTCCACCCGGGGGATGACCACACGCCGGGAAAATTGGACCGAATCCCAGGATCCGCCGCAAAATCCCATGGCGACAAGAACGGTCGTCACCTGCTCCGGCAGCTCTCCCTCGGCGTCCACAATACACTGCCTCATATTCTGAGGTTCCGAGTGATTCTTTTTATCCAGGTAAACCACCGGGTAGGAGGTATGCATCTTTCTCTGTGCCTCTTTCACATAACTCTCCAGAGAGCTACAGGCAAAGATCACTGTGTGATCACACTCCATCGTTCTTCACCTGCCTTCCCCGGAAAGAGGCACGCACAGATCCGCCACGGAATACAGCGCCGCCTTACCGGCCAGTTTTACTCTGTCCCCCTCTATCTGACAATACAAGGTACCTCCCCGCCTGGAAGCTTGATACGCCACGATCGTCTCTTTCCCCAGGCGACCGGACCAATAGGGCACAATGTGGCAATGTCCGGATCCACAGACCGGATCCTCCGCCACGTTACATTTCGGCGCGAATGTGCGTGAGACACAGTCGCAGTCCTTCCCACAGGCCGTCACGTGCAGTAGAAGGCCGTCCAACGCCTTTATCTTTTCTTGACTGGGATTCATCCTCAAGACTTCCTCGGCATCCTCAAACACACACAGCAGATCCCTGCCCATATAGGCCGCAGACGGTTCTGCACCCAGAGCATCGCTCATCTGCGCGGTAACCTCCACAGGTCTCAAGGAATAGGCCGGAAAATCCATCTCGTACAGATCCGCCTTTCTCTTGACATATAAAGGACCGCTCAAGGTCTCAAAGTCTATCCGTTCTCTTTCTCTCTCGTAGAAATTGAGAAGAACAAAAGCACAGGCCAAGGTGGCGTGTCCACACAGATCAATCTCACCCCCAGGCGAGAACCACCGCAGACGGTACCTCTCCCCTTCCTTCACTGCGAATGCCGTCTCAGATAAATTGTTCTCCATGGTGATGCGCATCATCAAGGACTCGGGCAGCCACTGATCCAAGATGCAGATGGCAGCAGGATTTCCATGGAATACTTCATCGGTAAAAGCATCTACCACATATTGTCTCATTTTCGTCTCTCCTCCGTCTTCCTATTTTCAATCAGATCTCCTGATTGTGATTCCAACTTTTAACCAAAGCGGGTAGCCGCGATCCCCTTCGCTACTTGCCCATAACCTTATTGCCACTCGCATGCAATTACAGCCTGTGCAACGGTTCTCAACACCTTAATCCTAATACAAAATCAAGCAGACGGCCGATATCTGCTTGATTTTGCTCATATTATTTAGAAAGCTCCCACAAATTTCCCAATGTATTGTCTCATATCATCTCATCGTAAATACCAGTTCCTCTGCATTCCACAGTCATAAAGACTCTATAAAAACCCTAAAATTTGTTCTCTCATTTGTTCTACATCTCCTTTGATTAATTGATCTAAAGAGACGCCAAAAACTTCGCTGAGCAAGATCGGACTGTTCACACCTGGATAGCTCCTACCATTCTTCCAATTCGAAATCGTCTGTCTGGAAACATGCACCTTTTCCGCCAACGCATCCTGTGAGAACGCCTCTTGCCATCATTATACCGTGTGCCGATTCCTATGTAAACCTAAAAGCTTCACCGCCCGTGCTCCACAGCGTGCACACTGCCGTTCCCTCTTGTGGACGCAGTGGCCTCCCCTAATCGTGAAAGAGATTGCGGTCGAAGAAAATATTTTTTCCGGAGACGGACAAAGGAATGCCGAGCCAGAACACTTCCTCATCCGTAAACGAGAGCTGCATGGCCGTCTTTCCGATAGAAAACATCACACGGCAATCGATTTTCTCAGCAGCGGCCACAGACACTGCGGAGGACACGGCAATCCCCAGATCCACATAGGCATGGGCACAGTTTCCGCCTGCATCTTTGCAGGAACTACAGTCCTCAAAACCACAATACCCACAGTTCGGGACTCCTCGATACGCTTTTTTTGCGCCGACCAACACTACTGCCCCGGCATTGCGCACGTTGTTGGCATCCCTTCCGTACCAGGTATTCATCCGTTCTCCCATCAATTCATACCCCAACGCCTCCATCTCTCTGGCCAATTGGTCTTTATCCTCTCCGGTGAGAACCACGGTGTAAATCTGATCTTTTCCATGGGCTTTGGGAGCTGTCCGCGCTGCGGCGCACATCTGTGCCGCAGTCTGCAAAATTGCCCTCTGCTCCATTTCCTTGCTCTGATAAATCATCTTATCTCCTCCCATTATTCAAATACCAGCGAGGCTGCGCACCACAGGAGTACCAACGCCATGGCAAGGTTGAACGGCCGGTAATACTTAGTCAAGAATTTCTGGAGCGCACCGCCTGCCGCCGCCCATGTAAGGGTACCAGCCACGCCCACCATTGTCACTATCGCCGCATGAACCAGCAAAATCCCCAGACTCATATCGTGGGGCAATACATACCCTGTGAAGACAGTGATCGCATATAGAATAATCTTTACATTGACAAACTGTAACAGAAATCCCTTCATAAAAGACATCTGCTCCCCCTCGTCGTTGTCAGGTTTACTCAGTGCCACATGGACGGCCAGATAGACAATGTAAGCAGCTCCCACATATTTGAGAATTCCCGTCATGGATGGGATATACCTGGCCAACTCATAGCAAAACAGCGCGCAGATCACCATGACGCTCAGAAAACCAGCGGCAATTCCCCACAGAACGCTCTTTCCCTTACGCCAACCGTTCTGGCTCACCGCATAGAGCGCCACTATATTGTTGGGTCCCGGTGTGAAAGCCGTCACCACGGTGTAAGGTAGATACGATATGACAATCGAAAATAACATTTGCATTCCTCCCCTCTTGCATTTATCATACAGCAGGAATACAATTAAATCCAATTGAATTTTTTAAATATATCATTTAATTTATTTGAACATTTTCTCTGTTCTTCCTCTTCTCCAGACGGTCTTGAACCACTGTGTGACCGGGATTTGTGAAATCATTTTAAATGACGAAAACTTTGTATATGTAAAAACTGGAGAAATCTCTTTGACAGAACGTTTTGCTCGAAAGCAATCTTTCTATCCTTGCCGCATTTATGAGGGAATGGAATTTTTTATTGATCTTGATACGCTGACAGCACAAAGCAATTTACTCTATCTCCGCTGGAATACCGACGCTCAAAAAATTTGGAAAACAAGTAAATTAAAGACGGGATTTACTGCTTATCAGTCCCACCCCGCCTGGAGGGCTGCTGTGCCCATCCCGCAACATGCAGCCCCTGTATCGTTATAATTATCTCCTAGCTGGAATAGTTCTCCAGAAAACTGTAGAGATCCTCCTCACTGTCCAGATATTTTCCTGCCTGGATCTCCTTTTGAAGGTTGTCCGGAAGCTGGTCCACCGCAATCTGCGTGGGCTCATACAGCGTCTCCTTGTCCCCCTTGTAGACCTGAACCTTCCCGTCTTCCTCCGTCAGATAGTAAGTCTCATACAACGTCCTCGTCTGGCGAATCACCACATGCTGAGGGGAAAACGCAACCAAACTGTAAGTATAATAAGGCGTCTTGCTCTTCTTCAAAAACGCCGTCAAATCCTCCCTATTCATTCCCAGCAAGTTGGTGGATGTCACCTTAGTTCTCTGGTTCAACTCCCCAGAATTCTTGTCATACTCCTCGATAGTGCACTGGGTGTCGGCGGCAATCCGGTTTTGTACTGTGTCCGCTTTTAAAGACTGCTCCTCTTTCAATTGTTTTTCCATCTCCACCAATTGCAGGCGCATGTCCGAGAACTTGTAAGTGCCGTAGGAACCCAGTGTCAACAGGCACAAAGTCATAAAAATACCGATACCATAGAATACCTTTCTCATAGTGCTTGCTCCTTTTTTCGTAACAGTGGTTACTTCTTTTTCTATAGTATCGGCAGTAGTTTTTAATTTATGCAATTGTAAAGCGGAATCAGCGCCGAATATTTAACGCGTTCAGCGCCTCGGACTGTTTTTCCTCCATCTGCCCCGCCTCCTGGGGCGTCATGTGGTCGTACCCCAGCAAGTGTAGAATACTGTGGGCCACCAGGAAGCTGAACTCCCTGATCTGGCTGTGTCCGTACTCCAACGCCTGGGCTTCCATCCTGGGAATAGAGATCATGATATCCCCCAGAATCAATTCGCCTGTGTCCAGATCAAAATAGGAATCTTCCTCCTCCAAAATCCCATAATCCCCAGGTTGCTCAAAGGGAACCATGGGGAAGGAGAGCACATCCGTGGGCATGTTGATATCCCGAAACTGCTGGTTCACCCTCTGAATCTCCTCATTATCTGTGAGTACCAAGTTGATCTGCACCTCGTAAGGGCATCCCTCCATGTCCAACACCTTCTCCGCCACCAGATTGGCATAGTGAGCGCAGTCCAGGGAGATCTCCCCGTTGTACTCGTTCTCGATAAATATCGTCATGATTTTCTCCCCCTTCGTCCCTATCTCTTCCTTCGCGGCAAACGCGGCGGCTGCGCCGTCCGTCTCTCCTTCTCACCTTCCGCCTTCTCAAAGGCTTTGACGATATCCTTGACAATCTTATTGCGCACCACGTCCCGGTTGTTCAGGCGGACGATGCCGATCCCCTCTATGGAACTTAGAATCTGGGCGCACCGCTCCAGACCGGAATCCGCTGTCTTCGGCAAGTCGATCTGTGTCACATCCCCGGTCAAAACCATCTTAGACCCCTCCCCCAGACGGGTCAACGCCATCTTCAGGGTGGAGAGAGATGCGTTCTGGCTCTCATCAATGATGACCCGGGCATGATTCAAAGTTCTCCCTCGCATGTAGGCCAGGGGAGCAATCTCAATGGTTCCCCGCTCCCTGAGTTTCTCCGACTTCTCTGCACCGTACATATCGTACAAAGCATCATACAACGGCCGCAGATAGGGATCTACTTTCTGTGACAAATCCCCGGGGAGAAATCCCAGACGCTCTTCCCCGGCCTCTATGGCTGGTCGGCTCATGATAATCCGCTCGATCTTGCCGGCCTTTAACTCCTGCACCGCCTGGGCCACTGCCAGGTAAGTCTTCCCTGTCCCGGCTGGGCCGATGCACAGGGTCACCACATTGTCCCGCAGGGCCTTCACATAATTTCTCTGACCGATTGTCTTGCACCGGATGGGCTTCCCTCTCTGAGTCAAGGCGACGGCATCCCCCATGGCCTGGAACGTCTCGTCCAGATCCCCTGCCGCCGCCTCCTCGATCAGGCGGTAGATCACATCGCTGTTGATCGCCTCCCCCTGCCCATGAAGTCTCAGCAGAGAGCAAAGAACATCCGCCCCACACTTCACACTCCGTTCTGATTCCCCTTGGATCTCCACCTTGGAGTCACGCAACCCTATATTCACAGATAAGGCTTTCTCGATAAGCCTTACAAATTGATCCTGCGTACCAAAAATAGCCTGTTGCTGTTCGATGCTGTCGAACTCTAGCTGTTCTGTCTGCAAATACCATACCTCACTTTCTCCGTCCTTGGACAGAAAACTCTAGATTTCATTATAGTCAATACCCTGCACATTTTCAAGGGTAAGTATCCCAGACATCACACAGCCTCTCGGAAAAAAGTCTGGCTTGTGGATTCTGCCAGGCTTGCCCCGCCCAAACCATCCTCATCCTATTTCAATGTCTGCGATGCCCTCCACATAGATGTATATTTCCCATTGGCTGCCACCAACTCCCTGTGAGTCCCACTCTCTGTGATCTGGCCTTTCTCCAGTACCAAAATCTTGTCAGCGTCCTTGATGATGGGTAGTGTATGAGCGATCATTATCACCGTCTTGTCCTCCCTCAGCAGATTGGCCACCGCCTGCTTTACCGCCAATTCATTCGCAATATCCAGAGAAGCTGTGGCCTCATCCAGCAAGATGATGGGAGCATCTTTTAAGATTGCCCGGGCCACAGAGAGCCGTTGGCGTTCCCCTCCGGACAGCCGTTCCCCATTCTCCCCGATCTCCGTGTCATAGCCGTTCTCCAGATCACGGATAAATCCATCGCAGTTGGCCAACTCACAGGCTTGCCGTATCTCTTCCTCCGTGGCCCCTCTGCGGGCGTAGCGGACGTTTTCGCGGACAGTGTCGTTAAATAAAAATACATCCTGATCCACCATACTGATGCAAGACAGCACTTGCTCAGCCGAAACCCTAGATATGTCCACGCCGCCCAGAGTTATATGTCCGCTCTGGGGAACGTAATATTTCGATATCAGGTTCAATATAGTAGATTTCCCGGAACCGGAATCACCTACAATGGCCGTCAAACCGTGTTCCGGTATGGTGAAACTGGCTTCCCGGAGTACCGGTTCCCCCTCCACATAAGAGAAACTCACCTTCTCAAAACAGATCTGCATATTTTGAGGCGCGAAAACCTCATCCTGAGCCTGCTCCTCCTCTTCTGCGAAAATGCTGTCGAGTTTATCCTTGGAGATCAACAAATTCCGGTACGCCGTCAAGTCGATGAACAAGGTCATGTTCAGCTTCGCCACAAAAAGCGGCAACATAATCAACAAAATCAGCGCTGAGGGATCCACAACGCCAGACAGCCATGCACGCACAGACAGGAGAATGGACACAGCCAGGACGACATAGCTACAATAGACAAAACCAAAACCAATGGGGAGGATCGCCTTCTCGTAGCGGTAACTGACATTGGAGTAATCCCTCATGGTCTGGGTAACCGACTGGTTCTTTGTCCCCACCAGGCCATAGGAGCGCAGCGTCTGGCTCCCAGCCAAATACTCTGTGATGGCGCTCACATTCTCTTCCCGGGCATAGTTTTTTTTCTTCCCATAGATTTGAACCTGATGAACGGACAACGCCATGGCAGGGACAACCAGCAACGTGGACGTCAACATAAGTCCCCCGATGGGCAGATACAGTGTACAGCCATAGATTCCCACCATGAGCAGTAGAATTGCGTTTTTCGTTATATCTGCCACCTTGTGAGTCAGAACCTGCTCATAGTCCCCCACCTCACTGGTCGCCCCGTTGATATAGAATCCGGTGCGATTCTTCGTGAACAGAGCCAGAGGAATCTTCCTCAACTTGTCTCCGATAGCGATGCGCACTCTTCTGCTCACATCCGATCCTCCAATCTGGCTACCTGTGTAGGCAGTCAGGTAGATCACCAGGCGCAGTGCAAAGATAACCGCCAAGATACCTGTCACTTGCAAAATATCCAAATACTTTATATCCCGGTCAAAGATCAAGTGCAACACCTGAAAGAGCACCAAAAAGTTACAACCGCTCAACAGCCCTTCCACCACGACGCCCCCGATGGAAACCTTCAGCCTCCCCCCAATCTGAAACACTCCGCTTTTCATTTCACCCCTCCTCTTTCTGTCTTCAGACTGTAACGAATATTCCTCGCTGCATGGTAATCCCCCCAGGCTTTCGCAAAGTAAGTACTGTTCTTTTGCATATCCTCGAAGCTTCCCACACGGCTGATCCCCTTTTTTTCCACCACCGCAATCCGATCACAACCGCTCACAATACCCAGACGGTGTGCCACGATGATGACAGTCTTCCCCTGGCACAGATTCTCAATGGCCCGGTCGATCTCCAACTGATTCTCCGGGTCCGCCGCGCTGGTGGCCTCATCCAGAATCAGTACCGGCGCGTTTTTTAGGATTGCCCTGGCAATACAGATCCGCTGTTTTTGTCCGCCGGAGAAGCGTGTCCCATAACTGCCCACCTTAGTCTCATACCCCTCAGGCAGAGATAGAATGAAATCGTCAATCTGAGCCTTTCTGGCCGCAGAGCGCACCTGTTCAAGAGTGGCTCCCCGGTCTCCCATGGCAATGTTCTCAAACACGCTCCCCCGTGTGAGAAAACTCTGCTGAAACACCACAGAGACATTTTGCAAAAGCTCCTCATAATCAATATCCCTCACATCGACGCCCCCTATTTTGATCGACCCGCCGGTCACATCATAAAAACGGGAGATTAGCTGAACCAAGGTAGTCTTACCTACGCCGGACTCCCCCACGAAAGCCACCCGCTCGCCGTGGGCAATGTGTAAATTGCAGTGCTCCAACACCGGCTGATCTTTCCCATACGCGAAAGAGACGTCGCGGACCTGGATGTCCTGACTCTTGGGAAAAGGCCTTCCCTCCCCAAACACAGGAGTGTCCAAGATCTCCTTCACCTGCCTGACTCCGTTGAGCACATAGGATAGATTGGAGCCAAGTTCTTGCAGCGGACGGATGTCTATGAGATACTGGGTACCCACAAAGGCAAACAACAGCAACACGCCGGCTGTGATAAAACCTCGGACATAGAGATAGCTCCCCAAGGGAACGAGAAAGAGAATTCCACATTCCAACAAGACCACGTAGGCCGCATACAGAGGACCGGTAGCCCTGGAGATAGCGCCCCACACGGCATGCTGTCCCTCAATGGCCGCAGAGAACTTCGCAAAAGACTGCGTGCTCATATTGTATGCCTTGATCAGACGCATACCGTTTACATACTCGTTGATAGAACTGGACAGGTTGCCGCTGACAGAGTTGACCTGGTCCATAAACTTGGAGAAGCGCTTGAACATCACTCCCATAACTAAGGCCACGATAAGCAGTGGAATCACACTGACCAGCGCCAAGGGTACATTCACAGTCATCAGATACAAGAACATCACGACAGGCCCCGATAAGTACAAGACCAATTCCGGCAGATTATGCGCTAAGAACAGCTCCAACTTCTCAATACTCTCATTCATCACGTATTTAATCTCTCCGGTACTGCGCTCGCTCAGAGCGCCCAGCGGCATCCCCGCCATATGTTCCGTCACCATACAGCGCACCTTGAACAGCGTATTGTAAGCGCCCCGGTGCGAGGAAAGGCTGGCCGCCAAATTACAGCAGACTCTGACAGCCGTCGCCACCAGCACCACCACTGCCCACCCCACGGCATCGTCAAAATTACAGTCCCCCGACACCACGGCATCAATAACCTGATAAAACACAAAATAAGGCACGATGGCGCTGACGCTTGAGATCAGAGACAGAAGGATGGCTGCATATATATACATCCGGTCCCTTCCCGCCCATTCCATCAACAAAGAGAAACCTTTCTTATCCGATCTCAAAATCAATCACTCCTTCCGTCACCCAACCCACCAAGGCTGCGAAATTTCCTGCCGTTGCCAGCTCTCCCACCCCTGCTTCCTGACATCTTTGTCTCCTCTCACCTAACATAAAAATCCTCCTTTTGACAGACACCTTACTTGACGATAAAAAGGTTCTGTGTTATCGTCTAAGTTAGTTTTATCTAACTACCAACCTAGCATACCCTGGCTTGTAAAACATTTCAATAACTTGGGAATTTGTTCGTCCAATCAGGGTGGAATTGCGTCTGATCAAGGCAAGGAGGTGCGTCTTTTGAGAGATGTGATTGAAGAAATGTATGCCCCGCAACTTCAGGAATTTGGGTTTACGCCGGAGCCGTCCAACCACCGTTTTGGTTCCATGGGACTGTGCTGGCGGCTGCAAGAATCCATCGGGGAGGGATATTACTGGACTTATGGACAACAGAACTTATTCGATATCCGGATCCACGATTTCTATTTTCACCAGGACTCTCTCCTGGAATTTCAACTTCCCGGACTGATCAGCATTTCCTGGTATGAATCCATATCCGGGGAGGAGCTCTCTCCCTACCGGCGGCTCCGGGCCGGATGCGTACAAAGCCACATTGGCAGCCAAAAGCCTTGCCGGATACTGGTCCACAAGAAAATTCCCATCGTCTCCATTGGAATCGAGGTGGCGCCATCCTACTATGAGTCTTATCTTCGCCAACGGTACCCTGAAGATTCTTTTCATCTGCTGGAAGCCTTTCAATTCATCGACCAGACGGATCACTTTCTGGAGATGGTACATTTGCTTAAATCTGTCAAGGATTACCGCGGTGACGGAATCGCCGCCAAACTATTCTATGAGAGTAAAGTCTCCGAGGCCGTCTCTCTCATCGTCAATCGCCATCAGCCCAGTTCAAAGCCACAGAAGAGACGGCTGGCGCAGTCAGACCTGCGTCATTTGGAGAATGTGACCGCCTACATCGACGATCACTACGCCTTGGAGCTGCCCTTGGAACGTCTGTCCAAAATCGCCTGTATGGGATCCACAAAGCTGAAAGCCTCTTTCAGACAATTTCACGGGTGTACCGTCACAGAGTATATCCAACAGCGCCGCGTCGGCCAGGCCGAACATCTGCTCTCCTCCACTGACCTCTCCATCGGGCAAGTGGCTCAGGCCGTCGGTTATCGAAAGGCCAGCCGTTTCTCTGAATTATTTCGCAAAAACACAGGACTTCTGCCAGTGGAATACCGGAAAATGGCGCAAAGCCGCTAAGCCTTGCGCCTGTATCCGCCGCCATTCCCGCCACTTTTCTATCCGCCTGCTTCTTTTAAGCCAGCCTCCAGCCGGTGGCTTCCTCGCGCTGACGGATAAAATCCGCATATACGCCTGGCTGGACTGCCAGCTCTTCATGGGTGCCTCTTTGCACAATATGCCCACATTTCAGAACTAGGATTTGATCCGCACGGCGGACTGTCTTTAGGCGGTGAGCGATCATGACAATCGTCTTATCATGGGTCAGCGCCTCGATGGCAGCCTGTAGTTTATCTTCATTCTCTGGATCTACACTGGATGTGGCCTCGTCCAACAAGATAATCGGCGCGTCTTTCAACATTGCACGGGCAATGGATATCCGCTGCTTCTCCCCGCCGGAGAGTGTTTCTCCCCCCTCGCCCAACACCGTCTCATACCCTTGTGGCAGCTCCATAATGAACTCATGGCAGCAGGCCTTCTTGGCCGCCGCCACCACCTGTTCATGGGTGGCGGCCGGACTTCCGAAGCGAATATTATTCTCAATGGTATCATGAAACAGATAGACTTCCTGAAATACCATGGAGATATTTCGCATCAGGCTGTCCAACTTATACTCCCTGACATCGTGCCCACCCACACTTATGGAACCCTGATCCACATCCCAGAACCGGGCGATCAAGTTACACAACGTCGTCTTCCCACCTCCTGACGGACCTACAATCGCTGTGGTGGTTTTCTCCGGTATGGTGAGAGTCACATCGTCCAGAATTCTACGTCTTTCATAGGAAAAACTCACATTTTTGAATGAGATCTCACTATGTTTCGGGGTGATCTCCTCCCCCTCAATATCCATAATAGGCGTCCGGTCCATGGAACTTGCCTTATCCATGGAAATCCCCAGCATTTGCAGATTATCCGCCATATTTCCTGCATTCTCCAACTCTGCGTACAGCATAAAAGAAGCGATGAACATAAGCAAACACCGAGCCAAAGACATGGTACCCACATCGTAGAAAAAGAAAGAGCAGACGACAATCGCCACACTGAACACCCGGATCACCAGTTGGCGGACCGCTCCCCAGGGAACCACAGAGTATTCCAGTGCCAGCGCCTTCTTTTCACTGACATCCACAGCCCTGGCCGCCGCCTGGCCATTGTCCTTCTCCAGACCATAGGCGCGGATCACACCGATCCCTTGAATATATTCCAGAACGGCCTCCACCAGATCCATCTGCGCATATTGCCGCTCCGGCCCAGTCTTCAACATGGCCCGCTGAGCAAACTCCGTGACCGCCAGATAAGCCAAGATTCCGGCGATGGCAAGGAGACCCAGCCGCCAGTTCACCACGGTAAGCCCCAGGCAGAGGGCGAACGTGTTAAGAAACCCTCCCAATACTATGACCAGGCACCTGGCCGCCGTGTTCTCCACATCGCTGAGCGTTGTCGTGACCACAGCGGTGATATTTCCCAGTGAATTCTGGTTAAAATATCCCATAGGAATATAGCGAAGCCGGTCCCCAATGCGCACCCGTTTCTCCGCCACCATAAAATATCCGGTCTCAGTCTCCGCGTTGGTGGCATAATAGGAGCATGCTGCACGGCCGGCAATAGAAACCGCCATGATGCCAATCACCGGCCATATCTTCACCGTTCTCCCATCCACCAACATATCCAAAGTCAGCAGCAACGCCATAAATTGCAAGGCTGCAAAAACTGCGCCCAAAAACGCAATTACAGCGGCTCTCCGAAACAAACTTTTACGGCTTCCTGCAAATTCATAAATTTTCCTCATGACACCAAACATATCTCTTTCTCCTTTTTCAACCCTGGCTCTCACACCATGTCCCGGGCTCCCAGATGAGCCTCCCACATCTGTGCGTACAGCGGACACCGTTCCAGCAATTCTTCCTGCCTGCCCTGCGCCGCAATCCGGCCATTTTCCACAACCACAATCTTGTCTGCATTTGCGATGGTGGACAATCGATGAGCGATTACGATCAAAGTCTTACCCCAGGTCAACGTGGAGACCGCTCTCTGTATAACAGCCTCATTCTCCGGATCCATACTGGCAGTGGCCTCGTCGAGAATGACAATGGGAGCGTCTTTTAACATCGCTCTGGCAATAAAAATTCGTTGTTTCTCACCGCCGGACAGGCGGCCTCCACCTCCGCCACACACCGTGTCATAGCCCTGCTCAAGCCCAAGAATAAAATCCTCGCACCCCGCAGCCCTTGCCACAGCCTCCACCTCCTCATCTGTGGCCTCTGGTCTTCCCATACGGATATTCTCCCGGATACTGGTGTTGAAAAGATAATTGTCCTGCGAGACGTAAGCGATCTGACTGTTTAACTGGTCCGACGGAATGTTACGCAGATCCACACCTCCTAAAGTGATAGATCCTTCCGCCACATCCCAAAAACCGGCAATCAATTTGGCCAGCGTCGATTTACCTGATCCAGAAGGCCCCACCAAGGCCGTAACTCTGCCTGCTTGAATATTCAAGTCGATCCCATGAAGCACCTCCTCTTCGCCATAGGAAAAATAGACGTCCTTCATCCGTATGTCTCTCCCCTTTAGAGTCGCCGGTGCCGCTGGCCGAACCAGTTCAGGGGCATACAGAATAGTCGAAATCTCCCCCACATTGGTTCCCACCACCGCCAGCTCGTCCACGAAACTCATCGCCGCAATCAGAGGCCCAGTCAATCCCAAGGACAGCACAATAACGGTCAAGAAATCCCCTATTTGCAGACTTTTGCCAGACCACAAAATCAGGCCGACAGGAAGTACCGATACCAAGACTGCCGGCGTAACCGTCAACATCAAAACCATATATTTCTGGTTTTGCCTCATCCAGTTGACATAGTAGGCCGCATTCTCCTCCACTGCGTCAGAATACTTTTTGTAAGAACCCGACGACTGGCTAAAAGCCTTGACTACCTGAATTCCACCCACATACTCCACAATGGCATTGGACATACGTCTCCCCACTCTCACCGCACCTTCCCAGTTAACTCCATAGGTCTTCGTGCTCTGGGAGGCGATGATTCCCCCCAGTACCAGAGTCACAATGGAGGCCAGCCCCATCCTCCAGTCCACTACAAAGATATAGATGCTGATGGCAAGGGGGACCAGGATATTGGACGTCATCTCCGGAAGCAGATGGGCTAAAGTTGGCTCCATCCCTTCCACCCGCTCCACGATTGTGATCTTATATTGACCGGACGGTGTGTCAAGCACCGTTCCCATAGGCACCCGGGTCAACTTGACCAGTAAGGCCTTACGCAGCTCTCTCAGAGTGTGGTAGGTCGCCCCG
This sequence comes from Blautia sp., assembly GCA_047014865.1. Taxonomy (GTDB): domain Bacteria; phylum Bacillota; class Clostridia; order Lachnospirales; family Lachnospiraceae; genus Blautia_A. The sequence continues at coordinate 62,610 of JBKXQO010000008.1, read as the reverse complement.
TGGGATAAAGCCGTGGACAGACTGGAACAGATGGATTTTATCACATAGCCTGCCAATACCAAAGCACACAAGGGCATCCCCTCCTTAAATCCGCCCCCTCCCAATAGCAGACGAATCATGGCTGCAATACTAAAATAAGACAACATGGTTCCCGCAACTCCCAAGATTGCCAAAGCCACAGATCCATAAAAGCCTCTGCGATACTTTCCTGCCCATCCCCACAGAATTTGGTAAGGGGACGGCGTCTTCTTTTCTTTCATTTTAAATTGCTCCTCTCTGTAATGTGATCTTTGCCTCAGATCATCCGCTTCCCTTTTTTGTTGGTTAGCTATCACTAACTTCTTGTGTGAAAGAAAAGGGATAATCAATCTCCTGATATCCCTAGAACCTTAAACCACCCGGCAGAGTAAAATTCCCTGAGAGCGTTTGTGTGCGCAAACGCTTTCTCACGGGACATGTCATGGCGGACCGTCTCGAAAATCCCATTGAACAGCGCGCTGGATAAAATATGAATCAATTCATCGTCTAAATCACGCACCGGAATATTCTCCTCCTTCATCTGATCAATCAGGCGGCGTCCAGCCTCAGACTCAATCTCAATCAACGTATCGATATAGTGCTCATAACGAGTCCCCACAGAACAGCAGGCAATCAGCTTAAAAGCGTCGAAATGATCATAGATCTGTTCCATCATCCAGGAAGATTTCTCGTCGGACAGCTCTGGTAATTCCTGCAACTGGCTTTGTAACGATCGATCGGCAAAATTGCGCTGTTCCTCCCGATAGAAAGCCTCCAACCGCTGGGCCGGCTCAGCCACAATGGCGTCAAACAGCGCCTCTTTATCTGTGTAATAGCGATAAATAGCCCCCGTAGTCACGCCCAGTGAGGCCGCAATATTCCGGAGGGAAGCTCCCATAAACCCGTGGTTCAAAAACTCCTTCTTACCAGCCGCCATCAGATCAGCGGCCAGCCTTTCGTTTGCAGCTCTCATTTTCCACCTCTTTTCGATAACGCAGTTATTTAATAACAGCGTTATTTTAACGCCATATCCGTCCTTTGTCAATACTTTTTTTCCTTATGCTATACGAATCCCAATGCTCAGATGTCAATATTTCCAATCTGTTTTGCTACTGGTCCATAACCTTCAGATATCATTTGCTGGTTTGATATAACACGGATTATAAGGATATTTACCATGTTTAGCATAATACTGACAATCTGGTTCCCCTTCAAAAGATTCGACCAAAAATGCGGTGATGTATTGGGCCAGTTCTTCGGGAGATTCCTGACATCCGTTTCGCAGCCATGAATCTGCGATCCCCCACAGTCCATGCATGCCATAGAGGAAGTGCGCGTGAACCTTGCGGGAAAAATCGGCGGAATCCTTTTCGTGATTTTCTTGCTTAACTGCACGCGCAACATCAAACATCAATTCGTCATAAGAACGCAGGAAAAAGTAAAGCAGATCGTTTTTTCTCAGAAGTTCAAAAAATGCCCGTTCCTCTAAAAAAAACGAAAAATAGGCGATAGAAACCCCAAAAAACGTATAATAATTTTCCTGCCGCATCCGGGCGGCCAACTTATTTGCCTGTACCCTGCAACATCGCAATAACAACTCATCTTTGGAAGTGTAATAGCGGTAAAAGGTACAACGGGCCAATTTCGCCTCATCAGATATTTCCCTGACCCGAATATCCCCATACTTCTTTTTCGTCATCAAAGTCAGAAGAGCTTCCATCATCCATTGCTCGATCTGGCCAGCCTCTTTTTCGATTTCAAGTCTCCGTTCCATAATATCGCCTCCTGAAAGACACTTTTTCGTTTTTGTCTCATTTCTGTCAGTCCTATTGAAATAAGCATACTCACTTGCTATTATAATGCTGTGTTCACATTGAGACAAGTGTCTCTTAACAAAACAGCCAGCGATGGCTTGATTTTTTTAACAGCAGGTTAGCAAATACTAACCAAGGAGGAATGTTTATGCGCCAAAAATCGAAAACCAAAAAAGACAAGATCGGAATTGCAAGGCTTCTGGAGCTGGCCGGAGAGAAAAAACGAAAGTTGATCGCGGCTGGAGTCCTGTCCGTTCTATCCGCCGTTGCCCGAATCGTTCCCTACTTTACGATTTACTCTGTGATCTTGGAATTACTAAATAACTATATGTCTTTGGAGCAGGTGAATCGTACAAATATTTTTATCTATTCTCTCATCACCCTCTCTTCCGTACTGTTGTATGGGGTTTGTACTTTCTGCTCCTCAGCATTGGCTCACACGGCGGCCTATGAGATTATCTACGAACTACGGTTGAAACTGATGGAAAAATTGTCCCACATCCCCTCTGGATATTTTACCGGAACAACGCAAGGGGCGATTAAGAAAATATTTTCCGATGACACAGAACAATTAGAAGTCTTTTTGGCACATCATATTTGCGATATGATAGCCGCTATCGCCATGCCGGTTTTCACAATGCTTTACCTCTTCTATATGGACTGGCGGTTAGCCCTGGTCACGCTGGTCCCCCTATTTATCTCTCTATGTTTGTTGTCCACCTGCCTTAATAAGCCTGACAAAGCTGCTCTACAGGCAGAATTGGCAGACGCACAGGAGGCCATGCAAGGAACGATTGTGGAATATATTCACGGAATGTCGGTCGTAAAAGTGTTTAACCGTACAATCAGTGCATTCCGGCGCTATGAGAGGGATCTGAACAATTTCGCCGCGGTTGTCTCAAAAACCGCCCACGCAAACGCCAAACCTATGGGGGCCTATTATGCGTTCTTTGGAGCGCAACTACTGTTCCTGATCCCCGCCGCAATTCTTCTGCTTCCTTCCGCAAAGAGTTACCAGGATTTTCTCCCGGTAATATTGTTGTTTTTCTTAGTTGGCAGCGGGCTAAAAGAACCAATGGAAGATATGATGGTAAAAGTGCTGGACTCCAATCATGTGATCGAATGTATGAACCGGATTGATCATGTCTTAAGGCAAGAAGAAGTCAGCGAGACCGGTACGGGAAATCCCCAGGCTTACGACGTAACTTTCGAAAACGTCTCCTTCTCCTACACACAGGGAATACCGGTTGTCAGAAATGTTTCATTTAGCCTGCCAGCGGGTAGCGTCACTGGATTCGTAGGCCCATCCGGCGGCGGGAAATCTACACTGGCTCAGTTGCTTCTACGTTTCTATGAACCAGAAGAAGGACACATCTATATTGGAGGTACAGATATTCGCGACATATCTCCGGAGAAGCTGACCAACTTAGTGTCCTATGTGTTCCAAGAAAATTTTTTATTTCACGACACCATAGAAAATAATATCCGTATGGGCAATCAAAGATCCAGCCGGGAGGAAGTAGAACAGGCGGCAAAAAACGCCGGTATCCATGATGTGATCATCAATCTGCCGAGAGGATATGAAACGGTTATCGGTGAACAGGATGCCTATCTCTCCGGAGGGGAAAAACAACGACTTGCCATCGCCAGGGTCTTCTTGAGAGACACACCCATCGTCATTTTGGACGAGGCCACCGCCTATGCTGACGCTGAGAATGAAACAAAAATTCAGCAAGCGTTTGCCCGACTTTCAAAAGGCAAAACGGTATTGATGATCGCTCACCGTCTGAAAACCGTAGAACGGGCCGACAATCTGATCGTTATAGAACAAGGAGAGTTAAAAGGAGTCGGCACTCATGAAAATCTTATGGGCAGTTGTCCTTTGTATGCCGAAATGGTCGCGGCAAATGAACGAAAAGACCGTTGGACAATCAAACAATGCGAAGAAGGAGGGAGTAAAAAATGAAGCGAGTCAAACATTGGTTTACAATGATGACATTGGGACAATCGAAAAAATATGGAAAACTGTTATGCTGGACTTTTCTCGACAGCCTTGTGGCAGCTATCCCCAACACCGTCATGTTAATATCCATTTATCTCCTGCTCATACCTGTGGCTCAGCCAGAGACGGCTTTTCCTGCAGTCCAACTGTGGATTTTATGCGGCATTTTGCTGATAGAGTTTATCGTCTATAATTTTATCCGGCAAAAGACATACATTGATTTCTGTGTAGGATTTTCTGAGACAATCAAAGAATCCCGTATACGCATGGGGGAACATCTGCGTTCTCTAAGCATGGGATTTTTTAACAGCCGTGATGCCGGAGACTTGTCCACGGTACTGTTGAGAGATTACTCAGAAATTGAAACTCTCTCTCAGAAGATTTTACCGCAAATTTCCACGGTCTTCATACGTGTGACATTGATATTGCTTGCTCTCACTGCCTTTGACTGGCGTATGATGTTGGCGGTTTTCCTTGTCATTCCATTGGCGCTCCCTCTGGCCTTTCTAAGCTCCCGGCGTATGAGCCATGTCAGCGCCGACTTACAGAAAGCCCAGCAAGAAACTTCTTCTCAGATTTTAGAGTATGTGGGAGGCATCCAGACCTTAAAGGCTTTCCATATGGCCGGCAAACAATTTAAAAGTTTACAAAATTCTATGAACAGACAGAAAAACGCGGCGATTCGAATGGAAACAGGAGCGGCCGCGCCGATCGGCATGTTGGGGCGGTTTGTGTTAAATTGCGGAATCGCCTTAGTCATGTTTGTGGGAGGATGTTTTCTCACAGAAGGCACATTGGAACCATACTACTATATTCTCTTTTTAATACTAACTTTAATGCTCTACGATCCGATTTTGATTTTATTTACGTTTATCGCTGATTTCGCCAGAACTACAAGAAGTGGGCATAGAATTGAGACGTTATTTAGCGAAAAGCCTTTACCGGAACCGGTCAAATCCGAGGCGCCGCGGGATATGAACATTACCTTTGATAGGGTAAGCTTTTCTTATGGAAAATCTGAGGTGTTGCATAATCTCTCACTGACATTCCAGGAAAAACAAGTTACCGCATTAGTGGGATTATCCGGTTCCGGTAAATCTACAATCACAAGATTGATCGCCCGTTTCTGGGACACAAGCCAGGGAGAAATACGCTTGGGCGGCGTACCTCTGAAAAACATGAAAACGGCTGACTTACTCTCTCATATCAGCATTGTATTTCAAGACGTCTATTTGTTTCACGATACGATCGAGGAAAATATCCGCATGGGAAAACCGGATGCCTCTTATGAGGAAATCGTACAAGCGGCTAAGTCTGCCGCCTGCCACGATTTTATTATGACACTCCCAAACGGTTATCAGACAATCGTCGGCGAGGGCGGCTCCACCTTATCAGGAGGGGAAAAACAGCGCATTTCCATCGCGAGAGCGATTTTGAAAAATGCGCCTGTGATTTTGCTGGACGAGGCGACTGCCTCCCTCGACCCTAAGAATGAGGTCCTGATTCAACAGGCCGTCTCTACTTTAGTGGAGGAAAAGACAGTCGTTGTAATTGCACATCGCCTACAGTCTATCTGCAATGCAGACAAAATCGTTGTTCTAGATGATGGACAGATTGTCGAGCAAGGAACCCATGAACAACTACTTTCTAACGAGAGACTGTACGCAAAACTCTGGGATGAACAAAACAAAGCAGAGCAATGGCAACTATAGGGGCCACTGAAAAAATAAGGTTCACATAGAATTCTCTAATCTTCCGCTCGCCGAGAGCCAGTCCTCATCCTCCCTGCCGATTCCATCCTTGGCTGTTCTCCCGGACTGTGACAAAGCTGCGGTAGATTCCTTCCTGCTCCATCAGCGCTTCATGCGTCCCTCTCTGGGCAATCCTTCCGTCGGCAACCACGAGGATCTGGTCTGCGTCCCGGATGGTGTTCAGCCGGTGGGCAATCACCAGAAGCGTCTTGCCGCGGCACAGTTGGCTGATGGCCTCCTGAATGTAACTCTCATTGTCCGCGTCCACGCTGGCCGTGGCCTCATCCAGGATGACGATGGGAGCGTCCTTGAGAATACAGCGGGCGATGGAGATGCGCTGCTTCTCGCCCCCGGACAGCGTCTCTCCCCCCTCGCCTATGACGGTGTCGAAACCGTCAGGGAGGGCCATAATAAAGTCATAACAACGGGCCTTCTTCGCCGCCTCCATCACTTCCTCACGGGTGGCCTCTGGCCGCCCCATGCTGATGTTGTTGTAGATACTATCCTGAAACAGATATACCCGCTGGAACACCACACTGATGTGATCCATCAAATCAGAAAGTCTCACCTCTCTCACATCCCTCCCCCGGATCAGAACCTGCCCTGCCTGGACATCCCAAAACCGGGTCAGGAGGCTGGCAATCGTGGACTTTCCTCCCCCGGAAGGGCCCACCAGGGCCAGCATATGATCTGCCTGCAAGGCGAAAGAGACATCATGCAGCACCTCCTTCTCCCCATAGCCAAAGCCCACATGGCGAAATTCCACCTCCGGCTCACTCCCCTTTGGAGGAATCACACTCTCCCCCTGGTCCGGCAACTCCTTCTCCCGGAACACCTCCTCGATCCGGTCCATACAACTGTTCATAACCGTCAGACGGGTGGCCTGTCCATACAGCGCTTTCAACGGCCCAAACAAATCAAAGACAAACAACAAAATCCCCACGACATAGGTTACATCCAGCAGCGCGCGGCTGTTCAGATAGAGGGAGAGCGCCACAATCACCGCGGATCCCAGGCCGTAGATCATATTCAAACTTCTCTGAAACGGTGTGTGGTTCTCCTCGAATTCCAGAGCCGTGCGGCGGCTCTCGGCAAAATTATCCGTCAACTCTTTTGACTTCTCCCCCAACAGATTATACGTCTTGATGATTCCAATTCCCTCTGTAAAATCCAGGACCGCATCGGTCAACTTCTCATTTTGTTCCTGTTTGACCGCCGAGTCCTCTGCGCTCTCTTTTTTCATCCCTCTGGCAATCAAGAGAATCACAAGCACCACACCCAGGGCAGCCAGGCCGATCCACACATTAAAAAATAGAAGAAATAGAATCATGATCGCCTGGGAAAAGAGATAGCTCATCATATCTGCCAGAACCGTCATACAATTTTCCTCGATAAACACCATGTCTGAGGACAGCACAGAACTGATCTTCCCAATGTTCCCCTCTGTAAAATACCCCATGGGCATACGCCTCAGATGGCTGCCCAGCTCCATACGCATGTCGGAAAATACCATAAATCCGGCCGCCGACTGCAACCGGTCCGCCACATGGTGGAACAGGACCTGAAGCGCGACGCAAGCTACCATGGCAATCCCCAACCACAGGCAATATTGTGCCGTCATATTCCCCTCATAGAACGCTGCCAGAGCCATAAACCCCAACATGAACGGGGCTTTGGACAACAGAGATTTCAAGAAAGAAAACACGAAGGCCAACTGGATCCTGCCCTTATATTCCCCTGACACTGCAAGTATCCGTCTCATCAAAGCAATCATACGATTCCATCTCCCTTCTCATCCCAGGCCGTCACCTTCCAGCGGGTGCTATCCTCCGCTGCTTTCCAGAGTTTTCGATACTCCCCGCTCTCCTCTAACAGTTCCTGGTGGGTCCCCGCAGACTCCAGTTTCCCCCCATGGAGAACACAGATCTGATCTGCATTCACAATGGAGTGAAGCCGGTGCGCAATCACAATCACGGTCTTCCCCTTGATCACCTCAGCGATGGCCGCGTTCATCTTCTCCTCATTCTCCGGATCCATGAACGCGGTGGCCTCGTCCAAGACCACCACCGGGGCGTCCTTCAGAATTGCCCTGGCCAGAGAGATCCGCTGGCGTTCCCCACCGGAGAGCTGCTTGCCCCCGTCCCCTGCCATAGTGTGAATCCCCTTGTCCAAACGTGTCAGGAATTCTCCACACTGGGCTTTCTCAGCCGCCTCCATCACCTCCTGGTCGGTGGCGTCCAGCCTTCCCAGCCGAATGTTTTCCAAGAGACTCATATTAAAGAGAAACTGTTCCTGAGACACATAAGAAATCTCATTGTTCAGCGCCTCCACACTCATCTGGCGGATATCCTGTCCCCCGATTCGTATGGCGCCGCCGGTCACGTCGTAGTAATGTACCAACAATTTTGCCAGAGTCGATTTTCCACTTCCCGACTCCCCCACCAAGGCCGTCAAACCGCCCTCTGGGATATCCAGAGAGATTCCGTGGAGAACCTCCTCATCCCCGTATGCAAAATGGACTCTCTCAAACTGTATTTTGTGATCCTTCCCGGTAAACGAATCCTCCGTCTGCTGAAGGAAAGGCGCTCCCATCATTTGTTCCAAACTGTCAATCTTAAAGTTGATCTGCGGCAATGTGGACATAAACCCTATCGCCCGCAAAAGAGGCGCCCCGATTCCAAAAGACATGCACAAAACCAAGGCCAGGTCAGGGAGACTGGAGTATCCTCTCAGCACCAGATAAGATCCCACGGGAAGAGTGAGCATAGCCACACAGGGAAGAATACTGTTATAAAGCGCCATCCAAGGCCAACATACCTTGTACCAGGCCAAGGTGAAATCCCGATAACCGCGCACATCTTTCTCAAACCGCTTGTAAGATTCCCCATCCCTGTTAAAGACTTTGACCACTTCCATGCCGTTTATGTATTCCACAATGGTGTTGTTCATCCTCTGCGCGGCGGCATAGTAGTCGCCCATACGGCCCGTGCCATACTTGTACATAGCCATCATAGCCACCAATCCCAATGGCAGGGAAGCCAAAGACAAGAGAGCCAGCTTCCAGTCTGCGAAAAACATAGCCACAAAGACGAGAATCGGTATAAGCAGATTGGCAAACCCTTCTGGCAATGTATGGGCCAGCAAAATCTCAATACTGTCAATATCCTCAATAAACATTTTCTTGATGCTCCCCACACCTTTTTCCTGGATGACTCCCAGCGGCTGCCTCTCCAGTTTTCCCTGCAGAGAGAGCCGCAGATTCTCCAGCGTGTGATAGGCCGCCTCATGGGAGAGCGACAACCCCCAGACATAAAACAGTGCGTACAGCACTCCGCAGACTGCGATGGCTGCCACCCACCCAAACACGCCGGCTCCAGGGAGAGATTCCCCCGTCAAAAGCGGACGGATAATCTGGTAAATGAAGAAAAACGGCAAAAGGTTCATCACCAGACCAACCAGCATAGCCGCAATAGCCCGGTAAGTGATCTTCCGATACTCACCGGCATACTCCAATACTTTTTTGAACAATCTTTTCTCCTCCTCTCCATAGGTTAGTTTTTACTAACCGCAAGGTTAAAACACAATCTCTCCGAAGAGAGATCTATTCTTATCTCAGCACAACTTCAATCCACCGCCTCAAACACTCCGAATCGTCTAAGTAACCCCGCCCGTCGTTCCCCCTTTTCACAAAATTCGCGTGGGAGACTGGCCGGACGCGGTTATACGCGAAACGCCAAGGCCCGGTACCAGTCAAACAACTTACACACAACCTTGCAATGTAATTCAATCTGTTCCCAGGTAAAATCATGGATAAATGGTTCATAGATGGTCGTCCAAAAGGCAGACAACAACACATGCAATTCTTCCATGGATATGGACACCCCCGTCAGGTTTCGACTCTGAGCCTCCCGCAGATACTTTCCAGTGGAGGCCGTCATCTGTTCCACCCAGTCATGCTGAAAATTGGAGTAAACGGTACCCTCGGCGCACCGCAATAGCAGAACGAAACCGTCATGGCGTTGGTACAAAAACTGAAACCACCACATCATATAGGATTCATCCATATCCCACGCTTTTACCAACTGGCTATCCGAAAGTTCTGCCACATCCAATCCGCCTTTCTGGACCAGAATATCCTCCAAGTCCTTTACTGTATCCTCCACCAGAGCGCAAAACAGATCTTCTTTTCCTTTATAGCGCTTATAAAGAGCCCCGGTGGTAATACCGGCCTCCTCACAGATGGCCTTCAGTGAAGTCTTCTCAAATCCATTTGCCAGGAACTCTCTCTTAGCGCTCTCCAAAATACGTGGGTCAATACTGTGATCTGGCGTAGCCATGTACACCCTCCTTCCATTGATAATTCAATTATCGATAATCTAATTATCAATCTACCACAGATAAAACTCACTGTCAACCATATTCGCCATTTTGGTCTATACATTTTAACTTTGTCAGGCGAATCTCAGTCCAATGCCTCCACTTATTGTTCTTCCTGACCCGCTTCAATCTTGGGAATCTCCGGCTGTGACAAATCCTCGATCGCCACGGTCTTCCCGGTGGAACTGTTCACCACAAGCTTTCCCTCGCTGACGCAGGATTTCTCATCTACAGTTGTCTTAACCTTGTTCTGCGAGATTTCGATTCCCTCTTCCAAAAGTTTTTCATAAGTATTTTGTAATCTCTGAACGGCTTTTTCCTTGGCCTCCTTCTGTGTATAGAATCTCGTAACCACGCGGTAGCTGCGAAGTCCCTGCCGTTCCAGGTAGATGGGATTGGGAAATCCTCCTGTCAGCGGACATTGCAAAAGTTCTGTCACCACATCCTGGTGGCCTTGCGGTGTGAGACCCCTTCCCAACGCCAATCTCCAGTTTCCCCATCTTAGCCCGTAGCGCTTCTTGGTCTTCTCCTGGTACACCCGCTCCTGATATTTCAGGGGAAACGTGTCTTTATACGAGAGCTCATACTGGATCTTTACATCGGCGTCGGCTGCCACATACTCATACCGGACGACCTCCTGGCTGTCATTTTTGATCTCCACTCTCCCACTTACCAGGACTTCCCCCTTTTTACAAGTCTCTCCCTCCCTCTTTACGGGCACTCCTTCCCTGGTGACCATAGAGACGATCTTGCCAGAGTGGGCAGCCACCAGATCACAGGGCTGGCCTTCTTCCTTGACCATTCCCCCCTGGACGTCATTTTCCTGTATGGTAATCCGCAGCTTGGTTCCCTCGATCTTCGTGGACACCCAGGTGATATTGGGGAATTCTTGCCGTATGGAGGCCGATATCTTTCCACAGTTTAGCTTATTCTTCTGAACCCCTTGAAACACTTCCAGCTCATCCAGATAACTGAGAATCACCGGCGTAGTGTTGGCCTGGTTGCCAGTGATCTGAATCTGCCAGATATGCCTGGAAAGTCCATAGAGCAGTGCCATACAGAGAAAAATCCCCAGAAAAAAAGCCTTTCTTTTTCTGTTTCTCGAAAAAAAGAAAGGCAGTCCAAATTTTCTCAGGATATGTACTCTGGTATTGGTTTTTCTGCAGATGGGCTGCAGCTTCTTAAAGTCTACGGTGGAGACACAGGCCTTATAGTCTTGCGCGGCACACTCCACATTCCACAGTGTCAGCCCTCGAAAAGCGCACAGGTGAAAAAAGCGCTGAATCTTTTCACTTTTTATTGAAAGAAGAACATACCCGCGAAAGCGGTTTTCCAGATGATTTCTCAAAGGACACTCCCCCATTCATCGCTCAAAACTGATCTGACTGATGCAGCCGTTGATCTGCATCTCCTCCTTAGTGTAGTAGACGATTTCCAATCGCTTTCCCTGAATCTTCATTTTTCCATTCTTTAACTGTATACACAGAAAATCTGGCCGATAACTGAGGATACTGCGGTAATTCTCCAGACACACCTGGTCTCCAGTGACAGTCAGAATGGAATCCTGAAAGGCCAGGTCTCTGGGAATCTCCAGAGAATTGACCACATTTTCCTTTATGTGGCGATACCGTTTTCCCATACAATCTCCCACTCTCCAAAAGACCCCTTGGCAAAGGCTGGCGTTTATTAATCACTCTATGAGGAAAAATCTCGTCCTATTCCCCTTTTCGAAACAGAATCATGGAAAACCATAAGACGGTGTTCCCACCCAAATTGTACTCCATTCCTTCCTGTTCCACGATCTCTGTCACCACAATCCCATGACTCTCCAGGCAGGGATGCATCTTTTCAGGATGGCGGCAAGGCCCCTCTGGATAGGTACAGCGCTCACACAGGTCGCAGGACTCCGTGGACAGGATAAAGATCTCATAACCCTCGTCCGTCAGAAATCTTCCAATCTGGTTGGTGATCTTCTCATGTTCCATGCGGGTTCCCAGAAGTTCTTCCAGATTCATGATGTCGCTGACCTCCGCCACCGACGAGAACAATAACCCATGGGAGTAGGACAGACAGCGCACCTTACATTCCTCCACGGTACCCACCCCCGGAGGACAGGCCCAGGTACTCTCATATCTGACGCACTCCTGTTGACAAATCTGCCGGACCCTCGTCTCAAAAGACAGCTTCTCTGTGTCGATGATCCGGTACTCAAACACCGGAAACTGTGTAATAAACTCATCCAATCCCTCGATTTTCATTCTACTGTATCCTTTCTATCACAGACTCATTTGTTCTCCACTATCATAGCTTTTTTTGTGGAAACTTACAATTTAAGAATCCTTAGAAACTCCTATGATTTTTTTAATTTTATTAGGCCGCAACCCCCAAAAAGCCGATGTTCTAAGGTGCTTTTCTTTTTTTATAAAAATATTTCACTTTTCCCTGGAATCTACCGGGAGCAAATTGACTATCGCCCTGAATGTGATATAATATTCCCTGATTTTGTATTCAACTTACACAAAGATACGAGGATAGGATGGAAAAAGAAAAATGAAAATAATCGTTGTCGGGTTCGGAAAAGTGGGCGCCACTTTGACCGAACAACTCTACGCAGAAGGCCACGACGTGGTGGTGGTCGACCTACTGTCCAAAAAGCTTGAGACGGCCGCCAGCAATTTCGACGTGCTGACAGTCCAGGGAAACGGCGCCAGCTACAATGTCCAATTGGAGGCCGGGGTGGAGGACGCCGACTTGCTGATCGCAGTCACTGCCTCCGACGAGTTAAACCTGCTGTGCTGCCTGATCGCCCGCAAAGCCGGCCAGTGCCACACCATCGCCAGAGTCCGCAACTCCATGTACAACAAAGAGATTGGGTTTATCAAAGAACAGTTGGGAATCTCCATGATCATCAACCCGGAACTTGCCACCGCCAGAGAGATCTCCAAACTTCTGCGTTTTCCCTCTGCAATCCAGATCGACACCTTCGCGAAGGGGCGTGCGGAGCTTCTAAAATTCAAGCTCCGCCCTGAATTCGGACTGAACGGTTTGCGCATCCAGGATCTCTCGGATAAATTAAACTGCGATATACTGGTCTGTGGGATTGAGAGGGGCAATGAAGTGTCCATCCCCAATGGAAACTTTACCCTCCAGGACAACGACAGCGTCTCCATCATGGGTACCCCTCAGAACACTGCAAAATTTTTCTCCAAGATCGGTGTAAACTCTCACCAGGTGAAAGATACCCTGATCATCGGCGGCGGAAAGATCACCTATTACCTGGCCCATCAACTGCTGTCCATGGGAATTCGTGTAAAAATTATCGAGAACGACAAAGAACGCTGTTCTCAACTCAGCGAGAACCTACCCAAAGCCCATATTATCTGTGGCGACGGCACTGACGAGACCTTACTGCTCTCAGAAGGAATCCACAACGCCCAGTCTGTGGTCTCCCTCACTGGATTCGACGAGGAGAACCTGTTGATCTCTCTCTTTGCCATGAAACACTCGCAGGCGAAAGTCGTGTCCAAGGTAAACCGGATCACTTTCAACGATATCATCGACGAGCTGGACATTGGGAGCGTGGTCTACCCTAAGTATCTGACTTCCAACTCTATTTTAAAATACGTCCGCGCAACTCAGAACGCCCAGGGGAGCAACGTGGAGACCCTGTACAAAGTGCTGAACAAACGGGCGGAGGCCTTGGAATTCTGTATCCGTGAGAACTCTCCTGTGGTGGGTGTCTCCTTGATGGAACTGGATCTCAAGGACAATCTGCTTTTGTGCTGCATCAACCGTAAGGGAAAAATCATCATTCCCCGGGGACAGGATTACATCCAGGTGGGCGACACCGTCATGGTGGTGACCACCCGCACTGGACTCAGAGATATTCGAGACATTATAAAATAGTAGAAAGAAGCGTAAGAGAAAAATGAATTACTCAATGATCCGTTATATTATTGGATGGATTCTCATTCTGGAGGCAGCTTTCCTGTCTCTGCCCTGTATTGTGGCATTGATCTACCAGGAAACCGACGGTTGGATTTATGTGGGAGTCTTGCTCCTTTGCCTGGCTGTCGGTTTTGCCCTCAAGCACAAAAAAGTGCACAACAAAGTTTTTTTCGTCCGGGAAGGGTTCGTCACCGTCTCCTTGAGTTGGATTATCTTAAGTATCTTTGGAGCCCTACCTTTTATCTTCACCGGAGCCATCCCCAACGCCGTGGATGCTCTGTTTGAGACCGTCTCCGGTTTCACCACCACAGGGGCCAGCGTCCTCTCAGATGTGGAGGCTCTCTCCCATTGCAATATATTCTGGAGGAGTTTCACCCACTGGATCGGCGGTATGGGCGTCCTGGTCTTCATGCTGGCCCTGCTTCCGCTGACCGGGGGGTCTCACATGAACCTTATGAAAGCCGAGAGTCCCGGCCCTTCGGTGGGCAAACTGGCTCCAAAAGTACAGACCACCGCCAAGATTCTGTACCAGATCTACTTTGTCATGACCCTGATACAGATCTTGTTTCTCCTAGTAGGAAAAATGCCTCTCTTCGACGCCCTGACCATCACGTTCGGATCAGCCGGCACCGGAGGCTTTGGCATCAAAAATGACAGCATGGCCAGCTACTCCCCCTACTTACAGAACGTGGTGACCATCTTCATGATCCTTTTTGGCGTCAATTTTAACTTTTATTTCTTCTTGCTGCACAAGAGAATACGCCAGGCTCTGCGCTCCTCCGAGGTCTGGGCCTACTTTGGGATTATCCTGGCCTCCATAGCCACAATCACCTTCTGTCTGAGAGACACCTATAGCAGCGTCGGAGAGGCGCTTCACCATGCAGCCTTCCAGGTGGGTTCCATCATCACCACCACAGGCTACGCCACCACAGATTTTAATCTCTGGCCAGAGGTCCCCAAGACCATCCTTGTGATGCTGATGTTCGTGGGAGCCTGCGCAGGCAGTACCGGAGGGGGCATCAAAGTCTCCCGTATCATCATTTTACTGAAAGCTCTCAACAAGGAGTTGCATCAATTGATCCACCCCAAAGGGGTGCGTACCATCCAAATCGAAGGCCACACGCTGGGACATGAAGTGCTCCGCTCCGTGAACGTATTTCTGTCCGCCTACGTGATCATCTTTGCAGGCTCTGTGCTCTTACTGGCCTTCGACGGAAAAGACATGATCACCAACTTTACCGCCGTGGCTGCCACCTTCAATAATATCGGTCCAGGGCTGGAGCTGGTGGGTCCTACTGAGAACTTCGGAATTTTCTCCATGGGATCGAAGCTGATACTGATCTTCGACATGTTGGCTGGCCGTCTGGAGATCTTTCCCTTGTTGCTGCTCTTCGTGAGAGATACCTGGAAGAAATTTTAACCTTATCAGAGAAGTCTGACTCGGAGAATGCGTTCCACCGCATTCTCCTCCAAAAACAGAGCTCCTACCACCTGACTCAAGCGGTAGGAGCTCTGCTTCTTTATGTTATAGGAAAATTCTCTGAACTTTCGGTGCAGGATTCCTTTTCTTTCCTGAGAGAGATCATCTTTATTTGATCTCCGAATCCTCCTCAAACAGTGGAGTGGAAAAATACCTCTCGGCTGTGTCTGGCAAGATAGTCACCACAGTCTTTCCCTTCCCCAACATTCTCGCCAGCCGAAGGGCGGCGGCCACATTGGTTCCACTGGAGATTCCACACATCAGGCCTTCCTTTCTGGCCAGATCTTTCGCCGTCCGCAAGGCCTCCTCGTCGGAGACGATATAGATGGAATCATAGATCTTCTGGTTCAGGACCTCCGGGACCACACCGTCCCCGATTCCCATCTGTATGTGGGTACCCACCGTCCCTCCTGCCAGAATCGCCGCGTTCTCAGGCTCCACAGCCCAGATACTGATATTGGGATTCAGGGCTTTCAATGTCTCCCCGATTCCCGTGATGGTCCCCCCTGTGCCGATACCAGAGCAGAAACCATCGATAGGCCCTGCAACTTGCTCCAGAATCTCCAACCCTGTATGATGGCGATGAACCATAGGATTGGCCGGATTCTCGAACTGTTGGGGCACAAAGACCTTTGGATTCTCCTTGGCCATCTTTCTGGCCGTCCTCAGACATTCGTCTATGCACTCCCCAATATTCCCAGCGTCGTGAATCAAGATCACCTGGGCGCCGTAGTGCTCCACCAACAGTTTTCTCTCCCGACTCACGGAATCTGGCATAATGATAATCGTCTCATATCCCTTTACCGCCCCCACCAGGGCCAGACCGATTCCCTGGTTGCCGCTGGTCGGCTCCACAATGATGGAATCTGGTCTCAGGATTCCCTGGCGCTCAGCCTCACAGACCATATTGTAAGCCGTCCGCGTCTTCACCGAACCTCCCACATTCAGTCCCTCAAATTTCACCAGCACCCGCGCGTCCTCCGCCCCTACCATGTGGTTCAGTTGGATAATCGGCGTGTGTCCGATAGCTTCCAAAACATTCTGATATACCATTTCTTCTCTCCTGTCTCCATTCTTTCCTTATGGCGGGATCCTATCTCATCCCCCGCACTTCGCCTTTGTATCACACACAAAAGTAAACTGGGAGCCGCCGGACAAGTCCTCCCGGTAGCGATATCCCAGATGTGAAAAATTCTTCAACTCTTCCAAGTCTGTCACCTGATGGCAGGCCAGGTATCTCACCATCTCCCCCCGAGCCATCTTAGCTAACGTCCCTTTCTGCAGAACTCTGCCCTCCCTCTCTTCCCCAAACACACAGGTCAAGATCTGAACTCCCGGCTCCCGGTAACGCTCAATCACCTTAGAGTACTCCTTGGAGGCCAGATTTAAAATACAATCCTCCCCCTCCGTCAGGGACCGATACAGGCGGTCTCCCCAGAAATCATATAAGTTGTCACAGTCCCCCAGGCGGATCTTTGCCTGCATCTCCAAGCGGTAGGGAACTACCCCGTCCAACGGACGCAAAACCCCATACAATCCCGATAAAATCCGCAGGTGTTCCTGCAAATACTCCCACTGTCCATCTTCCAAGACAGCCGGAGCCATATACTGGTACTGGATCCCCTCATAAGCCAAAAGAGCAGGCGTACACTGTCTCCCCAAATCCATTTCCTGTACGCGTCCATAGTTCAGTCTGGCAATGGAATCGTTACACCGCCAGAGGTTCTTCGCCTCCGCGTAGGTCAATGTCCGCATCCATCTCACCAGCTCTTTGGTCTGCTCTAAGAATAAAGGCATCGTCCTCTCAGGCAACAGGTCGGTTCGATTCACCATTTTCTTAGCCGGCGATATGATGATCTTCATTGCCTCTCTCCTTCTCTCTGACCCGTCAACTCTCTCTGGGCAAACAATTCATCCACCGCCTGTTCATACTCCCCAAGCTTTTGTGCTTTCCGGATTCTCTTGGCATACTTCTTGGAATCCTGAAACAGTTCCGCCATGAATCCCCACAGCTCTTTCATCCGAAACAGAATGTTCCGGTCCCCAAAGAGCGTCTCCCGGTAAGCCTGATAAATCGCATCGTGGAACCTGCGCAACTGGATCTTATCCAGAGATCTGCCCTCAGTCATCTCCTGTATCAATCCCGGGTTCCTCAGAAGTCCTCTCCCCACCATAACCCGGTCTTCCTGGGGAAACTCCTTTGCCACTCTCAGAAAATCCTCCTTTACCACCAGATCCCCGTTGTAGCAGACTGGACTCAGACTCCCCTCTATCCCCTGTCGGAATACCTCCAGGTGGATGGGATTCTTATAATAGTCTATTTGAAGCCTCGGGTGAATGATCAACTCTTCCAAGGGATATCGGTTATAAATTTTCAACAAAATCTGAAATTCTTCCTCGCTCTCCAGCCCAATTCGAGTCTTGATGGATATCTTCATCTCTAACTGGTCAAAAATCGATTCCAGAAATCGGTCCAATTCCTCAGGAAATCCCAGGAAACCTGCGCCTCGCCTCTTTGGCACCACCGTCTTAGAAGGGCATCCCAGATTTAAGTTCACCTCCTGGTATCCCAGCTCCATAAGTTTTCTCGCAGTGCGGACGAAATCCTCCGGCCGGTTTGTCATAATCTGGGGAATGGCCGTCAGATTCCTGTTATTCTCCGGTGAGAGCTCTCTCAGCTCCTTATTGCTAAACACTTTCTTCTCATGGGGAACCAAAAAAGGCATAAAATACTTGTCCATCTGGGGAAAGATCCTTGCGTGGACCTGTCGGTAGAGATAGCCGTTGATCCCTTCCATCGGGGCAAAATAATATTTCATAGCCCAAATCCTTTCAATTGACTTTCGCCAATAATTATTATATGTTATTTATACAGTCACTTTCTATATCGCATTAAACAAAGGAGGATTCCAATGAAAAGCTACGAAGTGATCCGCGAACTGTACGACCAGTGTAGCGGCAAACCCCACTCCCAGATCTCAGAAATTGAGACCGACGACCTGGACGCCTATGTACAGACAAAGATCAGCCGTGCTTCCACCTGTGAAAAGTCCCAGAGGGAAGACGGCTCCATCGTCTACGATATTCTGACCAACGGCATTCGGGAACGTTACATTTTCACAGAGTGAGGACTCGCCCAGAGCGCCGCAGCGCGATCCCGTACAGGACACAGATCTCCCCTATCACTGGTTATCTCTGCTATACCGCAGGTATCTGTACGGGATTCAGCTCCCGAACCATCTCCTCACCCAGGACATCTTCCAGAATTCCCTGGTAATCCTCAAAGGTCACAAGGCCGTCCGGTGTGATAATCTCAAAATCCGTGTGGTATAAGTTGACGAACATCCCCGTCTCCTTCAGACCATTTCTCAGGTAGAATTCCTTCCTCCTCCTCCGGTCCACAGCGTTAGGGGCGTTCTCATCTTGCACCTCAATCTCAAAAATAAACGTTTTCCCTTGGTACCAGCGCAGCAATTCCCGGATCCCTCTCCCACCGTACCCGCAGCTCTGTAAGCTGGGCTCGATGGCATAGTAATCCAAAAGTGCCCGTCTTCCGGCTTCCATACAGATAGCCAACCCCACAAAACGCTCGCCATCTACCATGGCTAAGATGCTCATCTGCCCTGCCTGGGCTCTCTCCCTCATAAATTCAAAAGGCTTCTTCTCCAAAGGCGGAAAAGATTCCTCATAAAGTCCACAGAGGGGCTTTAGATACCGCTCCCCCTCCGGAGCCAATACATTTACAAATCTCATCACAAACTCCTATTTCTTTTTTCTCTCACCATTATACCTTATGTCAGCCTTTCTGTACAGAATTACTCCATGAAAAATGCTCTTTCATTCCGAAACCTCCTGAAACTGTATAGTCCCACCCCTCCTCTCATATACATAGAACAAAGCAAATACATGGAGAACTCTATGAAGATTCCAAATAAGATTCTACCCATCGCAAAGGCCGCCGCCTGTCTGCTGCTCTTCCTGGCCGCCTACCTGACTGGTATGGGCGTCGCCAAGCTGACGAACTCTAATCCATCCACCTCAGCCTCGGCCAGCGCCACCGACAACTGGGGACTCAGCTTCCAGGAGGAGGGAAAAGCCCCTGTGGGGAACGCCACCCCACAGGAATTGAAAGAGTACCACGCCGCCTACGTAGACGAGACCGACGACAAGGTAATCTACCTCACTTTCGACTGTGGATACGAGAATGGTAATCTACCCGCCATCTTGGACGCCCTCAAGAAACACAATGCCGTGGGGACTTTCTTTGTGGTAGGTAATTTCCTGGAGACCAGCCCTGACCTGACCAAGCGAATGGTCGAGGAAGGGCACATTGTGGGAAACCACACATACCACCATCCCGATATGTCCCAGATCTCCTCCCAGGAGGCCTTTGAGAAAGAATTAAAGGACGTGGAGGACCTGTTTCAGGAGATCACCGGGGAGACCATGAGTAATTTCTATCGTCCTCCCCAGGGAAAATACAGCACTGACAATCTACAGATGGCTAAAGACCTGGGATACCGTACCTTCTTCTGGAGCCTGGCCTACGTGGATTGGCTCCAGGATCAACAACCCTCCTCCCAGGAAGCCTTCGACAAACTTCTAACGCGAATCCATCCCGGCGCTGTGGTTCTCCTCCACAGTACCTCCTCCACCAACGCTGAGATTATGGATGAATTGCTCACCAAGTGGGAGGAGATGGGATACCATTTCGCACCTCTGACCCAGTTGGCGGAGAAGATCTAATCCGCCCCACCTGCGGACAGAAACTTTCAATGGATCCCAAATGATGTCTAACCTTATCTGAGAAGTGGCAATAGAGTGATCGTCAAGTAACGAAACAGATTGCGAATATCCGCTTTGACCTTCGGATCTTGTCTCCTCTGTCAAAGTATGCTAGTATTATTTTACCATCCCATCTCACACTGAGAAGGGGTGGTAAAATTCATACAGGAGCAAAATTTATATGCAAACCCTAAAGAAATTCATTCAATATTACAGTCCCTACAAAACGGTCTTCTTCCTGGATCTATTCTGCGCCACCGTCATCAGTCTGGTGGATCTGGCCTACCCACAGATATTGCGTACTCTGACCCAAACCCTGTTCACCCACGGCAGCCATGAAATTTTGAGAGCGCTTCCGCCCCTCGGGATCGGCTTACTCATCTTGTACCTGCTTCAGAGCCTCTGTAAATACTACGTCAGCTACCAAGGACACATGATGGGCGCCAATATGGAGCGGGACATGCGCCAACAGCTTTTCGACCACTATGAGAAGCTTTCTTTCTCCTACTATGATCAGAACAACTCCGGACAAATGATGAGCAAGCTGGTCTCCGACCTTTTCGACATCTCCGAGTTCGCCCATCACGGGCCGGAGAACCTGTTCATCTCTCTGATCAAGATCACAGGATCTTTCTTCTTCCTGTTTCTGATCAACTGGCGTCTGGCTATTCCCCTGACTGTGCTGGTGCTCTTTATGTTCCTATTCTCCATGAGTCAAAATCGTAGAATGCAATCCACTTTCATGGAGAACCGTAAAAAGATTGGCGACGTCAACGCCAGCTTGCAGGATACGCTCTCTGGGATCCGCGTGGTGCAGTCCTTTGCCAATGAGAAAGTGGAACAACAAAAGTTTCAGAAGAGCAACCATGGCTTTCTGCTGTCCAAAGATGCCAACTACCGGTGCATGGGAAGCTTTATGGGATGGAACCTGTTCTTCCAGGGCATGATGTACCTGGTAACGTTAATCTTCGGCGGCTACCTGATCGCCAAGGGGCAGATGCAAGCCGCCGATCTGGCCATGTATGCCCTGTACATCGGTATCTTCATCAGTCCAATCCAGATCCTGGTGGAGTTGACTGAGATGATGCAAAAAGGCTTATCCGGCTTCCGGCGTTTCCTCTCTGTGATGGAGACAGAACCGGACATCCAGGATTCTGTGGACGCTCAACCTTTGACCGATGTAAAGGGCGCCGTCTCCTACGAGGATGTCTCCTTCCACTACAGCGACGACGACACCCCCGTGCTCTCCCACGTCTCCTTCCGGATTCCGGCTGGCAAATCCATCGCCTTGGCCGGCCCTTCCGGCAGTGGGAAGACCACCATCTGTTCACTGCTCCCCCGATTCTACGATGTGACCGCAGGGCGGATCACCATCGACGGTAAGGATGTGCGGGATCTCACTCTGGACAGCCTGCGAAACCAGATCGGCATCGTCCAACAGGACGTCTACCTGTTCTGCGGCACTATCCGTGAGAACATTGCATACGGTAAGCCTGGGGCTTCCATGGAGGAGATTGTCGAGGCCTCTAAGAAGGCCAACATTCACCAGTTCATCCAGTCGCTCCCAGAGGGGTACGACACCTTCGTGGGCGAGAGGGGTACCCGTCTGTCTGGGGGACAGAAGCAGCGAATCTCCATCGCCCGGGTCTTTCTGAAAAATCCACCTGTGCTGATCCTGGATGAGGCCACTAGCGCTCTGGATATGGAGAGCGAGCGCTGGATCCAGCAAAGTCTGGAAGAACTCTCCAGGAACCGGACCACCATCACGATCGCCCACCGTCTGTCCACCATCCGAAACGCCGATGAGATCTTGGTGATCGCTGACAATAAGATTGCCGAGCGGGGAACCCACCGGGAATTGGTAGATTTGGGAGGAATCTACGCCCATTACTTCTATGGTTCCACACCCGACTGCGCCTCCACATCGTGAGAACCTCTCTAAAATTGTGCTCTAAAAGAGCAAAACAGCGAGCCTGCTTTTCTGCTTTCTCGCATAAAAAGGGGGCTGTCGCAAAAGCCGATTATTTATCTACTTTTGTGACAGCCCTCTCTTTGTACCTCACTTCAATCACTGTGATACCCTGAATTTCTCCAGTGCGCTCTTCACCACATCGTCCTCGTCGTACATGGTCACTTCCACAGGTTTTGACAGATCCATACTGAAGAGTCCCAGCGCCGACTTCGCGTCAATCGTATCGTGGCCCGCAGCCAGCTCTGCATTTCCCTCATATCTGCTCATCACACGGAGATACTCTTCCACACGCTCTTTCGTATTCAATACAATCTGAAATCTCTCCATCTTCTTGACTCACTTTCTATCTTATTCCGAGCACCGTGAGGACCGGATCTTCTTGCGAACCGGCAACACAAACGTAGGCGACACCGAGAGCTCGTCGATTCCCATCTTCAAGAAAGCGTCCGTCAGCTCCGTGTCCGCGCCCAGCTCGCCGCAGATTCCCACCCAGCATCCTTTGCTGTGGCCATTGTCAACGACCGTCTTTATCATACGCAAGATAGCCGGATGGTGTGCGTCATAGAAACTGTCCAGCTCAGCGTTCTGTCTGTCAATGGCCAGGGTGTACTGGGTCAGATCATTGGTTCCGATGCTAAAGAAGTCTACCTCCTCGGCCAGCAGATCGCTCATCACAACCGCTGCCGGCGTCTCCACCATGATTCCCTGCTCCACATCTGAGAACTGAATCCCCTGCTCTGTCAGTTCTTGTCTCACTTCCTGGACTATGGTCTTGATCTTGCGCACCTCATCCACAGAGATAATCATGGGATACATGATCGCGATGTTTCCAAAAGCACTGGCACGGAAGATCGCCCTCAACTGCGTCTTAAAGATCTCCGGGCGGGTGAGACAGATTCGAATCGCCCGATATCCCATGGCCGGATTCTCCTCGTGCTTTAAGCCGAAATAGTCCGCCTGTTTGTCCGCACCAATGTCGAGGGTACGGATGATCACTTTTTTCCCCGCCATCATCTCCGCGACGGTCTTATAGGCCTGGAATTGCTCCTCCTCTGTGGGGAAATGGTCCTTCTCCAGATAGAGAAATTCACTCCGGAAAAGGCCGATGCCCTCCGCATCGTTTTTCATCACAGCGGCCACGTCTGAAATATTTCCGATGTTGGCATACAGCTTGATGTGCTTGCCGTCTAAGGTGACATCCTCCTTGCCCTTTAACTCCTGGAGAAGCTTTCTCTCCTCATCCTCCGCATCTTTTTTCGCCTGCATCTGACGGAGTACCGACTCGTCCGGTTCCAGATAGAGCGTCCCTGTATAGCCGTCCACCACGGCCATCTTGCCGTTCCATTTTCTCTGAATGGGAATGCCAATCAATGCTGGTATGTTCATACTCCTGGCCAAGATAGCTGTATGAGAGTTGGAGGAACCTTGCTCTGTCACAAAAGCCAACAACATATCCTTGTCCAGCTGGACCGTCTCACTGGGCGCCAGGTCATTTGCTATGAGGATCACCGGTTTCATCAGTTGGCAAGCGCTGGAATCCCCGTCGCCCAGAACCGCTACCACACGGTTGGAGATATCGATGATGTCCGCCGCCCTGGCCTTAAAGTACTCGTCCTCCATCTGGGCGAACATTTTCGAGAAATTATCGCCGGTCATAGCCACGGCATACTCTGCGTTGACTCCTTGGGTCTCGATCATATTCACAATCGCATCGTTGAAATCTTCATCCTCCAGCATCATCGCGTGGACTTCAAAGACCGCCGCGTTGACCTCACCGACCTCCTGGCAAGCCTTCTTATATAGCTCCCCCAGTTCTTGTATAGCCTCGTCCCTGGCCTTCTCATACCTTCTCTTCTCCGCCGCAAGATCATCCGGTTTATAACGCTTGATCTCTTTTTCCTCTTTCTGATAGAAAAAGATTTCACCGATCGCAATTCCCTTTAAAATTGATTTTCCCTGATACGTCTCCACCTGTTTTTCCTCCTTTTACTCTTCTGCTTCTTCCTCATAGACACGGGCAATGTGCATGGTCAAATATCCAATCTCAAGCTCTGGGAGTTCCCGCTTTAGATGCCGTCCCAGATGGTCGCAGATTGTCTTGGCAATCCGAAAATATTCTGGAAACTCCTGCTCCATGTACCGGTTCATATTCAATCGCAACTTCTCTCCGCTGATACTCCTGGCCGCCATGTATTTGATGTGATTCATCAAAAGATTGTAGGAGAGCGTCTGCACTTCGATCTTCTTTCCCAGATCCTGCTCAATCATGGAGATACACTCTCTGACCGCTCCCGCAATCAGCATCGCGCTGGACACTTCCTCCCCACAGATCGCCGCATGTACGTGGAGAGCCACGTAGCCGATCTCGTCGTCCGTGATCTGGATCCCCTCAGACTCTCTCAATAGATCCCGGATTTTGGAGGCTGCTTTATATTCTTTGTAAAATAGAACCTGAATATCCTGATTCAGAGGATTTGCGATGACTTCTCCCCTCTTTACCCGTTTTACAGCGAAGTGTATGTGGTCTGCCATAGGAAACAAGATCTCCCGGTCAATCGCTTTGAATTCCTTCTCCGCCTCGTTGAGAATTTCGTTGGAGATCTCCAGGTACTGGGGCGGGATATCCCGCAACAATTCTCTCACCTTCTCTTTTCCAGATACATTCTGAAGGGAGTAGACGGTACACCCCTCACCTGCTTCTATGCGCTCGCTCACCTTCCGGCCAAATCCAATTCCTTTTCCCATCAACAGACATTCCTGATTTGTGCCGGACTGTACCGCTAACACAGCGTTATGATTCAATGACTTAATCACTCGATACATGGCTCTTTCCCTGAAGTGGTCTTCCCCCACCATACTTCTACACTAAAAAGGCATTAACACACATAAACATCCCTGTATTATGTATAGTTAATGCCTGCTTCCCAGTTACATACTATAAGTATAGCCTAACTCTTTTGGTGAAATCTGTCAAGTCTTTCTCAAAAAATTGCCGGCAAATCTCCCTAAAAAACATCGGCTATTCTTCTGTTTTCTACTCTACAATGGCTGTATCTCTCAGACTTTAATTCGTTCCGCAATCTCCGCGGTGATGGCGATTCGTCTGCCGCCGGATCCAATGATCAATCCTCCCGGCCCGCCTTGTATCACCTGAATCGTACTTCCCTCTTGGATTTGACATCTATGCATGAAATCCAGAACCTCCGGTAAACCGAACATCCATTTAATCGTACAGACATCTCCTGCCTTCGTTGTTGACAAAGCCTGCATAGTATCCCTCCTTTTCTATAGTTTAGAGGGTCACCCCCAGGTTAGTCAATGGAAACATTATGTCACCTTATCATTCACCCAATTTATATCCGTTTTTTCCACTCTCTTTCACTTGATACAACAAATCATCCGCCCGGCGAAAGGCCTGTTTTAGATCTTCCCTGGAGTTCGTTCTCGCAATTCCCATGGAGATATCTGGAAACGTTCCCGGCCAGATCTGCTTTCTCTCACACACCTGGCCCATGATCTGGTCGGCCAGGTTCTCCATCTCCTCCTTGGTGTCAAATCCCCCACAGAACAGCCCGAACTCATCGCCGCCAATTCGCCCCACCACATCTTGCCCAGTCACAATCTCCTGCAAGATAACTCCCATCTCCCGAAGTACCGCGTCCCCCTCCAAGTGGCCGTAGGAATCGTTTATCTTTTTGAAATCATCCAGATCAATCGCCACACAGTAGGCAGTTCTGCACCGCTCCCATAACGCTTCACTCTCCTCATAGAAAGACTGCTGATTCAAGATTCCTGTCAATTGGTCGACCTTGGCCAAGATTTCCATCTCATCGGCACGTTTCTGTGCCTCCTCCACCTGCTCCATCAAGGTCTTGGGATAGAACTCATTCTCCTTTTGCTCCCGGTAAGGGAGGGATTGGTGAATATGCACAATCTTCCATTGGCCATCCTCTCTCCCGTAGACAATTGAGTAACGGGTATCCATGTCTATGGAGATCCCCTTCTCTCTCCCTTCGCCTTTTATATGCAACCTTCCGTAGACGACACGGGCTTCTTTGCCGATCCGTCTCTCCTGGCAAGTGAATCCTGCAATCTGAAACTGAATCTGCTTGCGTTCCTCCACCTCCAGCTCGTAAGCCTCCATGAATCTTTCCAAGTTTTCATAAAACTCCTGGCGCCCTGTGCCGATGACTGCCACATTCTCCTTAATCATGTCTAAAAATGCCTGAATCTCCCCCTCTTTCGGCCCCAGTACATAGACCTTCCACAATTTTTCCGTGTATTTACGCAAATCCATCTTCTCTACCCTTACTCGCTCTCCTATCTCCCAGATATTCTATTCATGGGCTGATCCATCTCTCTCATTGGTTCAAATATTCCTCTCAGCCTGACTAAAATTTTCAGATTGAGAAGAACGTTACCCTTTCAGTCTCCAAAATATGGTAGCATATCCCACCTGAAAATACAATTATCTAGAAACTCGCATTTGGGAAGCCGTGGTCCTCTCCAAATGCAAGTTTTCTCTATCTATCCCTGAAATCCAGCTTTCTCGGCCTCTCTCTTATCGAACTCAGGGTTGAAGTAGTAAAAATTATTGGAAGACAACTTTTCCTTCGTCTTCTCCAACGCCTCGCCAAACCTCTGGAAGTGGACAATCTCCCGCGCCCGCAGAAATTTTAACGGATCCCGGATCTCCGGGTCTGGAATCATACGCAGCAAGTTATCGTACACCGTCCTCGCTTTCTGCTCGGCGGCCAAATTCTCCATCAAATCAGTAATCGCGTCGCCCTTAGACTGAAATTCCTTCGCGGTGAAAGGCACGCCTCCGGCCGCCTGGGGCCAAAGTCCAGTGGTGTGATCGATATAGTAGGCGTCGAAACCTCCCGTCTTCGCCTCCTCCACCGTCAGGTTCTTCGTCAACTGATAAACCATGGCGCAGATCATTTCCATGTGAGCCAGCTCTTCTGTTCCAATATCTGTGAGCAGACCGCCCACCTCTTTCACCGGCATGGTATAACGCTGGGCCAGATAACGCATGGAGGCAGACAGTTCCCCATCGGGGCCTCCGTACTGGCTAATGATCAACTGAGCCGTCTTCGGACAAGTCTTCGTGATTTTAATCGGATATTGCAATCGTTTCTCATAAGTCCACATCTAAACACACGCTCCTTCCCAGGGCATCGGCCCTTTTCCCCAGCAGTAACAAGTCGCCGTCGGGTCAGTCTCATAGATCCCAGCCATGCAATCTGGCGTCAGAGGATAGAATTTTTGGGCAAACTCCCTCAAAAGCGCCTTACGAGCTCCCAGAACCTGCTTTAGAAGTTTTAGGCCGTCGGCGTCTTCTGGATGGGTATCCAAGTACAGACGGACGTCGTCCATCACAAAGCTGACTTGTTGAATCTGCATCAGCAACGCCTCCCGTTCCCTTTGCTCCGGGCTCTTTCCCGGCGCGCTCAGTTCTCGTCCCTCAGTTCCTAGTACCGATTGGGATTGTGCGGCATAAAATGGCATCGTCAGCTCTGGAAATATAGTTCCCGTCAGCAACGCCTCTTCCTGGCTGTAGACCGTATTCCAGTCCTGGACTGGAACCGTGGCCATCGCCAAATGTCTTTTCTCCATGAAAAAAACTCCCTTCATCCTAAATTTTATAACACTGTTAGTATGTGTAAAAAATTTAATCTCTTCCTAGGGAGTTTTTTCAAAATTTTATGGAAATTCTGTCCTTCTCACTGTTTTTTGCCTCTGTGGCTCTCCGATTGCTTGCGGTAATCTTTTGGCAGCACGCCATAGATGGACTGAAAAGCTTTTGCGAACTTACTGGCATTACTGTAACCCAGTCTCTCCGCAAACTCTCCAATCTTCACAGAATCCTCCGCCAGAGACTGGGCAGCCAAATTCATTTTATATTTTTTGACATAAGCATAGGGCGTGTCCCCATAAATCTGGGCGAAAATTTTATGAAACGCCACCAGATTCATATGCGCACTCTCTGCCAGACTTTTCAGAGAGATCTTCTGGTCAAAATGTTCAATCAGGTATTCCCGGATCTTCTTTGTGGCCTGGACCTGATCCCGGTCGTAGAACTTACACTCACACGCACAGTCCGGCCGCTGGTACTCCAGATAGAACAACACCTCCACCGCCTTGATTCGGAAATATCCTGCGCTCTCTCTGCCTTTGGCCTGGCACAGCTCGTCAAAGAGCTGCTGCAACTGCGGCGTGACACTGTTGACATACCAACTCTCCTCTGCCTTGGAGGTGTTTCCGATACTGTTGGGATCAATGGGAATCTTCTCCATGATCTGGAGCTCACCGGGAGTCAGCTTACTCCTGTCATACACCAAAGACAATCCACGAAACCGTCTCTCAGGAAAAGAGTAGGACACAGGGAGATACTTTGTACCACGCATACTGTAATACCCCTCCGGGAGATGCGTCACCTTGTGATTTGAGAACTCACACTCGCATCGCCCTTCCTGACAATAGCCGATTACTGTGACATTTGGCGGAGAGTCTTTGACATGGAACACTTCGTCGGTGTCGAACTCATAAAAATTCAGTTCCAGCCCCTCCAGAGGCCTGTATCTGGTTATGAGTCCTTGCCCTTCGTCACCGCACTCAATGACCGTCCTATCCTTATGATTCTCAAGAATCCGCATCTGAACATTCTGCCAGCCCCGATAACACTCTGCCTTTTCCATCCTGATCTCCCCTCCGAACTGGAGTTTCTGTAGTTTCAGTCCGAGCAGTGGGGGATTCCGATCTCTCTTTGCCTCCACTGCCATTCTATCGGTCTTGGACACG
Organism: Blautia sp.; assembly: GCA_047014865.1. GTDB lineage: Bacteria > Bacillota > Clostridia > Lachnospirales > Lachnospiraceae > Blautia_A. The sequence continues at coordinate 33,659 of JBKXQO010000008.1, read as the reverse complement.
CCTCTCTTCCTATAGAAGTGAGGCGTCTTTCTCATCCGATAGAATTACAACTACACAATAGCACATGCTTCCAATAATTTCAAGAAAGAATCCCCGGGCAGACTGCGCTCTCCATTTTGTCCAAAGAGAATGATATTTCAAATGCTTAACTCACCCCATATCATCCCGAAGAGCGTCGATAATATTTTCTCTTCTCACCTTGCCCACCGCATATAACATGGTGACAAAGATCACCCCAAACACGCCCAATACGCTGGCTCCCAGAGCGCTCCACGGAAATTGAAACTTGATGGCGGCGCCACCTGCAACCATCCCTCTGTAGATCAGCCTGGATGCAAACGCACAGAGCGGAAGGCCCCAGGCCAACGTGCCCGCCCCATAGAAGATACACTCCATGGCCATCATCCGGTCAAAGTCCCTCTCAGACATTCCCACCGACCTGAGCATAGCCAACTCCCGCCTCCTCAGCTTAACGTTGGTGGAGATGGTGTTGAACACATTGGCCATCGCAATCAGTGAAATCATGCCTGTGAAAAGAGCTGTGAAAAGCTTTACCACAAACTGTATATTCCGGCTCTCCTCCAACATCTCGTGCACATTGTACAGGGTGTAACTGGCTGTGACCCCATTCCCCTGGATCTTCCGTTGCAAGGCCTCGGTGGTCTTAGCCGGGTTTCCCGATTGAAACGTGAATCCCAGAATCCTGGCGTCTATGGAGTCCCCGTCAGGGGCAACGACTCCTCTCAATGACCAGGGCGCCATAATCTGAAAGAAGTATGGCTGCTGGGAAACACGTCTCGAAGACGGCGGTATATCCGGTGGCGTCGTCTCCACACAGGTTATCTCCACTTCGCTCTCTCGCCCGGCGTCCACGGCTCCACCGCTCTTGGGAGACACCGTGACTTCCACGGTGCCGCTTGTAAATATATCGTGAAGCTGGCTGACATCCTCCGCCTGTCCACTGTCATCGTCCATCTTGGCCACTGCAATCATCTTTGGAGATTCCCCTGCAGATCCGCTGGCTGACATCCCCTGATCCTGGAGAATCTTCTCATAGGTGGCGTCGTCCAAAAACTGAATCTCCACCGGTAACTCTGTCATTCCTTCGCCTGGACTCTGCCCAATGCCCTTCCAATAATATCCCGTCAGCTTCTCAACCGGAACCTGACAGGAATATTCTAAGAGCGCCTGGCAGGTACTCCCCTCCACCCCTTCTGTCTCCTTTAGCTGTCCATAGAGCGCCAGCAACTCCCTCTCTTCCATCTCCTCCGTCCCGAAGCCCACATCATAATCCGTGACCACTTTAGCCTGCTCCGATGCCTGTTCTAGATCAGCGCCAAAGACGCTGGCCGAGACAAACAAGAGGACACTCATGGTCAAGGACAGGATAATCCCCCGGTACTGCCGTCTGTTCCTCTTAAAGTTCTTCAGGGCGATCATACCTTCCACGCCACAGAGACGGTTCACAACCCCAGACGTCCTCACAGATCTTGCCTCCGCCTTGATCTCATTAGTCTGACGAATACATTCCATCACCGGCATACCACAAGCCTTTCTGGCCGGCAAATAGGCCGAGATCAAGATGGTGACCATACTGATCGCCGCCGCTGCCCCAAGGGTGGGCGCGGATATCTTCAAAGTCAGCGGGACACCGTCGTAGAGTACACTGGAGAAATTCTTTGACACAAGTGCGAGCACGGCGCCGATACTGGGAATACCCACGAGAATACCCAGAGGGATACCGACGGCACCGATACAGCCCCCCTCGTATAACACGGCATTTCGCAATTGTCTCCGGGTGGCTCCCACAGATAGCAGAACCCCAAATTCATGGGTCCGCTGATTCAAAGAGATATGGAAAGCGTTATAGATGAGAAATACAGAACACACCATGACCAGTGCAATGAAAATCCCTCCCGCCCAGTAGAGCAACGTCCGAAACATTTGATCTCCTGAGATCCCCATAAAGCGCAAAACCTCATCATTTAAGAGGTAATCCCGGCCATTGGCCTCGCTCTGCGCATAGGTACGAATCTGTCCGCTTCTCCTCACCGTGACAAAAGCGCTATAACTGTCCGCAGCTGATTCCATGTCCGCAAGGGTGATCGCCGTGTATCCTGGGGCAGAGCGCTCCTCAAAGGTAGGTCTCTGGCAGATCCCCACAACCTGATAGACTTTCTCTGTCGTGGATCCCAGCGTCTCCCCCTGTCCGCGATAACCGTCGTGTTGACTGAGATTTCTCTCCCCCTCCCGCCGGTCCCCCACTTTCAGTGAGAGCGTGTCCCCCACTGTGATCTTCACGCCGCCGTTGGATGAGACATGGGCGGGAATTACAATCTCCCTGTCATTTCTGGGCAACCTTCCATTGAGCAATTCCACAGGCAACACGTCAAAGGCATCCCCGGAAAATCCCGCCAAGAACAGATAGGGCTTATCTGGATTTTTTCCACCGTCAAGAACCGCATAGCCAATGTTTTTATAGGACACAACGTTGGCCACACGGCTATCCGCTTCCTGTGTCTGGATGAAAGAGGCGTCCACATCTGGGAACTCCACCTGCCAATCCCCATATTTCTTCGTCGCGCCATCGATCATATAGTTTTGCAGAGAGACCACCAAGGTGGCCACTGCAGTGATCAAAGCCGCTGCCAGAGCCACGCCCACAATGGTCACTAAGGTTCTCGCGCGGTTCTTTTTCAGCCCTTCCAGGGCGATCTTGTGGAAAATATTCATAGACGTCCCACCTGCCTTCCATCTGTGACCACCTTTCCGTCGGCGATTGTAATGATGCGGTCCGCCTGCAGGGCAATCTTCTCATCGTGGGTGACGATCACCAAGGTCTGGCGATACCTACGGTGACTTTCCTTCAATAGACGGATAATCTCCTGACCGTTTTGGCTGTCCAAGCTTCCTGTAGGCTCGTCGGCCAGACAGACCTGTGGCGCATTCATCAACGCCCGCCCGATTGCCACACGCTGCTGCTGCCCGCCAGAGAGCTGATTAGGCAAGTGCTCTCTCCGGTCCTGTAATCCCAGAAGTTCCAGTAATTCCTCCAGTCTCCGGCCATTCACCTTCCGCCTGTCCATCAGCACAGGCAACGTAATATTTTCCACCACATTTAAGGTGGGAATCAGGTTGTGAAACTGATAAATCAGGCCAACTTGCCGCCTTCGGAAAATGGCCAGCCTCTCATTGTCCTGGTCATACACATCCTGTCCATTGAGAAACACCTTGCCGCTGGTGGGCGCGTCCACCCCTGCGATGGCATGGAGCAAGGTGGATTTACCAGAACCGGAGGAGCCGATCATCGCAATGAACTCTCCCCTCTCAATGGTCAAAGAGACATGATCTAGGGCTGTCACCTGACTCTCCCCTTCGCCGTAGATCTTGCACAGATCTTTTAGTTTCAAAAACTCCATTATGTGAGCCTCCTTTTTGTTATATACCCATATAATAGAACTTCCTCCTTACAACCCGGTGACTTTCCGGTGAGAGATCCGTCACTTTGGAAAGCGAATCCGAAAAAGAGCGCCTCCCTGGGGATGATTCTCAGCCGTAATCATCGCTCCCTGTCCAGTGATAATCTTTTTGCTGAGAGCCATTCCGATTCCATAGCCAGAGGCGTCGGAATTTTTCCCCCGGTAAAAACGGGAGAACACTTGGAGCAAGTCCTCCCGGTCAAATCCTGGCCCACTGTCACGGAGGCTGATCTCCGTGTACAGCAAAGTGTCCTCACAGGAGATCTCAATCTCTCCCCCGTCGCCCACACTCTCCAGAGAATTTTTTAAAATATTTTGGATTCCTTCACAGAGCCACATGGCATCCCCCCGCACACAGACCCCTTCCGGTATCTTCAGCATCAGCCGAACCCGGTGCAGGTCCATGGAGACGAGGAAAGGACGAAGGGCAGCCCCAATCACAGCCTTTACCTCTATCTCCTCCCTCTGAAACACCACTATCCCCGCGTCCAAACGGGACAATTTCAACAAAGAGGCGAGAAGCCACTCCATCTGTACAAACAACTGCTCCATCTCCCGCAGAAGCGCCCTTTCCCTCTGCCTGCCAGGATCATTCTTCAGCAAAGTCAGAATCAAATTGGCAGAGGTGAGAGGCGTCTTAAGTTGATGGGCAATGTCCGCAAGGGAGTCTGCGAGACGCTCCCTCTCCTGTCCCAGCTTACGATTTTGCTCTTGAATACGGAGCGTCATCTTAGTGATCTCGCTTTGTAAGACAGACAACTCCCCCTCCTCTTCCTCGCTGATATACAAGTGTTCTGCATCGTGGAGGATCTGATCAATCTGTTCCGAGATACGGGCGATCCTCCCATAGTGCGCCTTCGTAAACCCCCAGAACACTCCCCCCAGGCCTATGGCCATGAGCAGAGATACCAGCCCGGCCATTGGATGGATGGCATAGCAGACCGTGGCGCCCACACCCGCCAGGACCACAAAAAGACTCCCTATTTTTACAATCTCTCTATTCCGGAACATGGCAGCCTCCCAGCCGGTACCCCATCCCCCGAACTGTCAGAATCAATTGCGGGCGGGCCGGGTCATCCTCGATTTTCTCTCGCAACCGTTTGATATAGACAGTCAGAGTATTGTCGTTGACATATTCCCCCGCGGCATCCCACAGTTCGTCAAGCAAACGATCCCTTGTGATAATATTCTGAGGGTTATTGACAAAAATCAATAAAAGGCGGTACTCCAGAGCCGAGAGAAACACCTCTTGGCCTGATTTTTTCACAGCGCCACTTGCCATGTCCACACTCAACCCACCCGCTTGAAACACGGAGCTTAGGTTTCCATTTTTTCTCAATGCCGCCTGGATCCGGGCAATCAATTCCCGGGGACGAAAAGGCTTTACAATGTAGTCGTCTGCTCCCAGATTCAGCCCTGTGACCACACTGGACTCCTCCCCGGAGGCAGTCAGAAAGATGACCGGAATATCCTGCGTCTGCTTGATCTCCGTGCAAACTGCAAACCCATTGCCATCCGGCAACGAGATATCCACCAGTGCCAGGTCAAATCTATTGCCTTGAAGCGTGCGGTAGGCTTCCTCCTGGGTAAACGCCTGTCTGACCTCAAATCCTTCCACCCGCAACAAAGACGCGAGGTTTCTCGAGATCCTCTTATCATCCTCAACTAAAAATATCTGTCTCACTTGCCTTTACTCTCCTCTGTGTGAAATGCGGCCAAATTGCACTCAGCCGGCACTCTTTCAATATATGGTACTAGGTTGTCTCTCTCACGTCTGTCCCACTCTCTGATATCTGTGGATGGCGCCGCTATTTTCCATTATATTTCTTTTATTCTGGATATACAAGGCCAGGAATATCCGTGATATTCTATATTATAAACATTTTTAATATTTTTCTTGACATTTATAGATCACAGGAGTATACTGGACACAGTTATTAATTTGAATTTAAAGTTGGCGGAGGCAATGGATCATATTAATTCCTTGTCGCCGTCTTTTTCTTTTTGCAAGAACCCTTTTAGATCCATGGACAAAGCGGATATTCGTAATCCGCTTCGCTACTTGCTCATAACCTTATCGCCACTACTTTGGTATTTTGACAGGAGATTTTACTCCCGCTCAAGAAGCGGAAGGCTTTCCTGATAAGGTTAAGATAGAATACGCTTTTTTTCATTTAATACTAATAAAAATATGGAGGTACTGGTTATGAACAACGGTACAGTAAAATGGTTTGACACGCAAAAAGGATTTGGCTTTATCACTGATGACAACAACGGAAAAGATATCTTCGTACACTTTTCCGCCATTATGTCCGACGGCTTCAAGAGTCTGGACGATGGACAAAAAGTCACTTACGACATAGAGTCCGACCCAAGGGATTCCCGCAGACTGAAGGCCGTCAATGTCTTTAAATAATCTTCTAGGAGAACTTATGAAAGTTTTTCGGTAAATGAAAGAAATATTAGGTCTTCTATGATAAAATAAAAATCATAGGAGGCCTTTTATTATGGCAAAAGAAAGAAACCTCCAAAGGATACTTCACATAAGGTTTACAGAGCACACAATTTGCCCTCTTAACCATGAAACAGGGCGTTACCACTCCTCAAAGTGATAACGCCCTATTTACATTCTGTAAGTATACAGTGACAACGCACCGAATGCTTCTTCTAAAGTCTCCCCACATCTAAGAGAAGCGAAGAGCCTCTATAGGTCTTTTACTGGCCGCCTTGCTGGCCGGATAGATTCCAAATACCACGCCGATCAGAGCAGAGAATACCACTGCCGCCAGCACCACCTGGCCATCCATGGAAACACTCATGGCGTCTCCCATAATTTTGCCCGCTATCTCCAGGGATACCCAGGACACACCGATCCCCACCATGCATCCGGCCATACTGACGATCACCGCCTCCATCATAAATTGCAACAGAATCATACCTTTGCCTGCGCCGATGGCCTTACGGATACCAATCTCCCTGGTGCGCTCTGTGACCGACACCAACATGATATTCATAATGCCGATGCCACCCACCAACAGGGAGATCACTGCAATTCCGCCCAGCATCAACGACATGGTGGAATTCACCTCCCCCATCGTCTCCATAATCTCTGACTGGCTCTGCACAATGAAAGCATCCTCATCCCCTTCCAAGCGCTCCGACAAAATTCTACTCACCGCTGCCTCTGTCTGGTCAATGGACTCATCGTCCGTGGAAGAGACATAAAATTGAGTGATGTCCAGGACATTATCCGCGATTCTCGTCAACGTGGAGTAGGGAATGTAGCCCTCCAAAGCCACGGTCTGCTCTCCGTCCTCCCGAGAACCACTGGAAGCTACCATAGCTGAGGCCTGAGAGTCTGTATCTCCATCCAGAACGCCGACCACCTGGAAATGTCTTCCGTCCAAGGAGAGCGTCTCCCCCTGGACATCTTCACGTCCGAAAAGCTCTACCGCCGTATCCGCAGTGATGACAATCACATAAGAGTGATTGTCACTGTCTGTCTTCTTCAGGAGTCTCCCAGAAGACAATTCCAGCCCCATAATGGAGAAATAGTCCCCCGTGGTTCCATGGACAGTCATCGTCCCACTGGTGTAGCCACTTTTTCCAGTGACACTGGCGCTCTCAAAGGGTGCCGCCGCCTCTATGGTCTTGTCAGACAGCAGCTTGGAGAATTCTTTGATTCTCAGAGGATTTTCTTTGTCGTCATTGATCCGCACGCTCAGATAATTCGTCCCCATCTGGGAGATTTTCTCGGACACCGTCGAGGACGCGCCCCCAGCGATAGACACCAACACAATCAAAGCCGTCACGCCGATGATGATCCCCAACATCGTCAGAAATGTTCTGAGCTTATTGGCGCACACCGCGCTCCAGGCCATCTTCCAGGTCTGTATTACCATATTTCCACCGCCTTCACTATCTCATTGTGAATCTTCGCTTTGACTTTTCCTTTCTGCAGAAGCTCACTGTGCGCCGCCTGGCGGCATTCCTCCACCTCCGAAGTCTCCGCCACTTGGCGCCTCCATCTGACCGCCCTTTCCGCCGCCAAATTCATCCATGTTTCCCGGCATATTTTGGTCCGTCTCGCCGCCTTGCTGTCCGCTGCCACCCACTTTCTGATAGTAGACAGTATCTCCGTCTGAGAGTCCTTCTGTGATCTCAACCTGATCCCCGTCAGACAGTCCGGTGGTCACTTCCTGTTCCCCTGAGAGATTTCCCTCGCTGTCTTTCTGGGTGTAGACGAAAGTCTTATCTCCCCTCTCCTGCAAAGCGCTCACCGGGATTGTTACCACGTCTTTTTTCTCCTCCACCACAATAGTGGCGGAGGCGTTCATTCCCACTTTCATCTCTTCCTCCTTGGGAATGGTGATCTCGACCGTGTACTTGGCCACGCCGCCAGTGTTGCCGGAAGTACTGTTTCCCACCTTAGCGACCGTTCCCGTGAACGTCTGATCCTCTATCGCGTCCAAAGTCACTTCTGCTGTCTGATCGCTGGACACAGCATTGATATCCAGTTCGTCCACACTGACAGAGATCACCATACTCTCATCCGAGGCCAGCGTAAACGCTGTGACTTGAGAACTATAAGTGGATTCTTCCGTATCTGAGACATTCGTCTGCTGCGCGCTTCCAGCTTCCGCCTGTGTGGCGGCAGTCTTCGCAGCATCAGTGGCTGCAGAATCGGCGGCATTTTCCTGCTGTGCACTCCCCTGGGTACTGTCTCTAGATTCGTCCGTCTGAGTCACTTGTTCCTCCTGACTCAACTGGCTCTCCCTCTGTTCTGTCTGCGCATCCTGCTCCTCTCCCTCCTCAGAGGCCGTCTCCGGATACGTAATCTGAAAACGGAGTGTCTTCCCATCCTCTGACACCCACAGCCCTGACAGCAACCCTGTCTGCACTTGCACAACGCTGTCCGCACTGAGACAGTAGCCTTCTGCTGCCTGGAGAGTCACCGTTGCCCGATAGGAAGTCCCCGGCTCAAAAGATTCTGTGTCAGGCGACCAGGCGATGCTGGCCGAATAGCTTCCATCTGCAGCATCTGCACTCGTCTGGGGAACTCCCCCTTTCTGGGGCCTTTCCACTGCCAGGACACTCTGTGTACTGATCCCGCTGTCTATGATCTGTAACACAATCAGACTTTCCTCCGGGACAGTCTCCTCCCCATCCTCCTGGGAGGAATCCTCCGTCACCAAAGATTCGTCACCTTGCGCATCTGCAGACTCCTGCTGAGCGCTGGACAAAAGCAGCCATCCATCCCCTCCGTTGCCTGCGCCTGAGGACGTCTGCGTGTAAGACATTTTACTGGCGGCCGCCGTACCTGTGTCGTCCTGGGCGCTGCTTCCAGCGGAAGAAGTATCCGACTCCTCCGCCGATATATTTACCTGGCTGACAGTTCCACTCTCTGTGGCCGTGATCGTCCCACTCTTGGCGATGGCGATCAACTTCTGAAGACTCTCCGTCAACGCCTCCCGCTGCGCGATCTCCTCCTTGTACTGAGCGCTCTGTCCATTCACCTCCAAGGTCAGCAAGGTCGTTCCACTTGAGACCTCCTGATCCTCTGACACGGAGATCCCTTGTATGGTCCCACCAGTGGCAGTCACTTCCAATTGCTGGTGAATATAGGCCACAGAACTACCCAGATCCGTTCCATCTGCGGCCGTCACTGCGACTGTGGCATTCAATCCCACTCCTCCGTCAGAGAACAGTACAGTACCGGCGCCATTTTCCAAGGTCTCCACCGTCCCGGTTCTCGCTGTCCCGTCTGAGAGGGTCACTGTGACCGAGTCCCCCACTGCCACCCCAGAGAGATTTCTCAGATCCACTGCCATCTTCCCATCAATGGACAGTAGCATCAATGCCCCCTCTGAGACCATGCAATCTGTGACATCCTCCCCCACTGCACCATAGATCTTCTTCACTCTGCCTGCCACCTTCGCTGTGATTTCCTGAGTCTGAGATTCACTCTGGGTCTTGCTGATCTTCTCATCCAGTTCTTCAATCTCCTCCTGGACGGATTCTATGGCTCCAGTCACCGAGGCTTCGTCGGCCACTGCCAGCACGTCTCCTTTCTCAACTTGGTCTCCGCTCTCCACATTCACCTGATCGATGATAATTCCCGATGGAATCTTAATGGAAATGCTGTCATCACTCTCCAGATTTCCGGTTCCCACAATGGTATTCGACACTGTCCCCGTCTTTGCAGTCGCCTCCTGAACAATTCTCTCATTTTGTCCGCCAGTTTCCGCACTTTGATTCCGGAAAATCCCCCATACCGCCGCAGCCAGAAGGATCACCGTTGCCATCGTCGCCAGGACTTTTTTCTTCACAGACAGCTTCTTCCATCTCGCTCTGATTTTTCCGGCGCGCCCAATTTTCCGCATCTACTCCCCCTCCTTACGCTAACTGGGAAGGCTTCTCCACCTGCCAGGCGTCCCACTGGGTGGCTTCTGACTCCCCGGAGAGATCCACACTGTCCCCATAAGAATCCACGGTCACGGTGTAACTGCTATCTCCCTCCACGTAGACAGTGCCATCGCTGCCTTTTACCGTGACAGTCTTTCCCGTCTCATCCACAATAGTTCCCTGGCTACTCAGCGCGCTCAATGTACTGTCTCCTGTGACCGTCCACACACTGCCCTCTGCCAGATAGAGATTGCAATATCCCTGGCCGCCCTCTCCCGCATAGGTCTCGTCGTCCACAATCGCACCCCGCAGGCTGCTGCCCTCATCCATATAAAAGTCCAGTTTGCTGATGCTATCCCAGACAACGTCGCCCTCCATCTGCTGGTCAATAGCTGTAAACAGGCAGTCCGCTCCGTTCTCACCAGATGTTCCCCAACCTCTCTGATTCCCATTGCCTGTGCATCTTAAGAAAAATTCACTGTCATCGGCATAAGTCAGATTCACATTGGACAGTGTAATCGTAGACTCTGTGTTCGTGGTATAGAACATTCCTCCATTCTCAGCAGTCAAAGATCCGCCCACCATCTCGAACGTACTATTTCCCACCTGTGAATCTCCCGACATACTCTGGTAGAGAATCACGTTCCAGGTACAGTCGTTCTGTTCGTCATCCCCCATACTTCCAGTTAGGTCTGCATCGTACAGGTGCAAGGAATTTAACCCCTCGATGCACACAGCCTCAGAGCCATTGGCGGTCAACTTTGCATTATTCACCGCAATGTCAGCCGTGCAGTATATGGCTGGAGAACCCGTTCCGTTGGAAGTGTATGTTCCGCCATCCACCACCATAGTTCCGCCTCCGCGGTCACTTCGTATCGCCGCGGAGGACCCCCCGTCGGTCTCCACACGCAGATCCCAGGCGTACAGAGTGCCTCCCCCTGCTACGTGAATTCCCCCTGAGGTATCCTGGGCAGTGTCAATCGAGGTATCTGCCACATAGGTAGTTCCCTCTCCGTAGGAGAAGATACCGGCCCCGCCTGCGGCGTCTGTCTCAATGGAACTATTCTTGATATAGGAGATGCCCTCCGTGGTCAGGACAGCCGCCCCCACACCGTAAAAGCTGGAAGTATCCCCGCCTTTACTCTCCTTGGAGTTTCTGGAGACTGTCAGATCGTCAAATGTGGCCTGCGCTCCTCCTGTCACATGCACCGCGCTCTCATCTGTCCCCGTGGACTCCACACTCTCCTGAACAGAATCTGTGTCCGAGGTATATTCTTTCACAGCCTGATAGGACTCCGGGGCCTCCTCCTGTCCGCCCCCAGCGCCCTGTCCCATGGACATCACTGTGATCTCAGACGCAGAGCCATCTCCGTTAAGAGTGACCGATACCGTATCCCCCTCTGCCAGGTCCTCCAGACCGATCTCCTCTTCCGATTGCTCCATCTCCTGACCTTGGCCACTCCCCCCATCCTCGGAGGACTCTTCACCCTCTCCAGCCGGCGTCCCGGATGATTCCTCCGGCTTCGACAATTCATCCGAAGACTCCCCATCCTCCTGGGTGGTAGCGCTTCCTGATGAAGATCCTTCCTCTGTCTGTTCTTCCTGCCCGGAAGGTTTCTCCGGCGGTTGTTCTCCCTCAGGTTTTCCACCTCCTGGCCCTTGGCCCATGCTCTGGCGCGTGAACTCGGTCTCGTCTGTGACGGTGATCTCTTGTTCTTCACCAGTCAATTCTAACATAGAAGGAGTCTCACCCTCCGGCATCTGAGGAGGTTGCTCTTCCCCCTGATTTTGTGGATTATCCTGTTGTCCCTGGGAGCTATCCTCCTCAGCACTCTCTTGGCCGGATCCGTCCTCCTGCTCCTCTGTGTCGCCTTGTTGCCCCTGCGTCGTCCCCTCATCTTCGGTGGAGGAAGTCTCTCCATCTGCCCCCGACGAGGGGCGGTCTGTAGAGTCGGCGTCCCCTTTCTCGTCCATCTCTCTCTTGGTTCCTATCTCAATGGTGATACTGTCCTCACCCACCTGGGTGATCTCCCCATACACCTGGGAGGTGGTCTCCGTCTCACTCTTATCACTCGTACTACTGCTCTCACATCCGCCCAACACAGACAGCCCCATGAGAATTCCCAGTGTAACCGCCACATATTTTCTCTTCATAACCTATACCTTCGCGGATATCCGCCCTTTCTGCATTTCTGAATCTTGAAGTCTTCCCCAGTATAGGTTTGTAACTTTAAGTGTACTTTAAATCGCCTGTGAAAATTCTGTGTCATTCTCTCCTCTACAACACAACGGTAATCTTCAGAGACCTCCCATCTTGGGATGTGGCGGTGATTTTTCCCCTGTGGGCCATGACAATAGCCTTTGCGATGGACAACCCCATACCGTATCCCCCCACCTTAGAATTTCTAGAGCTATCCCCCCGGTAAAACCGGTCAAAAAGTCTAGACAGAGCGCCCATCTCCAAAGAATCCACCGTGTTGGACACGCACAGCAGAACGCTCTTCCCTTTGGATTCCAAAGTCAACGCAATCTCCCCTTGCTCATCCGAATACTTCACCGCATTGTCCAAGAGAATAGTGACCAGCCTCTGTATCTTACTCTCATCTCCGTGGTAGGTGAGCATAGGCACGATCTGACAGTGAAACTCTTTGTGCTGGGTCACGGCCAAAGCCTGGAAAGATTGAGCAGTCTCAGCCACAATGTCAGAGATGGGAAAATCAATCTTCACAAGAGAATCCTGATTCTCCTCCATCCTGGAGAGGTAGATCAGATCATTGGTCAATTCCTTCAACCGGAGCGTCTGCTTTTGAATATCGCTTAGCCACTCACTCTCCCCCCACTCCAGCTCCAAGAGAGCGGCGTCCGCGTCGATAATCGTCAGAGGCGTCTTGATCTCATGTCCCGCGTCAGTGATGAAGCTTCTCTGTTTCTCGTAACTTTCTGATAAAGGCTTGACGATCCTCTTTGACAGAACCATCACCAATAACAAGACCCCGGCCAATCCCAGAAAAGAGACTTGTACGCTGATGGAGAGAAACCCTCGAAAGTTGTCCAGACTTCTGGTGCAGTCCAAAAAAATCACCTGAACCTGCCCCTTCTTCTCCTTTCTCAGATAGCGGTAATTCTCCAGAAATCCACTCTCAGAGGAAGCATCCCAGGCTTTCCGCGCATACTTCTTCGCCTCCTCCTGACTCACTGCCGCGATTCTCCCTGTGTCCACATAGAGAATCTCTCCCCGCCCATCTAAAGTCACAGTAAAATAGCGGGATTCATAGGGCAATTCTGGCGACATCCCTCTCATCCGGTCATTTTGGGGCCCAAATCCCCCTTCTGCCGGAAATTTCCCATCATTTTTATCCAAGATAGAGAGAATCTTTTCGGTCTCCCTGATAATCTTTTGGTAATTTAAGACGTTGATCCCACCTAGTATCAAAAACAGAACCGCCAGCACAGACAGCATGGCCGCCCTCACAAATTTAAAACGCAGTCTCCGAATCATAGTAGAATCTCCAAGGAATAGCCTGTATTCCTGGTGGCCTTAATCTGAACGTCGCCACCTAGGGCCGTCAACTTCTTGCGCAAATAGGAAATATAGACCCAGACCACATTCACCTCCACGCTACTGTTATAACCCCATATTTTCTCCAAAAAACGCTCTGTGGGAATCAAATGTCTGGGATTACACATCAACATCTCCATCACTTGGAACTCCTTGTTGGCCAGAGTAAAATTGCCCACCGGAGAGGAGAGCTCATTGGTTGACCGGTTCAAAGTGATATTTCCCACCTGTAAGACAGAATCGTCCACTCCCACCTGATTCCGTGTCATGGCCCGGATACGCGCCAACAACTCCTTGGGAGAAAACGGCTTCGTCAGATAATCGTTGGCTCCCCCGTCTAAACCAGCCACCTTATCGTCCACCTCTGACTTTGCCGTGAGTATCAAAACCGGTGTGTTGTCCCCCCGTTCCCGGATCTTTCTGAGAACCTCCATTCCGTCCATCTTCGGCATCATGACGTCCAAAATCACACCGTCGTAATCTCCTGTCTCCAGATACTCCAACGCTGCCACACCATCGTAGACTGCATCAGCCGAATAATTGTTGTGTTCCAAAATTGCAATCAATGCCTTCGACAGAGACAATTCATCCTCAGCCAACAATAATCTCATCTTCCTACATTCCTCCTTCTTCTTGTCTCTCCCTGCCAAACGGAATATCCCTCCACTGTCATCCCCATACTGAGAACAACTGAGCAAGTAGCGACGCGGATTGCGAATATTCTCTTTGACCTTAAACTATCCATTTAATTCTGTCAACGGCAAAAAATTCTCCTGGGCTAGTCCCATGAACAACATAATCCCACTCTGCCGCAGTGCGATCCCAGCGGAGCGTTTTTGTTTTACTGGGAAAGCGCATACCCTCACACGTTAATATCGCAAGGTCCTTCCTAATAAACAAAAAAGGAGAACAAGAAATTTTCCTGCTCTCCTTCACTGGAATACGCGAATATTCACACTCCGCCTGGCCAGTCACTTGACCAGACTAATCCGGCTAAAATGCCGGCACGCCCTCACTCCACAGGGCACATAACGATAATTCTCTGCGGGGAAGTTTGTGGCGGAAGGCTAAAGGTAGTGGCCGTGTAGTAGACCAACAACTCGGCGTTTCCAGGGGAGCACCGATACCTCTGTCCATTTCTGGTCTCCACGTTGGTCGTGGGGGCTAGGTTTAACTTTAGGGAATTGTCCTCCGCCACAAGATTGTCGTCGAAAAAATTTAAAGTTACCTGTTGGTTTCTGCGCAAAGAGGTGACCAGTTCGGCCCGATACTGTGGCGGATATATGGCCGGCGCCGGGAGATTGGCGTCGTAGAACGCGGCGATTCGCATACCCCTTTGCAGTCTCACACGGTCAATCACCTCCGTGTCCCCGGAGACAATCACATTCACCGTCCCAGTCTCTGTGCGGAGCGACACCACCTGCGCACAGCAGGACTCCCCTCTTCTGATATTTTGGATTGTCCCGATTACTTTCTGATAAGAAACATCTGCCATTCTCTGAAAGTCCTTTTTTTCTTATGGTATGTGCCAACAGAAAATCGGTGCAAAACCTATACCCTCTTTCCAGTCACTTCACAGCACAGATCTCGAACAGGGGAGATTCCTGGTAGATCTTTTTCTCCCAGTCCTGGTAGACTGCCGCTCCCACATCTTCCACCGTCTCGACGGACCGGTAACCGATCTCTTTTAAAGTCTTTACATCCCATTCTGGCCGGTAGATGTTGGAGAGGGGTTTTGCGATAAAATATCTCTCGTCGTCGCTACAGACTTTAAACTCTTGGCCGTAAGTCTCAAAATACTCCCGCTCATGTTCCCGGACTTTTCTGAGGATCTCGGGATCGTAAAATTGCATATGCCAGTTGGCGTCATATACCAGGATCTTCCCCCCTGGCCGCAACACCCGGTAGAACTCCCGGTACACGTGGACCGGATCATCCAGAAACCAGGTCACATTCCGGCTGGTGATCACATCAAAGGTATCCTCCGGAAATTCCAGGTGGTTCACGTCCATATATCGAAAGTCAATGGAGAGTCCCAGGTTCTTGGCGTTCGCCCTGGCAGACTGAAGCATACCGCCGGAAGAATCGATCCCAGTGACTTGGTGGCCTTTCTCCGCCAAAATAAGTGGAAAAAAACCTGGGCCCGTGCCCACATCCAACACCCTCGCCCCTTCTTTCCCGTCAAAATGCGCCAGAATTTGCCGCTGCCAGGCATCCTTGCGGAAATCTCTCAACTCTTCATTGATATAAGAATTATAAAAAGCGCTGTCCTCCCATAATCCTTCTGTCTCATTGTCTATCCCCATATCGGTCCTCTCTCCTTTCCCTTATATGACGGCGGCCACGGCCCCATTACTAAAAGATAGTGTAAAGGAAGCACGCCTCCGCCACAAGCCCCCAGGGGGGATATTTCAGAAGCTGCCTGTCCGCCACAGGATTGCTTATTGACTTTTGATCTCCCCCTATGTTAAAATAATCTTCGAGATTTCCAAAATAAAAGGTATTGTAAGCCATATGGTTTTCCTGTTTCAGCACCAAACAGGCCTATGGCTTTTTTTATGTTAGGGGAAAGTGCTCCGAACTTTAGGGGAACATAAAAACCCTCCGTGAGGAACACACTGCAGCGTAAGGAAATCTGTCGCAAAAACACCCCACCGCAGGCAGGGAATCCTGCCATTGGAAATCCCCAAGAAGTGTCAAAGGAGTTATCACTATGGAAAAGAAAAACACATTTATGAAGACAAAACCCATCTTACCCCTGTTAATATCCATGTCCGTTCCCATGATGCTGTCCATGTTGATCCAGTCCCTCTACAACATCGTGGACAGTATCTATGTATCCCGCTTAGGAACAGACGCCTTGACTGCCGTATCCCTGGCCTACCCACTTCAAAACGCGATTATATCCGTCTCTGTGGGAATCGGAGTGGGTATCACCTCAGCCATCTCCATCTATCTGGGAGCCGGGGATCAGGAGCGGGCCAACCGCTCCGCCACCATCGGTCTGGCCTTGACCGTATTTCATTGTATCCTATTCGTCCTGGCCGGCCTCTTTGTCACCCGCCCGTTCCTCGAGCTGTTCACCGACCGGCCTGAGGTGCTCTCGGAGGCCTGCGATTATACTTACGTCGTTCTGTGCTTCTCCTTTGGCTGTCTGCTCCAGGTCACCATGGAGAAGATTTTCCAGGGAATCGGCGAGATGAAACTGACCATGTACCTGTTGACCAGCGGCTGTATCATCAACATCATCCTGGACCCCATCCTGATCTTTGGCTACTTAGGCTTCCCGGCCATGGGAGTCAAGGGCGCCGCCATCGCCACTGTCATCGGCCAGATCTGCGCCTTCCTGCTATACATCGTGGTCTATCTGCGCAAGTCCCTGGCCATCCGTATTCACCCCAAGTACCTGCGCTTTGACAAGAAGATCATCGCCCAGATCTACGGGGTGGGAATTCCCTCCAGTATCATGATGATCCTCCCCTCCATACTGGTCAGCATCTTAAACCGAATTCTGGCCACTTTCTCCGACGTCTACATTGCAGTTTTGGGCGTCTACTTCAAACTCCAGACCTTTATCTACATGCCTGCCAACGGTATTGTACAGGGTCTGCGCCCGATTATCGGATACAACTATGGCGCCGGGGAAGTACAGCGGGTCAAGAGCGCAATCCGCCACAGTCTTCTGATCGCCGCCTCCATCATGCTCCTGGGAACGCTGTTGGCCCTGCTGATCCCCACTCAGATCTTCGCCATGTTCGATGCAGACACAGAACTGATGAAAGCCGGCGTCACAGCTCTGCGGATCATCAGCCTGGGCTTCTTAGTATCCACCATCGGACTGATCTACTCGGGGACCTTCGAGGCCTTGGGAAAGGGACGCCACTCCCTGGTGATCTCCCTTCTCCGCCAGTTCCTGATCACCATCCCCTGCAGTTTTTTGCTGTCTGGAATCCTGGGGCCCACTGGCGTGTGGATCTCTTTTCCCATCGGGGAATGCATCGCCTCAGTGGCCGCATTCTTCCTGCTGCGAAGGTTTGAAAAAGGGGTCTATTCCCCCCTTTGATCTTTCTACCAACCCGGGCTAAAATAGGGGTTCCCGCCTGCGGCGGGACACCTCCCTTCCTGGCAGTGGATCACAGCAAGTCCCCATATCCCCTACACACTTCCATGAAATCTCCAAGCATATTGGTCAACCTCTTATCCTTGTGGTAGATGATATAGAAATTCCTTTGAAACTCCATCCCTTCCACCTGGGCCCCGTAGACTTCTCCCCGCTCTCTGGCCTCTGCCACCATGCGCTCCGGGAGCACTGAGATCCCCAGTCCCTTGGCCACCCCATTGATCAGCGCCGTGCTGCTGATCCCCTCCCAGACCGGTTCCACACACAGTCCTTGTCCTTCCATCACTTGGTCAAAGAGTTCCCTGGCCCCGCTTCCCTTCTCCCGGAGCAGAAATCTCTCACTGGCAAATTGTGCTTTTTTGAAGATCTGATCCATGTGGTAAGGGAGACGGGCTGGAGTGATCACCGTCAGAGAATCCTCCATGAAAGCCTCCGCCACAATGTGGCTGTCGTGGACAGAGGTCTCCACCAAGGCCAGGTCCAGCTCATTGTCCAGTATCTTTTTCTCCAACTCATAAGACGGAGCAATCCACACGCGGACGTCCACCTGGGGATTTTCCCTGGAGAAGTGCTCCACATAGGAAGGCATAAGCCAGGAACCGATGGTGATGCTGGCTCCCACGCGGATTTTCCCCGCTCTATTCCAGCTCTTGAGCCCTGCCTCCATATCTTCCAGCATCGACTGGATCCTGACTGCATACTCCCGGAACTCCTTCCCCGCCTCCGTCAAATACAACCGCCTTCCAATCCGGTCAAACAACAGCGCTCCATAGTATCTCTCGATCTCTTGTATGGCCACCGTGACCGCCGGCTGCGTCATAAACAATCTCTTCGCCGCCTTTGTGACATTATTTCCACATTGACAGACCGTCAGAAAAATATTCATATGTTTTAACGTCATATTCCTCACCTTATCCCGCCGTTCTATACCAGAACAGCGTCAGATCCATTTGAAATCCCGCCTACTCTTCAATCTATTATATGATTTTCAATATAATTATCATAAAATAATATTATTTTACTTATATATTACCAGGAACTATACTTGACGTAAAGGAATCATGGAGAGAAAACTCCAACCGAAAGACGAAAAGAGGTTTTTTAGGTATGAAGAGACCATTAAATTTGAAAAAGCTCTGGAAAATATTCTTTTCCACCCTCTATCTGAGCGCCTTCACTTTCGGAGGCGGGTATGTGATCGTCACCCTCTTGAAAAATAAGTTCGTGGACGACCTTCACTGGATCGATGAGGACGAGATGCTGGATCTGGTAGCCATCGCCCAGTCTTCCCCTGGCGCCATAGCAGTGAACGGAGCCATCGTGGTAGGCTACAAGCTGGCCAAGCTCCCCGGCGTCCTCTGCGCCATCACAGGAGCCGTGCTCCCGCCTCTGGTCATCCTGACTTTCATATCTTTTTTCTACACTGCATTCAAGGAGAACACAGCGATCCAAGCCTTACTCTCCGGCATGACTTCCGGCGTGGGGGCTGTGATCGCCTCCGTAGTCTATGATATGGGAAGTGGGATTGTGAAGTCAAAGGACTGGCTCTTCATCGGTATCATGGCCGGCTCCTTCATCGCCAACTACGTTTTTCAAGTCAACGTGATCTACATTATCCTCGTGGTCGCCGTGCTGGGCGTCATCCGAACCCTATACCGCGAACACAGAAAGGTGGCAAAAACATGATCTATCTCCAGCTTTTCTGGGCTTTTCTCCAGATCGGCGCTTTTAGCTTTGGAGGCGGCTACGCCGCTATGCCGTTGATACAGGCCCAAGTGATCGACAAATACGGATGGCTGACCATCCCCGATTTCACCGACCTGGTGACCATCTCCCAGATGACCCCAGGTCCCATCGCAGTCAACTCTGCCACCTTCGTGGGCAATCAGGTGGCCGGGATCCCTGGGGCGCTGGTGGCCACCTTCGGCTGTATTCTGCCCTCCTGTATCTTCGTCACCACCTTGGCATGGCTCTACACAAAATACCGAAATCTGACCATTCTCCAGGGAACTTTGGAGGCTCTGCGCCCGGCTGTGGTGGCCATGATCGCCACAGCCGGCATCACCATCCTACTGCCTGCCTTCTTCGCCAACGGTCAGATTTCTCTTCAGGGTCAGAATCTCCAGCTACGGCCCGTGATCTATTTTATAGCCTCTCTGTATCTCCTGCGCAGACAGAGACTGAACCCCATACTGGTCATGGTTCTGTGCGGTCTGGCAGAAATCCTGTGCCGCCGTCTTCTATGAGGTAGACGGACAGCTCGTGGAGCGCTCTGGTAGCCATGATATACTGCGCCTGTGCAAAAAGCGGGTGATCACTCCTATCTTCCATCACTGCGAATACCTGGTCAAACTCCAGTCCCTTGGCCAGATAAAAAGTGGTGATGGTAAGCCCTCTTTGGAAACTGGTGCTCTCCTTATCCACATAGGAACAAGAGAATCGTCTCTCCACGCTCTCCTGGGAGAGTCTCCTCTGAAAATAGCTCTCAGCCCGCAGAGCTTCCTCCTCTGTCAAGGTGAGCACTGCCCCAGTCTCGAATCCTTCGTCTGTCAAATTCAAATTTTCCCATATCTGCTCAAAGGCCTGTTCAAAACAGTCGAACCGCTTCTCCTCCACAGGTTTTCCATGGCGCTCAAAGAGCTCCATCCCTGAGACCCCCGCCAGCTTATTGGCATAAGTGGCGATCTCCACCGTGTTGCGATAACTCTTATCCATGGCTATGACCCGCAGATTCCTGCCAAAGATCCTGGGCAAGAACTTGGTCACATCCTGCGGCGTCTCCCCAATGGTCTGGGCCCGGTCTCCCAGAATCGTCATCCGGCAGTGAAACATCTTCTCCAATATCCGGTACTGCATTTGAGAATAGTCTTGCATCTCATCCACCACCAAATGTTTGATCAATCCTCTCCTCGGACAAGTCACAAGCTGATACTTTAGATACAACAACGGATAGACATCCTCATAGGACAACTTCCTCCTCTCCCAGGGAACTTCTGGCAGGGGCTCATAGCCATAATCTTTCAAGAACCAATTGTAGATTTCATAGAGATCTCTGGTCCGGTACATCCTCTGGAACTGTTCCTCCAAAGCCATTCTCACATCCTCGTCCAGGTCCCTGCCCAGACTGGTCTCGTACTCATCGATAAAGTACTCCATCACAGCGTCCATCCTGGACAGCAGAGGAAAATCTGGGAATTTATAGTAGAACATCTCCATAACTTTCCCGGCTGATCTCTGATAACCGCGGTACTTCACATCCTGAAACTGCATCAGTCCATCCTCCAGCTCCAGGACAAACTGATCCATCTCCCTCATAAAATTCTCCGATTGCTTCTGTCTATAGGAACTCTGATCAATGTCCCAGAACATCTTCTCAATCTGATCATACTTCTCCTCGCAGTCCGCCGCCACATCCTGTAGCTCCCGGTAGGCAAACAGATCAAAGCTCATCTCCTGGATATTCTCCTCCCCCAGCTCTGGAAGTATCCTGGAGATATAGTCGGAAAACACCTGGTTAGGCGATAGAATCAGCACATTGGAGGATTTCAAATTCTCCCTGTCATGGTACAAAAGATAGGCGATCCGATGAAGGGCCACAGAAGTCTTTCCACTCCCAGCCACCCCTTGGATCACCAGAACCGGATCTTTCGTGTTGCGGATGATGGCGTTTTGCTCCTTTTGAATGGTGCGGATGATATTTTTTAATTTCACATCCCCGTGGGTTCCCAGCTCTTCCTGGAGCACCTCATCGTCAATCTTCACATCGCTCTCAAACGCATAGACCAGCTTTCCTGAGCGAATCTTATACTGCCACTTGGCCCACACCTCCCCGTCCATCCTTCCACCTGGAGCCTGGTAACAAGCCGGGCCTTTATCGTAGTCATAGAAGAGACTGCTGACCGGAGCCCGCCAG
Organism: Blautia sp.; assembly: GCA_047014865.1. Taxonomy (GTDB): domain Bacteria; phylum Bacillota; class Clostridia; order Lachnospirales; family Lachnospiraceae; genus Blautia_A. Next base: position 12,183 of record JBKXQO010000008.1, on the reverse strand, counting down.
TCATAGATCAAGGGAACCTGCCCCGTCTCCTGAGAAAAGTTTCCGATTCCAATGTAGAAAGTCTCCGGCTTCTCCTCCCCTTCATAGGCGAAATCCACCCTTCCGAAAAAAGGAGAATCCAGCATCCTGCACAGTCGATGGCGCAGCAGACGCTGCTCTTGATTGGCATTCACCTGCCCCAAGAGCACCTGCTGGTTATCATAATTCTCATAGCCATACTGATCCATCTCCGTATAGTTCTCCCAGTAATAAGTATGCATCTGCTCAATCTCCCTCTCCCCCTCCTCCAGGGAGCGGTCAATCTTCTCAATCCGCTCTCTCAACTTATCGAGAATCTCTCCCAGATACGCTGTCATCTCTTCCATTGAACCTTCTCCTCACCGTCTCATTGTCTCAAAATCATAAGTCTCAGGCGCAGAGTCCCCCCGCAGGCACCCCATCTCCAATTTCATATTTTTTTATTATATAGTATCCTCCGGTATCCTGCAAGCAGATGTGTCGGAGGCCAAAGCCTCCTTGACGGCATTGTAACGGGACTTTCCCACAGGAATCTTCGTCCCTTCCGACAATGTGACATAGTACCGGCGTATCTGACGCACATAAGAAGGATTCACCAGCCAGCTTTTATGGACTTGCATCAGTTGCGGTACATCCTCCAACAGTTGTGCGAGAGTCCTGCGGGTCTGAAAATTTCCGCTGGCCGTGTAGACTGTGATCCTCTGATTGTCCGCGCTGGCATAGATGATCTCCAGCGGTTTAAACCGGTGAATCCCTCCTGTGTGATCTTTGATGAGAATGGGTTTCTCCTGACTGGCTGCTCCCTCCAACTGACGGATATAGTCGAACCAACGTACATTTGTGCCGTCTGTTCTATCTCTATCCCCAGAGATCTCCAGCGGAATGTCCCTGGCCATGGTACAATTGATGTGGAGCAACTGTAGCCTATCCCTGTCTTGCTTCCACACAAAGGTCAATCGCTGGCGCGTATAGAGTAAGGTCTTTCCATCTCTCCAGGAGGTCGCGGTAAATCTCCCATAGACCCCCCAGATCCTTCGGTTATGGGAGAGCAAATGGTACTCTTCGTTGGAGATCTGCGCCTCTTCCTCCTCACTCTCCTGACTGGATGCTGCCAAAAAGGCTTGTTTTCCCTGGGTATAATGAAAATCATAGGAGCCAATCCAGACAAAATCATCACTCAATAACTCTAAAAACCCTTCCCTGTCACGGTTAAAGTAAAGGTGAACCGCCAACTGTGATTTTTCCAATACTTCCTGCTCTGTATAAATGCGGTATCTCATGGCTACAACTCCCTTCCTAGTCGCTTCTCTTGTGCTCTGTATTCCTTCTGATATTATAGGTGCAAAAACAAAAAAATACAAGAAAGTCATGCCATTTGAATCATATTCTTTCCGTTTATGTGCCGCCTACAGAAATACAAATAGAATCTTTGGTCGAGAGAAGCAAATAGCGAAGTGGATGACAGATACCCGCGTTGGCGATATTTTTGTTGACCGTTCCCCAATTCAAATCTATAATAAATGTGTTCCCCTCTAACTAAATCTATCCAGATAAAAGACGAGGTGGGGACTCCGGTCAGCCCCAACGCTGTCCGGTGATATCTTTTGTCCTAAGGAGTACAATTTATGCGCGGAATTACGAAAAAGATTTATATGACTTTAACCCCTCCCGCGGAGGAGGACTCGGTGTCCGATCAGGAGAGAATCCTCCGGGAATTAAAGAGTCAGGGAATATCAGCCAGACTTCCCCTGGCTGTCCTGAGAGATCTCTATCCCTTCTGCACCGCCGAGAATTGGGACTTCACAATCTCACTGGCTTATGACGGGAGCCAATGGGCTGCTGTGAAGTTGGAACCCGGTGACACCACTGCCTGTCATTACGGCTACTGTGCGGACCTGGGCAGCACCACCTTGGTGGTGCGTCTGCTCGACTGCGCCACCGGACAGATACTGGGCGAGGCCAGCGCCTACAATCACCAAATCGCATTTGGGGAGGACATTCTCACCAGGATTTTCTATGGAAAAGACCGGCCAGATCGCTTAGAAGAAATCCGCCAGTCCACCATCGACACATTCTCAGAGGTCTTCCTCACACTGCAGGAGCAGACGGGCGTCTCCCCTTCCGACTGCATCAGCGCTGTGGTGTCCGGCAACACAACCATGATCCATTTTCTGCTGGGAATCGACGCCTTCTGTGTGTTCGCCTCCCCCTATGCCGTCCACACCTTGAACCCAGGCTTTCTCCCGGCCAGGGAGATGGGATTGCCTCTCATGGGCTATGTGTACTGTTACCCTGGCCGGGCCAACTATCTGGGAGGAGACATCGTCAGCGGCGCCGTGTCCACCGGAATCCATGAGAAAGAAGAACTCTCCTTGTTCTTTGACATCGGCACCAATGGGGAGCTGATTGTGGGCAACCGGGATTTTCTGTTGTGTGGCGCCGGAGCCGCCGGCCCCGCCCTGGAAGGCGGATCGGTAAGAACCGGTATGAGAGCCGTCCCGGGAGCTGTAGAACAGGTAGAACTGGCAGACGGCTCCTTCCATCTGCAGACCATCGGAGGATACCCGCCCAAGGGAATCTGTGGGTCTGGGATCGTGGATTTGATCGCCCAACTGTTCCTCAACGGCTGGATCGACATCCGTGGCAAATTCAACCCTGAGAAGTCTCCCCTGATCCACCGGGAAGACGGAGAATACTGCGTCACCTACGGGACCGGACTGTGTTTCTACCAAAGCGACATCGAAGAATTTCTCAAGACCAAGGCGGCCGCAGTCACCATGATCCACTATATGTTAGAACTGACAGGAATACAATTGGAAGATATCGGCCATTTCTACCTGGCCGGAGCTTTCGGCGCCCACATCTCCAAGGAGTCTGCCGTCACCATCGGCATGTACCCCGACGTAGACAGGGACAGGCTGGTACCTGTGGGCAACTCCTCCCTGGAAGGTGCGCAGAGATTGCTCTTAGACCGCAGTATTTTAGACGTATTAGATAAGATCACAGAACACATGGAGTATGTCCAGTTCGGCGCCGTGGACAACTTCCTCCACCTGATGGAGGCAGCCACAGCGATTCCCCACACGAACCTGGAACAGTACCCCTCCGTGGTAAGAGAATTGAGGCGAAGGAATCTGATGTGACGTCAGATTCCCAGATCCAGAAGAGATTCTGCCTGCTCCAGGCGCTGATAGAACTTAGAATAGAATCCCTCAGGGCTGTCATAAGGAGTTCGATAGAATTGATTTAAGACATACAGGCTGAGATTTTTCACCAACTGCTGATCCCCCGCCTCTGCGGCAATCTGCTCCGCCCTCTTGAGAAAAGCGTGCCACGCCCGCACAAATTGCTCATACTTCCTCAGATCCGGAATCTCCAGCCATTTCTGTACTTTAGTCTTGACACGGGCCGGATGGTGGCACTCTCCCCTCTGGAGAAAATATTGGAACTGCTCCCCCTGATAGTACCTTCCCAGAGGGAATAGCCGACAGACCCCAGGACGAAACCCATGGATCTCGCATCTGCCCTCCTCAGACAGAAAAGGGCAGGCGTCTCCCTGGGCCGTCATCCTTAAATTGGGCAGAATCACCCCGTCCACCACCTGAAGCTCCACAGCCTCCGCCAACAACTCATCAAAGGTCACCTTTCGATTCCAAGTCAATTGACAGACATCCCAGGGATCCAGAATAATAGAACTCCCCATCCCTCTGCAGCAGTTCCCGCAGCCACTGCACTGAAGTTTCGCCATGTCTTTGGCCGAATACATCTTCCCGTCGGAGATCTCTGTAATCTCAACATTGCGTCTCATCGGTACTCCTCCCATCTTTCTCGCCGTCTTTTCTCATTCTCCAACCGGCGCCTTGCGTCTCAACTCAGCCTTTTTCTGATACATAGCCTCATCGGCCCTTCTGACCACATCCTCCAGATTGCGGTCTCTTCTCCGGTCAAAAACTGCATAACCTGTAGATACGCCGCCATAGGGATACTGGCCTTGACAGTGCTCCATAAAATTTTTGACGAAGATCCCCTCCAGAAATTCCATCTGATCCGCCGGGATATGACTTCCCAGAAAAAGAAACTCATCCCCTCCCAGCCGGAAACACCTCCCACAGGAGTCGAATACCTCCTGAAAATCTCTGGCACATTGAACAATGTATGCATCCCCAATATGGTGGCCTTCTGTGTCGTTGACGTATTTCAGATTATTCAAATCCGCCATCAAAGCCACATTCCCTTGATCCTTCTCCCACAACTCCAATTCTTCCGAGAATGCTCTGCGGTTCAGACAACCGGTCAATTCATCCAGATAGGATAGCTGTTTGTACAGCAGTGCCTTCTCACTCTTCTCGAAAGCATCCCTGATATCCCAGATCGTCAAATAACACTCGGAGAGCAACAGCAACATCACTCCTGCCCGCAGAAAATTCCCCAGGTAAATACCTCCCGTGACAAAGTAATTGACAATCTCCGCCACGAAGAAAGGCACTATGATAAAGATACAGTATACCGTCTTATCCGTATAGAAATTATGATTGTGATAATAATCCCACAGAATCAGCCCAGAGCCTGCCACACTGATAAGAGCATAGATCACCAGCGTAAATGGCAGGGACTCGATCAGGTCACAGATTCCAGTCATTTGAAGCAGTACCATCACAACCACATACACATACACAAAATGCCGTATCCGGTCAATCCATCTCCTGTAGGCAAAAGCCTGCATATTGGACACCATCAAAAGCAGCGGGATGGGGATCAGCAAAAGGCACACCAGTACCAAATCTGCGATGGCTGAGACAGAGCCGAAGAAAAACTGCTCCATCCAAGTCTCCCCAAGAGACCAGACCGACGCCAGATAGCCAAATATACACAGATATAACGTCTGCTTCCTACTCAGATATTTCCGGATAAATCCCACGTACAGACTGGTGATGATCATGGTAAAAATCAGCATCAGCACAGAGAAAACCAACCCCACGCCATAGGTGCTGATAATGCGGTACAAGAGAGCGCTCCTCGTCCCCTGATAGATCTCATTGACCTGTCCATGGTAAGAACTGTACGGGGACGTCAACTCCACCGTGACTTCATGTTCCCGATCATCTCCGGGAAGTTCCACCATCCACCACTGGCTCCCGAGCGCTTTGCACCACCAACGGCTGTCCTGGTCATTGACCACCTGATCCCACAGTTCACCGTCCACCCAGATTTTCCCACTCTGTCTGGAGAGACGCAGACAGATCCACTCATATCGGTTCTCCGTCTTCAACGTGCGATGAATTACCACCGGCTCCGACTTTACCACGCTCAACTTGCTGGGCAAAGTCACCTGCTCAGTCTCCCCGTCGGGGCGCTCCCAAGTCCATTGTTTTACATTTTTATAGTCCTCTTTCTCCCACAATCGTGTATGTTCACTGTCCTGCCAAAAACTCACCGACAAAAAGACGCTGAGAAACATAGCCATTAAAATGAGAAAAACTGTCTTCTTAGATATTCTCTTCATTCAAATTCCACATCGTAATACGGCTCACTGAACTTCTACTCAGGCTGAGATAAACAATCCCCTGCGCAGAAAGCATAGTAAAAGGCTGTATTTTTCGAATCTGCCTCCAAATACAGCCTCTACACACTGTGCGCCTCTACACGTATCAAATGTCTCTTTTCACACGCAAAAGGTCAACGGTTCAAAGAGAGGATTCCGGACTCTGCCCGTAAGGACTGTAGTAATTCTTACCCTCGATTGTCACCCCAGTCCGAATCCGGTACTGATACGTTCTTCCTTTCTTCAAGGCGGCGTCCTTATATCTCGACACACCTGCCTCTAATTTCGCAATTCTCGTCCACTTGCCATTTTCCAAGCGGTACAGCAGATAAAAATCTGCTCTCTTATTCTTCGTCCACTGCAACGTAATGGAATCCTTCGTCCGGCTGGCCACCTTCAGCGTAGGTTTGCTGGGAGGCAGCGCCACCGTCGTGCTCTCTCTCCTATCACTCCACACCTTCTTGCCGTCCACGTAGCGGAAGGCAAGAATGGAGTAGGTATAACTCTGAGCTTGCTCCGTCTTGGCATCATCGAGAGAGAGTCCGGTGCGGTTGGTATACCACTGAAATTCTCCGTCTCCCACTTTTCGCTTGATATGGTAGCCGTCGGCGCCAGCCACTTTCCCCCAGGTCACCCGGATCTGTCCATCGTCCGTCAATCTGGCTCCGATTCCCGGCGCGCTGAGCACCGCCTTGACTCTCAAGTCAGTCCGGTACTTGCCCACCACCCGTCTTCCATTGGCCACTCGCTGGGCCCGAACGGTGTAGTAGTAATTCACACCCGTCTTGGCTGTCTTATCCACATACGTCAGCGTCTTGCCGGACACCCGCTTTAACCACTTCCAGGAACTATCCGCAGAAGTCTTCCGGAAGACATCATACTGGGTGGCCCCAGCCGTCTTTTCCCAGTCCACCTGCACACTACAGTAATTCAACGACTCCGCCGTACAATCCACAATCTCCAACTTTGTCTTAGCCGACACCGTATTGCCATACTGGGTGAAGATCCGCTCCGCGCTTCCTTCCCGCAAACCTCTCACCGTATATTCATAGGAGACTCCTGTCTGTGCCTTTTTATCCGCATAAGAGTTGGTCAATGCCTTCGCATACCACTTCCACTCCTCAGTCGTTCCACTCTCCCGGCGGTACACAGAGTATGCCTCGGCATTCTCAATCGATTCCCAGGACAACTGAACCGTACAATAATCCTCGGCCACCGCCTCGTTCATACGGGGAACCTGTGCCTGAAACTCCGCCTCGGACGCAGCAGGCTCCTCCTGGGAAGCTTCCCCGCCTGCAGGTTCTCCCCCCTCGTCGCTGCTCTCCTGTGCAAATTCCTGGACAATCTCCTCATCCGACTTTCCGCTTTCCACAGTCTGCTCATCCCACTCTTCAGCGTCTGTCCCCTCAGAAATGCTCGCCTGTCCATCCGGTTCCTCCCCGGCCTTATCCAGAGATCCCCCTTCTCCTTGAGAATCTTCCTGCGCCGGAGACGAAAAATCAAGAGCAGCCCCATAAGTAAGGTTTCCCATAGCCACGGTCAGACACAGCGCCATTGCAAAAGCTTTTATCCATTTTCTGTTTCTCATCGATCTGATTCCTCCTAGTCTTGTTGGTCAATCTCAAAACGCTGTGGTGTTTTCTACCTCCTATTATAGCAGATTTTGTCCCCTGCATCCACCGATCCAGAGTAATATTTTATCATAAAAAGATGAAATTGTTCCGATTTACCCGGCTACTTCAGAAAGCCACTGACGATCTGTTCTTCTGCTTCTGCCTCCGTCAGGCCCAGCGTCATCAATTTAATGATTTGCTCTCCGGCAATCTTGCCGATGGCCGCCTCGTGGATCAGAGCCGCGTCTGGACTGTTGGCTGTGATCTCCGGCAATGCGCTGATCTTCGCCTCATCCATGATGATGGCATCGCACTCTGTGTGGCCATTACACTGGGCGTTTCCAATGATATTGGAGGAGAACATCTGGTAGGAGGAATTCCTCGCCACGGATCTGGACACCACGTTGGCACTGGAGCCTGCTCCGTTCATCTCCACATCAAAATGACTCTCTGCCCGCTGGGCGCCGTGAGTCATGAGGCGTTCCATCACCTCCAGCTTCGCCCCCTCGGCCAGTTTCGCCTGGGTCAACCGTTTCGTGGAATCCACGCCCTTGATCTGGACGGTGTCCATCTCCATATAGCTGTCTTTGCCAAGCTCTACCACAGTCTCAGGGTTCATAATCCTCTTTCCCATGCCGTCTCCACTTCCATAATGTTTCTCCACGTATCTCACCCTGGAATTCTTCCCAATGTAGAAACGGTGAATCCCATCGTGTTGGCTGTTGGAGTCGCCACAATTGTCAATCCCACAACCGGCCACGATCGTCACATCGCAGTCGTCCCCAATGAAAAAATCATTGTAGACCACCTCGTTTAACCCACTCTGACTCAAGATCACCGGGATGTGCAAACTCTCATTCTTCGTCCCGTCAGCGATGTGAATGTCAATTCCTTTTCCCGCCTCCTTGCTGGTGATCTGTATATGCTCCGTGCTACTGCGCTCTATGCTCTGCCCATTGGCCCGTATATTGTAAGCGCCCTCCGGAACCTCATGGAGACCGGAAACAGCCTCCAACAATTGTCTCTGTATCACATCCATCTCTAACACCTCTCCATCTTACTACACGCAAAATCTGCGACATTGGCCGTGCCCAGCAATGTGGGCAAAATCTCTTCTTTGTCTCCATGTTTGACCAGCTTCCCATCTGCGATCAGAAGAATCTCGTCTGCAATATTCAGAATTCTCTCCTGGTGCGAGATGATCAAGATGGAACCTTGAACCTGATGGTGCATCTTCTCAAACACTTGAATCAAATTCTGGAAACTCCACAGGTCAATCCCAGCCTCCGGCTCGTCAAAGACCGAAATTCTGGTTTTTCTGGCCATGATCGTCGCAATCTCAATCCGCTTAATCTCTCCGCCAGACAGACTGCCGTCCACTTGACGGTTAATATAGTCTTTCGCACAGAGTCCTACCTCCGACAGATACTGACATGCTCCGCTCACCGATAACTCTTCCCCAGCCGCCAGGCGGATCAGGTCAAACACAGTCACACCCTTAAAGCGCACCGGTTGCTGAAAAGCATAGCTGATCCCTAAGCGTGCTCTCTGGGTAATGCTCAGGTTCGTGATATCCTCCCCATCCCAGAGAATCCTCCCTGAGCTGGGAGACTCAATCCCCGCAATCACCTTGGCCAGCGTAGACTTACCGCCGCCGTTGGGGCCGGTAATGACCACGAACTTATTATCTGGCAAAGAAAAACTAACATCTTTCAAAATTTCCTTTTCCCCCTGCTCACCAGGTACCTCAAAGGAGATGTGTTCCAATTCTAACATCTTTCGTCCTCCATCCATTGCTCTTCTCCAATGCAGTCTGCAATCCCCAAAAAGGGTTCCCAGGCGCACTTCTAGGGCGTCTCTCCACAATACGATTGTATACACGCCCTAATTTCTAATAGTACCAGTTTCTGCGAATTTTTCAACCCCTAACTGGATCTTTTTGGTAGAAAACAAGACAAGTCTTACTCCCACTTAAGAACGGGAGACTTCCCTGATACGGTTAAATTTGCCCATTTCACAGAAATGTGATATGCTATTCCTATTGAATACATCCAAAGGAGGACGCTTATGAGAAAAGAAGAATTTCAAGATAAAATAAAAACTCCCCTTCTGCTGGACGGCGCCACAGGTTCCTATCTTATGGCCGCAGGTATGCCCCGAGGAGTCTGCACAGAGACCTGGGTACGAGATCACAAGGATATCATCTGTCACCTTCAAAAATCCTATGTGGAGGCAGGCAGCAAAATCGTCTACGCCCCAACCTTCGGCGCCAACCGGATCAGTCTGTCCATGCACGGCCTGGAAAAAGAACTGCCGTCACTGAACCGAATCCTAGTCTCCTACTCCAAAGAAGCCGTGGAGGGGAAGGCCATGGTGGCCGGTGATCTGACCACCACCGGCAAGATGATGGCCCCTGCCGGCGACCTCACCTTCGAGGAAGCTTTGGATGTCTATAAAGAACAGATCTCCTGCCTGGCCGACGCGGGGGTGGATCTGTTGGTGGCCGAGACCATGATCAGCCTGGACGAGTCCCTGGCTGCCCTGGATGCGGCTCGGGAAGTCTGTGACCTCCCAATCCTGTGCACCATGACCATCGAGTCAGACGGAAGCCTCTTCACCGGCGGAAATATCTTCGACTCTGCCCTGGCTCTCGAGAGCGCAGGGGCCTCAGCAGTGGGGATCAACTGCTCCGTTGGCCCCGATCAGTTGGAGGCTATCATCCACACACTGGCCGAGACCGTCTCTGTGCCTGTCATTGCCAAGCCCAATGCCGGAATGCCCGTCATCGATGAGAAAGGACAAGCCGTCTACAACATGACTCCCCAAGACTTCTCACGCCATATGAAGGTCTTGGTGGACGCCGGTGCTTCCATCATCGGTGGCTGCTGTGGCACCACCCCGGAGTTTATCCGCCAACTGGCCAAGACCTGTCTCTGATCTCGCCCTCTATCTTACCTGGATCGCCTTTTGAGGGCACATTTCCTGGCAACAGAAGCATCGGATACATTTGTGATAATTGTACTCCGGTGCTTTTTTGTCCCGAAATTCCAGGGCTTTGCCCTCCACCGGACAACTCTCTACGCAGACGCCGCAGCCTACACATTTCTCTTCCACAATATACGGTCTTTTCTGAAAAATATGAAAGAATTTCGCCATCCACATCCACCAGCCTCCTCTGCGGGGACTTCGGTCCACTTGAAAATTGGGATTTCCATATCTGTGCACAGCCTCCCCCAGTGAGATCTCCCCTTGGGGAGTAAACAGCGAGATCCGCTCCGGCTGCCAGACTCCCAGTCCCATCTTCTCCCCCTGGTCATTGGTGGGCACAAGCCGTGGATCCAGATGAATCAAGCTACAGAACACGCTGTCTAAGGCCACCGGATCCTCGGACAGCAGCAGCACCTTCATCGCCACCGGATCCCCGGAACCCGGCCCGTTTCCCTCCATGGCCACAATGCCATCCATAAGGTACAGTCTGGGCTTCACGCAGAGATTTAAGTCCACCAACATCCGCGCAAAACTCTCGGCGTCTGGATATCTGGTGTGCCCTTTCGCCTTGTGAAGCCCATAGATGCAGCCATACATATTTTTCACGGCTCCCGTGATTCTCTCCAACTGATGCGTCTTCATCTTACAGACGCATACCAGCGCATCTGCCTTCGTCACCTGCTCAGCCATGGGAAACTCCTTGGCCTGGCTCCCCTGAGGATATCCCACCGTGACGCCCCGGTCAAAATCCACGATCTCCACACCCTTTTCTTCCAAGACTCTGTCCATCCCTGAGAACTCCATCGCCTTCCTGGCCGTCCCTGTCCCACAGGAGTCGCCAGCCCTCAGCTTCCGATACCCTCCGTCCCTCAACAGGCCGGCAAAGGCTCCCATCACAGCCGGGTGAGTGATCACCGCCTTGTCCGTCTCCGACTTCTTTAACAAATTCGGCTTTAGCAGAATGCTTTCCTCCTGTCCAAACAGCGAGGATAAACCTCCCAGAAGCTGGATTCCCACCTCCAACTGCTCCCGTATCTGTGCCTCCTCATAGGATTCACAGGGGAGCAGAATCACTTTACTTTTCTTCTCCATGGTTCTCCTTTCTCTCTGCCGCAAGACCGTCCCAGCATCCCTGTCACGGCGAGCTGCAAAAATGCATTCTTTCCCCTCACCTGGTATACGTCCCCACCCTATCCGAGAGGAAATCCCTAGAAATTTCCAATTACACAACAAGGCCGCAGACAGCCCTCCCAGGACTGACTGCGGCAACCTCTCAACGCTTCAAATCTAACTCTCTCACAACCTTGCGGGCCGGAAGAATACAAGCCGGAGCCATGGACAGAGCGTCCACGCCCAATCTGAGAAAATATGGAATCATCCCGCTCTCAGCCGCCAGCTCCCCACAGATCAACACTTCCTTCCCTGCCTTGTGGGCGTCCTCAATGACCATCTCCATCATCCGCAGAACCGCCGGATGGTGCTTGTCAAATTTCTTCTCCAACTGAGGGTTCTGGGCATCCATCGCCAACACATACTGGGTCAGATCGTTGGTTCCCAGACTGATAAAATCTGCCCGCCGGGCCAACTCTGGACAAATCATGGCCGCTGCCGGCGTCTCCACCATAATCCCATTCTGGATATCCTTATAGGGAATCTCCTTTTGATCCAGCCCTACCTTGACTTCCGAGACAATCTTCCAGATCTCCTCCACCTCCTCCATGGAAGTGATCATGGGATACATGATCGACAGATTCCCATAGATGCTGGCCCGGTAGATGGCTCTTATCTGTGCCCGGAACATCTTCTTCCGGTCCAGACAGACCCGGATTCCCCGGTTTCCCATAGCCGGATTTAACTCGTCAGGGAGATTCATATAGTTGGCCTGCTTATCCGCCCCCAGATCCACTGTCCGGATGATCACCCTGCGGTTTCCCATGGCCTGGGCCACCTGGCGGTATACCCGGTACTGCTCTCCCTCCCTAGGGTAATTCTCCCGTCCCAGGTATTGGAACTCGCTGCGCA
>JBKXQO010000007.1:93025-123882 GCA_047014865.1 Blautia sp. | reverse complement strand
CTCCCAGGCTCAAGAGTTGGAGTCCGGTGATTACACAGAGGGCAGTTACCAGGCTTTGACAAAGACATTGGAGGAGGCGACACAGACAGCGGCCAAGGAGGACGCCGCCCAGAATGAGGTGGATAAGGCGCAAAAAGCGCTCCAAGATGCGATAGATGACCTGATCACAGTCACAGATCTACGTGCTTCCGTCGAGGCGGCCGAGAAAGTGAACGGAGAAGAGTACACCCAGAACAGCTACAAAAAAGTGACAGAGGCCTTGGATGCGGCGAAGGAAGTTTTGGCCCAAAAAGACGCCACGGCTGAGGAGATTCAGACAGCGAAGGAAAATCTGGACAGCGCTGTGGATAAATTGGTGAAGAAAGCCGACAAGACAGAGTTAAAAGCAGCCATCGAGAAGGCGGAGAAGACATTGGCCACGGAAGGGGTCTACACGGAGGCATCCATGAATATCTACCAGGCGGCCCTAGATCTGGCGAGAGAGACTTATGAGAGAGACGGTGCGTCCCAGCAGAATGTGGACAATGCGGTAAGCTCCCTGAACGAGGCCGAAGCGAAATTGGTGAAGATCTCAGAGGCAGAGTTGGACAAGAATAACCTGGAGGATGGGGTGTACACAGTGGTCGTGAATCTGTGGCATGCAGAACAGGACAAGGAGTCCATGGGAAATGCAGCCCTGTACCACAATGCGGTCTTGACGGTGAAGGATGGAGCGTATACATTGGCGATCACAGGCCACAGCATGACTGTGGGAAGTATCACCGGAGAGCTGGATACCATCCAGGTGATCCCTGACGGCTCTAAGCCAAAGAGCGACGGCAGTAATTATCAGACCTTGGAGAATATTGGCGCGGCGGGCGAGTACGTCTTCAACATGAACATTGAGAATGTGGGAGAACTGACGGACTACTATTACTCCAGGATTAAGATCAAAGAAGGGACTCCAATGGGGACCAACTGGATCACCAACCGCCTGAGAATCTCCTGGGATACCCTGGAGGTGCTCAACGCAGACGATTATCCGGCCTTCTCCCAGACAGACAGTTCTACTGGCGTGAAAGTGGAAGCGGCCGAAGGTGTTCTTCCCAAAGGTGTGAAGCTGAGGGTGACGAAGATCACGGACGCGGAACAGATGGAGAAAGTGAGCAATGCGCTCACCAGCCTGGCCGACAAGAATACAGCCTATGAGGTTATCCTGTACATGATGGAGGACGGCAAGGAAGTGACGGTAGACCCCAAGGAAAACACGGAGTTGAGTATCACATTGCCGGTTCCCGACGGATATACCACCTCTAAGCTGGCGTGCTATTACATCGACGCGAACAGTTATGCCAATGTCATGGACGGTGTGTTGTCAGATGGAAATTACACGGTGGTGACCAGCAATCTGGGCGTCTATGCCATGGCTCAGAAGAAGACCACCGGTGGCAATCCCACGATTGTGTCGAAGCCAACCACTACCGCTACTACCACGCCACGGACGACGGTGAAACCTTCTACCACCACCAAGAGCGGCGGGACCACTACCACCACCAAGAAGAGCGGGGGAACCACTACCACCACGGCGAAGAATGCCAAGACTGGCGACGAGACCAATCTGACGCTGTACTTGGCGGCGGGACTTATGGCTATGGTGGCCGCGGCCGGCGTTGTGGTTGTGAGGAGAAGGAAGAAATAAATTTTGAACTTTAGGGTACAAACCCAGAGAGAATGCAGGATGGTATTTGTGTGACAGGAGAGGGCTCTCCTGTTGCACAGAGGATAGGTAGCTTACATAGAGAAAGGATTGAAAATATTGAAAAACAGGTTGAGAAAAGTTATGAAGTTTCTCTGCTGTTTCACAGGTGCGCTTGCTATTGCCATAGCAAGCGTCCCTACTGTAACGGCACATGCGGATGAGATTTATCCAGGTCAGTACACGGTGGAGGTGGTCGCCACCTATCAGAACCCGGTGACCGGAGTGGTGGAGGACGTGGGGCAGAATCCCAGCATCGGGCAGATGATGGTACAGGCGCAAGTCCAGTCGGTGGGTTATGTGGAGATTGAGGAAGACGGAACGATCTGGCTGAATACCAGGTGGAACCAGGCGGACGCCAATATCTACGCGCAGTTCGACACGTCGACTTCCGGGGACGGAGACTGGGTTGGCAGAGACTATGAGGTGACCAACCAGGTGGAAGTGGGGGATTATGAATTTATGGGGAACGTCTACGCGGCGACGGTGACAGACTATCGTTTTCAATTGGATTCCCTCAATGACGTGATTCGCTGTACCAACTATGTGGAGGCCATGAGCCGCGAGTGTATCTGGTTTTGCTATATCCAGAATCTCTCGGAGGGAGTCAGCGATGAGTGGACCAACATCGCGGCGCCGGATATGACCAGCTACACGGATAGTATCACCCAGCAGTTGGAGGAAGAAAGCGGCGGTGACGAGGAAACCCAGGATGGAGGAACCAACTACATCATAGAGGAGGAAGAGGCTTCCACAAGCGAACCTACGGCGACGCCGACCAAGAAGCCGGAGACCACCAAGAAAGCAGAGTCCTCAAAGAAAAAAGAGTCTAAGACCACGCCCACGATCAAGAAAAGAGAAGTGGCTGAGGCGAAGACAGCCTCGGCGGACGATCTGCTGGCGGATTCCACAGGTGTGGAGGGCGCAGAGGATCTGGACGCGGAGGACAAGGGCGACGAGGGGGCTTCTGTCTCCACGGGAACCTTGGTCTTGGCTGTGATCGGAGGTCTGATCCTAGGCGGAGCCGTGGTGGGAGGAATCTTCTACGCCTCCAAGAGGAAGAAGAAAGGGTATACGGATCTGTTCGCAGATGTGGACGACAGCGACAGTAGCCCAAAGACTTTGGAGAAGAAGGATGAGAACAGTGAGAAATAAATGGGGAAAACTTGGAGTGTTGCTCCTATCGGGGGTTCTATTGCTGGGGGGACTCTCGGGCTGCGTGAACCAGTATCCGGAGGAGGAGACTTCCGCTGAGGGGGGCGAGTATCTGGTGGAAGGGTCGACGGCCAAGAAGAAAGCCGGAGATGACCCCCGTATCGTGGTCACCAGCGCGGCCACCTGCGATATTATGGAACGGTTGGACTTGGATCTGGTGGGGAGACCCACGGAGATGACCACAAAGCTGCCGACCAGATACACAGAAGACACGTCGGTGACTGACGTGGGAAGCCCCATGGCTCCTGATATGGAGATCATCTCCTCTCTGGATCCGGACTATGTGATCGGGCCGGCCACCTTGCAGCCGGCTTTCGAGAGCCAATTCCAGGAGGCCGGACTGCCCTATCTGTTCATCAACTTGAAGAGTGTCCAGGGCATGTACAAGTCTGTGGTACAGTTGGGCGAGATCTTCGACAGGCAGGAGGAGGCACAGGAGTGTGTGGATGAGTTCAAGGAGATCTACACGGAATACCAGGAGAGACACGGGGACAGAGAGGGACCCAGCGTGCTGGTGCTGATGGGGGTACCGGGGGCTTACATTGTGGCCACTCCCAATTCTTATGTGGGAAATCTGGTGGAGTTGGCCGGAGGGCAGAATGTGTACGCCGACGAGGACGACGAATTCATACAGGCCAACACCGAGGATATGAAGAACCGGGATCCGGACATTATTCTCCGCTGTGCCCACGCCATGCCTGACGTGGTAAAAGAGATGTTCGCCGAGGAGTTCTCAACCAATGATATCTGGAAGCACTTCCGGGCGGTGGAGGAAGGAAAGGTCTACGACCTGAGTTACGACAATTTTGGCATGAGCGCAAAATTTAACTGGCCAGATGCTCTGGAAGAGCTTGAGCCATTCTTATACGGTGATGAAAATGATTAGAAACAATTGGACGAAAGAAAAAAAACGAAAGATTACGATTCTGTCTTTTGCGGTGGTGGCGGTACTTCTGGTGGGAATCTTCTTCCTGTCTATCAATCTGGGAAGCCTGAAGATCGGATTCGGTCAGATGCTGCGAGGACTGTTCGTGGAGTATGATAAAGATGTGGCCACAGTCTACGACCTGCGGTTCCCCAGGGTGATCATCGCCATGTTCGCAGGGGCGGCTCTGGCGGTGTCCGGCGTGCTCTTCCAGGCAGTGATGAAGAATCCTCTGGCAGATCCAGGTATCATCGGTGTCTGCAGTGGAGCGGGCTTTGTTGCTACGATTATCACAGCATTGTTGCCCCAGTATTTGTTCTTCACACCGATCGCAGCTTTTATCGGAGGATGTGCGGCTTTCTTTCTGGTGTACACTCTTTCCTGGAAGGGAGGCCTGAATCCTCTGCGAATGATCCTGGTGGGTGTGGCGGTGAACGCAGTGTTCACCGGCCTTACCTCGGCAATGGGTACCAGTATCGCCAGTGGGGACATGTCCCAGGCGGCGTCAGTGGTGAGTGGAATGATTTCCATGAAGACTTGGGATGACGTGAAGATCTTGGTGGGTTACACCGTGGTGGGACTGATCCTGTCCCTCTTCACAGTGCGGGCATGTAATCTGATGGCCCTCCAGGATTCCACGGCGGGATCCCTGGGTGTGAACGTGAACCGGAACCGGATGATCGCCTCCGCGGTGGCGGTGCTTTTGGCTTCCATCGCCACAGCAGTGGTGGGGACCATTGGCTTTCTGGCGCTGATCGTTCCTCATATGGGAAGACACTTCGTGGGCAGCGACCACAAGAAGCTGATTCCGTTCTCGATGCTCTTTGGAGCGTTGGTGCTGCTGATTGCGGATACTCTGGGTAGAACCATCGCGGCGCCTTATGAGATCTCACCGGGGATTATCATGAATGTGCTGGGCGGCCCGTTCTTTATCTTGCTGCTCAGGAGAGGAGGCCGCACTTATGGAGATTAGACATCTATGTTTTGCCTATGACAAGACGCCGATTATCAAGGATTTAAATTTCACAATTGAGGAAGGGAAGATCACCACAATACTGGGGCCGAATGGCTGTGGTAAGACCACGTTGTTCCGCCTTTTGACCAGAAATCTCTTCCCGGCCAAAGGAAATGTGTATATTCGCAATCGGAATATCTACGGGCTGGAGCGAAAGGATTTCGCCAGGGGGGTGGCCATCGTGCAGCAGAATAATACCTCCACGGAGGATATCACGGTGGAACAATTGGTGGCCTTTGGAAGGACTCCCCACCAGAATTTCTATGGGACGAAGACGGCCAAGGATGAGGAGAAGATCCGGGAGGCCATGGAGATCACCAACGTGTACAAACACCGGGAGCGCTCCATGGGCACACTCTCTGGTGGCCAGAGGCAGAGAGTCTGGCTGGCCATGGCTCTGGCCCAGGATCCCAGATACCTGTTTTTGGATGAGCCCACCACCTATCTGGATATCCGTTATCAGGTGCAGATCTTGGAGTTGGTCCGCCGCCTGAACCGGGATTATGGGATGACGATTGTCATGGTACTCCACGATATCAACCAGGCGATTGCGTACAGTCATGAGATCCTATGTATGCGGCAGGGAGAGATCCTATTCTCCGGGACGCCGGGGGAAGTGATCACCAAGGAGAATATGAGAGCCCTCTATGACATCGACATGGAGGTGCTCACTCTGGGCAGCAAAAAACATGTGATCGTGGAGAGCGCTGCCTGGAAAGACGGAGAGGGGGAATTTACACAATGATGATCAAACCCTGGTTAATCAGGATTGTGGGGAAGACAAAACAGTATATTGCATTCAATGTGTTGGCCAGTTGGATTGGGCTTCTGGCCAACGTGGTGGTGATCTACTCCATCGCGGGACTTTTGCAGTCACTGTACGAGGGGAGCTATGTGCCGTCGGAGGGAATGAGAACGCTGGCTTACGCAATTGTCGCCATCTTGGTGAGGATTGTCTGCGCTATGGTGTCCTCCAATATGTCCTTCCATGCCTCCGACGAGGTAAAACGGATTTTGAGGGAGCGGATTTACCGGAAACTGAGTAAACTGGGGCTCTCCTACACAGAGAAAATAGGGACTTCCGAGGCGGTTCAAGTGGCCGGGGAAGGTGTGGACCAGTTGGAGATCTATTTTGGAAGTTACCTTCCACAGTTGTTCTACAGTCTCTTGGCTCCGTTGACTCTGTTCGCTATTTTTATGACCATCAGTGTGAAGGCGGCGGTGGTATTGATTATCTGTGTGCCGCTGATTCCGGTGGCGATTATGGGGGTACAAAAGATCGCCACCCGCCTGCTGAAACAGTACTGGGGCGTCTACGCGGATTTAGGCGGAACCTTCCTGGACAATATTCAAGGTCTGACGACTTTGAAGATCTATGAGGCCGATCAGGACCGCCATGAGAAGATGAACAAGCAGGCGGAGGATTTCCGCCAGATCACCATGCGCGTGCTGTACATGCAGCTAAATTCCATCACTGTGATGGATGTGATCGCGTATTGCGGCGCGGCGGCGGGAATTATTCTCTCGGTGCTGGAGTACCAGCAGGGAAACATCACATTGGCCGGGGGGATCATCATCATCTTACTGTCGGCGGATTTCTTCATTCCGCTGCGCCAGTTGGGCTCTTTCTTCCATGTGGCGATGAACGGTATGGCGGCCAGTGATAAGATGAAAGCTTTATTTGACCTGGAGGAAGACGCAGAGGGAACGGCACAGTTTCCAGGACAGGATCCAGGACTTACCATGGAGCAGGTGGACTTTTCCTACGACGGTGTCAGAGAGATCCTGAAGAAGGTTTCGCTGAATGTGAATCCTAAGAGTTTCGTCTGTCTGGTGGGAGAGAGCGGCTGTGGGAAAAGCACCATCGCCTCTCTGCTCACAGGGATGAAGAAGGGCTACCGGGGACAGATCCGGTTCGGTGAGACGGAGCTGTCGGATATCAGCGAGCAGAGTCTGATGGAGAACGTCACCTTGGTCAACCACAATGCCTATCTGTTCAAAGGGACAGTGCGGGAGAATCTGAGGATGGCGGCCCCGGGAGCAACAGAGGAAGATATGGTACAGGCGTTAAAATCTGCCAATGTCTATGAGTTCTTAAAAGGCGAGAAGGGATTGGACACGGAGATCGCAGAGCAAGGTCTGAACCTGTCCGGTGGCCAGAGACAGAGAATTGCCCTGGCCCGGGCGTTGCTCCATGACACGCCGGTCTACATCTTCGACGAGGCCACCAGTAACATCGATGTGGAGAGTGAGGAGATGATTATGGAAGCTATTCATCAGTTGGCTGGGCATAAGACGGTGCTGATGATCTCCCACAGACTGGCCAATGTGGTCAAAGCCGACTGCATCTACGTGATGGATCAGGGAAAGATTGTAGAGCAGGGCAGACACGAGGACTTGATGAGACAGGAGGGCTTCTATCAGTCCCTCTACCAGGGACAGCAAGACTTGGAGAATTTTAAGGAGAGAGGGGGTGCAGCCTGATGGCGAGATCTACCAATGCAAAAGCGGTCAAGAGGACCGGAGTGCAGGTGATGTTAAAGCTGATTGGGCTGGTCAGGCCGCTGATCAAGGTGATGATTTTGGCCGTCATCTTGGGCGTGACGGGATTCCTGTGCGCAATTTTTCTGAATACTTTTGGGGCGGAAGCGCTGGCCAATGTGCTGGGATTTGAGACGGGGATTTCTCTGAGAACCCTCTTTTTGACGATTGTGTTGTTCGGCGTATTCCGCGGGATTCTGCACTACGGAGAACAGTTGTGCAACCACTATATTGCCTTTCATCTGCTGGCGCTGATCCGGGATAAAATCTACGCGGCCATGCGCCGCCTTTCCCCGGCCAAGCTGGAGACAAAGGAGAAGGGAAACTTGATCTCGATCATCACCAGCGATATTGAATTGTTGGAAGTATTCTATGCCCACACCATATCGCCGATTCTCATCGCAATTATCACCAGCGGGCTGATGCTGGCCTTCTTCGGGAGCTTGCATCCGCTTATGTGCCTGGTGGCCGCGGTGGGCTACTTGTTGGTGGGATTGTTTATGCCGTGGCTGATCTCCAGGATTGGACGTGGGACGGGATCCCAGTACCGCAATGAGTTCGGGGATTTCGACAGCTATTTTCTGGGAAGTCTGCGGGGACTTCGGGAGACTATTCAGTTCGGCGCTCAGCAGGACAGACTGGATGAGTTGGGAGAACGGACCAGGTCTCTGGGAAAGAAACAAAAGAAGATGAAATTGTACTCTGGGATGAGTATCGCCATGACGGGGTTGATCGTGTCGTCCTTCTCGTTGGTGATGTTGTTCTTAAGCATCTATCTGTACCGCCAAGGCGAGATTGATTTCCGGGTAGCCTTGGTGGGCACGGTGGCCATGATGAGTTCCTTTGGCCCGGTGATCGCTCTGTCAGGCCTGGCCAATAATCTGCTCCACACCTTCGCCAGTGGAAACCGTGTGCTGGACATTCTGGAGGAGGAGCCGGTGGTGGAGACTGTCACAGACGGCGTAGACGTGGAATTCGCTGGGGCAGAGGCGGAGCAGGTGAGTTTCGCCTATGACAGAGAGGAGATTCTGAGAGATTTCCACGGGGAATTTCCGGAGAATCAGATTGTGGGGATCAATGGGCCAAGCGGCTGTGGAAAATCCACATTCCTGAAGTTGTTGATGCGGTTCTGGGATGTGGACAAGGGAGAGATCGCCATCTCCGGGACCGATGTGCGCAAGATCAATACCAGGAGCCTGCGCAAGATGGAGGGGTTTGTCACTCAGGACACTCAACTCTTTCACGGCACCATCGAGGAGAATCTGAGAATCGCCAAGCTGGACGCCACCCACCAGGAGATTGTCCAGGCCGCCAAGGAGGCCTCTCTCCATGAATTTATCCTGTCCTTGGAGAAGGGATATGAGACCGAGGTGGGTGAGCTGGGAGACCGCCTCAGCGGCGGAGAGAGACAGCGCATTGGGATTGCCCGGGCGTTTCTCCATCAGGCGCCCTTCCTTCTTCTGGACGAGCCCACCAGCAATCTGGATAGTCTAAACGAGGGGATTATTCTCAAATCCCTGGTACAAAAGAGGGAGGAGAAGACAATCATCTTAGTCTCCCACAGGAAATCCACTATGGGAATCGCGGATAAAGTGTACCAGATGGAGTCGGGCCGGGTGAGTGAGAAGAAGAAATCGGATGAGAAAAATCAATCACAGGAGGTAGCCGGTGAAAAGGTTGGTTAATGGGATCTTTGTGTTACTTGGCTTCGTGTGTATGGGACTTGGAATTGTGGGGACGGTGGTACCGCTACTCCCCACGGTCCCTTTTTTAATCGGCGCGGCACTGTGCTTTGCCAAGGGATCCCAGCGTTTCCACCGCTGGTTTATCCAGACGAAGGTATATCAGGCGCATCTTCAGACATTTGTGGAAGACCGGTCCATGACCCGGAAGAAGAAGATTCGGGCTCTGGGTTTGATGACCGTCATGATCGGCTTTGCCGCTTGGTGGATGCCAAGGCTGGAGTTGAGAATTATGCTGGTCCTGATTATCCTTTTTAATTATTGGTACTTTGCGGCCAGGATACGGACGATCTCGGAGGAAGAGGAAAAGGAGAGAAATAGGAGAGTTCAAATTTTGGGGGAAGAGGCAGGAGAATCCGATGGACAGTAGAAGAACAGTGGTTGAGATAAGGAATTTGGTGAAAAATTATGGGAAGCTGCGTGCCTTGGACGGGCTGAATCTATCCATAAAGCGGGGAGAGATTTTCGGCTTTTTGGGGCCCAATGGTTCGGGGAAGACGACAGCCATGAACTGTATGTTGGCGCTTTTGTCCTACGACAGCGGCAGTGTGAAGATCTTTGGCAAGGATATGAAGCCCAACAGCTATGACATCAAGAAGAAAATCGGCGTGGTTCCCCAAAACGTGGCGGTGTTTAAAGATTTCAGTGTCCGGGAGAACATCGATTATTTCTGTGGACTCTATGTGCAGAACCGCAGGAGGAGAAGAGAGCTGGTGGATGAGGCCATCGAATTCGCGGAGTTGCAGGACTTTGTGAAATTCCGCCCACAGAAATTGTCCGGGGGGCTTCTGAGAAGGCTGAACCTAGTCTGTGGAATCGCCCACAAGCCCAAGCTGATTATTCTGGACGAGCCCACGGTGGCCGTGGATCCTCAGAGCCGGAATAAGATCCTGGAGGGGATCCAGGAGTTAAATAAAAATGGGTCTACAGTGATCTATACCACCCATTATATGGAAGAGGTGGAGGAGATCTGTACAAAGGTGGTTATTATGGACCATGGGAAGATTCTGGCCCAGGGAACCACAGAAGAGCTGAAACAACAGGTATCCCTGGAACATGTACTCTCAAAACTTCCATCATTGAACGAAGTGTTCTTGGAGATCACAGGCAAGGAACTGAGGGATTAAGGGGGGAGCGTATGTTTTCGATGACGAGGTATCACATCCTTCTGAATCTTAGAGAGAAGACCATGGTATTTTGGACACTGGCCTTCCCGTTGCTCTTGGGATGTTTCTTTTATTTTGGAATTGGCGGTGTGGACGAGGCCTCCCAGTTTCAGGAGATCCCTGTGGCGGTGGTGGACACCGATGAGAATTTTACGGAGTTTATAGAGGGAGTCTCAGGGGAATTTCTCGACCCAGTCTATGGCTGGGATATGGATGAGGCGTTAAAAAAATTAGAAGATGGAAAAATTCAGGGAATCTTTCACAGCCAGGACGAGGAGCCGGCGCTGACTTTGGGGGAGAGTAGCCTTCAGGGAAGTATTTTAAAGGCATTGGTGGACGGCTATCAACAGCAGACAGGAATTCTGGAGGACGTTCAGGGACGTATGGAAGAGGAAGTGGAAGGGCAGACGCCCCAGGCGGCTCAGAAGATTGCGGCTGAGAACGCCAAAGTGCTGGAGGATCTGGTGGATCAGGTTCGAAGCGGAGAGAGGGAGGAGTATGTCAAGGAAGTCTCCCTGGGAGGGAGAGAGGTCTCCTCTGTGGCGCCGTATTATTTTGCCCTGGTGGCCATGGGGTGTCTGTACATGTGTTTTCTGGGGGAGACGGCAGCCAGGAGGACCCAGGCGAACATCTCTGAGATTGGCAAGCGAATCTCTGTGTCCCCAGCCCACCGATTGAAGGTGATTGTCTCCAATGGAGTCAGCGCCTATGTGATCGCGCTGGTGAATATCACCGTGTTGATGTTGTTTCTCACTGAGGGGATCAAAGGGATTGACATCGGAAACCGGCCTGGATATGCGGCAGTCACCTGTATGATGGGATGTCTGATCGGCGTGACTTTTGGAATTCTCATCGAGAGTATTGGCAAATGGAGCCAGAATATCAAGACGGCAATCTTGATCGGCTCTTCCATCTTCTGTGCTTTCTTGGCCGGATTGATGATCAGCAGTATGAAAGATATTATCGAGAAACATGCTCCCATCGTCAACCGGGTGAATCCGGCGGCTCTGATCGCGGATTCTTTCTACTGTATCTGCGTTTACGACGATGTGGAACGGCTGCAGATGAACCTGGTGATCATGGGAGTGATGAGTGTGCTGTTCTTGATTGTGGCATGGTTGATGACAAGGAGGGTGCGCTATGACAGTCTTTAAAGGATACCTAAAAGGCGCTCTCCGCCAGAAAATTGTGATCTTGCTGTATTTAGTGATTTTCTTGGGACTTGGCACACTCATGACCATGTCTATGGATGAGAATCCCACGGGAAATTATGAGGCTCAGTCCTTGAAAATGGCTGTGATTGACCGGGATCAGACTTCTGTGTCCAAGGGATTGGACGACTATCTGGGAGAGAGTCAGGATCTGGTGAAGCTAAAGGATGACCGGAAAGTCCTCCAGGAAGAACTCTACTATGGAAATATTCAGTATGTGCTGATTATCCCGGAGGGCTTCGAGAAGGCATTGGAGGAGTCTGGGACGGACCAGGCCAAAGACTTGCTGGAGGGGACTGGGAGGCCTGGGTCCAATCAGAGTTACTATGCCAAGGAATTGGCAGAAGGGTATCTCACGGGGATCTCCGTCTACCTGGACGCGGGATATACGTCCCAGGAAGCGGTAAAGGGGATGGCAGCTCTGGAGAGTCAGGGAAGCACTGTGGAGCTGGCAGAGGGCAGCAGCAGTATGAGTAAGGTGGCTGGAACCTTTCAGTATCTGCCCTATATTTTGACTGCCCTGTCCTGTTATGTGATCGGGTTTGTGATGTTGGACTATCAAAGGTTGGAGATCCGGCGCAGATTGGCAGTGTCAGCGGTCAGCTTTGCACAGCAGTTGGTGCAGATGCTCTTTGCCTTTCTGGTCATAGGGCTGGCCTTCTATGTGGTCAGTTTTCTGATGGTGGGATTGATGAACCCTCATCAGATCTTCCAGGAGCCCAATATACAGTACTATGCCATGAATGTGGCCACCATGGTGGTGGTGGGATTATCCATTGCCTTCCTGGTGGTCCATGTGGCCGGGACGGCCAATGGTGTCAATGGATTGGCCAATGTGATTGCTCTGGGGATGAGTTTTATCTGTGGGGTTTTTATCCCGGAATCCATGCTCAGCAGCTCGGTGAAGAATCTGGCCAGATTTCTTCCGGTCTATTGGTATGAACAGAACAATACGATTTTGGGAACACACTCAGAGCTGAGCATGTCCATGATCGATAAAATCTGGGTGGGATGCAGTTGGCAGTTGGTCTTCTCAGTGATTGTGCTGGTGGCGGCTGTGGTGATCCGCAAATGGAAAGAGAGATAAAAAAATCGGCTCTGCTGCGAGGCAGAGCCGATTTTTGCGTGGCCATGATGAAAATAGAATTCTTGAAGCGTCGAATAACTCTCCAATAAATGATAAACTCATCTGATTTTCTGCCCGTCTAACCGTAAATGCAGCCGGTACATCACAAATCTTGCGATCGGCTGGGCGACGCACATTTCAATAAAAAAAGATATTGTAAAATTACGCGGCCACTTATAGAAAAACATTTGAATAGGTTCCCACGTGATAGCACGTGTTCCAATCCATGGGCCGACGATTGTTAATAAAACTGACATCAGAAATACGGTGCATAAAAGGTTGATAACAATATGGGAGTGAAAGCTGTCATTTTTTGAGACGATTTTTTCCGCCATATAACAATTAATGTTCTTAGCACAATTTGGCCATGGTTGCGAGGGAAAAATATCACACTATGTTGACGCAACGCTGTTTACAATGTTTTTTCTGACAGTTCTTTCCGTCGTCTCAGATATTCTCTCTGGGACTCCAACACGGACTGAGCCACCAGCACGGTGAGAGGATCGATATCGGGAAAGACCGAGTCCTGGGAAGCCTTCAGCGCCGTCAGATAGTTGGATTTCTGAGCGGGAGAGATGCAGGCTATCTCATATCCAGCCTTTCTCAGAAGCAGATTCATGAACAGCCGGGCCACTGAGCCGTTGCCCTGGGTAAAAGGACTGATGTCAATCAATCGTTTGTGGCAGAGGGCGGCAAACTCCACGGGGTGAAATTGTCTCTGGGAGTAAGCCATCTGCTGGGTGAAGTGTTCCATCAGCCTGGGGATATCTTCGGGGGCAGCCCTTTGGAGTTGGACAGAGTCAGCTACATCGGTGGAGCGGTAGCGCCCGGCTGTCTGTGCGTCCCGGTCCCCATAGAGTGCTTGGTGAAGCAGACGGAGCGTTTCCTGGATGTCTGCCTGCTCCAGCTCTGAAAGTTCTGACATGGCGTCGTAGGCCTTGGCCTGTCCCAGCACATTCAGGCAGTCTCCCAGAGGAAGCCCTTCTGTGGGCCTGTTATCTTGAAGTAAACGGTTTGTCTGGGCGAGGGTGAGGGCGCTTCCCTCGATGGCGCCGCTGGAATAGGAGAAACTTATCTTAAAATAGTCGTCTATGGATTGGGCTTTTTGTGCGCCCAAGGGTTGAAAAGACTGGATTGTTGTACGGTAGTCGTCAGTTTGGCGGAGCAATTCTTGTTTTGTCATGGCATAGACTCCTTTCTCTAATACAATATATTATGGTTCATGCACCTGACAGCCAGTCAGGCCTCCGTTCACCTTGTCGCCTGGGCTGTCGCGGCGACGGGCAACCGGCGTAAAAGTTGTGTGTGAAAAGTGGACTTTTGAGATCCAAATCATATTCTAAGGATAACACAAAACGGCCGCGATTCCAAGATGTCTGTCACTGTAATTTAATCTTACCGGGGAAATCGTATTTATTTGAATAATGTCGGTATTTATAAAATTTCCCAACATAAATGGACAGAAGTGTCTTTTTCACGTATAATAGATCATAATTGTGCACGATTTTCGTGATATTGACTGGACAAAGACTCTACTTGAGTGTCTTAAACCGTTTAGTGTTGATGATATAGGTACGGGAGGAGAAATTGGGGATGACAGGACAGAAGAAACTAGGAAGTGTTGTGGTAATCGGGATGGCATTGTTTGCCATGTTTTTTGGCGCGGGGAATCTGATCTTTCCGCCGTTTCTTGGGTTTCATGCAGGTGAGACCTGGGAGGTGGGATTTCTGGCCTTTGCTATGGTGGATGTGGGAATGGCCTGTGTGGCGGTTTTAGCCATGACCAAGGGAGATGGGACGATCTCCTCGGTGACAGGGCTGATCGGTGGGAAGATGAGCGTTTTCATCAATACAGCCATCATTGTGTGTATCGGCCCGCTTCTGGCAATTCCCAGGACAGCGGCCACAACCTTTGAGATGGCGCTGCTGCCAGTGCAGCCAGATCTTTCGTCTTATAAGTTCATCTTTTATCTGCTCTTTTTCCTGGTAGCTTTCTTGTTGGCGGTCCGGGAGTCCAAGGTAGTGGACATTGTGGGCAAGGTCTTGACACCGGTGATGGTTGTGTTGTTGGCTATTTTGATCCTGAAGGGGATTCTCACTCCCATAGGACAGATCCAGGAGGGAATGGATGCGGCCACAGTGGCGCAAGACGGAATCGTGGCAGGGTATCAGACGATGGATACCTTGGCGTCTCTGGCCTTCGCCATCATTGTGATCTCCAGCGCCAACGAGAGGGGATTCGTAGAGAGAAAAGAGAGAAATCAGATTATGGTAGGGTCTTGTCTGACTGCGGGAGTGCTCCTGGCAGCCGTCTACGGCGGCTTGACTTATCTGGGCGCCACCGCCTCGGGACAGTTTGACACAGAGGTTACCCAGGCGCAGCTCCTGATGGGGATTATCCGAAATATTTTGGGGTACCATGGGACACTCCTTTTGGGGCTAGTGGTGGCTCTGGCGTGTATGACTACCGCCATCGGTCTGATCTCCTCGGCGGCTTCTTATTTTGAAAAGCTATTCAGGGGAAGGGTAAGTTATAGGGTTCTTGTGGCCGTCGTCACTGTGTGTAGTTTTGTGATCGCAAATTTTGGACTGGCCGCCATTATTCAGATTGCCAGCCCCATTCTGAATCTGTTGTACCCGGTTGTGGTCACTTTGATTTTATGTGCTTTTCTAAGTCCGGATATGAGACGGTCAGTTCTGCCAAAAGCGGCTTCTCTGGCGGCGTTTGTGGTCAGCCTGTGTACGGTGTTGGAGTCTTTTGGCGTACCGGTTCCGCTGCTTGAGCACCTGCCTCTCTATAGGATGGGGCTGGCGTGGCTGATTCCCGCTGTGGTTGTAGGTTTTATAAGTTTTTGCATCCAAAAAGTAAAAAAAGTCGTCTAATCTATAGACGGAGATAACAGAATATTGAATGAGACTTCTCAAACAGGGCATGATAGTCTCAGGGTAAGATTTTACGATTGTAATATTTTCATGAACTTTGAAAAAAGGGGGTGCAATTGGAAAGATTTGTGCTATAATGGAAACGAAAGTGAACAAAATAAGTTTAAAATGAGTTTGAGGAGAGGCAAAGAACAATGAGTGATAAAGAGGAAATCAAGATAGAGCCACAAGAAATCGATGATGAATCCTCTGAGAGACAGCCGCTTTCCACACAGGACATTTCGGGCTTACAGGAGAAATTAGAGGAAGCAGCACAAGAAGTAGTGAGTCGTTCCGATGATGATCCGCCGGAAGTTGCCGATGCACTTGCCGAGACGCAGGAGGAGTTAAAGGCGGAGGTCGATAGAGATTTATCAGAGAGACAAGCCCAGCCGGAGGAAGTGTCCGGGGGTTCGGATATAGCACAAGAGGAAGAGAGTCAGGAGGATCCCCAGGATCTGCAAGAGAAGATCGAGAAGGCAATGGAGAAGATTGTCACAGACACTGCGGGACCGGGATCTGGCCAAGACCAGAACCAGGCAGAACGCTCCAACGCCAGGAACCGGGCTATGAGAGGTACGCCGGCTCCGGCTAGAATACAGGGGAAGGCGCCCTATAAGGCGAAGAAAAAGCATAAGGCTCTGAAGGTGGCTGGAATTGCGGCGGCTATGGTGGTGGTGTCTGCAGGTTGTGTCTACGGTGCGGGTACCTATTATTTTTCTAACAAATTTATAGAGGGGACCAGCATCAATGGGATTGACTGTTCCGGTCTGACGGTCTCAGAGGTGGAGAACAAGATCGCCGAGAAGGTGGCCGATTACTCCATCGAGGTGAAAGCCAGAGACCAGAGTCCTCAAAAGATAGAGGGAGGTAGCATCGACTACCGCTATACTCCAGACGGAGCGGTGGAAAAACTACTGGAGAGACAAAAGTCTTATAAGTGGGTTATGGGATTTTTTCAGAATACCACCTACACGGCGGAGGAGAATATCTCCTACGATAAGCAAAAATTAAAAGACCAGATGTTAAATCTGAATTGTGCCAAGGAGGAGAATCAAGTCGCCCCTTCCAACGCATACGTGGCTTTTCAGGACAATCAGTTCACCATCGTGCCGGAGACAGAGGGCAGCGAGCTGGAGGTGCGCAAGGCGTATCAGAGTCTGAAGGAGGCCGTGTCAGAGAGCGAGAAGGAAGTGGACTTCTCTTCTCAGCCGGTTTATCAGACGGCAGAGATCAAGAAAGACGATCCTTCCCTGGCCAAGACCATGGAGGAGTGCAACAACTATACCAAGGCCAGTATCACCTATACTTTTGGGGATCAGACGGAAGTGTTGGATGGAAACACCATCAAAGACTGGCTACAATTCGATGAGAGTGGACAGTTCGTAAAGGATGACAATGCATTTAAGCAGAAGATCACCGAGTATGTGGCCGGACTTGCCCAGCGCCATGACACCTTGGGGACTGACCGGACGTTCACGGCAACCTCGGGGAGGACTGTGACTGTAGGCGGCGGCGAGTATGGATGGCAGATCAACCAGAGTGAAGAGGTGAACCAATTGTTCAATGAGATTACCTCAGGCCAGACAGTCAGCAGAGAACCAGTCTACTCGTCCACGGCCAATGCCTATGCTCCCAATGATATCGGCAGCACTTATATCGAGGTGGATCTGGGCGCTCAGCATATGTACTATTATCAGGATGGAGCTCTGATCTTTGACTCGGATTTTGTGTCGGGTAATATGAGTTATTCCGATCGCGCCACCCCAACGGGGATTTACAGTCTGTACTATAAGAAAAGCCCGGACGTTCTTCGGGGGAAGAAACTTCCCAACGGCCAATATGAGTATGAGACCCCGGTCAATTACTGGATGCCCTTCTGCGGCGGCGTGGGCTTTCACGATGCCAACTGGAGGAGCTCTTTTGGAGGCGATATTTATCTGACCAATGGTTCCCATGGTTGTATTAACCTTCCACCGGAGAAGGGGGAGCAGCTGTATGGGATTATACAGACGGGAATTCCCATCGTGATGTTTTACTGAGGGGAAATTCCTGACATTTGAAAGAATGGAGATAGCTCCTGCTTATGCCGGCGGTGAGCAAGTATGGAAGGCGAGAAGCAGAACCGCCGCATGGCTGATTTTTCAAAGCTGTGCGGCGGTTTTTCTATTTCACAGGGGATACATTGAGTTGCTGTGTAATGCAATGGCGGGAAGCAGGTTTTCCTGGAGCTTCTGTGCACAGAAGCTGGATATGGGGGGAGCATACAAGAATTCTCTGGCCTATTGTCAGCTTAGGGTAGCGTGTTCTGAAAGATGAGTCTGATTCTATAGGAATAGCCGGACCAAGTCATAGGGACATTGGATGGCGTAATCGGAGGCTGGAACCTGTCCGAATCCGTAGGCGGCGTAGACGAAGGGAACCTCAGCTTCTCTGCAAGCCGTGTAATCTCCCAGCGTATCTCCCACATAGATTGGAGATTTTAAGTGGTAGGTCTGGATAATCTGGCGGATGTTCTCTGCTTTTAATTTCCCGGTATCTCCGGGACATAGATGTCCTTGAAAATAGGAGGAAAGCCCGGTGGAAGCCAGGAAGACTTGGATGTATCCACTCTGGCAATTGCTGACTATGTAGAGTGGGTACTTCTGGGAGAGGAGATTTAAGGTCTCTTCCAGTCGGTCATAGAGCGGAGCCGACTCTCTCATCAGAAGTTCATGCTCTCTTACATAGCATTTTTCCATCAACTGGGAACGTTGTGGAGGCGTCTGCTGGGGAAAGAGGGACTGGGCGATCTCTGACATTACCTTTCCGAAGAGAGGAATCAGTGTTGCCGCTGTGATCTCCACATGGATGTCGGGTTCGCTGTCCAGAACTTGAGACCAGGCCTTTGCGACAATTTCTGTGGAATTCCATAGGGTTCCATCCACGTCAAAAATGATACTGTCCATAAATTTTGTGTACTCCTTTTGGTTTTTTGACTTTTCAAATCCTATCACCCAGACGGTATTACTCTTTTTGGGCGTTGGATTGTTTCCATGTCGTATTCCAACCTATTTTACTATAATCACAGGAAGGATGCAAATACAAGAGATTGCTGCTGATTGAAATTTTATTCTAGGTGTGGTATCATAAATACAATTGTGCAAAAATAGAGGTGGAAGATGCAATATCAAAATGTCGCGGAAGGAGTTTTTCAGGCGCGCCCCAACCGTTTTCTCGCAGTTGTCCAGTTAGATGGAAAAAAAGAACTGTGCCATGTGAAGAATACCGGGCGCTGTAAGGAACTTTTGATTCCCGGGAACCGTGTGGCGCTGGAGCTGAGTCAGAACACCCAGCGCAAGACAAAGTATGATCTCATTGCCGTATATCGGGAAGACCGGTGGGTGAATATGGACTCTCAGGTCCCAAATACAGTCGTGTCTCAATGGATGAGAGAGGGAAATCTATTCTCAAAGGAAGCGATTGTCGTCCGGGAGAAGAGGTATGGGAATTCTAGGTTTGACTTGTATGTGGAAGATGGAGAGAGGAAAGCTTTCATAGAGGTCAAAGGGGTGACTCTGGAAGAGAATCAGGTGGCACGTTTTCCGGATGCTCCTACCCAGCGGGGCGTGAAACATATCGAAGAGTTGATAAAGTGCGTGGAAGATGGATATGAGGCCTACCTGATCTTTGTGATTCAGATGAAAGGCGTACAGGTCCTAAAACCCAATTGGTCTACCCATAGACAGTTTGGGGAGGCGCTTTGGAGAGCCAGACAGGCAGGGGTGAAGATTCTGGCCTATGATTGCAGAGTGGGGGCGGATTTTATCCACATGGATCAGCCGATACCGGTGATATTGGAGGAATGAAGAACAAAGATGAATCGTTTGACAGAAATTGTGGATCCTCTTCTCGGATGGTACAGAGAGCATAAACGGAGCTTGCCGTGGAGAGACCAGGACAATGCCTATTATACTTGGGTCTCCGAGATTATGCTCCAGCAGACCAGAGTGGAGGCGGTGAAACCGTATTTTCTTAGATTTATGAGAGAACTTCCGAATATTTCTGCTCTGGCTGAATGCCCGGAGGAGAAATTGCTCAAACTATGGGAAGGATTGGGTTACTACAATCGTGTTCGAAATATGCAAAAGGCGGCTCAAAGTGTGGAGGAGCTCTACGGAGGCAGTCTTCCGGCAGACTATGATAAACTCTGTCAGCTTAAAGGGATTGGCAACTACACGGCAGGCGCGATCGCGTCCATCGCTTATGGGATTCCAGTTCCGGCTGTGGACGGAAACGTTCTCCGGGTTATCATGAGAATCACGGAAGACGGGCAGGATATCTCAAAGCAGTCGGTGAGAAGACAGGTGGAAGAGACCCTGAAGCAGGTGATTCCCAGGGAGGCGCCGGGGGATTTCAACCAGTCCTTGATGGAGTTGGGGGCGGTGATCTGCGTGCCCAACGGGAAGGCTAAGTGTGAGCAGTGCCCGGTGAGCGAAGTCTGTCTGTCCCACAGACATGGCACTGAGATGGAGTTCCCCAAGAAGGCGGCCAAGAAGCCCAGGGCTGTCCAGGAGAAGACGGTCTTGGTGGTTCAGGATGACCGCAAGGTGGCCATACGACGGAGGCCTTCCAAGGGTTTGCTGGCCGGGCTCTATGAGCTGCCCAACCTGGAAGGGTGGCTGGATCAGGAGAGTATTCTGTCTTATCTGAGGGAGCAGGGATTCGTTCCCGTCCGGATACTCCCATTGGGGGAGGCCAAGCACATATTCTCCCATGTGGAGTGGAGAATGAGAGGGTATCAGGTGCGTGTGGCGTCGCTGGAGGAAAGAGAATGGGGAGACTGGATCTTTGTGGAGCCACAGGAGACAGCAGAGAGTTATGCGATTCCGTCGGCCTTCGACGCATATGCCAGATATTTGAAGGAGGAAAGAATAAAATGAAATTACTGTCGATAACAGTTCCCTGTTATAATTCACAGGAGTATATGAGAAAATGTATTGACTCTCTGCTGGAAGGCGGGGAGAACGTGGAAATCTTGATTGTGGATGATGGCTCCAGCGACCAGACTGGGGAGATCGCAGACGAGTATGCGGTGGCTTATCCCACCATTGTCAAGGCGATCCATCAGGAGAACGGAGGCCATGGGGAGGCGGTGAACACAGGACTTCGCAATGCCACCGGTTTCTATTTTAAGGTCGTGGACAGTGACGACTGGGTGAACCGGGAAGCGTACATGAAGATTCTCTCTACCCTGGAACATCTTCTGGGAGGGGACAGGAGCCTGGATATGTTGATCAGCAATTTCGTCTATGAGAAGCAGGGGGCGACCCGCAAGAAAGTGATGCGGTACCGCCGGTGTTTTCCGGTGGAGGAGATGTTTGGCTGGGAACAGATCCGCCATATGCCAAAGGGGAAATATCTGCTGATGCACTCCATGATCTACCGGACCCGTCTGTTGAAGGAATGTGGGTTACAATTGCCCAAGCATACTTTTTATGTGGACAATCTCTTTGCCTTTGAGCCACTGCCTTCTGTGAAGAATATGTATTATTTGGATGTGAATTTCTACCGCTATTTCATCGGCCGTGACGATCAGTCGGTACATGAGTCTGTGATGATCAAGAGGATTGACCAGCAGCTCTTGGTCAATCGGCTGATGGTGGAGGCGTACACCAACTTTGACTTAAGCCAGAGGGAGTTGGATAAGTATTTGATTTCCTACCTGGATATCATCACCACGGTCTCTTCTATGATGCTGATTCGCTCCGGGACAGAGGAAGCCATGCAGAAGAAGAAGGAGTTGTGGGGATTCATCAGGGATAAGAACCGGAGATTGTACCGCAAATTGCGCTACGGCCTGTTGGGCAGGACGGTGAATTTACCGGGGAGAGGCGGCAGAAAAATGTCTGTGGCTGCCTATAAGATCTGTCAGAAATTCTACGGATTCAATTAGATGACAGCGGGGATGAGCGGGAACTTCAGAGAACTTTCCTATAACACAAAAATATTGCCGTACAGCTTGATGGCTGTACGGCAATTGTGTAATTGAAGGAAGCACACACAGTCAGTTTATGGACTTCTGCTCACATACGAGAGTGCACATACCGCTGAGAGAGCTGCTTGGATGTGGATTTCTCCCGGTAAAAGATCAGATAACCTGCGAAGGCCATCGTCGCGCCCAGACAGACATCCACCACAGAGTGCTGTTTCAGGAACATGGTGGACAGAACGATCAGAGTCGTCAAGATCCATGAAGCTGCCTGGATTCCCCGGCGGTTCTTCAACTTCTGGCAGGAAGTAATCGCCCGATGGACAGCCAGGGAGTTGAACACATGGATGCTGGGCAAGATGTTAGTGGGGGTGTCCGTGGAATACAGCCATCCGACCATGTCTACAAAGATGTTATCATGGGCAAAGGTGGCCGGCCGCAGCATATGTCCATTGGGATATACAAACGATACCACTAAGAAAATTGTCATACCCATGCACAGGTTTTTGGTCAACTGATAGTATTCTTTTTTGTTGTCATTCCAAAAGATAAAGTAAGCGACCGCCCCGAACATGTAGGGAAACCATAGTAGGTACGGGACGATAAAATACTCGCAGAATGGAATGTAGTCGTCAATCGCTGAGTGGATCACATGGTATTGGTAGATCGGCCTCTGTTCTAAATATTGAAAGAGCAGGAGGTAAATGATGGAATAGATTGTAATGACAAGACCATGCTTATACTTTTTGATAAATTTCACAATTTCACCTTCCTTCAGACCTCTTTAATCTTTCCTTAATGTGTAGGATTATATCATAGGAAGAGTGACATTTAAAGGCTCTTTTTCTAATTTCACAAAAATTTCATTTTGTATGCCGTTGGACTCTCCGTCACGGTGGACAGGGAGAAAAGCGCTGCTCTTAATATGTATGGATTTGCAGCGGAAAATATGTACGCCGGAGAATTTTGTGTGCTTTTTCAGCAGAGACATCAGCAGCAAAAACAGAAATTTTCCCTTGCGAACGCCGGAGATTACACAGACGTCCAGGTGGCCGTCCCAGGGGGAGGCGAGAGGGCAAAAGGAGATGCCCCCACCCTCGTACCGTTGATTCATGACGGTGGCAAAGTAAGCTCTCGGAAAAAGCCGGGAGGGCTGTCCGTCGGCGCTTATCTCTAGATCAGTTGGGGTGCACAGGACGAGTTGCTTGACGGCGATCAACAAGTAAGTTAATTTTCCCAGATGAAGCCGGTTCAAGAAAGCCTTGACGGGGGAGTACAGCGCCTCGTGGCAGATGGCGGCGTCGTAGCCCATTCCCACACTGACGCCAAACCGGTGCGTGCGTCCCTGAACGGTGATGGCGCCTACATCCATGGGGGATGTGCGGTGTGGGGAAGAGAGAAGGTTGAAGTTCGCCAGGGGATCTGTGGACATTCCCATCCCCCTGGCGAAATCATTGCCGGAGCCTGTGGGAATGTAGGAAAATAAAACGTGCTGAAAATCTTGGATTCCACTCAACACTTCACTGAGTGTGCCGTCTCCTCCCAGCGCTATCAGCCGTCTGGTCTGGGTAAGATCCGATGTGAGGGTTTCGGCCAGTTGTCTGGCATGGCCGGCATACTGGGTGAGATAGGCGGTGTGAGGGATTTGCCTCTCACAGAGTAGGGACTGTATCTTGGCCCAGATCTTCTGTCCGTGTCCCGTTCTGGATCTGGGATTTACAATAAAATAGTACATTCTGTTATCCTCATAGCGATTCGTTGATACCGTGTTCTTTTAAGAAGCGCAGTGACTTCTCAATATCCTTTTGGGAATTGTTCTCGATGGTCCAGGTGACTGGATGACTTTGACCTTGAATGTGCGCGAGGAGGGCATCCCAGGGAAGGTTGCCGTCGCCCACGGCCAGGTGGGAATCCCGGTCTCCCATGTTGTCGTGGACATGGACATGCCGGATATGCGGACCTAACATCTTCGCCCACTCCAGCACAGGGACCGGTGAGAAACAGTGGGCGTGGGCGGCGTCCAGGCAGAGACCGAACATGGGGTGGGAGACGGCTTCTGCCACCTGGAGAATGAGGGATGGGTCCTCGTCGAAGACATTCTCCATGCAGATGGGAACTTGATTGTGTTCCTCCAAAAAACGCTGCCAGAAATCAGTGATCCGTTCCGGCCAACATTGAGGGAAGTTCACCAAGGGAACACGGCAGGTATGGAAGACGATCTTCTCTGCATGGATGGAGAGGGCGGCCTGGTAAGCTTGGCTGAAGCGGTTCCAGGTGGCTTTCTGGATCAGAGAGTCGTAGCTGGTGGGGTTCAGATCCAGAAAAGGTCCGTGGAGGGTGACAGAGGGATTTCCCAGCCGTTCCATCCGCCGCTTCCACATATCGAGAGTTTGGGGGAGATGGTCTAAGTTGTCGCTGACCCCGAAATCTATGGACTCCAGGCCGATGGAATTTCGGGATAAGAGTGATTGAAATTCGGAGTCGTCTATCAAGTGTGAAGCGTAGATCATAAATAAATTTCCTCGTATTGTAAAGTAGTAGTGTTTATAGTCCCTCTCCAAGGACTGGGTGATATACTAAGTTGAGGGCCGGCTCCCATGTCTGCGAACAGTGAGAGGGATTCTCTTTTGAAACTTATCAGAGAAGTCTCCCGCTTCTCAAGCGTGAGTGAGAATTGCTTATTTTGGAATGAGCAAGTAGCGGGGCGGACGGCGAGTGTCTGATTTGACAGGGAATGAACTTATTATAGAGGATCACAGGTGGAAAATCAACGTGTAATCAAGGATGGATGGCGATTGTGTTAAAGCCGCTGAAAATCAGAAAAGACTCAGAGCGGCTTGCTTTTCCAGGAGAACTATTCTATGATAGAACAAGATTAAGGAGCTGAAAGAGGAGATCTAAAATATGAAATCATTGGTAATTGCAGAGAAACCTTCTGTGGGAAGGGATATTGCCCGAGTCCTTCGCTGTGGACAGAAGGGAAATGGGTATCTGGAAGGGAGTCAGTATGTGGTGACTTGGGCGTTGGGACATCTGGTGACTCTGGCGGATCCTGAGGAGTACGATAAAAAGTATACAAAGTGGGAGATAGGCACACTTCCCATCATGCCCAAGGAGATGCGGCTGGTCGTGATCAAGCAGACGGCAAAACAGTATCAGGCGGTGAAGACCCAGCTCTACCGGAAAGACGTCAAAGATATTATCATAGCCACAGACGCCGGGCGGGAGGGAGAGTTGGTGGCCCGTTGGATTCTGGAGAAGGCCAACTGTCATAAACCGCTGCGCAGGTTGTGGATCTCTTCGGTCACGGACAAAGCGATCCGGGAAGGATTCTCCCATCTGAGGGACGGAAAAGAATACTTGCCTCTGTACGGGGCGGCAGAGGCCAGGGCAGAGGCGGACTGGCTGGTGGGCATCAACGGCACCAGGGCGT
Source organism: Blautia sp. (assembly GCA_047014865.1). Classification (GTDB taxonomy): domain Bacteria; phylum Bacillota; class Clostridia; order Lachnospirales; family Lachnospiraceae; genus Blautia_A. The sequence goes on along the minus strand of JBKXQO010000007.1, from coordinate 98,880 downwards.
TGACTTGTAAGTACAATGCACAGTTGTCCTGTGGCCGTGTACAGACGCCTACTTTGGCGATGATTGCCGCCAGAGAGGAAGAAATTCGGAACTTTCAGCCCAGAGATTACTATGGATTGGTGCTCAGCGCAGGGAAAGTGAGATGGAACTGGCAAGATAGAAAAAGCCGTAGCTTTCGCACATTCCACAGAGATCAGATCCAACAAATTCAGAAAGAGATAAACGGAAAAGACCTGGTGATTGTACAGGTGGAGAAGAAGGAAAAGCGGACGCAGGCGCCGGGGCTCTATGACCTGACAACGCTGCAGCGGGAGGCCAATCAGAGGTTTGGCTTTTCGGCCAAGGAGACCTTGAACATTATGCAGAGACTGTACGAGAATCATAAAGTCTTGACTTATCCCAGGACGGATTCCCGGTATATTGGAAAAGACGTTGTCCCTACCTTAAAGGAGAGATTACAGGCCTGTGGGGTGGGCCCTTACCGCAAGCTGGCAGCCAGTCTGTCCAGGGGGCAGATCCGGGTAAACGGGAGTTTTGTGGACGATAAAAGGGTCAGTGACCATCATGCAATCATTCCGACGGAGCAGTTCGTCCAGTTGGACCATATGACCAGCGAGGAGAGGAAGATCTATGACTTGGTGGTTCGCCGTTTTCTCAGTGTGCTATGTCCGCCGTTCGAGTATGAACAGGTGACTATGGAGGCGGAGGTGGCCGGACATGGCTTTCTGGCCAGAGGGAAAGTGGTGAAGAGCCAGGGCTGGAAGATTGCCTACGAGCAGGAATACGAGGAGGAGAGCGAGGAGGAGATACTGCAAGATCAGGTCTTGCCGCCGAGAAAGCGGGGGGAGCGTCTGTCTATCGACCGGGTGGAAGAGACCTCAGGCAAGACGAAACCACCGGCTAGATTCAACGAGGCCACCCTTCTGGCCGCCATGGAGAACCCTGTGAGATATATGCAAACCCGGGATGCTCAGGCAGCGAAGACATTGGGGGAGACTGGGGGATTGGGTACGGTGGCCACCAGGGCCGATATCATAGAGAAGTTGTTTCACTCTTTTTTGATGGAGAAGAGAGGACAGGAGATTCATCTGACTTCCAAGGCCCGTCAATTGCTGGAGCTGGTCCCCGAGGATCTGAAGAAACCGGAGCTGACTGCAGACTGGGAGAGAAAGCTCTCCCATATCGCAGAGGGAAAGCTGCGAAAAGAGATATTTTTAAAGAATATCCAAGGGTATACCCAGGAGATTGTACAGGAAATCAAGGACGGGAAGGGGACGTTCCGCCATGACAATCTGACCAATAAGACTTGTCCCAACTGTGGAAAGAAATTGTTGGCGGTGAACGGCAAGACCAGTAAGCTCTTGGTGTGTCAGGATAGGGAGTGTGGATACCGGGAGACGGTGTCCAGGACCACCAATGCCAGGTGTCCTAAGTGTCACAAAAAGATGGAGATGTATGTAAAGGGAAAAGAGGAGACTTTTGTCTGCGTCTGTGGCTATAAGGAAAAGTTGTCTTCTTTCCAGGCCAGAAGACAGAGAGAAGGGGCAGGGGTGTCCAAAAAAGACGTCCAGAGATACCTAAACCAGCAGAAGAGGGAGGCCAAGGAGCCGGTGAATAACGCATTTGCGCAGGCCTTAGCAGGCCTAAAGTTGGACCAGTAGAGAGGCGCGCCGATTGTGTTGTGGGGAAGGCACCAATTACAACCTCCTTGCATATAGTATGGGGAGATCCTTTTGCAAGGAGCTGTGTATGGCAAGTAAAGTGATTTTGGACGCAGGTCACGGTGGAGACGATCCCGGCGCGGTGTTCAAGGGAAGACAAGAAAAAGACGATAATCTCCGACTGACTTTGGCGGTGGGAGAGGAACTGAGGAACAGGGGGGTGGACGTGGGATTTACCCGGACGACGGACATCTATCAGACACCTTTTGAGAAGGCGACCATCGCAAACGACGAGGGCGCAGATTTCTTCATCTCTTTTCACCGCAATTCCAGCCCGGAGGAGAATCAGTACAGCGGAGTGGAAGTTCTGGTTTTCGACAAAAGCGGAGAGAAGTTGGACATGGCGGAGAATATTGTGGGCGCATCTGGGGAAGTAGGTTTCCGGGAGATCGGGGTGAAGGAGCGGCCTGGCCTGGTGGTACTGCGCCGGACGAAGATGCCGGCCCTGCTGGTGGAGGCCGGGTTTATCAACTCGGATCAGGACAATGAACTCTTCGACCGACAGTTTGAACAGTTGACTCAGAATATTGCGGACGCCATCGTGGGAACCCTAAATGAGGGGCAGCTCAGCGGGGCCACCTCCCCGGCGGATAGTTACCGGGTGCAGACAGGGGCTTTTCAGAACAAAGAGAACGCAGACAGGATGCTCTATGAACTGCAAGGGCAGGGATATCCAGCTTTTATTCTGGAACAGGGAGGATACTACAAGGTACAAGTGGGCGGGTATCAAGGGATGGAGAATGCCATCTCCATGGAACAGAGACTGCGCCAGGCTGGTTATAGCACGATGATCACTGTATAGAAGCGATAAGTTGTGGAGGCACGCAGAGAGGAAATCAGATGTATTTACCATTTATTGAGAAGATAGGGGATTACATTTTCATGGAGGGCAGGCCGGTGAAGTCAGATATCATCTTTATCCCTGGAAATGGCTATCCCCAGATGGCAGAACAGGCTGCAAGATTATGGCGGGAGGGGTATGCGCCCTTTGTGCTTCCAAGTGGGCGTTATAGCATAGGGCTGGATGGTTTTTCTGGAGTTTTGGCTAAGTCTGGACAGTATTCTGGAGAATTTGCCACAGAGTGGGAGTTCCTGGCGTCTGTTCTTGTGAAAAATGGGGTCTCCCAGCAGGCTATTCTGCGGGAAGACCGGGCGACTTACACAGAACAAAATGCTGTGTATTCCAGGAGGGTGACGGATCGACTGGGAATCTCTGTGGAGAGAGCCATCCTATGTTGCAAGAATTATCACAGCAGAAGAGCCTTTCTCTATTATCAAATGCAATATCCGGAGGCTGATTTTCAGGTGATTCCCTCCTGCGTGGATGGAGTAAACCGCCGAAATTGGAACCGGACAGAGGCAGGAGTCGCCGCGGTGACCGGGGAGGTCAATAGGATTATCCGTCAGTTCTCGCTTTTCGTGTGAGATCTGTGGAGGCCGGTGATCTCTCAAGTCAACGCAAATTGGGAATGCTTTAGCGACGGTACTTATCTCCAAGATGGCGACCAGCCATGTGATATTGCCTTGTGTTGTAAAAAATAGGGGCGCTGTAAAATAGACGAGCGATGACAGTCTATAGAGCAGCGCTCCATTTTGATGTGGAACAAAGAATCCTGCGGCGCAGGATTCACCGCCTGAGGCGGGTCGCATAAGCGACATATTCCACTTTCGCCGCAGTGCGATCCTCACGGAGTGTTTTTATGTTAAAGGGGGCGAAGAGCTTTCCTATAACACAAAACCCTCCTGGATAGACAAGCTGTTGTTATTTTGCTTATCCACCCAGAAGGGAGTAAATCGGTCACCAGTGTTTGATGACTCACGATATTCTTTATAGATATTAGCGGAATCTTATGCGTGAGCGAGTCTAATTTTCTTCCTCAGTGTGGGCGGGGGGATCAGGCAAGTAGATGTGCACCAGCTCCACCCGGTTCTTAGAGGTCTTCTCCACCACTAACCGCAGTCCGTTGTCCAAAGTGACCGTCTGTCCTTGGACGGGAAGTTTATCTAACTGTTCGATGATGTACCCACCGATGGAATCGTAATCTTCGGAGTCCAGGTCAAAGCCCAGTTCCTCGCTGATATCGTCTAATTTCGCAGAACCCAGAGCCAGATATTCTTTGTCGGGGACGAGTTCTTTTAAATCTTCTTCCTCATCTTCATCGTACTCGTCTCGTATCTCGCCGACGATCTCTTCCAACAGATTTTCCAAGGTGATCAGACCGGCGGTAGCTCCGTATTCGTCCAGGACAATGGCCAGATTGACGGAAGCTTTCCGCATATCTACCATCAAAGAAGCGGTGGTCTTGTACTCGTAGGTGAAATAAGGCTCTCTTAGAATATCTTGGATGGAGAAGCCTTCTCTCGGGGAGGCCAGGATCAGATCTTTCACATTGATGATTCCAACAATATTGTCTGTGCTGTCTTTGTAGACGGGAAATCGGGTGTGTTTGTGTACCTTGAAGATTTCGATTAATTCTTCGTAGGTACAATCCACGCTGACAAAAGTCATGTCGATCCGAGGAACCATCACGTCTTTTGCCACAGAGTCGCCAAAGTCAAACACGTTATAGATCATTTGCTTCTCGTCGTCCTCAATGACGCCGTTCTCCTGGCTGACATTTACGATGGTGCGCAGCTCGTGCTCTGTCATCGTGTCATGCTTGGCCTTGGGATCCACATGGAGTATAAACATGACGCCATTGGCCAGATTGCTGACGATGAAGACCAGAGGAGTCATAAGTTTCATCAGATAATAGATGATGTAAGCATAGCTGAAAGCAATCGGCTCAGAGTGAATCGAGGCCAGAGTCTTAGGGGTGATCTCGCCAAAGATCAGGATTAGCAGGGTGATCACACCGGTTCCAATTCCGACGGCTGCGCTGCCGAACATATTCGTCACCAGTACGGTCATGAGGGCTGAGGCAGACATATTGACAATGTTATTTCCTATTAAAATAGCACTGAGAAGTTTACCAGAGTCCTCGATCACTTTCGAGAGAATTTTGCCTCGTTTACTTCCTTGTTCTACCAGAGATTGAACACGGATTCGGTTGACAGTGGTCAGGGCGGTCTCTGCGGATGAGAAAAAAGCTGAGAGCAATATGAGAACCACCAGAATTATGATCTGTATTAGGACGCCTGAGTCCAATGAAGTTCACTCCTTTTCAAAAATTTATTCCTGTGAGCAGTGGACCAGACGCAAGCTTGCACGTATTTGACGACTGCCGCAAGGGTCAAACACCCTTTGAATCTGACGTCGCATTGCTGACGCAGGGCCTTTGACTAATAGGTATAATACAATATACAGGATTTCACGGGAAAAAGCAAGATTCAAAAAATTTTGAATAGGGGGTGTCGAAAATAAAAAAACTGTGCTATAATACAGTAGCAATTTAATTCTGTTTTTATCACATTTTGGCGACGTGATTCTATATATGAGGTGAATATTTATGAAAAAATTGATACAAGATTGTGCAGGGGCGAAATGCTTCCTTCGGATTTTAAGTGTGTTGCTAGTTTTATGTATGATGCTCTCCACAGTCAGTCTTCGAGTGATCCTTGCAGAAGGGCAGCCGGAGGTCAGCAGAGGCTTGTTGATCCCCTCCTCCGTGGTGATTTCCGATCCCACGGCACTCCGAAATATTTCACTTCCTCAGAGCGAGTATGGTTCTCTGTCATGGGAGAACGGGTCCGCGGTGCCAAGTTCCTATCAGAGTTCTTACCCTGTGATTTTCAAGAGTAACGGTAAGACGGATCTGTCCAAAATAGAGGGATATGATGCGGGGAGCGGGACATTGAAGGGGAGCGTCCAGGTGGTTGTGAAGAATCTAGCGCCGACGGCGACTCCGGAGCAGACGCCGACAGTGACAGAGACTCCCACGGTAGAACCCACTCAGACGCCAGATCCGGAGGTGTCAGGGGAGAATCAGTCGGGTGCAGCCGACAATAGCGCTGGACAGGACGATTCGAATAAAGACGACGGTAAGAATGACGCCGGAGAGAACGGCAGCGGCGACGCCGATGAGAGCGAGACCGGAAAAGACGACGGCAAGAATGACGCCGGAGAGAACGGCAGCGGTGACGCCGATGAGAGCGAGACCGGAAAAGACGACGGCAAGAATGACGCCGGAGAGA
>JBKXQO010000007.1:92723-92925 GCA_047014865.1 Blautia sp. | reverse complement strand
ACGGCAGCGGTGACGCCGATGAGAGCGAGACCGGAAAGGACGACGGCAAGGAAGACGCTGGAGAGAACGGCAGCGGCGACGCCGACGAGAGCGAGACCGGAAAAGACGACGGCAAGAATGATCCCGGAGAGAATGGCAGCGGCGACGCCGACGAGAGCGAGACCGGAAAAGACGACGGCAAGAATGATCCCGGAGAGAATGG
>JBKXQO010000007.1:118-92623 GCA_047014865.1 Blautia sp. | reverse complement strand
ATGACGCCGGAGAGAATGGCAGCGGTGACACCGACGAGAGCGAGACCGGAAAAGACGACGGCAAGAATGATCCCGGAGAGAATGGCAGCGGCGACGCCGATGAGAGCGAGACCGGAAAAGACGACGGTAAGAATGACGCCGGAGAGAATGGCAGCGGTGACACCGACGAGAGCGAGACCGGAAAAGATGACGGCAAGAATGACGCTGACGAGAGCGAGACCGGAAAAGACGACGGTAAAAATGATGCTGGAGAGAGCGGTGCGGACAAGGAAGATGTCGGTAAAGACACCGAAGTGCAACCTGGAATCAATGATATTACGGATCAGGATTTAGAGGATACGTCCAAGGACCAGCCAAAGACGGTTGACCCGGAGGCAGTTCCACAGGATCAGGCCACCGTGGCCACCCAGAACCATACCTGCAACGGTATCAATATCTCGGCGGATTTCCTCCCCTGGTATGTGCAGTTTCGGGTGACGAGTGGGGATGGGTATGAGTTTAGCAATGAGGAGAGCGCCAATGTTTTTCAGTCCTACGAGTTGGAACTCTGGGATCTGATGAATGATCAGCCCTATGAAATTCCACAAGGAAAATATGTGACTGTGAGCATTCCTGTGAAGGAGGGGTATGAGTATACCATCGAGCATCTGCTGTCCGACGGCAGTTCCGAGACGATTATTCCCACAGTATATGGGGGAACTATGGTATTCTCCGTGAATTCCTTTAGCCCGTTTGGAATTGCAGGGAGCAAGCCTCTGGTGGGGGATGAGATAGCAGAGAACGGCTATGACGGCAGCACCGTGACTCCGAAACCTACCCAGAAACCATCCACCAGTAATTCAGATAAGAGCGAGAATTCTTCCACGACTTCCACTCCCAAGGCTCAGAGAGAAACCACTGGTTCTACTGTGAATAACAATAGCAGCAATGTTGAGAGAACGGTCACCTACCAAAACACCACCACAAAGCCTGTGCAGACCGGGGATACCACTGCGATTCTTCCCTTTGTCATTATGGCCGTGGTTGGATTGGCAGCCATTGCGGCGATTATCATTATCGTCTTGGTGGTCAACAGAAAGAGGAGAAAATAGAAGTTTTACTGACAATTTGAGATCTCAGAATCTGTGATTGTGCAGGCATACAACGTACAACCCTTCCATATAATGTGTTATGGGAGGGTTGTTTTTTATGAAAGTTAAAGGTATGTTAAGAGCGTTACTGCTGGCTTACGGGTTGACAGGAATTATGCTTCTTCTCCTGGCTTTTCTGCTCTTTCAGTTTGACCTGAAAGAAAATGTGATATCTATGGGGATTGTACTGGTCTACATTCTCTCCTGTTTTTTAGGTGGTATCATCGCCGGAAAATGCGCTGGGACACAGAAATATCTCTGGGGGATGGCGGTAGGGATCGCCTATTTCCTTCTGCTGATCGGAGTCTCTTGGCTGGTGGAGAAGCAAGTGGATATGTCTGTGGAACATATGGCGACTACCTTCTGCATGTGTCTGGCCGGAGGTGCGCTGGGGGGCATGATTTCGTAAAAAAATACTTTGAAAAATATGTGAGGTATGATATACTTACCATGTTATAGTTTTATTTCATGGAAGAGGTAAGGAGGATACATAAATGAAACATATTAAGACATTGAATACGAAGAATTTACAAAACACAGTGAAAAAAGGTGGATGTGGGGAATGTCAGACTTCTTGTCAGTCTGCTTGTAAGACTTCTTGCACCGTTGGAAACCAAAGTTGTGAGCAGAAATAAAAGCTGTGCAAGCGTGAATAAGCAGCGGTGTAAAAGCCGCTGCTTATTGTTGTACCTGGGATAGGCTTATGGCCTATCCCAGGTACCTTAGGATGCGCACGATGGTCAGAGGAAGGCTAGAACAGTAAAAAACGACGGGAAAGGATTACAGATATACGATGGGATTGATTCATCAATATAGAAATAACGGATACAATATTGTGTTGGATGTGAATAGTGGCTGTATCCATGTGGTGGACGAGGTGGTCTATGGCGTAGTCGCTTTGCTGGATCAGGGAAAGTCTGAGGAGGAGATACAACAATCTCTCGGCGGGGAATTCTCACAGGAGGATATCCGGACAGCTCTGGAGGAATGCGAGGAGCTGAGACGGAACAGGATGCTCTTCACAGAGGATGTCTATAAGGCGGCGATCCAGGAGTTCACCGGGCATGAGACGGTGGTAAAGGCGCTCTGCCTTCACATTGCCCATGACTGCAACCTGGCTTGCAGATATTGCTTTGCGGAGGAAGGGGAATACCATGGACACCGGGAGCTGATGTCCTACGAAGTGGGCAAACAAGCTCTGGATTTTTTAATCGCCAATTCCGGGACCAGAAGGAATCTGGAAGTGGACTTTTTCGGCGGTGAGCCGCTGATGAACTGGAAGGTAGTCAAGGAGTTGGTCAGATACGGGAGAGAGCAGGAGAAGATTCACAATAAGAATTTCCGTTTTACTCTGACGACCAACGGCGTGTCCTTGAATGATGAGATTATGGAGTTCTGTAACCGGGAGATGGCAAATGTGGTTCTGAGTATCGACGGGAGGAAAGAGATCCACGACTATATGCGGCCTTTTCCGAAAGGCGCGGGCAGCTATGATCTGATCTTGCCAAAGTTTCAGAAATTTGCGGAGAGCAGAAATCAGGAAAAATACTATGTGAGGGGGACTTTCACCCGGCACAATCTGGATTTTGCGGAGGATGTATTGCATCTGGCGGATCTTGGGTTTCAACAGATCTCCGTGGAGCCGGTTGTGGCTCCGGCAGAGGCGGACTACTCCCTCAGGGAAGAGGATCTGCCCAGGATTTATCAGGAGTACGACAAACTGGCCAGGGAGATGATTGTCAGAGAGAAGGAGGGAAGAGGTTTTCAATTCTTCCACTTTATGATCGATCTGACAGGAGGACCTTGTGTCTATAAAAGGTTGTCCGGATGTGGATCAGGCACAGAGTACCTGGCCGTGACGCCTTGGGGGGATCTGTATCCTTGCCATCAGTTTGTGGGGGAAGAAAAGTTCAAGATGGGCGATGTGTTCCATGGAGTACAGGCGCCAGAGATTCGAGAAGAATTTTCCCATTGCAATGTGTACACGAAGAAGAAATGTCAAGACTGTTTCGCCCGCTTTTACTGTAGCGGAGGGTGCGCGGCGAACTCTTACAATTTCCACGGTACCATCCAGGATGCCTATGACATTGGGTGTGAATTGCAGAGAAAGCGAGTGGAGTGCGCGATCATGTTGAAAGCTGCTTTGGCGGAGAAGTAGGGAAATATTTACTTTAGGAGGCAAAAATGAAGAAAAAGAGAGGAATTATTGTCCTAATCTTGACGGTGGCGGTCACAGCGTTTCTGACCTTTGTGGCTGCGGTGGGAGTCGGACCTACCGGGACAGGATCGGCGAAGAACATTAACACAGGTCTGGATTTGTCCGGCGGCGTGAGTATCACATATGAGGCGACGGAGAAGAATCCCAGCAGCGACGATATGTCCGATACCATCTATAAGTTACAACAGCGTGTGGAACAGTACAGCACAGAATCCCAAGTGTACCAGGAGGGGAAGAACCGGATCAATGTGGAGATCCCAGGGGTGACAGACGCCAATTCGATTCTGGAAGAGTTGGGAAAACCAGGTTCATTGTACTTCATCGCACACAAGGACAGTGAGGGAAACGAGAACTACAGCCTGGACACTACTACAGGACAGTATGTACTGAACAAAGAGCTGGACGAGCTCCAGGAGGATGGATCTATCGTGCTCACCGGAACGGACGTGGATACTGCCAAGGCAGTGGTGGCTGAGAACGATATGCAAAATAAGGAAAATGTGGTGGATTTGACCTTGACGAAGAAAGGGGCCAAGAAATTCGCGGCGGCCACCAAGGCAGCCTACGAGGATAACCAGGACAGCATCGGTATCTATTACGACGGCCAGTTCGTCAGCGTGCCAAACGTGCAGGCAGAGATCACAGGGGGAAATGCTCAGATATCCGGTATGGCGAACGCTGAGGAGGCCAATGAGCTGGCTTCCACTATCCGTATCGGCGGGTTGAAGTTGGAACTGACCGAGTTGCGCTCCAATGTGGTTGCAGCTCAACTGGGCGAGGAGGCCATCACCACCAGCGTCTATGCGGCGGCGATTGGTATGGTGATCGTCATGCTTTTCATGATTCTTATGTACCGGGTGCCCGGTCTGGTGGCCAGTCTGGCTCTGGTGATCTACACAGACCTGACCTTGATTGTGATCAATGCTTTTGACATCACCCTGACTCTGCCTGGCATTGCAGGTATCATCCTGGGCATTGGTATGGCCGTGGACGCCAATGTTATCATCTATGCCCGAATCCGGGAGGAGATCGCGGCGGGTGTCTCGGTGAGAAGTTCGATCCAGAATGGATTTAAGAAAGCCTTCTCCGCGATCTTCGATGGTAACATCACTACGCTGATTGCCGCCTTTGTGCTGATGTGGCTGGGTTCCGGCACGGTGAAAGGCTTTGCCTACACCTTGGCTCTGGGTATCGTCATGTCTATGTTCACCGCGCTGGTGGTGTCACGCTATGTGATACAGGCCGTGTTCGCAGTGGGCGTCCAGGACGAGAAATTCTATGGCAGGGCAAAAGACCGCAAAGTGATTGACTTTGTGGGAAAGAGAAAGTTATTCTTCGCCCTCTCCATCCTGATGGTCCTGTGCGGGCCTGTCTTCATGGCGATTCACAGTTCCACTGACGGGAAGGCCTTGAATTACAGCATGGAATTCTCAGGGGGAACCTCCACCAATGTCACCTTCAATGAGGATATGGATATAAAGGCCATCGACTCGGAAGTGACGCCTTTGGTTGAGGAGGTGACCGGGGATAAGAATGTACAGCCCACGAAGGTGGTAGGCACTAACCAGGTAATCATCAAGACCAAGTCCTTGAGCTTGGATGAGAGAGAGAAGTTAAATAAAGCTTTGGTGGATAAATTTGACGTGGACGAGAGCAAGATCACTGCGGAGAGTATCTCCTCCACAATCAGCTCGGAGATGAGAAATGACGCTATCATGGCAGTTGTGGTGGCCACCATCTTCATGTTGCTGTATATCTGGTTCCGCTTTAAGGATCTCCGGTTCGCCAGCAGCGCGGTGCTGGCCCTGGTACACGATGTGCTGGTGGTCCTGGCTTTCTATGCCATCGTCCGGATTTCCGTGGGCAGCACATTCATTGCTTGTATGCTTACCATCGTAGGTTACTCCATCAATGCGACGATTGTCATCTTCGACCGTATCCGTGAGAACATGCGGGGCAAGAAAAAGAGGGAAGAACTTAAAGATTTGGTCAACGCAAGTATCACCCAGACCTTGACCAGAAGTATCTACACTTCTTTTACCACTTTTGTGATGGTCGCAGTTCTATATATCATGGGTGTCTCCTCTATTAAGGAATTCGCACTTCCCTTGATCGTGGGAATTGTCTGCGGCGCATACTCTTCTGTGTGTATCACCGGATCGCTTTGGTATGTGATGAAGACGAGGATGATAAAAGATAAAAAAGTGGCTGTGAGGAAGTAGTTGTGTGAGAAAGGATGCCTGTCTGGTGGGCATCCTTTTTGACAATGTTTTTGAACTTATAAAAAATAGGAGTGGGAAAAGATGAAACGTTCGGAGATCAATAACATTATCAAATATATGGAGAAATTGGTGAGGGACAATGGATTTCATCTCCCTCCGTTCTGTGGCTGGACGCCGGAGGAATGGAAGGAAAAAGGATGCGAGTATGATGAGATCAGAGACAACATGCTAGGATGGGATGTGACGGATTACGGACTTGGAGACTGGGAGAAAGTGGGGTTTGCGCTGATCACCATCCGCAATGGAAATCAGAACAATCCCAAGTACAAAAAAGTTTACGCAGAAAAATTGTTGATGTTAAAAGAAGGACAGCACTCCCCCATGCATTTTCACTGGAACAAATCGGAGGATATCATAAACCGGGGAGGAGGAACCCTTGTGATTCATGTGTACAATGACGATGACGGGGAGTTGGGGACGACAGACGTGCTGGTAAATCAAGACGGGCGCTCTTACCATGTTCCAGCAGGGACTGGTATCCAACTGAGACCTGGGGAGAGCATTACTCTTTGGCCACACCAATACCATGATTTTGATGTGGTTCCGGGGACTGGCGACGTGCTCATCGGTGAAGTCTCCATGTGCAATGACGACGAGAGAGACAATCGTTTTTACGAGAAGGTGGGAAGATTTCCGGCCATAGAGGAGGATGAGCCTGCTTACCGCTTGCTCTGCAATGAGTATCCCTGTGGACCGGAAGAGTCCGAGGGAGAGTGAGAGGATGAGAGAAGAAAAGTGGGTGATCTCGGCGAAGCGGGCAGATTTTCAGAAGATTGCCCAGGACTATGGGATTGACCCGGTGATCGCCAGACTGATTAGGAACCGGGATGTGCAAAGTAAGGAGGCACTGGATCAATACTTGAACGGCAAGGTGGAAGATCTCCCTTCCCCCTGGGCGTTCAAGGATATGGAGAGGGCTGTGGAGATTCTTGAGTCTAAAATCCGGCTGGGAAAGGCGATACGGATTATCGGAGATTACGATATCGACGGCGTGATCTCCACCTACATATTGCTGCGGGGACTATCCAGGCTGGGTGCCTTGGTGGATACCTACATTCCAGACCGGATTGCCGATGGGTACGGTATACACCTGCCCTTGGTCCAGCGCGCGCTGGAGGATCAGATCGACACAATCCTGACCTGTGACAATGGCATAGCGGCCAGCCAGGAGATCCAGTACGCCAAAGATAACGAGATGACTGTGATTGTCACGGATCACCATGAGGTCCCCTTTCAGGATGTGGAGGGGGAGCGTGTGGAGATTCTGCCACCGGCAGACGCCATCTTAAATCCCAAGCAGAGAGGATGCGGCTATCCCAATAAGAATCTCTGTGGGGCGGCTGTGGCCTACAAGTTGATCCTGGCTCTCTACCAGCGGCACGAGATTCCCCAGAAGGAGAGAGAAGAATTCGTTGAGCTGGTGGCCGTCGCCACAGTGGGAGATGTGATGGATCTGCAAGGGGAGAACCGGGTGCTGGTCAAAGAAGGGCTGCGAAGGCTGGAACATACTTGGAATCTGGGACTTCGGGAATTGATACGGGCCAATGGACTGGAGGGCAAGAAGATATCGGCTTACCATATTGGCTTCGTGGTGGGGCCTTGTCTGAATGCCAGTGGCAGGCTGGATACGGCTGCCCGCTCCCTGGATCTCTTGAAATCCCAGGATTCCGGGAAGGCAGCTAAGTTAGCTGGCGATTTGGTGAACATCAACCAGAGCCGGAAGACTCTGACTGCCCAAGGGGTGGAGCAGGCGGTGGAGATGGTAGAGACCACTTCTCTGAGAGACGACCGGGTGTTGGTGGTCTATCTACCGGACTGCCATGAGAGTCTGGCGGGGATTATCGCCGGGAGACTGCGGGAACGCTATTATCGCCCGGTGTTGGTTCTGACAAAGGCAGAGCAGTGTGTCAAGGGCTCGGGGCGGTCTATCGAAGCTTACTCCATGTTCGAAGCCCTGACAGAGTGCAAGGAGTTGATGATACAGTTCGGCGGCCATCCCATGGCGGCAGGCCTGTCCATCGCAGAGGAAAATGTCCCCGAACTGCGAAAAAAACTTAACGAGAGATGCCAACTGACGGAGGAAGAACTGTGCCCAAAAGTCACCATCGATGTGGCCATGCCCTTTTCTTATGTGAGCAGGGAGTTGATCAGTCAACTGGAACTGCTGGAACCTTTCGGCAAGGCCAACACGAAGCCGGTGTTTGCCCAGAGGGGAGTGCGGGCGCTGGGATGCCGTGTATTTGGACAGAATAGAAACGTGGTGAAAATGCAATTGGTCACGGAAGATGGCTGTGCTGTGGACGGCGTGTATTTCGGGGAGTCGGCTCCCTTCTTGGAGAGGGCGTCGCAGAAGGAGCCTCTGTCTGTGACCTATTACCCCACCGTAAACCGCTATCAGGGCCGGGAGAGTGTACAAATGGTGGTACAGAGTTACCGATAACCTTCTGGCACAGGTGTTTAAGAAAGGGCAGGCCTGGCCATAATTTCAGATAACAGCCGCCATTGATTATGGGGTAAAAAAATGCTATACTTATAGATATTGCAAAAATCGACAGATATCGGAGGAATGGGAATGAAGAGGTTGGAGGACTATGTAAGGGATATACCGGATTTTCCGGAGAAAGGTATTATATTTAGGGATATCACAAGTGTGTTGCAAGACGCAGACGGACTGACCCTCGCCATTGATTCCATGCAGAAGTGCCTGGAGGACACAGAGGTGGATGTGATTGTGGGAACGGAGTCCAGAGGATTTATCTTTGGAGTGCCCATCGCTTACAATCTGCACAAGCCCTTTGTGCCAGTGCGCAAGCAGGGGAAACTTCCCTGCGAGACCATTTCACAGGAGTATGATCTGGAGTATGGCAGCTCTGTGATCGAGATGCACAAAGATTCCATCAAGCCGGGACAGAAGGTAGCGGTGGTGGATGATCTGATTGCCACCGGCGGGACTGTGGAAGCGGCCATCCAGATGGTGGAGAGACTGGGCGGCGAGGTAGTCAAGGTGGTCTTTTTGATGGAGCTTGCAGGCCTGCATGGCAGAGACCGCCTGAAGAATTACCAGGTGGAGTCTGTCATACGCTATGATGGAAAATAGAAAAGGAGGGTGAATCGTTCATGGGGGAGAAGAATCTGGTCATTGATCAAGAAAAATTAGAGAGTATGAAGAAAGCCGATGCCAATGTGAAGACAATGAGCGACTTTACCAGTCCGGAAGATTTATATAGGGAACTGATTGCCTGTGTCAGGAAATACCATCCGTCGGCAGACATTTCCATGATTGAGAAGGCTTATAACATCGCAAAGAATGCCCACGAGGGCCAGTTTCGCAAATCCGGAGAACCTTATATCATTCACCCGCTGTGTGTGGCGATTATTTTGGCGGATCTGGAGTTGGATAAGGAGACCATCGTGGCGGGGTTGCTGCACGATGCGGTGGAAGACACCATCATGACCACAGAGGAGATCGAGGGGGAATTCGGCTCTGAGGTGGCTCTCCTGGTGGATGGAGTCACGAAGCTGGGCCAACTGTCCTACTCGGCGGACAAGGTGGAATTGCAGGCGGAGAATCTCAGAAAAATGTTCCTGGCCATGGCCAAGGATATCCGGGTGATTCTGATCAAGTTGGCTGACCGGCTACACAATATGCGGACGTTGCAGTACATGAGACCGGAGAAGCAGCAGGAGAAGGCCAGGGAGACCATGGATATCTACGCGCCCATCGCCATGCGTCTGGGTATCTCCAAGGTGAAGGTGGAGCTGGATGATTTGGCTTTGAAGTACCTTAAGCCGGAGGTGTACTATGATTTGGTCGAGAAGATCAACCTGAAAAAAAGCGAGCGTCAGGACTATGTGAATCAGGTGGTGACTCAAGTAAAACATCACATGGAAGGCGCTGGGATCAAGGCTCAGGTGGATGGGAGGATCAAGCATTTCTTCAGCATCTATCGCAAGATGGTGAATCAGGATAAGACGATAGATCAGATCTATGATCTGTTTGCCGTTCGGATTTTGGTGGACACAGTGAAGGACTGTTATGCGGCCCTGGGTGTGATACATGAGATGTACAAGCCTGTCCCGGGGCGTTTCAAGGATTACATTGCCATGCCGAAGCCCAACATGTATCAGTCTTTGCATACGACTCTGATCGGGCCAAAAGGGCAGCCCTTTGAGATTCAGATTCGCACTTTTGAGATGCATAAGACGGCGGAGTATGGAATTGCGGCCCATTGGAAATATAAGGAGTCTTCCGACGGCAAGAAACCAGTGGGAATCCGCGAGGAGGAGAAGTTAAACTGGCTGCGTCAGATTTTGGAGTGGCAGAAGGATATGTCGGATAACAAGGAGTTCCTGAGCCTTTTGAAGAATGACCTGGATCTGTTCGCAGACAATGTCTACTGTTTTACACCCCAGGGGGATGTGAAGACGCTGCCCAACGGTTCCACTCCCATTGATTTCGCCTACAGTGTGCACAGCGCGGTGGGCAACAACATGGTAGGCGCGAGGGTGAATGGGAAGCTGGTGCCCATTGAGTATGTGATCAAGAACGGAGACCGGATTGAGGTCATCACATCCCAGAACTCCCAGGGGCCCAGCCGGGATTGGCTGAAAATCGTCAAGAGTACCCAGGCCAAGAACAAAATCAACCAGTGGTTCAAGCATGAGCTGAAGGAGGATAACATTCTCAAGGGCAAGGAGATGCTCCAGCAGTACGCCAAGGCCAAGGGGATGCATTTTAGCGAATACTCCAAGCCTCAATATATGGAGATCGTTATGCGTAAGTACGGTTTCCGGGACTGGGATTCCGTCCTGGCGGCGATCGGCCACGGCGGCTTAAAAGAGGGACAGGTACTCAACAAGCTGAGGGAGGCCTATGAGAAGGAGAATGCGCAGAAGATCACGGACGCAGAGGTTCTGGCAGGGGTCAACGCCAACCAAGGACGGGAGAAGACCAGCAAGGCGAAGGGTGGAATCGTGGTCAAGGGAATCCACGATGTGGCTGTGCGTTTCTCCAAGTGTTGCAGTCCCATTCCCGGAGATGAGATCGTAGGGTTTGTCACCAGGGGGAGAGGCGTGTCCATCCACCGGACGGACTGTGTGAATGTGCTGAGCATGTCTGAGACGGACAGGGCCAGGCTGATCGAGGCAGAATGGCAGCAGCCGGAGGGCAAATCCAGCGAGCCGGAGAAGTATCTGGCTGAGATTGTCATCTACGCCAACAACCGGACCGGACTTTTGGCGGATATATCTAAGATATTTACAGAGAGGAAGTTGGATCTGCGCAGCATCAACAGTCGGACTAGTAAGAGGGAGAAGGCGTCCATCGCCATGTCCTTTGATATTGGCAGTAAGGAGGAGCTGAACAGTCTGATTGCGAAGATCAGGCAGGTTGACAGTGTTTTGGATGTGGAGCGCACCACAGGTTAAGGAGGGCTACATGAAGAAGTTAGAGATACAAAACTGTGTGCTGGGATCGGTATTCACAAACTGTTATTTCCTGATGAACAAAGAGACAAAGGAGATGATAATTGTGGATCCGGCGGATAATCCCCAGCAGATTGAACAGACGGTGTTGCGCATAGGGGGCAAGCCGGTGGCGATTCTATTGACCCATGGCCATTTTGACCATATTTTGGCGGCCAATGAGATTCGGGAAAAATACCGGGCCGAGATCTATGCCTGTAAGGAGGAGGAAGCGATGTTGATGAATCCTCAGCTCAGTCTCACCTCCCACGCCGATGCAGATTATGTGGTGAGAGCGGATGTATTGCTCAGTGACCTGGAGACCTTTGAGGCGGCGGGATTTCAGATTCAGATGATCCACACCCCTGGTCACACGAAAGGCAGTTGCTGTTACTATATCAAGGATGAGGGCGTGTTGATGAGCGGAGATATGCTGTTTTATGAGTCCGTAGGGCGATCCGACCTTCCCACAGGGAGCACTGCACAGATCATCCAGAGTCTGCACAAGTTGTTGGAAGCCTTGCCAGAGGAGACGGAGGTATTTCCGGGACACGACTGTCAGACAACCATAGGGCATGAAAAGAGGTACAATCCCTTTGTGTAAGATAGGTATTCGATTTAATGAGAGGAATTTTGAATACGATGTGTATTCTCTGGTGAAGGAGTTCTATCCCGGTGTGGAGGTTCAGATCTGCTATCAGCAGGAGGAGAAAGGGGAAGACTTTCCCCGGGAATTTTTCATAGATTACCGGGAGAGCAGTATTCACATAGAGTATTGGGATGAAGGGCAATCTGTGGATCGGGAGGAGATTGCCCTTGCTTGCGCCTGGGACCGCAAGACGACCAAGGACCGGTTAAAACAGGGGGTCTACCGTCTACTGAGACGCCAGACGGGGAAGGAGCAGCCCTGGGGAACCTTGACGGGAATCCGCCCCACAAAGCTTGTGATGGGAATGTTGGAGTCTGGGATGAGTAATCCTCAGATTGCCCAGTTCATGCGGGAGGAGTACTATGTGGGGGCTCAGAAGACGGCCCTAGGTATCACCATTGCCAACCGGGAGCGGGAGATCCTAAAGGGGATCGACTATGAGAACGGGTACAGCCTCTATGTGGGGATTCCTTTTTGTCCCAGTATCTGTCTGTACTGTTCATTCAGCTCCTATCCCTACCGTCAGTGGGAGAAGCGGGTGGGAGAGTATGTGGATGCGCTGAAAAGGGAGATCCGGGAGACGGCGAAACTCTTAAAAGGCCGGCCGCTGGATACCGTCTACATGGGGGGAGGCACCCCCACCACTCTGCCCCCAGAATACCTCCACCAGGTGTTAAGCTGTATCGAGGAGAATTTTCCCTGTGACCGGCTACATGAGTACACGGTGGAGGCCGGGCGGCCAGACAGCTTGTCCAGAGAGAAACTGGAAGCCATCCGCCGCCATCCGGTTACCAGGATCTCCGTGAATCCTCAGACTATGAATGACAGGACGTTGGAGATTATCGGACGCCGCCACACTGTGGCACAGACAGTGGAGGCCTTTGGGTTGGCCAGAGACTGCGGGTTTGACAATATCAACATGGATCTAATCGTGGGACTTCCGGGGGAGAGTAAGCTGGAGGTGGCGCACACTCTCGAAGAGGTACAGAAGTTAGATCCAGACAGTCTGACCGTCCACTCTCTGGCTGTGAAACGGGCAGCCCGCCTGAATATGTTCCGGGATCAGTACCGGGAGATGACCTTTGAGAACAACCAGGAGATCATGGATATGACCACCTGGTGTGCCTACGAGATGGGGATGGGGCCTTACTATCTCTACCGGCAGAAAAACATGGCTGGCAATTTTGAAAATGTGGGATATGCAAAGGTTGACAAAGCTGGAATATACAATATACTTATTATGGAAGAAAAGCAACCGATCATCGCATTGGGCGCTGGCGGTTCGACAAAACTAGTCTTCGACCACGGCAGGAGAATCGAGCGGGTGGAGAATGTGAAGGACGTCTCCAACTACATTGCGCGGGTCGATGAGATGATCGAGAGAAAACGAAGAGGAATTACCACTTATCTATAAGGAGCGCACGACAGTGAGGACACACAGAGAGGATCTACCGGACCGCTTTCTGGATATTAATTTTGCCGCTGAGCTGGAGCATGGCGTTGACGTCAGCAATCTGGCCTATGAGGTGGCCAGGGAGTTGGGGCTTCCAGAGGAGACCTGTTACCAGTTGGCGATAGCGGGAATGGTACATGACATCGGAAAATTTAAATTGATCCGGTACATTGAAGGGGCAGAGGATTTGATGGCGATTGAGGAACTGCGGTATGTCCGTATGCACTCTACGCTGGGATACCTGGTTCTAAAAGAGCAAGGATATTCTGAGCTGATCTTGGAGAGTGTCCTGTACCACCATGAGAACTACGATGGGAGCGGATGTCCATCCAATCTCATAGGGGACGAGATCCCCTTGGGGGCCAGAATTTTGAGAGTGTGCGATGTGTACGCTGCCCTCCGGTCCGACCGTGCTTACCGGAAAGCTCTGGATGAAGATTCCATTATGAAATTGATGATCGAGGAAGTTAAGAATTTTGACATGCGAATATTTCTGGCATTTCAAAGGGTGATACATAACGAAAAAGAAGGAGGCAGTTATGGCGTTAAAGAAGAAACCGACTACCGGCATGAAAGATATCTTGCCCAGGGAAATGGAGATCCGGAATTATGTGATGAGTATGATTCGGGAGACCTATAAGACTTTTGGGTTCTCAGCGATTGAGACCCCCTGTGTGGAGCACATCGAGAATCTCTGCAGCAAACAGGGTGGGGAGAATGAGAAACTGATCTTTAAGATTATGAAGAGAGGAGAAAAGTTAAAGCTGGACCAGGCAAAGAGTGAGAGTGATCTCACGGACAGTGGTCTGCGCTACGACTTGACGGTGCCTCTTTGTCGTTACTACTCCAACAATGCCAATGAGCTTCCGGCCCCGTTTAAAGCGCTACAGATGGGAAATGTGTGGAGGGCTGACCGTCCCCAGAGAGGACGTTTCCGCCAGTTCATGCAGTGTGATATTGATATTTTGGGAGAACCTACCTACTTGGCTGAGATTGAGTTGATCTTGGCCACCACCACTTTGCTGGGCAAGTTGGAGTTTGAGAATTTCACCATCCGTGTCAACGACCGGAAGATTTTGAAAGCGATGGCGCAGTACAGTGGCTTTCCCCGGGAGAGTTATGACACAGTGTTCATTATCTTGGACAAGATGGATAAGATCGGTCTGGAGGGAGTGGCGACAGAGCTGGAGAAGGAAGGTTTTGCCAAGGAGAGCATCGACGCCTACCTGGGATTGTTCCAGGAGATCACCAGGGATGTGGATGGTGTGCGTTTCTGCAAGGAGCGGTTGAAGGATGTCATGGATCCCAAGGTGGCAGAGGACTTGGAGACCATCATAGCCAGTGTGGACGCTGTGAAAACCGCCAATTTCAAGATGGAATTCGATCCCACTTTGGTTCGGGGGATGTCCTATTATACCGGTCCCATTTTTGAGATCGCCATGGATGAGTTCGGCGGCTCCGTGGGCGGCGGCGGCCGTTATGACGAGATGATTGGAAAGTTTACTGGCAATGACATCTGTGCTTGCGGTTTCTCTATCGGTTTTGAGCGCATTGTCATGCTGTTGTTGGAGAGAGGCTACACTGTGCCGTCTAAGGGGGGCAAGAAAGCTTACCTGATCCAGAAGGATATGCCAGGGGATCAATTGCTGGAGATCTTGAAGAAGGCTGAGGAGCTGAGAAATCGGGGAGTGCAAGTGAACCTGACGATCATGAAGAAGAACAAGAAGTTCCAGAAGGAACAATTGATGAAGGAAGGATATGAGGAATTCGAGGAGTTCTTCGTCAGATAGAATAATAATAGAAAGTAGAGGAAAGAGTATGGCAGAGAGCATGCGCGGACTGCACAGAAGTCATCGGTGTGCAGAAGTGACCAAGGAGATGATCGGAGAGCAAGTGACCTTGATGGGGTGGGTTCAGAAGAGCCGCAACAAAGGCGGTATTGTGTTTGTGGATCTGCGGGATCGCTCCGGCCTGATTCAGTTGATTTTTGAGAATGGCAGCGTCGACGAGGCGGGATTTGAGAAAGCAGGAAAACTGCGCAGTGAGTTTGTGATCGCAGTGGTAGGCAAAGTGGAAGCGCGCTCAGGCGCGGTGAATCCCAACATGGCTACTGGGGAGATCGAGATCCGGGTGGGAGAGATCCGGATTCTCTCGGAGGCTGAGACGCCGCCGTTTCCCATCGAGGAGAACAGCAAGACGAAAGAAGAGGTGCGCTTGAAATACCGTTACCTGGATTTGAGAAGACCGGACCTCCAGAGAAAGCTGATGCTGAAGAGCCAAGTGGCCACTTTGACTCGCCAGTTTTTCTCCCAGGAAGGATTTCTGGAGATTGAGACGCCTATGCTCACTAAGAGCACACCGGAAGGAGCCAGGGATTATCTGGTGCCCAGCCGTGTCCACCCTGGAAGTTTCTATGCGCTGCCCCAGTCGCCTCAGATTTTCAAGCAGTTGTTGATGTGCTCAGGCTATGACCGCTATATTCAATTGGCCAGATGTTTTCGAGATGAGGATCTGCGCGCAGACCGCCAGCCGGAATTTACCCAGATCGATATGGAGCTGTCCTTTGTGGATGTGGACGATGTGATCGATGTGAATGAGAGATTTCTGGCTTTTTTGTTCCGCGAGACGTTGGGAGTGGAGGTGTCCCTGCCTATCCAGCGGATCACCTGGCAGGAGGCCATGGACCGTTTTGGCTCCGATAAGCCGGACATGCGTTTTGGCATGGAATTGCACGATGTGACCGATGTGGTGAGAGACTGCGAGTTCGCCGTGTTCAAGGGGGCCGTGGAGAGCGGCGGAAGCGTCCGGGGCATCAACGCCAAGGGCCAGGCTGGAATGCCGAGAAAGAAGATCGACAAGCTGGTGGAGTTCGCCAAGGGATACGGGGCCAAGGGATTGGCCTACCTGGCTGTCAATGAGGACGGCAGCTACAAATCTTCCTTTGCCAAGTTCCTGAGAGAGGAGGAGCTGGAGCACCTGGTGAGCGCGCTGGACGGCCAGCCTGGGGATCTGCTCTTATTTGCGGCGGATAAGACGAAACTGGTCTACGATGTGTTGGGAGCTCTGCGCCTAGAGCTGGGAAGACAGATGGATCTGATGGACAAGAATGAGTTCTGCTTTGCGTGGGTGACGGAGTTCCCATTGTTGGAGTGGTCAGAGGAGGAAGAGCGGTATACCGCCATGCATCATCCCTTCACGATGCTGATGGACGAGGATCTTCCTCTGTTGGATACAGATCCGGGGAAGGTTCGGGCTAAGGCCTATGATATTGTCCTGAATGGAAATGAGATTGGCGGCGGGAGCGTGAGGATCTTCCAGAACGATATCCAGGAGAGGATGTTCGAGGTTCTTGGATTTACCAAGGAGGCGGCCTATGAGCAGTTTGGTTTCCTATTAAATGCGTTTAAATACGGAGTGCCGCCCCACGCAGGGCTGGCCTATGGGTTGGATCGTCTGGTCATGTTGATGGCTGGGGCTGATTCCATCCGCGAGGTCATCGCCTTCCCGAAGGTGAAGGACGCCTCCTGTCTGATGTCCGAGGCGCCCAGCAGGGTCAGCGAGAAGCAATTGGAGGAATTGGAGTTGGAGATCCAGGAGCCGGAGGAGAAAGAGGGAGAGTAGCCCTAAGAGGAAGAAGGGATTCTTTCAGACAGGCCATCAATTGTGGAACGGTAGCTCTCCAAAAAGTTGAGAATGAGTAAGATCCCCCTTAGACAGACAAGGTAGGTAGCCGAGTCTGTCTAAGGGGGATCTTTTTGTCAATTTTCACAGCAGTTCTCACGTGTCAGATATCCGCATCTAGGGTTCATAGGGGATCACTGACAGGAAGAATAGTCGTCATAAGAGCTGTCGTAAGAATTTTCCTCGTAGGAATCGTCATAGGAGGCATCTTCTTCTGCGTAGTCTGCGTTGTCATAGGAATTATAAGAGTCATAATCGCTCTCCCCGTCAGCCTCATAAGCGTCGGAACTGTCCTCACCTTCGGGATTGTAGTCATCCTCTGCGTAAGATTCGCCGGAGTCCTGGGTATTTGTAGAAGACTCGTCGGAGATGTCCTTCTCGTTGACCATTTTGGCCGTGCTGGAACTTAGATTTCCAAAGAGGGCTTGGCCGATTTTATTGTTTAATTCCACGTTCCAGGTCAGGCCGTCATTGACCAGAACGATGGGAACCTGGGTACTGGCAGAGGCCTTGTTTTTCTCGATGGCTTTGAGAAGAAGTTTCTGTGCCTTACTCAGACGCCCTTCTTCCCCGTCGATGACGGCCTCCGGGGTGGCCAGGTATTTGTCCAGGGCAGTCTCGTAGTTTTCTGATATGGAGGCGCTGTCGAAGGAGGTGATCTCCACTGTGACTTGAGCCGTGTAGCCCTGGTCCTCTTCTTTTTTTACTTTATAATTGAAACATTTATGTACTTGGTCAACAAGGGCGGTGGCGATCTCCTTTTCTTGTTCGTCTTCGGTGGCCAGAACGGAATCCAGATTTAGATAAGTGTTCAATTGTTGGGCGTCCATTTTCTTTAACGTCTTCATGTAGACGTCCACAGTCTCAGAAGGGGTCAAAATGTTGGGGTCAGAGAGGTAAGTGAGAAGTCCTCCCACCAGGTCGTTCTCCAGGTTTTGATTTCTTTGGATGACCCAGTCGCCGTCATCTTGGCAGAGCTGAATGGTACAGTTGGTCTCCACTTTCTCGAAATCGTTTTTTTTCAGGATGTCGGCCAAGAGAAGGTAGTGATCTTCCAGGGAGGTGGCAGATGTATTCTCAGAGGTGTCGAGGTTCGTCAGAATGTCCTGTTTTAGATGTGCTGCGGCATAATCTTTGGCCAGAGACCGGGAGTCGATTGTGGTCAGGCGGACGGAGGCGGTGGCCTTCTTGTCTTTTTCATCAACTTTGACTTCCATAATCTTGTAGTCAAAGTCTGCGAAAAACAGGGAGGATACTTCTTCGATCTCGGGGGACAGTTCAGAAGTCTCGGTGGTATCCGGGAACAAATCTTCATAGGAGATATATTTCTGCGCGGCCTCAGGATCGACATTTTTCAGAAGGTCCAATTCACTGGCGACTGCCTTTTTCACTTCGTTCTTGGCTGAGTGGGCGCAGCCGGTGAGAAGAAGTGAGAGGCAGAGAAGAAGAAATGGAAAGAATTGTCTTATCTTCATATTTTTTACGTCCTTTCAAAATAAACAAGATATCAACAGTTTACCAGAAGTGGGAAGAGAATGTCAACATTGTGTGAATTCTAGAGGGCAGGTTTGATCTTTCAAGGGAAATCTGGTATGATAGGAAAAAGATTTTGAATGGATGGAAAGGCCAAGGCCGTTGGGAATAGAGGAGGATATGGATGAATAAGAAGCGTATTGCGGCGATCGCAGGGATCGCCGTCGCAGTCTGTGTGGTTGTAGGCGCAGGGATTTTTTTCTGGGTGAGGCAAAAGGGGGCTTCCGGGAAGGCGGAAGTCTATGTGAGTACCGTCAAATCTCTCACCGAGGCTGCTTCCGGGAGTGAGAACCGCTATGCCGGTGTGGTGGAACCGCAGAAAACCGTTAAGATTAAGTTGGAGAGTAAACAGAAAGTCAAAGAGGTGAAGGTGTCTGAAGGCCAGAGTGTGAAGGCGGGGGACGTGCTGTTTGAGTACGATTTGAGCAGCAATCAGGACAACCTGGCCCAGGCTCAGTTGGATCTGGAGCGGCTTCAGAATGAGGCGCTGAGTCTGAAGGAACAGATGGATACCTATGAGAAGGAGAAGGCGGCGGCCCAGGAGGAGGAGAGTCAGCTCTCTTACACAATTCAGATTGAGACGGCGAAGATGGATCTGAAGAAGAACGAGTACAGCCAGAAGAGCAAGGAGGCAGAGATCAAAAAGCTGCAGGAGGCTTCCACCCAGACGCAGGTGACCAGCGACATCGACGGTATCATCAAGAGTATCGACACCAGCCAGATAGGGGACGACTCGGAGGAGGCCAGCGAGGTCACAGACGGAAGTGTGGATACCACGGACGGTTCTTCCAGTTCCTCGGCATTTATTACGATTCTCAGCACCGGTTCCTACCGGATTAAGGGGACGGTCAACGAGCAGAACGTGCAAAATATCGTGGAGGGAGATCCGGTGATCATCCGTTCCAGGGTGGATGAGGAGCAGACATGGGAGGGAACCATGGGGACGGTGGATATCAAGAATCCGGTGAAGAATGACAGTTCGGTGATGGCTGACACCATGATGAGTGGAGATACCGGCGACGGATCTCAGACGTCCTCCTCCAGCTACCCGTTCTACGTGGAGATGAAAAGTAGCACGGGATTGATGCTGGGACAGCATGTCTATATTGAGATGGACTACGGACAGGAGCAGGCTAAGGACGGTCTGTGGCTGGACGCGTATTATATTGTGGATCCAGACGGGTCTCCCTATGTGTGGGCGGCAGATAAGAATGACAGATTGGAGAAGCGAGAGGTAACGCTGGGAGAATACGACGAGAAACTGGGAAAATATCAGATTGAGAAAGGGTTGAGCAAGGAGGATTGTATCGCTTTTCCAACGGATGATCTGAAGGAAGGAATGCTCACCGCCATCAACGACGACGCCCAAGTGCCTAGTGGTGGCCAGGATGATTCCACCGGACAGTCAGGATACGATGAACCACAGATTCTGGACGAGGGCGTGGATGGCAGCGATACCCCGGAAGGGACGGTCACTGAGGAAGATATGGGCGGCGAGGAGGTCATCGAGGACAGTTCAGGGACGGAAGAGATCATTGAGGATGGAACCGATAGCATGGATGAGATCCAGGAGGATACCGGAGTGGACGACGGTTCGTCTGGCGGAGAGCTGCAGGAGGGAGCGATTTTGGAAGAGGTCGGGCCACCTACGGAAGGAGAGTGACCGAGATGATTTTGGAACTGAGAGATATCTATAAGGAATATCAGCAGGGAAAGATGGTGGTGCCTGTCTTGAAGCATGTGAATTTCGCCATGGAAGAAGGAGAGTACACGGCTATCATGGGGCCTTCCGGATCGGGAAAGACCACGATGATGAACATCATTGGCTGTCTGGATAAGGCCACATCCGGCGAGTTTTTTCTGGACGGCCAGGATATCAGTAAGTGCACTGAGAATGAGATGTCGGATATCCGTCTACATAAAATCGGTTTTGTATTTCAAAGTTTCCATCTGTTGCCCAAGCAGACGGCGCTGGAGAATGTGGAGATGCCTCTGACTTACGCCAAGGTGCCTAAGAAAGAGAGGAGAGAGCGCGCCATCGCGGCGCTGGAACGTGTGGGACTGGCGGAGAGGATCGATTTCAGACCTAACCAGTTGTCCGGCGGACAGATGCAGCGTGTGGCCATTGCCAGAGCGATGGTGAACAGCCCAAAGCTATTGCTGGCGGACGAACCCACCGGGGCGCTGGATACCAAATCGGGCGCTCAAGTTATGGAATTGTTCCGCAGTCTGAACAGTGAAGGTGTGACAGTGTTGATGATCACCCATGATCCGGAGATCGCTTCCTTTGCCAACCGGGTGGTGACCATACGGGACGGTGAGCTCAGTGAGAAAGGAGTGGTTGGATGACCAGAAAGAAGAAGGGGATCCTTGTCCTTGTGACGATTCTGGTGATCTGTCTTTTGACTGGCACTGTGGCTGTGGTGGCCCAGAAGACCAGCCAGAATGTGGTCACAGTCGTGCCTGTGGATAACATCTATATGGAGAGCTATGCAGAGTCCACCAACATAGAGGGAAATGTATCCACCTCAGCCACACAGAAGGTAAAGGTGGACAAGGACAGTTCCATTGAGAAGGTCTATGTCAAGCAGGGGGACCAGGTTCACAAGGGCGACAACCTGGTGACTTTCGATATGACGTTGAAAGAGTTGGAATTATCCATTGCCCGGCTGACCAAGAAGAGCCAGCAGCTCCAACTGGATAAGGCTAAAGAGCGGCTGGAGAGTCTGGAAAATGGCGGTGCCATCGAGGAGAGCGATACCACGCGGGACCAGGGCACTGTTCAGGAGGAGATCTCAGAAGACGACAATGAAGTGATCGACGAGAACAGCAGCGCACAGGCAGATACACAGGGGAGCTATCCAGGAGAGTCCTCATACCTGACAGCCTTCTGGGGTCCGGCGACGCCTCTTACTTTCTCGCAGGAGACTGAGGGGACTCCCGCTGCGGAGCCCACGGAGAAGCCGGACGAGGGAGCTTTTTCTTCGGATTTCACAGACTCCTCCGGACAGGAGGACGGGCAAGATGAATTTACCAGCGGGTCTGGAGAGACAGAAGAGGTTTCGGAAGATGTGGAGGGGTCCACAGGAAGTTCGGATACGGAGCAGGAGCCTCAAGAAGAGATTGTGAAACCTAAAGTGGACGCCAAGAAGGCCAAAATGATCACGAAACTGACGGCCAGCACGGTGGCCTACTCAGGGGATGGAACGCAGAAAAATCCTTACACCTATATCTGTCGAAATGGGACCTCCCAGGTCACGACTACCAAAGGATTTCTAAATCTGATGATGGGTTACAGCCCTGACGGGACGACAAAATATGACCAGGTTTCGGAACCTTATTATTTTCAATTGATCTTCTACTCTGGGGAGGAATTGAAGGTGATCACCGTGAACCCTAAGGAAGATTTCAAGGAGATTGATTTTCCGTTGACCAAGGACTCTAAGGATCCGGAAGTTACCTATCTGGAGAAGGAGGGGACGGATGGGAACGGCAGTGATTTCTCAGAGTTTAACCAGGCCTTGGACGACGCCTGGGATGAGAGCGAGACGGTGGACGATGCCTGGAGTTACGATGACTCCGATCTGTCCGACGACACGGGAGATGAGTCGGCGGGAATTACCAGGGAAGAGGCCATCAAGAATAAGAAGAGCGATATCAAGAACCTGGAACTGGACCTGAAAGAGAGCGCCATCAAGATCTCAAAGTTGGAGAAGGTGGTGGCGAACCGGACGGTGAAGGCCAAAGTCAACGGCGTTGTCAAGAAGATGGGCGATCCGGATACAGGTACTTACTCGGGAGACGCCTTCATGGAGGTGGTCAGCGATCAGGGACTCTATATCAGCGGGGCGGTCAGTGAGCTTTTACTGGATGAGTTCCAGGAGGGGATGACCATCAATGGGACCTCCTATGAGACTGGAAACTATTTCGAGGCTAAGGTCACCGACGTGGCAGACTATCCCGCAGACTCAGGACAGTACGCTTCCGGGAATCCCAATGTCTCTTATTATCCGTTTACCGCCCAGGTGGAAGGGGATGTACAGTTGAGTACGGACGAGTATATCAGCTTGTCTTTTGAGAAGGCCACGGCTGACAACACTATGAGTATTATCAAGGCCTTCGTCCGCACGGAAAATGGACAGAGCTACGTGATGGTGGACAAAAAAGGGAAGTTGAAGAAGCAATATGTGACTGTGGGAGTCAGCACCGACGGATACAGTATCCCGGTGAAAAGCGGACTTTCCATGGAGGACAAGGTCGCATTCCCATATGGAAAGGGTGTCAAGGAAGGCGCGAAGACAAAGGAAGGAACCATCGACGATGTCTACGGGTATTGATGCCGGCGGCCCAGGACAAGCTGGTGCAGGAGAGGAGAGAGATGTATGCTGGAAAATATAAGATTGTCCTTTCAGGGTATCTGGTCCCATAAGATGCGTTCTTTTTTGACAATGTTGGGAATCATCATCGGAATTGCCTCGATCATCTCCATCGTGTCTACCATAAAGGGCACCAGTGAGCAGATCAAGGAGAATCTCATCGGCGCCGGCAACAATGCGGTGACGGTCAGTCTCTACGAGGGAGACATGGAGTATGATGCAGACTACGGGAGCA
Source organism: Blautia sp. (assembly GCA_047014865.1). Taxonomy (GTDB): domain Bacteria; phylum Bacillota; class Clostridia; order Lachnospirales; family Lachnospiraceae; genus Blautia_A. The sequence goes on along the minus strand of JBKXQO010000007.1, from coordinate 69,603 downwards.
CCGGGTCTAAGACGCCGACTCTGACCCAGAAGCAGAAGGACGACATTATGGACCTGGACGGGGTGGAGGACGCCTCCTTCTACTACAGCAGAGCCTATGCGGACAGTATCTACTATGAGAATTCCAGCCTGCAAGGGGGGAAGGTATTGGGAGTGGATCTTCACTATCTGAATACCTATGGCTACCTGGTACAGTCGGGAAGAGGATTTGTGGAAGATGATTACGATGGGTACAAGAAGGTTGCCATTTTGGACGACATCTCGGCGGCCAGCCTCTTTCCAGACGGCAATCCGCTGGGGCAAACCATCGAGATCAAACAGGAACCTTTTGTGGTGATTGGGATCGTGCAGCAGTCTGATGACTTTGAACCAGTGATCAACAATATCGATGAGTATTATACCTATGAGCAGGATAGCACCGGCGTAGTGTTGCTTCCCAGCGCTTCCTGGCCCATTGTCTATAAGTACGACGAGCCTCAGAATGCGGTGATCAAGGCTACCAGCACAGATACCATGAGTAGTGTGGGAAAGAAGGCCGAGGACATTCTCAATGAGAATATCGACAGCGACGGCTCAAAGATGAAATACAAGGCCAACGACGTGATGGAGACGGCCAGAAACTTACAAGAACTCAGCAACAGTACCAACTCGCAGATGCTTTGGATCGCCAGCATTTCCCTTCTGGTGGGGGGGATCGGCGTCATGAATATCATGTTGGTGTCTGTGACAGAGCGGACCAGTGAGATAGGCCTGAAAAAGGCTATAGGAGCCAGGAAGAAATCGATATTGGTACAATTCCTGACAGAGGCGGCCGTGCTGACCAGCATCGGTGGCGTGCTGGGCGTGTTGGCAGGCCTGGTGTTGTCCCAGGTGGTGTCCCAGGTGTCCAAGACGCCCACAGCCATCAGTATCCCAGCCATCGTGGGCTCTGTGTTGTTCTCCATGGTGATCGGTGTGGTGTTCGGTCTGTTGCCCTCGGTGAAGGCGGCCAACTTAAACCCCATCGACGCGCTGAGAAGCGAGTGACGCAAGGATCACACTGCGGCGGAAGAGAAGTAGGTTGCGGGAGCAACCCGCCGTAGGCGGAGAATCCAGCGTGGAAGGATTCTTTGTTTTTCGCAATATAATAGGAAGGGAAAATCCTCCGTTGTGTTAGGTGAGATGGCATCACCCAGTCACAGCGGAGGATTTTTGGGCTACAGGCTTGGAGCGGCTGTGTCTGACGGCAGAGTGTGTTAAGGGATATTCTTTGCTCTGGCGAGAGTCAGCAGAAAAGTTGCCCCACCTCCAGGGGTGTCCTCCAACCGTAGGGACGCATGGTGTAAATGGGCGATTTCCTGGGCGATGGAGAGTCCTAGGCCGTAGTGTCCTTTTTTATGGCGAGACTGGTCAGAGCGGTAGAAACGCTGAAAGATGGCTTCTTTCTCGGCGTCGGGGATTCCAGGACCGTTGTCGGACACGGACAGTTGGAAGAGGCCCCCAGTCTGTGACAGGGAGAGGTGGATCTCGCCCCCAGACGGAGTGTAGGAGAGGGCGTTGTCCATAAAGATAGACAGCACTTGCTCGATGCGGTTCTCATCACATTTGCAGGGGGAGCAGGGCTGGTCAGGGAGGGAGACGGTAAGGCGACATTTCTTCTCCTGAGCCAGAGGTTCGTATTTTTCATAGAGATTGAGGAGGAGTGTGTCCAGCTCCACCCAGGAGGGGACGATGGTCCAGGACTGGTTATCGGCGTTGGCCAAATACAGCATATCTTGGATAAGCCTGGTCATCCGCTGTGTCTCCTGGTCTATAATCTGTTGAAAATGAAGGGCGTCGCCGGGGGAGCCCTTCTGGAGGGCCGATAGGCAGGAACGGATGACGGCCAGGGGCGTCCTCAATTCATGGGAGGCGGAGGCGATGAACTGTGTCTGCTGCCGGCGGTTCTTCTGGATGGGGATCAGCAATTTCCCAGTGTAGATCCAGGAGAACAGGGCTAGAGACAGGATACCCACCAGGTCGGCAAAGAGAAAGAACAGGCGTTGGCGTGACAATTGTTGATGGAGCAGATCCAGGGGGTACAAGGTGATGACAGAGAGAGAGCCGTTACTCTTGGGTAGGAAAGCGACACTTGCGTAGTAGTCGGACTGTCCAGAGTCATCCATCCGGAATTCTACATGTTGGGGAAGCATGCTTTTCTCTGTGTAGGTGTCTAGGTCTAAGGCGTAGTCTTGTTTGGCCTTGTCCAGGGCAGCCTGGTAGACGGGAGTCAGTGCAGGTTCTTCTTCCAACTGGGAGAAAAATAAGGGGTGTTGGTTGTCCAGTATCCGGATGGAGAAGTGGTTATTCTGTTCTTGTTCCCGGATCCACTGATGTGGGATGGTGTTCTGGGCTTCCAGATAAGAGAGGGCGGAGCTGACGGAGTTTACAAAGGTCTGGTAGCTACCGTCTGTCAGGCTACTCTGGGAGATATATAGGCAGATCCCGGTCATGGCGGCCAGAATCAAACTGGTGCCCAGGGTGAAAAACAGAGTGAATTGTATGTGAAGTCTGTGGAACATAGAAACCTCCTGTATTGAAATTGTAAAAGTAACGATACTTCTTATTATACTTACTTTTCTTGAAATTGTCTCTAATCTTTGTCTCTATCCTTTGGCGAATCAAAGTTGGGAGGGATTTTCATTCGGGATTAGAGAAAAGATAGAGAATGGAGTGATACATTGGCAGTAAGAAAGATCAGAGGAGGATACGAATCAATGAAAAAAAATCGGAGGAGAGTCCTAGGCCGGATTTTGGCCGGGACTTTGGCCGCTGTGCTCTTACTGGGGATGGCCGGCTGCAGAGATAAGTCGGAGGAGAAGAAAGATGTGGCCATGGGGAGGTATCTGGAGGAGGAGTTATCCCTTCCTGAGGGAGCGATGGGGATCATAGACGCCAAAAAGCTCTCAGATGGACGATTGGCACTGTTGGGGTACGGGGAAGGATACTTGACCCGGTATTGGATTTCCCCAGATGACGGGGAGACCTGGGAGGAGCAGGGCGATATGCCGGGAGAGATGGGACTGGGCGAGGATGGGAACACGGCTATGTCCCTGGGCTCGATACGGGAGGATGGCGCCGTATTTTGCATAGTCTCCACCTATGACCAGTCGTCGGAGGATGAGATGGACGTAAGTGTCAATTATTCCTACCGAGTCCGTGATCTGGATGGGACTTACCAAGAGTGCAGCTTGCAATTCCCGGAAAGTATGTTACAGCCCATCAAGATTCAATGGCTGTCGGATACGGAGATCATAGTTCAAGACACTGTTCAGGCTCTCTATCAGATGAATGTGGAGGATGGCAGTATGATCCGGCAATTCCTGGGCGAGGGGGAGAAGATGAACACCTTTGGCGTTGTGGGGAATCATCTGATCATCGTGGGACCGGAGGAGACACAGTATTATGATCTCACAGACGGTAAGCCGGAGGAGGAAGATACGGCGCTGTCTGAGCAGATCAAAGACGGAGGCGGCAATACCAGTCTGACCAGCTACAACACCGATCCCTTGCTTTTTTGCCAGGAGGAAAAGGAAAACAAGCTGTTCTACTGTGACCCGTCAGGGGTGTATTCCCATGAGATCGGGGGCAATGCCATGGAACAAATTATCGACGGAAAATTAAGCTCGATGGGTGATCCAAGCGTGGGGCTGCAAACTCTGTTTTTGGGAGAAGACAACACGGTCTATCTGGCCATACAGTCAGGGGAGAGCGGGAAACTTTTGAAATACGTCTACTCGAAGGATACGCCGTCTGTGCCCTCAAAGGAAGTGACCGTCTACACACTGCAGGAGAATGAAGAGTTGCAGCAGGTGATCTCTCTTTTTCAGAAAGAAAACCCGGATTACTACGTGTCTCTGGACGTGGGGATGCCCCAGGACAGTTCTGTGACAATGACAGACGCGCTGAAGACGCTGAACACGGAGATTATGGCTGGCAAGGGTCCGGACCTTCTACTGTTGGATGGGATGCCGATCTCTTCTTATGAGGAGAAGGGAATTTTGGCAGATATCAGCCAGGTGATACAGAAGGTGGATGAGAAAGAGGGGATTCTGGACAATATTCAAGAAGCTTACACCAAAGAGGGAGCCATCTATGAGTTCCCGGGCAGATTTGGGATCCCACTGGTTCTGGGGCCGAAGGATAAGGTCTCAGATATGCAGACTTTAGATGGGCTGGCCTCTGTGTCCCAAGAACAGAGGGAAGGATCCAAGAGATTTCTCAGCGACGCCTCTGTGCAAGGGGTGTCAGAGAACTTATTGGACGGGACCTACGCAGCCTGGGTGCAGAAGGATGGGACTCTGGACGCAGAAAAGTTAAAGACGTATTTCCAGGATGTGAAGGAGATTTATGAGGCGGACAGCCATGATCCGGAGTTGGCTCAGAACTATATGGAGGAAACCTATTCACACTGGGAGATGACGCTTGTGGAGAACTCTGCTCTACAGGTCTATGGGCAGGAGTGCGAGGCGTCAGTGGGAAGTCTCTATTCCCCGGAAGGGTTCTCCCAGTTGGCTTCCAGCATAGAATCCAGCCAGGGCGGGGAACTGGACTATGCCCTGTGGAATGGACAGAAGGAGGGATGCTTTGTCCCGACGATGTTGATGGGATTGAACAGCAAAGGAAAGAATCAGGAGGACGCTAAGGTATTCTTGGAGTTCCTGTATTCTACAGAAGGCCAGCAGTTATCCATGGGACAGGGATTCGCGGTGAATGAGAGTGTGTTTGACTCGGCAGAGTATTGGGAAAAAGGTGGCAGTACCTCCATCGGATATACAGTCACCGACGGGGATGACGTGGTGAGACAGGTGGTCTTAGATGTGGAAATTGCGTCCAAAGATCAGGTGGCGCGGATACAGAAAATGGCCAAGAGTCTAACTGTGCCGGCGCAACTGGACCAGACGGTGGTGGACGCAGTGGAAGAACAGTTGGAGAGCTATGTCAGTGGGGAGAGTTCTCTGGAAGACGCGGTGGACGCCGTTATCCAGAAGATAAACCTTTATCTGGCAGAATAGGGAGGACAAAGGAACAGCCAGAGCCGGCGAAACGGACTCTGGCTGTTCTAGATAGTGAGGTCTATTATAAGAAGAGATTGCAAACCAAGAGAGATATTTTTTAGCATTCTATGCGCAGCTAACAGTATACCTCCAATTGGTAGCCGATTCCCCGGACGGCTTTCAGTTCCAATTTACTGCCCACAGAGCGCAACCGTCTTCGGAGGAAATAGATATAGTTGTCCAGGTTGCCTTCTTCTACTTCAGATTCCGGTCCCCACACTCGCAGCAGAAGGGTCTGGCGGGGGAGTACCTGGCCTGGGTTGCGCAGGAAGATCTCCAGCAAAGTGCCCTCTTTTTTGGACAGGGAACACTCCTTGGACTGGCAAGCGAGTTTCATCTGACTTAGATCGAAGGAGACGTCCCCCAGGGAAAGGATGGCGGCGTTCTCCCATCTCCGTGGCCTTCGTCTGAGACAGCGGATTCTGGCCAACAGTTCTTCAAAGGCGAAGGGCTTGACCATGTAGTCGTCGGCGCCACAGTCAAGACCTGTGATCTTATCCTGCAACTCCCCCAGGGCAGTTAGAAGGATAACCGGTGTGGAAATCTTCTCCCGCCGAAGCGTCTCCAGGACAGCAATCCCATCCAGGGAGGGGAGCATCCGGTCCAGGAGAATCAGATCGTGAATGCGCTCCCGGATGTAGAAGAGAGAGTCCTCCCCGTCTCCACAGGCATCCACCAGAAAGCCTTCCTGCTCCAACTGGTACTGGAGTGTCTGGCATAGATTTTCATCGTCCTCCACAAGTAAAATTCTCATACGTTCATCTCCCTCATATTTTTCCACTTCTATTCTAGCATATTCGTCTCTAAAATTTCTCTAAATGTGCGGATAAAAATTGACAAGTATAGAGCTATTTATACCGAAAAGTGCTTCGTTTTTATAAAAATACTTGCGGATAAATTGACTTATGCTATAATAGTGGAGATCAAAAAGTCGAATATGGATTTGTTTACGGCGAGGGAAATTTATGTATAAGAGAAAACCAGACGGGTGGTTAAAGCATGTAGATTTTATCATATTGGATTTTGTGGCGATGCATTTGGCTTTTGTCATCGCGTTTCTGTTTCGGCACGGTGCGGTTTTTCCTTATGGGGAGGTCTTTTACTGCAATATAGCGATTATTCTGTCGCTGATTTTTCTGACCGTGGTCTTTCTTACACAGAGTTACAAGGGGATTTTGAGACGGGGTTATTATCGGGAGTTGCTGGCGAGCGTCAAGCATGTCACCTACATCGTGGGTATACTCTTGATCTATCTCTTCTTCACGCAGACTTCAGCAGAATACTCCAGAATCATGTTTTTTGTGATGTGGGTGGTACAGATCTGTCTGACTTACATCGTGAGACTTCTATGGAAGAGTAAGCTGAAAAAGGAGGCGGTCTCCGGTAAGGGGGAGAGGTCCCTGATCTTGCTCACCACCAGCGAGCGGGTGGAGAATGTGATCCGCGTATTGAAGGCAAATAACTATGAGTCTTTGAAGTTGACAGGGATCGGAATCCTGGATAAGGATCTGTGCGGTACCAGAGTGGACGGTATACCGGTTGTGGCCAATGCCTCAAATGTGTTAGAATGGATTCGGCAAAACTGGGTGGATGAGGTCTTCATCAATATGTCTGTGGAGATGCAGGACGCGTCCATCTCCAAGAAACTGACAGACAGTTGCATGGAGATGGGAATCACTGTGCACCGTAAATTGGCCAGGAACGTGGCCAACTCTCAGAATCAATCCATTGAGAGCCTGGCTGGTTACACGGTTCTCTCCACCAGCGGCGTGAATATGGTCAACACACGGCAACTGTTTTTCAAACGGATACTGGATCTCGGCGGTGGTCTGGTAGGCTGTATACTGACAGGGATCGCAGTGGTCTTCGTGGCGCCTATCATCTACTTGAGATCTCCGGGCCCTATTTTCTTCTCCCAGCTCAGAGTTGGGAAAAATGGAAAGTTGTTTAAGATCTATAAATTCCGAAGCATGTACATGGACGCTGAGGAGCGCAAAAAGGAATTGATGGATCAAAATGAGATGCAAGGCCTGATGTTCAAGATGGAGGACGATCCCAGAATCATCAAGGGAATCGGGCATTTTATAAGGAAGACTTCCGTGGATGAACTCCCGCAGTTTTGGAATGTGCTAAAAGGCGAGATGAGTCTGGTGGGAACCAGGCCGCCCACCTTGGACGAGTGGGAGCAGTATGAACTGCACCACCGCAAGCGCCTGGCGATCAAGCCAGGAATCACCGGGATGTGGCAGGTGAGCGGGAGAAGTGATATCACAGACTTTGAGAAAGTGGTGGAGCTGGATACCAGTTACATATTGAATTGGTCCTTCGGTATGGATATAAAAATACTTCTGAAGACGGTTCTGATCGTGTTAAAAGGGCGCGGGGCAGTCTGAGGTGGGAGAGCAGCACTCGGTCACACTGTTACCTGCTATAACCGGAGTGGGCATCACGTCAGCGGCAAAGAGTTTGATACAGAACACAGAGTAGAATATGAAGGCGTCAAATTTAAAAGTATGCCGATAATTGAGGGAAAAGAAGCTTTGGTTCATGGGAGAGGAATAGTTAGATTGGGTCGAAAACCAGAGAAGTTATGTAGAAAATACACAAATTCAAAAGAAGATAGATAAAACACAATAACGAAAATGACAAAAAACACCACGCCGCAAATCAAGAAAATAGCTTGATAGGTGAAGTGGTAAAAGTGAAACCGAAGGAAAAAGGCAGAAAAAAATGAGGTAATAACAATGTGTGGAATCGTAGGATTCGTTGGCCATCATCAGGCTGCACCTATTCTTTTAGATGGATTAAGTAAATTAGAGTATAGAGGTTACGACTCAGCTGGACTGGCAATTAGAGATGGACAGGAGATGGCGCAGGTCGTTAAGGCAAAAGGCAGACTGAAAATTCTGTCTGAGAAGACGGATGGCGGTAATGCTGTGAAAGGTACCTGTGGTATTGGACACACCCGCTGGGCAACTCATGGCGAGCCTAGCCAGAAGAATGCGCACCCTCACGTTTCCGGCAATTGCACTGGTTCCGGTTCCGGAGCTGTGGAGAGTCTGGTTGTAGGTGTTCACAACGGTATTATTGAAAATTGCGCAGAACTGAAGGATAAACTGTTGAAAAACGGTTACTCTTTCTACTCTGCAACAGATACAGAAGTACTGATCAAACTGGTTGATTACTACTACAAGAAATATAACTTAGGTCCGATAGACGCTATCGCTAAGACGATGGTGCGTGTAAGAGGCTCTTATGCACTGGAAGTTATGTTTAAGGACTACTCTAATGAGATTTGGGTGGCAAGAAAAGACAGTCCGATGATCATCGGTGTGGCAGATGGTGAGACCTATGTTGCGTCCGATGTACCGGCAATTCTTAAGTACGCAAAAAATATTTACTACATTCAGAATCACCAGATGGCTCAGATCAAGGAAGGTGAAGTTCATTTCTTTGATCTTAACGGTGATGAGGTGGAAAACGAACTGGTAGAGATTGAGTGGAGTGCAGAAGCAGCTGAAAAGGGCGGTTATGAGCACTTTATGATGAAAGAAATTCATGAGCAGCCTAAGGCTGTGAGTGACACGCTTAGAAGTGTGTTGAATGGATTGAAACTGGACCTGAGTGTTGTAGGCTTTAGTGATGAGGAGATTAAAAAAGTAGAGGGAATCACAGTTGTAGCTTGTGGCTCCGCTTGGCATGTCGGGATGGTAGGCCAGTATGTGATGGAGGATATAGCGGGAATACCGGTTAGAGTTGAGCTTGCTTCTGAGTTCCGTTATAGAAAGCCGTTGCTGGGCAGCAACATTCTTGTCATCGTTATTTCTCAATCGGGAGAAACAGCTGACAGTTTGGCGGCACTGAGACTTGTCAAGGAGAAAGGCTGTAAGACTTTAGGCATCGTTAATGTGGTGGGAAGTTCCATCGCAAGAGAGGCTGACAGCGTGTTCTACACATTAGCGGGTCCAGAGATTGCAGTTGCGACCACCAAAGCTTACTCAGCACAGCTGATGGCAATGTATTGCCTGGCGCTGCAGTTTGGTAAGGTTCGTGGAACAGTTGAGGATGAGGAGTATAGCAGACTCATGACAGAGTTGCAGACCATCCCGGAAAAAATAGAGAAAGTATTGGGAGACAAAGAAAGAATCCAGTGGTTCGCATCTAAATATGCGAATGTGAGAGATGTGTTTTTTGTTGGTCGTGGAATAGATTATGCAGTTTGCCTTGAGGGTAGTTTGAAGCTGAAGGAGATCAGTTATATCCACAGCGAGGCATACGCAGCAGGCGAATTAAAGCATGGAACGATAAGTCTGATTGAAGATGGAACTTTGGTTATCGGTGTTTTGGCTCAGCCGGAATTATATGAGAAGACCGTAAGTAACATGGTTGAGTGTAAAGCCAGAGGTGCTTATCTCTGTGCGGTAACGAGTTATGGAAATTACGCTATCGAAGACACATCTGATTTTGTGATTTACGTACCTAAGGTAGACGAGAGATTTATGGCCAGTCTTGCGGTAATACCTCTGCAACTCTTGGGATATTACGTGAGTGTGGCTAGAGGACTTGATGTTGATAAGCCGAGGAACTTGGCGAAGTCAGTTACGGTGGAGTAAAAGTAGTGAACGGCAATGAGGCTGGATTTATATAGGGAAACATGAAAAGGGGAACTAATGGTAAAGTATAACGTTGATCTGAAAGGGAAAACAGTGCTTGTGACTGGTGCGGCTGGTTTCATTGGAGCAAATCTGGTGAAGAGACTGTACCAAGACGTAGAGGGAGTAAGAGTTATCGGTATCGATAACATGAACGACTATTACGATGTAAAAATTAAAGACTTTAGATTGGCAGAGTTGCAACAGCATGAAAACTTTGTGTTTGTCAAAGAATCAATTGTTGACAAGCGAACCATTACAGATATTTTTGAAATCTACAAACCTGTTATAGTTGTTAATCTGGCAGCGCAGGCAGGTGTTCGTTACTCAATTACTAACCCGGATGCGTATATTGAGAGTAATCTTATTGGCTTCTACAACATTCTGGAGGCATGCCGTCGTTATCCAGTAGAGCATCTGGTCTATGCGTCTAGTTCCTCTGTGTATGGAAGTAATAAGAAGGTTCCGTATAGCACAGACGATAAGGTAGATAATCCTGTGAGTCTTTATGCTGCAACAAAGAAGAGCAACGAGCTTATGGCTCATGCTTACTCTAAGCTGTATAACATTCCGTCTACTGGTTTGAGATTCTTTACGGTATACGGACCAGCTGGTAGACCTGACATGGCTTACTTTGGCTTCACTAATAAACTTCTGGCTGGACAGACCATTCAGATCTTCAATTATGGTAATTGCAAGAGAGATTTCACATTCGTTGATGACATTGTCGAAGGTGTGGTTCGTATTATGCGGCATGCTCCAGAGAAGATGAACGGAGAGGATGGTCTGCCGATTCCCCCATACAAGGTGTATAACATCGGAAACAATAGCCCAGAAAACCTTTTGGACTTTGTTGATATCTTGCAGCAGGAGCTGATCAGAGCAGAAGTTCTTCCTGAGGATTACGACTTTGAGGCTCACAAGGAGCTTGTGCCGATGCAGCCCGGTGATGTACCTGTGACTTACGCAGACACGAGTGCATTAGAGGCAGACTTCGGATTCAAGCCAAGCACTAGCCTGAGAGATGGTCTGAGAGTGTTTGCTGAGTGGTACAAGAAGTTTTATCAGGTGTAAAAGGCTGAATGAGTAGTTAGGAAATACGATCAAATAGAGGAAACACATGAACAAGAATATTGCAGTTGCAGGAACAGGATATGTTGGGTTATCACTTTCAGTTCTGCTTGCACAGAATAACCATGTTACAGCTGTGGATATTATCCCAGAAAAAGTTGAATTGATTAATAGCAAGAAGTCTCCAATCCAGGATGACTATATTGAAACGTATTTAGCAGAGAAAGAGCTGGATCTGACAGCAACCACAGATGGTGCAGCTGCTTATAGAGATGCAGAGTATGTCATTATCGCTGCTCCGACCAATTACGATAGTAAGAAGAACTTCTTTGACACATCTGCTGTTGAAGGCGTAATCGAGCTGGTAATGAAGACCAATCCAAATGCCTGGATGATCATTAAGTCTACCATTCCGGTTGGATATACAGAGGGCGTTAGGAAGAAATTTGGATCTGACAAGATTATCTTCAGCCCAGAGTTTCTAAGAGAGTCCAAAGCCCTTTACGATAACCTTTATCCCTCCCGGATCATCGTGTCATGCGATGAAGGAAGTAAAGAAGCGGCAGAAGTATTTGCAGAGCTCCTCCAGGAAGGTGCAATCAAAGAAGATATTGATACTCTGTTTATGGGTTTCACAGAGGCTGAAGCAGTAAAGCTTTTTGCTAATACTTATCTAGCATTAAGAGTAAGTTACTTCAATGAGCTTGATACATATGCGGAGATGAAAGGCCTGAACACACAGGACATCATTAATGGTGTTTGCTTAGACACTCGAATTGGATCTCATTATAACAACCCGTCCTTTGGTTATGGCGGATACTGTTTACCGAAAGATACAAAACAGTTGCTTGCTAACTATGAGGATGTTCCAGAAAACCTGATCGAAGCAATTGTTGAGTCTAATAGAACGAGAAAAGACTTTATTGCGGATCGTGTCCTTGAGATCGCAGGAGCATATAAAGCTAACGACTGTTGGAACAGAGCTAAGGAAAAGGAAGTTGTTGTTGGTGTATATCGTTTGACCATGAAGAGTAATTCCGACAATTTCCGTCAGAGTTCTATCCAGGGTGTTATGAAACGTATCAAGGCGAAAGGTGCGACTGTCGTTATCTATGAGCCAACCCTTGAAGATGGTGAAACTTTCTTTGGTAGCAGAGTTGTCAATGATCTTGAATCCTTCAAGAGACAAAGCCAGGCGATTATCGCTAACAGATATGATGCATGCCTTGATGATGTGGCTGAGAAGGTTTATACAAGAGATATTTTTAGAAGAGATTAATCAGAAAGTATGAGGATGAATGACAATGAGCGAGAACATCGCGGAGAAGAAAAGTACCAGATATAAGATTATGAACACGTATGTAAATGTGGTTTCGATGGATGAGACCATCAGACGTGTTGAAAAGATTATTGAAAAGGGAAAACCGACCCAGCACGTTGTTATCAATGCTTCCAAGGTTAATCTCATGGAAGATGATCCAGAATTGAGAAGAATTGTAAACTCTTGTCCGCTGATTAATGCAGATGGTGCATCCATTGTGTGGGCAGCTAAGAAGCTGGGAGTTCCGTTAAAGGAACGTGTCACAGGTTGTGATCTGTTCCAGGAACTCGTAAAAGTAGCATCTGAAAAGGGCTATAAAATTTATCTGTTCGGTGCAAAGGAAGAGGTTGTTACAAAGGTAAAAGCCATCTATGAAGAACAGTATCCGGGAATTCAGATTGTAGGCTATAGAAATGGTTACTTCACTGAAGCTGATGAACCAGAGATCGTAAAGAATATGGCTGAGTCTGGCGCAGATATGATGTTCGTAGCATTCTCTTCTCCGAAAAAAGAGTACTGGGTAAATAAGTATTTGGAGCAGCTGAATATTCCATTCGTTATGGGTGTTGGTGGCAGTTTCGACATCGTTGCCGGTGTCACAGAAAGAGCACCGAAGTGGTTCCAGGCTCATGGTTTGGAATGGCTCTACAGATTCATTCAGGAGCCTAGAAGAATGTGGAAGCGGTACATAATCGGCAATGCCAAATTTGTTGGTTTGACATATAAATTTAAGAAGAAAGGCAATTAATAGGAGGAACTCGAAAAATGGTAAACGTAATTGGATTAGGTTACATTGGGTTGCCTACAGCATTGATGATGGCTTCTCACGGAGTAGAAGTTATCGGTACTGATTATAATAAGGAACGGGTTGCTACACTGAATGCTGGAAAGACAACATTTAAAGAAGATGGACTGGATGAATTGTTTAATGATGCTGTAAAGGCTGGCATTAAATTTACAGCTGAATATCAGGTTACAGATACTTATATTGTTTCTGTTCCTACTCCTTACGATAAATTCAGCAAGAAGGTAGACGCTTGCTATGTTATTGCGGCAGTTAAGGAGGTTCTGAAGGTATGCCCTAAAGGAGCAACTGTTGTAGTTGAGTCTACTGTATCGCCTGGAACTATAGAGAAGTTTGTGCGTCCTGCAGTTGAGGAAGTCGGTTTCGTTATTGGTGAGGACATCAACCTTGTACATGCTCCGGAGAGAATTATTCCTGGAAATATGGTTTATGAGCTTCTTCATAACAACCGTACTATCGGTGCTGATGACAGAGCAATCGGTGAGAAAATCAAAGAACTTTATGCTTCTTTCTGCCAGGGCGAAATTGTAGTTACTGATATCAAGACTGCAGAGATGACAAAGATAGTTGAGAATACCTTCCGTGCAGTTAACATCGCATTTGCAAACGAGCTTGCTAAAATCTGCCGTCACGACAATATGGATGTTTACGAGATTATCAAGATTTGTAACATGCATCCTCGTGTAAATATTCTTCAGCCCGGTCCTGGTGTTGGAGGACATTGTATTTCCGTTGACCCTTGGTTCCTGGTTGGTGACTATCCTTCCCTTGCAAAGGTTATTGATGAGTCTATGAAGACCAATGATGGAATGCCTGATTTCGTTCTGAACCGTATCTATGAGATTATGCAGGAAAAAGGCCTTACAGATATCAAGCGCGTAGGTCTGTATGGTCTTACTTATAAAGAGAACGTAGATGATATGCGTGAGTCTCCTACACTTCAGCTGCTTGAGAGTCAGGAGCGTCATCTTGCAAGAGGACTTAAGGTTTACGATCCATACATTACTAAAGATGTTGTAGCGAACCAGTTCCATGATCTGGATGAATTCCTGGCATCTGTAGATCTCGTTGTTGTTATGGTTAAGCATAACGAGATTAAGGAGAATGTAGCAAAGCTTGCAGATAAGGTGGTACTTGACTGCCATAACATTATCAATCTTCCTGGAATTTATCATATCTAAGAATAAGAGCCTGTCATGTAGGTGTAATAATCTGCATGATAGGCATTCCTGTGAAGTGATGTGATAAATGAATGAAAGGAACTTGATATGAAAAAGGTGATGTTGGTCTTTGGCACCAGACCTGAAGCAATTAAAATGTGCCCACTCGTAAACGAGCTGAAGAAACGAGAGACAATAGAAACAGTTGTGTGTGTTACTGGCCAGCATCGTCAGATGTTAGATCAGGTTCTTGAGACATTCCATGTTGTTCCTGATTATGACCTTTCTATTATGAAGAGCGGACAGACTCTCTTTGATATCACAACTGGAATTCTGGAAAAGATTAAAGCAGTTCTTGAAGAGGTTAAGCCGGATGTAGTATTGGTGCACGGAGATACTTCAACTACTTTCGTAACTGCACTTGCATGTTTTTACCTGAAGATTCCTGTAGGACATATTGAAGCAGGCCTGCGTACATATAATATCTATTCTCCATATCCGGAAGAGTTTAACCGTCAGGCTGTTGGTATTATCAGTCAGTTTAACTTCACTCCGACTGAACTTGCTAAAAAGCATCTGCTGGATGAAGGCAAGAACCTTGACAGCATCTATGTAACCGGGAATACTGTAATTGATGCTATGCAGCATACGGTAGTAGAGGATTATCATCATCCGGAACTAGATTGGGTTGGAGATGGAAGAATGATCTTCATTACTGCTCATAGAAGAGAGAATCTCGGCGAGCCAATGCATAATATGTTCCGAGCGATTCGTCGTGTTCTTGACGAGCATCCGGATGTAAAGGCAATCTACCCGATCCATATGAATCCTGTGGTTCGTAAAGCAGCCGATGAGGAACTGGGTGATTGTGAGCAGATCCATATCATTGAACCGATTGAGGTATTTGATTGCCACAACTTTGAGGCAAGGTGTCATCTGTGTCTGACAGATTCAGGTGGAATCCAGGAAGAGTGTCCTTCCTATGGCAAGCCGGTTCTGGTTATGAGAGATACTACTGAGAGACCAGAGGGTGTTGACGCAGGTACATTAAAGCTTGTTGGTACAAGTGAAGAGACCATCTATGAGTGGTTTACAAAGTTACTTGATAACGAGGAAGAATATGCAAAGATGGCTCATGCAGCAAACCCTTATGGTGATGGCCATGCATGTGAGCGCATCGCAGATATTCTTGAAAAAGGATATACAGAGATTTAAGAAACGGTGATGAACAGATGAAAGATATCCACTGGCTTGTAAACAGATTAAAGTCGATGAACGCCCCAGAGGTAGCTTGGCGTGTACAGCAGAAGCTGTTGCAGAAGAAAGAAAAGAAAAGAGTATACTCGCTACATCTGCCGGTAACTCAGATTCCTTTAGCTAAAGGATTGCAGAGATTAAAAGCTGAAGCAGGTAGAATTCCTTTTAATGCTCACAACGACAATATGTCTTTTTTTGAGTCTTTGGATATCTTTGACCAGTTCGATTATCAGTTATACAAGAAAAAATGGAGTGCCGGTTTTCAAACAGAAAACACATGGTCGGAAAAGGACTTCTCTGGGGATATCTCTATTGGTCAGAGAGAAGACATCGGTGACATTCGTACCAATTGGGAACTGAATCGTCATTTTCAGTTCAGTTGTCTTGCAAAGAACTATTACATCACAGGGAAAAAAGAATACCTGGATGAGCTGACGGATCTGTTTGAAGATTGGAATAAACACAATCTGTTTTTACATGGTGCTGAATGGACGAGTGCCATGGAACTTGGAATCCGTGTGAATTCATGGATTTATGCATTTGTATTTCTGGCATATGCATATGAGAAATATCAGGTGAAGAAGGAAGTCCTTCTGGATGAAATGACTCACGGAATTCTGCTGATGTCTGATTACATTGTCAAGCATAGAGCGAAATTCTCTTCTGCAAATAATCATCTGATTGTTGAGATGTTTTCTGTGGGGATGGCAGGAATCCTGTTTGACAAAAAGGACTGGATCAAGTTATCAGTTGGAATTCTGACTGATGAGTTGCCAAAACAGAATTATGATGATGGTATCAATAAAGAGATGTCCCTACACTATCAGGGATTTGTAATGGAAGCATATGGTCTCCTTTGGTTGGCACTTGCAAAGAATAAATATGATGTACCTCAGATTTGGAAGCAGTATCTTACCCGTATGAGTGAGTACATGGCAGATTGCTGTGGCGATTACGGCGAAGTTGTTGTCTTTGGAGATAATGACGAAGGAAAACTGTTAGATCTTCAGGGGAAGATTGAAGATCATTACAGATATGTTCTTCAATTGATGGGAATGCTGTTAGATAAGAAATATACAGGAGTCCCTCTTATTGAAAACGTATGCTGGATCGTATCTGAAAACCAGAAAGAAAAGTATAGCGATAAGTCGTTATATCAGCCTAAACTGGTATCTCATTATAAAAGAGGTGGTTACACAGTACTTAGAAGTCGTGACCATAAAGTTCTAATCGGAATGGATCATGCTGAGCTTGGTTTTGGAAGCATTGCAGCTCATGGTCATGCAGATGCATTGAGTATTCAGGCTTTTTATGAAGGCAAGCCAGTGCTTGTTGATTCTGGTACTTATAACTATCATGTCCCGAAGAGTATACGAAATGAAATCCGATCTACGAAAGCCCATAACACGGTGTATGTTGAGGGCGTAGAGCAGGCAGAGATGCTTGGACCATTCCTTTGGGGCAAAAGATATAAAGTTGAAAGTATTGCAGCAAATGAAAATGAGAGCTGGGTAGAAATAGATGCGACGATATCGTACTTAGGAGTAACACACAAGAGAAAGATATCGTTCGATTTTGAAAGAAAACTTGTTGTTGTAGATAATGTGGACAGAGCCGATAAGGCCGTTCAGGTGTGGCATGTCGCTAATGGGTTACCAGACGATATTGTGGATATCCAGAGTTCAGGCGAGAAACAGAATCTCGCGGGTGACAAATACTCCTGCTCATATTGTCGTATAGATGAAGTGAAAGGCATTTCGATAGTGCTTTCTGGAGTCGGAGCAAAAACTACTATCAAGTTTAAATAGTACAGGAGATTTTAAACATGAATTACAATTCAGTCAAAAAGATTTATGAGGTAATGCCTAAGCAAATCAAGTTTTTGCTTTCTCCGTTTTTTATCAGAACTATTACCGGCAATTCTATTTATAAAGAAACAATGGAGACGTTGGAGCAGTTCGAATTATTATCTGAAAGTGAGAAGAAAGCTAAGCAGTTTGAACTGTTAAAAGATACACTCGTCTATGCGTATGAGAATGTTCCGTATTATAAAAAGCTTTTTGATTCAGTAGATTTTAATCCTCAGAAAATGCAGTCTGCATCAGAAATTGAGCAGATTCCGTTATTAACTAAAGAAGCAGCTATTGAAGCTGGTAAGTCTATCTATTCAACAGAGAAGATTAACTGCTATGAATCTGTTACGGGAGGTAGCAGTGGACGTGCACTGAAGGTGATTCTTGATAAGGATTCCATCTATAGGGAGCGTGCTTTTGCCAATCATTTCTTAGGTAAATACGGGTATGATCTGAAAAAAACACGCACCCTGGCATTTTATGGACATAATAAGGATGAGGATTACTATTATTCTCCATTAAAAAACGAGATTGTTATTTCACCGTTTAAACTGTTCGATGAATCTTCTTTTGAGGTAGTGTGGAATGCCGTTGAGAGCTTTAAACCGGAGTTTGTATCTGGTTATCCGTCAGCAATTTACACATTCGCTCAGATGATGGAGCGACACGGTAAACATAGGAAGTTCAAAATGGTTGATTTTTATGCTGAAAATCATACTCCGGAAATGAAGGAGTACATTGAGAGCGTACTTCAATGTAAAGCAATTGCAAATTATGGACATACGGAAAGAGCTGTCTTTGCGGAAGAATATGAAGAAGGCTATCTGTTTAATGATCTTTATGGTTATACAGAGTTTCTCCCGACTGAAGTTGAGGGCGAATATAAAATCTGTTGTACGGGATTCATTTCGAGAAAGATGCCTTTGATTCGATATGTCACGGATGATGTGGTTCGGTTAAAAGATAATGGATATGTAGGAATTCAAGGACATAAGTTCTCTGAAGTATCCCTGGTTTCAAAAACTGGAGGCAAGATTTTCAAAGGTGCTCTCACCATGCACATCAACACTTTCAGAAAAGTTAAGCAATATCAGTATGTTCAGTATGAGCCAGGAAAAGTCTTTCTTGACTTAATATTGGTTGAAGAACTAACAGAGGATGATAAGGCAAATATTCTGGGATATCTTAATCGAAGAGTTGAGAACCAGCTAGACATTGAACTGAGAATTGTAGACTCGATTGAACTTACAAAACGAGGAAAATACAATTGGGCCGTAATAAAATAGGAAAGTAGAAGACTTATGAAAAGAAATCTGTATATAGGGGAGTTTCCGCCTCCGATGGGTGGGGTAACTGTTAAGAACTCCCTAATAAGAGATCAAATTTATAAAGATAGCGATATCCTGTTTTTTGATTTATATAGCTGTAAAAAGAATCCATTGAATCTGTTAAGATTGTTCTCTTTGATCTTTCGAACAAAAGGAAACATCGTTTTAGGATTAGGGAGTAATCTTAGGCTTGAGAAACTTTTGCAGATTATTTCCTGGATAAAGGGTAAGAACGCGCTGAAAAAATGTTCAGTCATTATGATGGGAAGTACCTTGCAGAAATATTCTCGGAGTCATTCAAAGATGAGAGCGTATTTAAGCAATGTTCAAGCGATTTATACGGAGAGTGAACTGATAAATCAAGATTTTTCAGAGCAGGGAATTAAGCGAACTGCATTCTTTCCAAACTGCAGAATGCTTCCTAAGGAGAGTTATGGCGGGAAAACCATCGACAAGTCACAGCTTCGTACAGTCTTTTTTTCGAAAATATGTAAAGAAAAAGGCGCACATTATTTGTTTGATGTTGTTGATCGGTTGAATGAAATGGACGTTCCCGTTAAATTAGACTTTTATGGTGTTATCGGTACGGAATATGAGTCTGAGTTCAAAACATCTGTAGAGAGTCATGAAAACGTCCAATATAAAGGCGTGTTTGATTCAAGTAAAGATGATGTATATAAAAAATTGAATGAGTATGATCTTCTTGTCTTTCCAACCACCTGGCAAGGCGAAGGTGTAGCAGGAATTCTTGTAGAAAGTAAAATTGCAGGCATTCCGGCAATTGTGACGGATCATAACTACAACGGTGAAGTTGTCATCAATGATAAGGAAGGAATAGTTATTTCTCCTGAAATTATTGTGGATGGATTTGTCGAGGGCATCCGTATGCTTCAAAGGGATAAAGCATTGTTTGAAAGGCTGGCTAAAGGAGCTTATCAATCAAAAAACAGGTATGAAATTGAAAATTATAGAGCTGTTCTTATGAATGCGCTCAAGGAGTAAGTGAAAACGGAGTATGTCTTTATAAGAAGATCCTGAGTGGAGATTAGCTTAGATAAGCTGAAGAAAAACTATAACATATATCAGAAAAATGCCTTTGAGAAAACTATCATATGCTGAGAACCGGGCAAAAACAGGTTTAAAAATTAAAAGTCTGTTTGCTGTTGATACCGGAATGAACAGAATCGGCATTGATGCTTCTGATCCAGAATAACGTGAACGAATAATTCGCAAGTTTTACAGCGCTTCATTAGTGCTGGAGAGTTTTTACTCATCTATGTGTAGCTGATATACCTGAAGAGGAAATTATAGCGTTCACTTATAAGCAGATATCTGAGTATGAAGAGATTATCAAACGAGCAAAAGATATGAATTTCCCTGAAATGCACTGTTTGAATTCTGCTGGCGGACTGTGGCATAGATTAGAGGAAAGCGGTTATGTTCATTTAGGAATTATTGGCTATGAAGTTATATGCAATATAAGTAGTAGAGTAAGTTGAATATATGTATATAGAATATTAATTTGGGGTAATAGATATGAGACATCAAATGAGTAATAAACAGACTGAATTGATTCGTGTCCTTCAGTCTACGGGAGCGCTTAACATGGGTGGCGCAGAGACGATGATAATGAATGTCTATCGCGAAATTGATAAAAGCAGCATACAATTTGATTTTGTTGTTGCTGGATACGAGACTGGATATTATGAAAGTGAAGCCACAGAACTAGGGGCGCACATCCATCACATTACAAAGCGATCAGACTCGCTGTTTCATAATTTGAAAGACTTTTATTGTGTAGTGAAAAACAACAAATACCAGATCATTCATTTTCATACGCAAAATGCATTCTTAACGGTAACACAGGTTATTGCGGCTCGATTAGCCGGAGCAAGAAAAATTATTGTTCACTCACATAGTACACAAGATTGGCGTTCTGACATTTTAAAAAAACTTCATAAATTGTTTAGGCCTGTATTGAACGGTCTAACAACAGTTAAGTTGTCGTGTGGCGAAGAAGCTGCATTATGGCTATACGGAACAAATAAGAATGTTCAGATTATTCCTAATCCAGTTGCATGTGATAATTATACTTATAGTTATGATCAATACTGTGCTTTTCGAAAAGAGAACGGAATTAATTTGGATGCTACTATCTATGCGCATACTGGGCGATTTGTTGAGGTGAAAAATCATGTTTTTTTGATCGACCTTTTTTATGAATTATATCATGAAGATAACAACAGTATTTTATTTCTAATGGGTGATGGAGAATTAAAGGAAGCAATTCAAAAGAAGGTTGTTGATCTAGGCTTAGAAAGCAATGTGGTTTTTTGGGGAAATATCAATGATGTGAATAAAAAGCTAATCATGGCTGATGCTTTTCTTTTTCCGTCAAAGTATGAAGGATTTCCTAATGTAGTTCTTGAAGCTCAGGCAGCAGGATTACCTTGTTTCGTTTCTGATACAGTAACATCCAAAGTTGCAATTACAGATCTTGTTATGTTTTTTAGTATAGAGGATAACCCCCAGAATATATGTACGACTGTAAGAAACATAATGACTGATCGGACTAGTGAACGAGCATCTTACAATAAAATAGTACGTAAACAATACGATGTATCTGCTGTAACAGATCGTTTGAAGAGAATATACAGGGAAGAATAAGTAAATGGAAAAGATAAAGAGGTTATTATTTGTCTCTCCATCGTTAACATATGGAGGAGCGGAGCGAGTGGTATCCATTTTGACATCTGAACTTGCTAATGAAGGTTATGAAGTATCGTTAATTCTGTATGATAAGATGGATAAGGAGTACCCGGTTTCCTCAGATGTATCGGTGGAGTATTTACCACATCGAAATAAAAATGAATTAAGTATTCTATATAAATATAGAAAATTGATGTATCTGAGAGGCCTAATTAAAAGAATTAATCCCGATATAATTATTCCATTTTTGCCTTATCCAGTTGAGCATTGTTACTATGCCACTTTAGGAATGGGGATCCCTATGGTTGTAACGGTTAGAAATAATCCAGCGGTAGAGCCATCTACTGAAAAAATGAGAAAAAGAAGAAATAAAATTGCAAGAAAATCGGCTGGAGTCTTTCTGCAAAATATGGAACAGATGGATTATTTTTCAAACGATATAAAAAAGAAGTGCTTTGTTATTCCAAATCCTATGACGAAAGAGGTATTAGAATATGAATGCAAACAAAAAAGATATATAACAAATTTTATTTGTGTTGGTAGTTTTAAGGAACAAAAGAATCACGCTTTACTGATAAGTGCGTTTGAAAAAGCTGCAAAGATAAAAGATGACATCAGACTTGATCTAGTGGGAAGTGGAAAACTTGAGTCCCAGATTGCTCGACTAATTAGAGATAAGGGATTACAGGATAAGATCCATATGTTAGGAAATACAAGTAAGGTTGCGCAGGAATTGGTTTCACACGATTGCTTTGTGCTGTCATCTGATTTTGAGGGTATGCCGAATGCCTTAATGGAGGCAATGTCTGTTGGGTTGCCTTGTATCAGTACCAAGTGTCCAACGGGTCCAAATGAGTTGATTGGCGATGATGAAAGGGGAATACTAGTAAAGGTAGGTGATGTTGATTCGCTTTCGAAGGCTATGATTGAAGTATGTAATAATAGTGATACGGCATATAGAAAAGGAGCTTTAGCGAGGAAATATATGGTGGAAAAATTCTCTCCAGAACAGATTTGTAAGCAATTAATGAGCGAATTAGAGGGAATTGTATGAAGAAGAATAGTAGATTCGTACAAAAACAGATGGTTAAGCATGAGTACATTACATTAGTGATTTTGATATATACGAATGTCAATGTGGCTTGTCTGTAGCAGTCTAAGTGAAAGGAATGCATGATTATGTTATCGATAATCATATGAATATGAATATGAAAATACAAAAAAGAACACAGGTAGAATGGGCCTTTTTATTATATTTTTCTGTAATTTTAACGCATGATAAAATTCCATATCTTAAGTTTTTCCTTTGGATATTACTAATTGCTTTATCAATTAAAAATATGGGGTTAAAAGTAAGCGGTGTCTGTAAAAAGAATCTAATATTGTTGTTTGGTTGGTATGGTTTATTTTATGCATGGGTTTTGGCATCTAAATTATGGGCATATGACGATAGAAGCGATAGTAGCTTGGGTTCCACGATGCTTAGAATCATAATGGTTGTGTTTTGTATTGGTGTATACCTTACTAATGAAGAAAGGATATGGAGATTTCTGGATATAATCGTAACAGCGGCATCGTACTTTTCTTTTGTTTTTGTCGCAACATCCCCAATTAGCGTTTGGGGAACAACTGAAATGGGGGGAATAACTAACCAATGGAGAACTTTTGCAGCAAATTTAGCAGCGATGATGGTTGTTTTCTCCTATTTTGCGATCAAAAATAATTTGCGACTAAAGAAAAAGTACATTATTTGCATGATGATTAATGCTTTTTCTGTTATTGTATCTGGTTCCAGAGGAGCGATGCTTTCACTTGGTGTAATGCTTATTCTCTATGCCTTATTTGAAAAGTCAGTAAAAAAACGATTTAAATATTTACTAGTTGTAGTATTACTGTTGATTATAGCAATCTACCTCATTTTCACAAATCAGTATTTATATCAAATTTTCGGAAGGAGAATTCTTGCAGCGCTTAATCATCAAGACGGAAGCGCGGAAGATCGGAGTTTCTTTATTACCATTGCATTGCAAATGTTTTTGAAGAAACCTATACTTGGATGGGGATACGATAATTTTGCATATTATATTAAATATTTTGAAGGATATTTTGTTGATGTATATAGTCATTGCAATTACGCGGAGATTTTATCTTGTTACGGAATAATTGGATTAATTCTCTACTATTGGGCATATTGTAATATTTTTTTCCGAGAATGGAAATACAGGAAAGTAGATATCCTGGCTAAAGTATCAATGATTATAATGATTAGATTCATTATATTTGAGTACTCAACCATTTCCTTTAGTACATTGTATTATGTCGTCATACTAAGTTTTTTGCTCTGTGCCTCTAATGTAAGAAAACAAAAAGGGATAATGTATGAAAGTTAAGGGTGATAATGGGCGATTATCGTTGTTTTTGTACAGAGGAAAGAATCGCTTAAGTAAGAGGAGGAGCGCGTATGAGACATAAAATGTCAAGGAGAAAAAAACTTCTTTTGACGATAGGTATGTCATTAATCAATCAAGTTATTACAGGCATATCGGGTTTAATCCTTCCGGTTTATATTATGCAATCGTTTGGCTCTGCGGCAAATGGTTTGGTTTCTTCTATTACTCAGTTTTTGAGTATTATTGCATTTATGGATATGGGAGTTGGGGCAGTTGTACAATCAAATTTATACAAGCCATTAGCTCAAAATGATAAGTATACCATAAGTAAGATGGTGGTGTCGGCAGAAAAGTTTTATAGAAAAATTGCGATGCTTTTTTTGGTGTATGTGGTGATTCTTACAATAGTATATCCTTTCAGCCCATCGAATAAATTTGATTATTTATATACATCAAGCATGGTGCTGATTCTATCAATTGGAACTTTTGCACAGTATTATTTTGGGATAACATATCAGACTTTATTAGGTGCTGATCAGAAAAGTTACATATATTTTTCCCTTCAAACAATTGCGGTAGCAGTAAATCTATTATTATGTATATGTTTTATCAAGTTAGGGTTCGGTATACACTTTGTTCGTTTGACAACAACTATAGTGTATTTTGTACGCCCAATTGGAATGAACATCTATGTTAGGAAGAATTATGATATAGATAAAAAAATTATGTACGAAGGAGAACCGATTCGCCAGAAATGGAATGGACTGGCCCAACATATTGCAGCAGTAGTATTGAAAAATACAGATATTATTATTCTTACTATTTTTGCTACATTAGAGAGTGTTTCGGTTTACACTGTTTATTATAATGTTATGCGTATACTTGAGCAGATGGTAGAATCTCTTTCAGGTGGTTTTCAATCCTTGATTGGTAATCTTTACGCTAAAAAAGAGACATCAAGATTATTGAATTTATTTTCATTACTCGAGTGGGGGATGCATTCACTAATAACTTTGTTGTTTACAATAGCAGGGGTATTGATTGTCCCATTTGTACGTGTGTACACAAGAAACATTCATGATGTTAATTACATTTATTATGGCTTTGGTGTAGTATTGTCAGTTGCTTGTGCAATGTATTGTATAAGAATTCCCTATAATATGATTGTAAAATCAGCTGGGCATTATAAGGAAACTCAAAATAGTGCAATTATTGAAGTGATAATCAATTTGTTAATTTCGGTAATTGTTGTAAAAGAGTACGGATTAATAGGAGTTGCGTTTGGCACTTTTGTTGCAATGTTTTATAGAACAACATATCTTGCATATTACTCTTTAAAAAAAATTTTACGGATTTCGATAAAACAGTTTTATTTTAATTGGGTAAAAGATTTGGCTCTTATTTTTGCGATTGTAGGAGCTACGTCGTTTATGAATCTTAACGCAGCTTCTTATTTGGAATGGTTTATTAGAGCGTTTATCGTAGGAATTGTATCACTCATTCTTTTTGCAATTATCAGTTGTGTTGGATCAAGAAAACAACTATCGTTATTGAAAGATTTTTTGACAAGAAGGAAATGATAATTATGGGTAAATTTTTAGATAAGATAAAGCTGAAATATGGCAAACAAAGCGATGTTATTGCAATTTTTAGAAAAAGTGGAGTTACAATTGGAGAAAATTGCTCTATCAGTGCCGGCACTATGTTTGGTAGTGAGCCATATTTAGTAACAATAGGAAATCACGTGAGGATTACTGGTGATACAACGTTTATTACTCATGATGGTGGTCTTTGGACTGTACGCGCTATGTTTGAAGAATATAAACACGTGGATATAATCCGACCAATTATTATAGGTGATAATGTGAGTCTCGGATGGGGGGTAACAATACTCCCTGGTGTGACTATTGGAAATAATGTAATTATTGGAGCAGGTGCCATTGTTACTCATGATATACCGGATAACTCTGTAGCGGTTGGTATTCCAGCAAAAGTTATCGAAAGTATTGATGAGTATGTTGAAAAAAATAAAGATACCTTTTTACAATGTAATAATATGTCTGTTGAAGAGAAAAAAATATATCTGTTAAGTAGGAAAGTTTGAAAATGTTGTATATTCCAACCGCTGACACCTACTTGCATGGGCATTTAGATCCATCTTCACGAATGAACTGACCCACCCTCACGAGAGGGAGAGCCATTCAGATACATTTATCCTATAATGAAATTGGCACATAGATGTGTGACTATCATTACAGGAGGTCGATAATTATGGTGAATTATCGAGGGATTCTTAGACTTGACAGCCTCGGGTATTCGCAGTATCAAATTGCTGCAAGTGTCCACGGTTCACGTAACACAATACGTGAAGTTCTTCATGCGTCAAAAACGAAGGGGCTTATCTAGCCACTTTGACGAACGAGGAGATTTTACCCCCGCTGTTTCTAGCAAAAGTGGAAATGGCAACCAAACGAAAGGAGCCGGATTATTCTTATATTCACAGGGAACTGGCACGTTCCGATGTAAATCTCACATTGTTATGGACGGAGTACTGCAGCACCTGCAATGCGGAGGATGCAATGTCCTACATGTATTCACTGTTCTGTGATAAGTATCGCCATTGGGTACATATTTCCAAAGCAAATATGCGAATTAGGCACAAACCCGGTGAAACCATGCAGGTCGATTGGGCCGGAACCACGCTTCAGTATCAGGAATACGATCACTGGTGAGATGAGTAATGTATATTTATTTGTCGCCGTTTTACCTTGTAGCTGCTATGCTTATGCAGAAGCCTGCGACGATATAAAATCGACGAACTGGCTCATGTGCCATGTATATGCCTATCAATACTTTGGTGATGTGACACGTTTATTGTAGCCGGATAATCTTAAAATTGGTGTGGTAAAGAATACAAGGTATGAACTATTCTCAACAAAATCTATCAGGAAATGGCTGAATACTATGAGACTGCAATCGTTTCGGCAAGAGTTCTTCACCCTAAGGATAAAAGCCTTACTATAGGAACGGTCAAATTTGCAATCACATGGATGATTGTTGTCCTGCGAAACCGTAAATTCGTAACTCCGTCATCCGATTACCCAGTCAGAACATATGCCGGTAGAGCATCGTAGATATCTGGCATATAACGCAGATGAATTTATCCGGTGGGCAGAATGGATATACCGGTGCGGTGAAACCGCTGTTCCGGAAAACTGGAAACCGCCAGTTCGGTAAACGGAAACCGTTAATCCGGAACAGGGTACCGCTATTAAGTACTTACTGAGTGCGGGTTTACTCGCTTAATGCCGGATCCAATCCATATACCTCCCGCATAGACCGATAGTTTACTGGATCTGTTGGAATGATATTGATCTTATAGGCATCATGTTTAATGCGGTCGAGGATTGCCTCCGCAAGAGGACTGTCATCGCCTCCAAGCTGGTCGTACCATCCACTCTGATTGTACTGCGAGCAGAAGATTGTGGATGAGTTCCTGCGTCTTCGGTGAAGAAGTTCCAAAATATCATGCTGTTCAGACTCTGCCGGCCTGAGAAGGAGCCATTTATCAATGATCAGGAGTACAGGATTGGCATACTTGGCTTGTACCTTTTTATAAGTGCCGTCATTACGTGCCATTTCCAGGTCAAGAAGTAGGTCGGGAAGACGGACATATTTGGTTTTAAAACGCTGCCTGCATGCTTCCATGCCAAATGCGCAGGCCATATATGTCTTTCCGCTTCCGGTGGCTCCGGTGATGAAAAGATTTCGATGTTCTGTAATGTACTCACAAGTAGCCAGTCTTTCAATCAGAGTGCGGTTAAGTTTGCGCCCGGATGAATAGTTGATATCAGAAATGTGGGCTTCAGGCTGGTCAAATCCGGCATTTCGGATCAGACGTTTCAGACTGTTGCTTTTCCTGTTACTGTACTCAATATCAACCAGCATCGCAAAACTATCCTCGAAAGCAACTTCTTTCATTTTGGGGTCATCCAGTTGGGTACGGAAAGCATCAGACATTGCTGTCAGCCGCATTTCAATCCGTTTATCCATTGTACTTTGTGTAGTCATAATTCCTTACCTCCGATAGTAATCAGCGCCTCTTGTGAGCGCATAGTTGTTAGTTGCGGGTGTGGACGGTTGCTCCTTATTGGCTGGATCTACCCTGTCATTTCCAGTATCAAGGATGTTCTTGATGCTTTTATAACTGGGTGTTGCCGTAAAGGAAAGAGCCTTTTTGCAGGCCGCCTCAAGGCGGTCAACAGAGTACTTGTCTGCAAGCTTTAAAAGCCCCATACAGCTTCTGTATGACTGTTGCTCCACACATTTGGAGGTAAAGACGTTATCTATTACTTGGTAGGTACTATTACGATAGTGTCAAGTTTCTTTCGCAAATATAAATTTGGGACTGTTTCAAAGTGGACCTGTTGACAAACTAAGGAAAAGTGACTTTCTGTATGGTATACTTATTGCATAAAATTCTTACGATGTCTGATACAGGGAAAAATTTCCATATGTCAACGTCACGGATTGAAAATCTCTCAAAAGGAGGTTTTGGAATTATGACACAGTATGGATTGGAAATTGAATTAATGGTTGCGCAGGAAACCATCATTGTAGCTGAAAAAGCTTTCAGCAAACTCCGGCAGGATTATCACGAACTTCGAAAGCATACAGACCAGCTTAAAAGAATCCTAAAGAACATAACATTTCATTCCCTGAATTTTGGGGCTGGTTAATCGATATTTATATCAATTTATAACATCAGAAATATCTATAGTTAGCTGAATGGTTCAGTCTCCGTGAGGGTGGGGCTCATCTTCCGTGCGACTGGGTCTGAAAGTCTGTGTAGATAGAGTTCTGTGGTCGGAATATACTATCCAATACACCCGGGCCACACGCGTCGTTCTCAACGGTGCAAGCTGGCCTCGTGGACAATTCTTGAGAAAGTCTTTGCATATGACTTGCTCTTTTGATGGAAAACTACCTGGTATGTGATATTGGCGTCTTGATCCGTAATTGGTATGTGAATTCTGTCTTTTAACAGTTCTCTTCTATCTCTGGAGAGATTTGTGGAAAAACAAGGGAGTGAGGACTCCCGAATCAATTCTTCCAGTGCAAAGGGATCGGTCTGTACGAGAAAACGCGATGTAGGCATATTCTCCCGGCACATATCATCCCAGAATCCCAGTTTGGAGGCGAGTAAAAAATTGTGGCCGTTCAGTTCTGAGAAGGTAATCTCAGAGTGGTCTGCCAGTGGGTGAGTGGGGGAAACACACACATAGAGATTTTCCCTTAGAAAGGGGAGAGAGCAGCATTCTTGCAGATCTGGTTTTTCGGTTAGAACAGCCAGGGTACAGGAGTCAGACCTCAGATCCTCGAGAACGGACGCACTGCTTTTAATTGAGGAAGATACCGCCATATCCGGAAATTCAGAGGATAGAGCTGGGAGTAGGTACCACAGAGGGGCAGGCGCGCAGGAGCTGATGGCAATGGTATGCAGACTTTTGTCAAATTCACGGACTCCTTGTACGGCCTGTTCCTCCATTTTTAAAAGCTGCCTTGCGTATTCTACAGCCTTCCATCCGGTTTCGTTTAGTGCAATCCGATTTTTGCTGCGTGTAAATAGAGGGACGCCGAAGGCGTCTTCCAAATGCTGCATAGTTCTAGTGATGGTTGGCTGTGATATATTTAATGATTCAGCCGCTTTTGACAGTCTTCCACAGTCTGCAAAGGCGGTTAATTGTTCTAATTCCAATAAATTTAGCATTTCTAAAAATCCTTTCACTATTCATTTTAAGGAATCTGAATTCCCATATTCTTATTGTACTTTTTTTCCTTTTGGCTGTAAACTAAAAATATAAAAAATGTTTCATGATCCGGGGAGGCCAAGTATCTAGAGAATGGCCATTATCCCGGCAGTAGAGGAGGAAATCAGAATGGAGTATGTGACATTAAATAACGGTGTGAAGATGCCAAAGTTGGGATACGGTGTATATCAGACACCGCCGGAAGAGACGGAGCGCTGTGTGTTGGATGCGATTGAAGTGGGCTATCGCAGTATTGACACTGCACAGGCCTATGGGAATGAGGAGGGCGTGGGTTGCGCGCTGGCGAAATGTGAACTTCCGAGAGAAGAATTTTTCATTACCACAAAGGTATGGATCTCCAATGCTGGGTATGAGAAAGCCAAGGTATCCATCCAGGAATCTTTGAGGAAACTGCGGACGGACTATATCGATCTTTTGCTGATTCATCAGCCATTTGGCGATTATTATGGCACTTATCGGGCGATGGAGGAGGCCTACAAGAATGGTAAAGTCCGCGCGATTGGAGTGTCGAACTTCTATCCGGACCGCTACCTGGATCTCTACCATTTTTCAGAGATTAAGCCGGCAGTCAATCAGGTGGAGACCCATGTATTCCAGCAGCAGGTAGTGGCTAAAGAATATATGAGGAAAAACGGGACACAGATTATGTCTTGGGGACCCTTTGCAGAGGGGAAGAATGACTATTTTAACAATCCTGTGTTGAGGCGGATTGGAGAAAAGCATGGGAAATCGGTGGCACAGGTTGCGCTTCGTTTTCTTCTGCAAAGCGATGTGGTACTGATTCCCAAGTCTACCCATAAGAACCGGATGGAGGAGAATCTCAATGTCTTTGATTTTGTACTTACAGAAGACGAAATGCGGCAGATCGAAGCGTTGGATACCGGGAAGAGCCTATTTTTCTCCCATTATGACCCTGAGACGATAGAGTGGTTTATGACATTGGTATAAAGACACAAATGGATATATCCATTGAAGCAGCTTAGCAGGGGATATCGCATGGATTTGGAAAGGAATATGGTAGATGGAAAGAAGAAGACTTGGGAATAGTGGATTATTGGTAAATCCGGTTGGACTTGGCTGTATGGGGTTTTCCCATGCCAGCGGGGAACCTATGGACAATGACGCTGCTATAAGGACGCTTCGCCAGGCCTATGAGATGGGGTATGATTTTTTTGATACCGCCGAGTCTTATACTGGCGTTTTCTCGGACGGGAGTATCTCTTATAATGAAGAGTTGGTCGGGAGGGCGTTGAAAGATGTGCGTCACCGAGTGGTGATTGCCACGAAAATGGGGGTCAGCCACAATGCGGACCGTTCTCTGAGACTGGATAGCAGCCCGGAGACAATCCGAAAAAGTGTGGAGGGCAGCTTGAAAAGGTTGGGGACCGACTCGATTGATCTGTATTATCAGCACCGGATGGACCCGAAAGTGGAGCCGGAAGTCGTGGCAGAGACGATGGCGCAGCTTATCAAAGAAGGAAAAATCCGTTACTGGGGAATTTCCGAGGCCACGCAAGAGTATCTGCTCCGCGCGCACTCGGTCTGTCCCGTGACGGCCATTGAGAACCGTTACTCGATGATGGCAAGGTGGCATGAGAAAATTTTTTCAGTCTGTGAGGAGCTGGATATCGCCTACGTTGCTTTTTCACCGATGGCAAATGGATTTTTGACTGGAAGGTATACACCGGACACAAAGTTTGAGGGCGCCAAAGATTACCGCGCAAATATGCCTCAGTACACGAGAGAAGGCTATGAAAAGGCCCGGGGACTTCTGGTGTTACTGACTGAGTTAGCGGAGAAAAAGCACGTTACGATGGGACAGCTATCCCTGGCCTGGATGATCTGTAAAAAACCTTATATTGTGCCGATTCCCGGCTCAAGGAAAATGGAACGGCTGCGGGAGAACTTTGAGGCGGGAGATATTGTATTGGCACAGAATGAGATCGCTATGATCGATGCGAAATTGGATTCTATGCAGTTTGAGGTGTTCGGCGGGAATAACATAAAATCTCTCATGGCATAGCGTGAACTTATAGCAGTGCTTTCCTCACCCATCTATCCAGAAAGGCCAACTGTTCCTCCGTGTGGAACCAGTGTTCGCCGTTTTCCAATACCGTGAGTTTTGCGTTGTGGCTGTGGAGGAATTGGTCTATGGTATGGCGGGAGGTAAGTGTGTCTTGTCCGGCGTAGAGGATCTCTGTGGGAATCTCCCATGTGACGGGGTGTTCTCTGACAAAACAGAGGTATTCATAGGAGAGTATCTCCCCGAAATCTGTGGGGATCTCGCCTTTCTCGGAGAGATCCTGCTCAGACACGTGGGCCCAATCCATCATGTCTAGAATGAGCCTCTCCATATCCAGGATGGGGGAGACGAACAGCGCCTTTTCGATCTCACAGTTCTGGAGCGCGTGCATGGACAGGTAGGCGCCCAGACTGTTGGCGATCAGGAAGACGCGGCCGTGTGTGGCCTGTATTTTGTCGTAGACAGATTGAAATTGACTTTGTACAGTCCACGGAAGATAATCGTCGTAATCGATTCCGATGACGTAGAATTCAGGGCAGCTCTTCTGGTAGAGTTGGGCTTCCAGGTGGCTTCCGCCTTTTCCGTGGACGTATAATATGGCTTTTTGCAAGGGATTGCCTCCTTATATTTCAGTGTAGTTTCAGGGAGACTGGCTGCAGACTTTATTTTTATCCGGTCGTGTGCTTCCAATCTCTCAGACATTTTTAGCTGAATTGGAAATTCCCCGTGGGAGTGACGCGAGTCTATCACGTGCTTGCCAACTGTGGGGTGAAGTTTTCAAGCAGTAGGAGAAGCTCTTTTACTGGCCGGTGACGTGCCGTGCACTTACCGTCTACAGGCCCCAGATGGTCTCATCGCCGCAAATATTGCGGATTTTCAGGCGAAGAGGCCTGGTCTCACTGCGGATGCGGCCGTCCCAGAATTCCTTGGTCTGTTGGTTATTGTGGCTGGTGAAACCGTTTTTGTCGATCTTAATTTCAAAGTCAGAGTGCCATTCCCCCTTGGATGCAGTACAGTCGACGCTCAGAAATTCAATCAGTTCCAATCCCTCCTCGCTGATCTCAACAGGTTTGTACGGCCTTTTCGCGGAGGCGTTTAGGCGGGCTTTTTCATTGAATTCACTTATAGTTGTGAGCACACGGTCGCTCATGAACCGGTCGACTGTGACGACGTAGACAGAGCGTGAACCGTCGCTGATTTCTTCTGTGTGAAATTCTGCGTAGTCGTCGAGAACAATGGCGTCGAGTACGGTTTTTAGGTCGCGCAGTTCAATCTCCACGGTGGTACTGTCGTCTTCTCGGATGAATTTCCGAATCTCTTCTTCATCGGTGATATCAACGTAATAGACAATCACTTTCCTGATATCGCTGTCCAGGTCGGGGATCGCCTGGTGGATCACGCGGTCCACCGTAATCTTGTCCAGTAGTTTTGAGCTGCTATCCATCAGATTGGGGATATAGACGGGGATCGTTCCCAATTTGCTGTCGAAGACGGCCCCTTGCCAGAAAGAGCCAAGGGAGTCTTCGTCTCTGAGTCCGGGGATCAGGGACTTGATTTTATTCATTGTCTGGGCCGGATTGCGGTAGAGGGAAACGCCGTCTTTGATTTCAAGGACGTCGAAGCTGGCGCCGTCTGTTTTCAGACGGTCTCTCACCGTCTGGATGGAATTGATTCCCACGTCGCTTGTGATAAACCGGCGGTTCAGGCGGTTGGAGACTGACGCGGTGACTCCGCTTCCGGCAAAGAAATCGGCGACAATCTGATTCTCGTTTGACGAGGCGCAGAGGATCCGCTCAATCAAGGCCTCGGGCTTTTGGGTGGCGTAGTCGACTTTTTCGTTTGCCTGAGAGTTGATGGGATTGATGTCCAGCCACATGGACTGTGCCGGCATTCCCGGTAACTCGTCCAGGTACACTTTTGACCGGATGCCGCCGGTCTTCGTGAAATGGATACGGCCTTCCTGATCCATCTTTTTCATAGTCTCAAGGGGCATGCGCCAGAGAGAGCGGCATCCTTTGTACTCATAGTCATATCCGCCGCCGTGCAGTCCTTTCGCGGTGAGGTTTCCGCTGTCCCATTTACGGCCGTCGGGATCCGTGCGGCGAAACCGCGCGACGTATTCTTCATCATAAGGTTGATACACGGTGTTGAAGATATAATCAGTCTGAGACTTTGTGTAGAAGTAAATACAGTCGAAATTATTTCCATAGAATTGGGCGTCGCTGTGGGCGGTTGCCCTTTTCCAGATAATTTCATTTCGAAAATTGTCCTCGCCGAAGATCTCATCTAGGAGTATCTTGACGTAATGGCCGATGTGGTAATCCAGGTGGACATAGATGGAGGCATGTTCACTCATGACACTTTTGATGGCCATAAGGTTTTCATACATCCAGTTGAGATATTTTTCTTTGTCCCAGATATCGCCGTACATTTTTTCCTCAAAGGCTTTGAAGTCCTGGCTATCCAGTTCGCGCCCGGCCTGCGCAAGGGCCTCTGCCCCGCGGGGATTGCGCCGGATCTGGATTTTCTTTGCATAGTCGGCGCCGCTGGCGAAGGGGGGATCGATATACACCAGATCCACCTGGATATTCTGCTCTTTCAGGTAGGCGCAGGTGGAGACGCACTCGCCTCGGACGACCATGTTCCCGCCGGTATTTTTGCCCACGGTTTCCTGTCTCTCCATCTCGTACAAAGGCATGCCGCGCTGCAGCGCCATAGTCGTGTCGTCTGCGCCTTTGTATTTCAGCACTCTGTTAAAATTGCCGAGCACAGCTTGCCCTTCCACCGGCTCGGGAATGAATGGTACGTATTTTATCGGCATATTGTCTGACCTCCGTAGTTCATAATTGAATTGGTGGGATCTTTGGATTACTCTCCAAAAAACTCGCATATTTTTTTATGGGTCAAGGCCAACCTCTCCTGGTCTGGTAAGGTGTCCTCTATGTATAAGTAGTCGAAGCGCTTATACCCATAAGCCATATTGTTTTGTCTGGAGAACTCTGTCTCCATGAAAGTTTTCTTGTGCAGGAAGGAGGGATCTCCGGCGTAGACCTTACCTTTCGTCTCGACGATGATGATCTTGTGGATCTCATCGTCTCTCCGCTTCAAGATCAGGAAATCAGGGGTGTAAATACCGATATATTTCCACTTGTCGCCGCTTTTCTTATAACATTTGATCTTGAATTCAGTCATGCTGCCATCGCCGTTGTAATAGACTTCCAGATTCAGCTTCTCGATCTCCTCAAAAGACAGAACCTCCTTTAAGAAGGTTTGCTCAAAATGGCTGTCGGTGCGATAGGGCAGGTAATGAAAGGAACGGTCTTTATTTTTGTGGGAGGTGGTTTGGGCCCGGAGCGCTGCGGCAGCCGCAGGGTTTCCGGTCTCCTCCAGGAGGCGGATCGCATCGTCCATCTTGGGATCATGGGCCAATTTGCCCTGATCATCGGCGATAATATTTTCCACTGTCTTCTGTGGAGGGTAGTAGTCGTCAGGCTGCTCTGCGTGGACTTCTCCAGTGAAGTTGACAAGGTTTAAGAGGCTTGCCTTCTCAGGGATCCGTTCTTCTCTGGTACGAAAGTCCAGACGGTCGTGGAAGGCCTTGCGGATGTTTGATTCCACGATTTTGCGATTATATTTGGAACTATAATAGCGGGAACCTTCTTTTTCGTAGGTGATCTTGGCAAATACCGCTCTTAATGGTTGGGCATAGGCCATCAATTCTGGGATGGAAGGGGAGCCGAATCCGCCTTTCATGATTTGATACACCCAGACGTGAAAGTTGGCAGGGGCCGAGCCGTACTCGGAGTCGTCCATGTAGGTGATTGACTTGCTCTCGTCCATGGTGAGATCCGTCGTCTTGATTATACTGTCCGCGATACGCGCCGAGGCGGTGGAATTTGCGATGGCGGTCTCTGGGTGGGCTTTCTCGACGGTGATTGTATCGTAGCTGACTTTCAACTGATAAAAGTCAACTTTGGGCAATTTCAGATAGTCCGTGCGGTTAAACCGCCTCAATTTGCTCTTGGGGTGACCGTCCGAGGCAAAATCTTTGAGAGAGATGTGTTGCTGCTGTGCAAGTTGTACGTTTAACTTATCTGCATTGCTCTTATTCAGATAGATCAGCGCCGTCTCAGGAGCTCCCTTGACCACCTGACGCAGGCAGCGGCAGGAAGTCTGCAATACCATGTTGGTGGGACAGTCCCCCTCCTGGGAGAGAATGATCCCGGTGAGACTGCGGCAGTCCCATCCCTCCTTGGCGATCTGCACAAGTAGGACGATGCGAATCCTGGAAAGGGGGTTGTCCAATGTGGCGAATTGCATTGGGCTGTCAACGGGCGCTTTGTACTGGCGGTTGCCTCTGTGAAATCTCAAGATTACGTCGGAGCTCCATCCGTACTCCGCCGCGATGCCGACGACCAAGGGATAGACGATTTCCTCCAGCTTTTCTATTGTGCCGCAGTAGATACCGAGCTTGGCTGTGGAACCGTCCGCATAGACGGCGTCTTTATACATATCGAGAAATTCACGCACACCTCTCTGGATAATCAGACGGCTGTCGGTCATGTCGGCGATCTTCACGACCGGACGTTTTAGGAAGTTACCTATGCCTTCGAGGAGCGGATAGTAGTATACAATGTTGGTGATCTCGGAGGTGCCAACAGTTAGAGAGCCGGCCACCTGGAATTTTTCCACCTTCTCAAGGTATGGCGTGCCGGAGAACCCTACCACAGAATTGACGGTACGATTCTGCGCCCAGCTTGTGATCACAGCACGCAACTTGATCTCGTTACTGACGGCATGGTGGACCTCGTCGATGAAGACGGAGAGGGAAGGCAGTTTGCCGATAAGGTTGCGGAGTTCATTGGCCTGTCGGTCTCTCTCATCCTCGCTTTTTTCGAATAGATTTATCTGTCCTTGTTTCTCTTTGATACGGTCTAAGATGACTTTCTCTGCATTGGTGACGATGACCAGGCCGAATAATTGGGAAAAAGGTTGGTGATTGGCGAGCTTTTGCACGTTGGGATTCTTGGTCTTATTGGATTTCTTGGCAGTTTTTCCTTGATCTAGGACTTCAAAGGAAATCTTGCGCTTTATGTCTGTGGCTGCAGGCTCAGGTATCACCCATGTGGGGTCAAAATTCTGTATAGTTTTTAGGCTGGGAACCACAGACGACTTCAGTCCTGAGGGGGCAAAGATAATAAAGTTGTGGGCGAAGGCCGGGTTCGCCGGGTCGTTGTTGGCCAGATACAAGTCCAGATAGATAAACGCAGCCATTAAATAGGTCTTGCCGGAACCCATGGGCAGGCTGAACAGATAGTCCGTGTAGGAGATGCCATAGAAGATATGGTGGAAAAAGCGCGTATAGTCGATCGTTGAGGGATCTTCCTTGATTCGCTTTTCCAGTTTTCCGGAAACCTGTTCTCCTTTGTCGTCTTTGAGACGGGCGTACTCAAATAAAGCAGCCGCGGCCGGATTTTCTTCCAGATATTCCCGGGTAGCGGTGGACAATTCTATGCGGTGTAAGTCGATGGAATTAAAAGCCCCTTGGCGGAATAAATATTCCAACGGTTTGCAGCCGCAGGCGATCTTGAGATACAGGTAGACTTTGATGGCCTCGATCTGTGCGTCTCTCATCTGGCCTGTCTTTTCTATATATGTGATCAAATTTCGGACGGTACATTCTCTTGAGTGGTACCATTTTCTGCACTTGTTTTCTATCATCTTATAGAACATGTGGTTCCTCCGCTTCTTATTGTCTGGCATGGCCTGACACGCAAATTGGTTTGTCAGCCGCTGGCTTTGGCAGACAGATTGACTCTGTGTGGGGCAGTCTTTCTGCCATTTTTGCAATGGGCAAAACAACTGTTCACCTTAATATATCACAAATATGCGGCCGGCTCAACATTGGAGTTCTCGTGGGTTCTACGGCTGTTTTACGTTGATCACTTTTTGTGCCCATCTGCGGTAAAAGGCCTCCTCGTGACAGACCAGCAGGACAGTTCCGGGAAACTCTGTGAGGGCCGTTTCCAGGACCTCCTTTGCCTGGGAGTCCAGGTGGTTGGTGGGCTCGTCTAAGATCAGGAAGTTGCAGGGGGAGAGTGTGAGCAGGCAGAGTTTTACCTTCGTCTGTTCCCCACCGCTGAGCGTGCCGATCTCCTGGACAGCGTGTCTGCTGGAGACTCCGCACTGGGCTAAGTTTTTGCGGACGTCCTTTGTCGTCAGATTGGGAAAGGCCTCCGAGACAATTTGAATGGGCGTCTGTGAGGGGGATGTCCACGACAGATCCTGCTCAAAATAGCCGATGGCCGTCTGTCTTGAGAACTGATAGGTTCCCCCCATGGAGGGGAGCTGCCCGATCAAGGTCTTCAACAGGGTGGATTTACCGATCCCGTTAAATCCGGTGACGACGATTTTCTGTCCGCCCTTTATGTGGAAGCTGACGTGGGATAGAAGGGGATAGTGGTATCCCACGGACAGGCGTCTGACAGATAATTGTTCTTTGGCGGAGAGGGGAAGTGCGGTAAAATGAAACTGTGGACGGATTTCTTTTTGGTCTAGGGTCTCCATTCGTTCCATCCGGTTTAGCTGTTTTTGGCGTCCTCTTGCCATCTTGGACTTCCGGCCGGCGATATTTTGTCGGATAAAGGCCTCGGTCTTTTTGATCTCTTTTTGTTGGGCGGCGTATTGGCGGATATAGTCCTCTCTCAGGAGTGTTTTCTTCTTCAGAAATTCAGAGTACGTGCCGTAGTATTTGGTGAGCGTGCGGTTGTCGATATCACAGATTCGATCGGTCACTTTGTCCAAGAAGGCGCGGTCGTGAGACACCACCAAGAAGGCATTCTCCAGGCTGGACAGATAGTCGGACAGCCAGGCCACGTGTGCCTTATCCAGAAAGTTCGTGGGCTCATCCAGCAGCAGAAGGTCGGGCTTCTCCAGTAGGAGTTTTGCCAGGATCACTTTCGCCCTCTGACCGCCGCTCATCTGGTCCATGGGCCGGTCGAGGCCTGTGGACAGAAGCCCCAGACCGCTGGCTACCTGGCGGATGCGGGTGTCGGCCAGATAGAATTCACTGTCCTCCAGTTGCTCTTGATATCCGGCAGCCAAGGAGAGTAGCTTAGGGTCTGTGTCACCTGTGGCCATCTTCTCATAGAGTTGGTTCATTTTGTGTTCTAACTGGTACAATTGCCAGAAGGCGGACTGAAGGAATTCATATACCGTCCAGGAACGGTGAATCTGGGCATATTGATCCAGGTATCCCACCGATATGCCAGGTTGCCAGAGAACCTGGCCGGTATCGGGAATGATTTGTTCCGTCAAGATTTTAATCAGTGTACTCTTGCCGCAGCCGTTCTGGCCGACGATTCCCATGTGTTCCCCTTTGTTCAGAGCCAGGGAAGTGTTTTTGTACAGTACTGTCTCTCCGAAGGAGTGTGACAAGTCTTTGATTTCCAGTAAACTCATAATCTCTCAAAATCCTTTCTCAATCGTATTAAGTGGGTAAAGGAGGAACCCCATGTCTGCGTCTGGCTTTTTGTAGAACTAAGAGAACAAAGAACTCTTTGTGCGCTGGCGTGGGCAAGCGACAATGAGAGGGGGAGTCAATGTTTTTTGCTCATGTCTTGCAATAACTAAAAAAGACAGAAGAGCGATACATGGAGTATCTGCCTTCTGTCCTTATATTGGCCGAGGGAGTGGGAAAGTCCGATAAATGTTCCTCGAGACGTGACAGAAGGCTATGGGCTGAAACATTGCCCATAGCCTTCTAGCTTTTTTACACAAAAGAGTACACGAAAAACAAGGCGGTAGTCAAACCGTCGAAACCGTTGAGTATCTCCTTGTCTTCCGATGAAATCTTAATGCGTGAATTTATCGCTATACTCTGCACAATGTTTCATCGGTTCAGATTGTACAGAGCTGATTCGCTTACACAGTTGATCTGTCAAATAGATGTTCATTTTCCTTTTCCTCTCGGGATTTTTTACGGACTCATCGTACTATATCTTGTAGAATTTGTCAACGACAAAAAATAAAACCACATTGATCAGGGAGTCCCCGGCTTTTTAAGCGGGAGTAAAACTTGCCTGCTTTGGCGGGAGTGCGAGCGTCTGCCAAGATGCCCTGGGGTGGCGATAGGGTTAGGAGTAAGCAGCGAAGAGAACGGCGAATGTCTACTTTGACTGTATGCGGAATATGGCACTGTCTTGAGTGACAAAATGAAAAGATCCCGGGATTGTGTGTCCGGGGTTTTCGAGCGATCACGAGCGGTGTCGGCAGACCCACGGACAGCCTGGGAGGCTAAGGAACTTTCGTTTCGACGGCTGGCGCAAGCTCTGGGGATTGGGGACGAGGTAGAATTAAAGAGCCATTGTGTTGTGGTTGTAGGGTGAGTTGTCGCGTGATATAATAATGCATCATCGAGAGGGAAAGTCCGATTTTATTATCGAAAAAAGTATTTAGATTAAGAAATCGGACATTCAAGGAGAAAAGTGGAATATCGCAAGGCCTGTAAGTGGGCGAGTGACATAGAGAGAAGGCAAAGAGTCTTGCCTGGATAAGGTTTATTGAGAGGAGGAGTTCATAGAGTATTGATGGATTTGAGACAATTGCTTATGAATATCGGGGAGGATTTGCTGGAGCCGATAGGGTATCTCCCCTGGGGAATCTTGGCAGGTGTGTTTGCCCTGGCTGTCTGGAAAGTTATACATAGAAATCGGCTGTCTGGTGTGGGGAACGATCAAAAGAAGGTGTGGGTGTATTTTCTGTGTGTGATATATGGGACGGTGTTTCTGGAGTTGGCATTCTTTTCCAGGGAGCCGGGGTCTAGGACGGGTGTGGACTTGCAGATTTTGGGGACTTGGGGGGAGTCGGCAGTCTCCCGGGCCTACTTTGTGGAGAATATCTTGTTGTTCATCCCTTTTGGAATTCTGGCGCCCTTGGCGATCTTTAGATTTCGCAGGAGAGTATGGTGTGTGACAGTGGGGTGCCTGTGCAGTGTGTGCCTGGAGATCATGCAGCTACTCACACAGCGGGGATATTGTCAGTTGGACGACGTGCTCACCAATACCCTGGGAACCTGGATCGGCTGGGAGATCTGGAGATTTCTGAGAAAATTTATAGAGAAGCGGAAAATTTTTCGTTGAGACTAATGTGGGGGAATAGTTGTTGAATTTTGTTAATATCAGGAAAGTTGGATGATTGTTGAAAAACATTTGAATTATTATATATTTTATGTATAATAGTGTTAGGCATATCTAATTTAGAGATTTCTAAATTGATTTCTGAATTTGTAAAAAGAGTATGGATCTGAGACAGTAATCAAGAATTAGAACGTTTTTTAATCACATTCAGATAAGTGGCAGTAAGGCTATGGGCAACTGGCGAGGCGGATTGGAAATATTCGCTTTGACAAATAAAAATAGGAGGAAGGATCATGAGAAGTAATCGCAAATTTTTGACTTGGCTGTTGGCATCGGCGGTGGCGGTCTGTGCACTTCCGGTCTGGCCGGCAGTGAGCGCGAGAGCAGAGACTGTGTCGGCGGGGGAAGAGAGCGCTTTCACAGATGGGAATACGTTGGAAGAGGATGAAGGCTTTTACACGGAAGAGCCTTCGGCCACAGATGAATCCTTTACAGGGGAAGCAGCCTCACAGGCAGAAGTGGATACTTTTGGCACCAATCTTGCAACTGAGGGAGAAAACGCAGGCGAAGTGCCCACCAGGACGGAGATGTTGGATACCGTAGGGATGCCGGCCACCGATATGCTGGATACGGAAGGGTGGAAATGGGAACCGTCGGAGGACGGGGGAACATTGACGTTAAAAGACTGTTATATCCAGTCGTCAAGCACTCAAACTCTTATGATGGAAAAGAAAATTCATTTGGTTCTGTATGGGGAGAATACCTTAGAGACCACCAGTACGTCCTTTGCCGCTATGATTAGTAATACGTCTCATACTAACCGCAATGCTATTGAGCTGACAGTCTCGGCAGGGGATGAGAGTGGGAGTCTGAACCTTGTGTGCGCGACTCCTTCCACAACGGGGAACAATCCCTACGGTCTGGCAGGGAAGAGCCTTGAGATCCAGTCGGGAAATGTGTACTGTAATATGAACTTGTGTACCATTAGCGACGATGTGATTGTGAAAGGTGGAAGTCTGGTTGTGGATTGCGCCGACACAACGAGCGACGGGATCTACACAAACAGTGGAGACGTGACGATCTCAGGCGGTACGGTGAATGTGAATGCCGGGCGTGAGGGGATCTTCGTACCGGGAATCAACACAGACGGACAGAAGGAGTCTGTAAACATCCTGGGCGGTGATGTGACGATCAATGCTCCCGAAGGGGACGGAATTTTGGCGAAGAATATCGTCGTCTCCACAGAAGAAAAAGTGAGTGTGCACGGGAAAGATTCCGCATTGCGCATCCGCAAGGATGGCGGCAAGATCGAGATCAATAAGATTGGGGAGGGGAGTTCTTTTACAGCGGATGAGGACGGCAAATACAGTGTGTTCTACCCTTCAGAATCCACAGACACCATGACGGTCACCATAGCGGGGGCAGACTACAGTGGGGTGGATGCTGCCATTGAGAAGGCCAATGGGTTGAATCGGGAAGATTACAAGGATTTCTCCGGTGTGGAGGCAGCCGTAGGCGCAGTCGTGGAGGGAAAGAATCTCTTTGAGCAGGAGACGGTGAACGGTTACGCCCAGGCGATTTATGATGCCATCGATGCGTTGGAGTCGAAACCGGCAGTGGAGAAGTCTGTGATCCGCAAAGTCCAGAAATGGGGATACAATGCGGTGAAGATTACCTGGGATCCAGTTGAGGGTGCAGACGGATACCGTCTATATTACAAGGAGCAGACGGGACCGTGGAAATATGTGACACAGATCGCCAACGGTCAGACTACGTCTTATGTCCATGAAGGTTTAGTGACCGGCAGAACTTATACATACTACATGCGTGCTTATAAGGTGATCGATGGCCAGAAGGTATTTGGAGCTTACTCAGATGGTGTGAGTGGAAAGGCTCTTCCCAGACAGGTTCAGATTACCAAGGCGGCTGGGGCCAGCAAGTCCGTGGTATTGAACTGGGGACGGATCAATGGAGCCAGCGGGTACCGGGTGTATTATAAGACTTCTGAGAATGGAGCTTGGCAGTACGTGGCGCAGATTGGAAAGGGTGGAACTACCACCTATACCCATAAGAACTTGAAAAAAGGCCAGAAAGTCTACTATAAAATGCGGGCTTACCGGACAGTGGACGGGGAGAAAGTATTCGGCGACTACTCTGCTGTGAAGAGTGCAACGGTGAGATAGGTGACAGTAGAGTAAAAAGATACAGGTTAGGGATCGGAGTATTATGGATCCCTAACCTGTTTTTGTCTGTGGCGGTGGAGGGCCAGTGAGAGGGGGGACAACGGCTGGTTGACGTGGGTGGGAAGTGATGTTATCTTAGGGTGTAGAAAGATGCAATGAGTAAGTGAATGGGGAATACCATGGCCAGAGGGAGGATGTGGTATTCCGGAGAAGTAGACAGTGGGGAGAGATGGATGTATAGAGAAAGAGACTTGGTGCAGATTGCAAAGCGTCAGAATAATACAAGGAGAAGTTACCTGGTGGTCAACCGGCTGCAGGGAAAGCATATCCCAGTGAGGCCCTCCCAGGCTCTGGAGCTGTTTGGCGGTCTGGCACAGATTGTACAGGAGAAATATGGGGATGAGGACTTGCTCCTGGTAGGATTCGCGGAGACGGCCACTGCCATCGGCGCGTCGCTGGCGGCGTGTTTGGGCTGCGACTATATGCAGACCACCAGGGAGACGTTGGAGGGCGTGGAGTACCTGTATTTCTCAGAGTCCCACAGCCATGCCACCCAGCAGAAATTGGCCAGGGATGACATTGAGAAGGTGAGAGATCTGGGAAAGCGCATTGTGTTTGTGGAGGATGAAGTGACCACAGGGAATACCATCTGGAAGATCATTCAGATTCTGAGGAGAGAGTATCCAGGCAGTTTTCAGTTCGCTGTGGTCTCCCTGCTCAATGGGATGGGGGCGCAGGATATGGAGAGGTATCGGCAGGGGGGAGTTCCGCTGCACTTTCTGGTGAAGACAGATCACAGTGTCTACAGTGAGGCGGCGGCTAAGTTTCAGGAGGACGGAGATGTGTTGGACTGTGTCTGTGACGGTGAGGAGAAGATTGTCTGGACAGTGGTCGGAGGCGGCTGCCAGTCCAGAAGGTTGGTACATGGCGGGCAGATGCAGACACAGTGCCGGAGGCTATGGCAGGAGATGAGAGAGAGGTTCCCGCTGAAATGCGGGAGCAGAGTCTTGGTTCTGGGGACGGAGGAATTCATGTATCCAGGACTGTATGTGGCGGCTCAGATGGAGGCGCAAGGGTGTCAGGTAAGCTACCACGCCACCACCAGAAGTCCCATTGCGGTGTGCACGGATGAGGAGTACCCTCTTCACCGCCAATATGTACTGCGAAGTTTCTATGACCCTGAGCGGGTGACTTATCTCTATGATTTAGGGTCCTATGACCAGGTCTTTGTGATCACAGACGGCCTGGACTTGACGGGGATCGGCGGCCGGTCGCTGTCCAAGGCATTGAAGCTGGCCGGAAATACAGAGATTCATTTTATCAGATGGGAGAGCCTATGAGAACGACCTACAGAAGAGACGATGTGGAATTGTTGTTAAAAGATATCACTGGACTGGTGGAACCCCAGTCCACCCAGGAGAGGGAGCGGCAGATTCAGATGGGAAGGCATTACTGTGAGATGCTCCCCATCGAGTACTCGCCCTCCAGGGAGTACATGGAGATTTACCGGGAGGCGCTGCGTCTGTTCTCAGATTCCACGGCCAGGGCTGTGGGGATTCTGGCGGATAAGATTCTAGAGCAGAGAGGGAGAAAGGTGGTGCTGGTCTCCCTGGCGCGGGCGGGAATTCCGGTGGGTATTCTGTTAAAGAGATATCTCAGGTGGAAGTATGGGCTGGAGACGCCTCACTACTCCATCT
Organism: Blautia sp.; assembly: GCA_047014865.1. Lineage (GTDB taxonomy): Bacteria > Bacillota > Clostridia > Lachnospirales > Lachnospiraceae > Blautia_A. The sequence continues at coordinate 25,112 of JBKXQO010000007.1, read as the reverse complement.
CCATCATCCGGGGCAGGGGTATCGACCAGAACGCTGTGGAATACCTGCTCAGAGAGTATGCGCCGGGGCAGTTGCTGTTCGTGGACGGTTGGATTGGGAAAGGGGCGATCCTAAGAGAGTTGGAGAAGGATGTGAAAGATTTTCCGGGAGTCTCCTCTGAGCTGGCGGTGCTGGCTGACCCAGCCAACGTGACGTCTCTGTGCGGAACGCATGAGGATATCTTGATTCCCAGCTCCTGTCTGAATTGTACGGTCTCCGGGCTGGTCAGCAGGACGTTTCTGAGGGATGATATCATCGGTCCGAGAGATTTTCACGGGGCGGTGTATTATGGAGAACTTCAGGAGCAGGATCTGTCCTATGGGTTTATTCAGGAGATTGAGTCCCGATTTCAGATGGAAAACGTGCCGGAGCCAGAACTTCTTCAGAGAAAAGGGCTGGATGAGGTCCTGGAGATCGGAGAGAGGTTCCAGGTCGGTGATGTGAATCTGATCAAACCGGGGATCGGGGAGACCACCCGGGTATTGCTGCGGCGGGTTCCCTGGAAGGTGCTGCTGGGGGAGAATAGCCGGGGGGAACGGGAGCTGGAGCCGATCCTGCGTCTGGCCCAGGAGAAACAAGTCCCGGTGGAGTATTATCCGCTGAAGAATTATAAGGCATGCGGAATCATAAAGAAATTGGCGGATGCTTAGGTGGACATAGAACTGCCTCCTTTTCTGCATAGCTCAGAAAAGGAGGCAGTTCTGCTCTGTCGGCCGGACTGATTACTCGCACAGACCGTAGGAGTCGGCCAGGTATTTTGTGCGCACGGCCCAATTGCGGTGGGTCTTGCACTCGTTCATGCGAACCTTGCGGATGCTCCCGGATATCATACTGGGCTGAGAGGGATCCCACTCCAGGATGGCCACCGCGTCCGAGTAGTCCTCAGAGGAGACGGCGAAAGCCTGGTTTACCATGGAGATTTGCCTTGGATGGATGACGGTCTTGCCCACGAACCCGAAGGCCTTATCCTTGAGCAACTCTTGCTTTAGGCCGTTCTGCCACTCGGGGCCGTTGTAGTATTCCCAGACAGGTCCGGAGATCACGTAGTCTTGCTGGAAGACAGTGACGATGTCTGAGAGTAGGTCGGCCACCGGGCGGATATCATAGATGGTCTCGTGTACTTGGCGGCGGAGCCCGAACACGTTGCACAGGTCGTTGCCGCCGACGCGGATGTTCAGAACGCTGGAGCTTAGGGTGTCCAAACGGCTTTTCAGGTCATAGAGGACTTGGTAACGCGTCTGTAAATTTACGATGGAAGGACTCTCCAAAACCGGCATGATATAAAATTGCTGGGATCCCTTGTTCAGGGACGCTGTGGCGTCCAGGTAGGCATCGGCGTTGTCCGGGGCGAATTTTGACAGTATGAAGCCGCTGAGGATCTCAGTGGCGGATCCCAGCTTGTCCATGATACGGTTGATCTGTACGGAGTCCCGTACTCTGACGAAGATCTGGGGCAGATAGAAGCTTTTCTTCTCCAAGGCGGCCTGTATGGCGTTCAGTGATCGGACCATCTGATCCTCCGCCTCCAGGATATAGTGATCTGCGATGGTGTCTTCCAGGCAGAGAGCCAGGGAGAAATGCTGTCCAAACCGCCCGCTGACGATGGAGTGGGCGATGTTGGCGTTGGTGGCGGGACAGTACAACAGGGGTCCCACGTTGTAGTATGTGATTGCGTCTTTCATTGTATTCGTCTCCTTTTCGGATAAATATCAAAGGTTTTTAGGTGATTCTTAGTAGCTTAGGGTATTATAGCACTAAAAATATAAGAATGGTAGTTGATCTTGGGAAAAAACAGATTTTTGTTACGGTTTGCAGATTCTCTGTGTCCGGCGTGATTTTTGGCCATAGAAAATACTTCCAGGCGGGGGTGAAATGCTGCTGTCAGAAAGGCGGAAATGGAAATTGACGGCAAGTGCGAGCTTCTGTCTGAACTGTGATGATTTTTCAGGATATTTACAAAAGTTATAGGCGGGAATTCTTGATCTAATAGACAAAAAATAGTATAATGATGGTTAAATCAGTGGTCTTGGAGATTGAAAAGCCAGACACATGGATTTCAGAGAAAAGATTAAAGGCAGTGGAACAGAGTTTATGTTTGAATGTGAGAGACTTGAGCGTTTAGAGGACTTTTTTACAGGATTTGCGGCACGGCCGTCCAAGGGCGTCTATTTTTACCGGATCAATGGGTACAGTGAGCAGATTCGACGGTTTTTGATCCGTTATTATCAGGAGGCCAGGCGCTCAGGCGTGGTGCTGGAAGGGAGGATTCCCAATCCAACGGAGGACAACCTGTCCTATTACCAGGAGATGATGGGGATGGATTTTCAGATGAGTCCAGGATTTCTCTCCCAGTCTTTGCAAAAATGGCTGCCTAGAATGAACTCGCAGCAGAGACAGAGCGTGGCCACGTCCATCTATGACGTGCTGGATGAGATGCGGCGCGGCGGCAAGAACGAGAATATGTTAAAAAACGCCTACATTAAGTTTATGTGTTGGCTGTACTATAAATTCGAGAGAGTTGTGAACCGCCTTGGGGAGGACAATCTTCCGAAGATACTGTATGAGGCGGATGTGAGCAACTATGAACTGAAGTTTTTGAGCGTCCTGTCGAAGGCAGGATGCGACGTGGTTCTTCTCCAATACCGTGGGGACGACAGCTACCGGAGATTGGATCCCCAATCCAAGGCGTCCGTGCCCTATGTGGAGCCGGGACAGCAGCCGTTTCCCCAGGGATTCTGTCTGAAAAGATTGCGGGAAGAGATTGGCCGGGAGCAAAAGATTCAACAGCTCTACAGGGGAGAGCCGGGACGAGTCAATTGTACCAATGCCTGGATCAGTGGGAAGGGGTTTGCCGATGTGCTCCAGAGCGTAGGCGCCAGAGGGAACGACGAGAGGTTCTTCTACAATGCCTTTATCCGAATGGAAGGGGTGGAGGATAAGCTGACCTACGTCAATGAGCTGTTGCAGTTTCAGCAGCAGATGAAGAGCGCCGGCCGTAAGCTGTTGATCCTGGAGAAGAAGATTCCGGCGCCAGACCCGGAGGAGATTGGACAGATCCGCCGTGGAAATTATGGCAGTGTGGAGCAATTGTTGGCCGAATTGTCCGGCAATATCCAGTACGCGGCCAGCTCGGAGCTGCAGTCTTTGATGGTGAAAGCCTTCGTGGATGTGGTGTTGGAGGAGGGCGCACGGCAGACGAATCTCCACAGACTGACCAATCAGGCCGTCTACCTGCTGTGCTGGCTGAGAAGGTATCAAAAGCTTTTGTTTGCCAATTGGAAGCCCCCACAGATCGGCTGTCTGGTCTATCTGGGAGGTTGTGGCAGTCCCCAGGAGGCTCTGTTCTTGAGGATGATGGCCCGGCTGCCTGTGGACGTGCTGGTCTTGGAGCCTAATTTAAACCAGACCGGTGTGCTGGCGGATTCCCAACTCTATGAGATTCACTTTGGAGAGTCCCTGAGTATAGATGAATTTCCCGCCGAGAGCGGTGAGATCCGGGCCGGGACTGCGGCCTACCATGCGGAGCGGGAGTTGGACACGTTGATGTACCAGGATTCAGGGATCTATCGGAGCATGCAATATGAGAAGGAGACGTCCATCTCCTTGCAGACTACTTATGAAGAGATCCGGATTCTGTGGAATCAGGAGGTCAAGTACCGTCCCAACTTCAGCGTGGTGGGAGGGACGGTGAATCTACCGGTGATTTTTGCCAAGGTCTCCGGTGTAAAAAATGGGGAGGTGTCCCAGTATTGGGCCAGCGTCAGAGCGCTGATAACGGAGGATACCTTGGTTGTGAGAAATAACCCGATGGTGAGGGAACTGGAGGAAAATCCGGTGAAACCTCATGCCACCGAGTTTTTTAAAAATAGAAGGTTAAACAGGCAGAAGATCAAGAGTCACCCCAGTTACCGTTATGGCGTTCTCAGAGAGGGAATGCAGGAGTTGATACTGGACAAGTTACAATTGCTGATTGAACAGAGGCTGATTAAGGGGACTTTTGAGAACGGGACGGAGTATACCATCGTCTCCACTGTCCTGAACATGGGGAAAGATTTGATTCGGATATTACAGAAGTTTGATCTCACCCAGAGGAATCCCAAATTGATCTACATCAACACCACGGAGAGAATGCTGAATCTGGAGGAGAGTATTCTCGTGGCGTTTCTGAATTTGATGGGATTTGACATTGTGTTTTTTATTCCCACAGGTTATCAAAATGTGGAGAGATATTTCAATAAGAGGTTGTTGGAGGAGCACCAGATCGGGGAGTATCTGTATGACTTGTCCATCCCAGATCTGGATGCGGGGCGGTTTGGCTCCCGCCAATCTCTGTTGGGAAAATTATTTGGAAGAAATACCCGGTGACAGGCAGGCACCAGAATGGAGGAAACTATGGGTTTAGATTTTAACAGGTCATCTGTACAGGCGGCCGGCGCGGTGAGCGCTCAACCCCAAGAAGAGCAGGAGGGGGTGCAGTCCTATGATATTGTGGCAGACCGCCAGCAGATGAACGCGGAATTGGTCAATTCCCCGGAGGTGGACGGTCTCTGCAGCCAGATAGAGGTCTACAATCTGGAGACGATCGTCTCTTTCGGCGCGGAGGCGGCCCAGGAGATCTCAAAGGCCTCCGATGTGGTTCTCAACAGCATGAATATGTCTCAACTGGATGACTCCAGCGAGATGCTGAACACGCTGGCTAAGGTCATGAACAAATTTGACATCGAGGAGATCAAAGAGAACCCAGGTTTGCTGGGCAAGTTGTTCGGAAATCTGAGAAAACAATTGGACAAAATTTTGGCTAAGTACCACACCATGGGCGAGGAAGTGGACAAGATCTATGTACAATTGAAAAAGTATGAGTCGGAGATCAAACAGTCCAACCGCCGGCTGGACGAGATGTTCCAGGCCAACGTGGACTATTATCACCAGTTAGTGAAATACATACTGGCCGGGGAGCAGGGGTGCCGTGAGCTGGAAGCCTACATTGCCCAGCGACGCTCTGACCTGGAGAACTCCCAGGATAACTCTATCCAGTTTGAGATCCAGTCCCTGGAACAGGCTCAGATGATGTTGGAGCAGAGGGTGCAGGATCTGCGGACGGCGGAGAGTGTGGCTATGCAGTCCATTCCCATGATCAAGACCATGGAATTTAGCAATATGAACCTGGTCAGAAAGATCAACTCGGCGTTTATCATCACTCTACCGGTGTTCAAACAGGCTCTAGCCCAGGCGATCATGTTGAAACGGCAGAAAATTCAAGCGGAAGCCATGTCGGCCTTGGATCAAAAGACCAATGAGATGCTGATCAAGAATGCCAGAAACACGGTGGAGCAGTCTAAGATGACGGCCAGAATGGCCTCGGGCAGTTCCATCAAGATCGAGACCTTGGAGACCACCTGGAGAACCATTGTCAGCGGGATCGACGAGACCAGGCAGATCCAGGAGAACGCCAGGAAGCAGCGGACGGAGGATCAGGCCCGTCTGGAGACCATTAAAAAGGAGTTCAACGAGCGCTACCAGATGCCTGTGAGGAAGTGAGTCTCATGGAGCTTTGGAGTCTTGAAATATAGATATTATTCTAGGAGGAAAAGCGATGCCAATTAATTTATCAAAAGGACAAAAAGTGGATTTGACCAAAGGAAATCCTGGGCTGAAGAAGCTCATGGTGGGCTTGGGCTGGGACGTCAACGCATTTGACACCGGGGCGGATTTTGACTTGGACGCGTCGGCTTTCATGTTGGGAGACAACGGCAGATGCCCTACAGAGAAAGAGTTTGTCTTCTACGGAAATCTGGAGCACGTCAGCAAGTCTGTCAAGCATATGGGGGACAATCTGACTGGCGAGGGGGACGGCGACGACGAGCAGATTCAGATTGATTTAAGCAAGGTGCCCTCCAACATCGATAAGATTGCGTTCACCGTCACCATCTATGATGCAGAGGGAAGACGGCAGAATTTCGGGCAGGTATCCAACGCTTTCATCAGAATCGTGGACGAGGTCAACGATAAAGAGTTGATACATTACGATTTGGGCGAGGACTTTTCCATAGAGACCGCAGTGGTGGTGGGAGAGTTATACCGTCACAACGGGGAGTGGAAGTTCAATGCCATCGGAAGCGGATTTCAAGGTGGGTTGGCAGCGCTCTGCGGCCATTATGGCATAGAGGTAGCATAAGAATCGGATCAGAGAGGAGATAGCAATGCCAATAAGTTTACAAAAAGGTCAAAAGGTCAGTCTGACCAAAGGAAATCCAGGTTTGTCTAGAGTGGTAGTGGGTCTGGGCTGGGACGTTAACCAGTATGATACAGGGGGAGACTTCGATCTGGATGCGGCGGCCTTCCTGCTGGCAGACACTGGAAAGGTGTCAAGGCAGGAGGATTTCGTGTTCTACGGGAATCTGAGACACCCTTCCGGGTGCGCGCAGCACATGGGAGATAACTTGACAGGGGCCGGGGACGGCGACGATGAACAAATTAAGATCAATCTGTCTACGGTACCGGAGGGCATCAGCAAAATTGCCTTCACAACTACCATCTACGAGGCGGAGAGCAGAAGGCAGAACTTCGGCCAGGTCAGCAATGCCTTTATCCGGATCTACAATGAGGATACTGGGGAGGAGATGCTGCGCTATGATCTGGGAGAAGATTTTTCCATAGAGACGGCAGTGGTCTTCGGCGAGTTGTACAAAAATGGCGGAGAGTGGAAGTTCAACGCCATAGGGTGTGGATACCAGGGCGGGCTGGCGGCTCTGTGTGACAATTATGGGATTGCAGTGGAATAGGAGGTTTCTATGTCAATTAGTTTACAAAAGGGACAGAAAGTCAGTCTGACCAAGGACAATGCCAAGCTCACCAGAGTGGTAGTAGGCCTGGGCTGGGACGAGGTAAAGCGAAAAGGTTTCGGCCTTTTTTCAGCGAAGCCGCAGGCCATCGACTGCGACGCATCGGCGCTGTTGTTGCAGGATGGAAAGTTGAAGAACAAGAAGGATATCGTGTATTTTGGCAATCTGCGCCATACCTCCGGGACCGTGATGCACATGGGGGACAACCTGACTGGAGAGGGCGATGGGGACGACGAGCAGATTGTCATCGACTTGGCCAGGGTTCCGGAGAAATATGACCGCATTGTGATGGTGGTGAACATTTATCAGGCCATGAAGAGAAAACAACATTTCGGACTGATCAAAAACGCGTTTATCCGTCTGGTGGACGGTGGAACCAACAAGGAGATGTGCAAGTATAACTTGACAGACGATTACGCAGGTATGACGGCGGTGATCTTCGGCGAGGTCTACCGCCATAACGGAGAGTGGAAGTTCAATGCCATCGGACAGGGGACCAACGATCCGGGCCTTGGTGAATTGGCTAACCGGTATTCTTGAGATGAAGTAGGCGGACTGCCTTCGGGCAGTTCGTTTTGTGTTGCCGGGCCGGAGGGCGCGTCGGGCGTACATATGAGATTTGGGCAAATTGCAACGGAATTGAAGAGAAGAAGGATTCAAAGATCAAAAGACCGTTTTCAAGCGGAGGGTATCTGAGAGAAGAAAAGGTTTTTTGTGTGGAATCCGGAGGAAAGAATAGAGGAGATTGGCATGAAATATAATGGACTGACAGATGAGGAAGTCAAACGCTCCAGGGAACAATATGGCTCCAACCAGATCCCGGACTCTGAGCCGACCACATTTTGGCAGGAGTTCAAGGAGACGTTCGGGGATCCGATGATTAAGATTTTGCTGGCCATCGCGGCGTTGATGATCGTGATGTTCTTCTTCGGGTATGCGGAAATCTATGAGCCGGCCGGCACCATTGTGGCGGTGCTGATTGTGGCCTTCGTGTCTGCAAAGACAGGCGTGGCCAGCGATACCAAGTACCGGGAATTAAAAGAAAGTACGAAGAAAGATCAATGCAAAGTGTACCGGGAAGGCGCTATCGCCGTGATCGATGTGGACGACGTGGTGGTGGGCGATAAGGTCCTCATGCAGTCTGGGGATAAAGTTCCGGCTGACGGCGTCCTGGTGGCAGGAAGCCTGAGGGTGGACAACTCGGCCTTAAACGGTGAGGCTGAGGAGTGCAAAAAAGAGGCCGCCCCGGAGAGTTTTCAGTTGGAGGAGGAGATCACGGGGGACACCTTTGTGGACAGACATTCCCTGTTCCGCGGGGCGGTGGTCTTCGACGGCGAGGGAATACTGGATGTGCGCAAAGTGGGCTTAAAGACCATGATGGGCAAGATGGCAGAGGAGATGCAAGGGGAAGAGCCGGATTCACCGCTGAAAGTGAAGCTCTCCAAACTGGCCCATCAGATTTCTACCTTTGGGTATATCGGGGCCGTTGTGATCGCAGTGCTGTACTTCGCGTTTTTTATCGTCTCGGCGGGTGGCTTTGACGCTTACTTCTCCATGGGCGCCCCGGCGGTGATCCAGGATCTGGTGGAGGCGGTATCACTGGCCGTGGTGATCATCGTCTGTGCTGTGCCGGAGGGATTGCCCTTGATGATCTCGCTGGTGTTGATGCAAAATACCAGCAAGATGCTGGACCACAATGTACTGGTGCGCAAGGCAGAGGGAATCGAGACCGCAGGTTCTGTCAATATTTTGTTCAGCGACAAGACCGGTACCATCACCAAGGGTATGCTGGAGGTGGTGGAGTTCTTCACAGCAGACGGCAAGACCATTGAGTTGTCCCAGTTGGGAAATCACGGGAAGATCAAGGACGCTCTCAATCTGGCCATCGGTAAGAATACCCAGTCTATGTATGACTCCCAGCACAAGGTCATCGGCGGAAACGCCACAGACCAGGCGTTGATGAAGTTTCTGGGGGAGGATACTTACTGTGCGCTGGCAGAGGATAAGGAGCGCCAAGTGACTGCCTGTCAGAATTTCAACTCTTCCAACAAGTTTAGCCAGGCGCACATCGCCTGTGTGGGCAAGACGTTCTACAAAGGCGCGCCAGAGCGGTTGATCGAGGCTTCCGCCAGGTACTTGGATGCAAACGGGGAGGAGCAGCCTTTGGACAAGGAAGTCTTGGACCAGAAGATTGAATCCCTGGCCAAGAAAGCCATGCGTGTGCTGGCTTTCGGGTATTCCGCGAGACCGCTGCAGGAGAATAAGATCAATGACGACTTGGTGCTCATCGGCTTAGTGGGTATCCGGGATGACGTGAGGGCTGAGGCAAAGGAGGCCATCGAGGAAGTACAAAATGCAGGAATTCAGGTGGTAATGATCACCGGAGACCGTCTGGAGACGGCCATCGCCATCGCCAAAGACGCAGGACTGCTCAAGAGCCACGACGAGCGCGCCATCTCTTCCGCCCAGTTAAACGCCATGTCTGATGAGGAGGTAAAAGAGCTGATTCCCCATATCCGGGTGATCGCCAGGGCTTTGCCCACGGACAAATCCAGAATGGTGCGCCTGTGCCAGGAGATGAACCTGGTGGTGGGGATGACGGGAGACGGGGTCAACGACTCTCCAGCCTTGAAGAGGGCGGATGTGGGCTTTGCCATGGGTAGCGGCACGGAGGCTGCCAAGGAAGCCGGTAAGATTGTGATCTTGGACGATAACTTTAAGTCCATCAAGGATGCGATCTGGTACGGCAGAACCATCTACCATAATATTTTGAAATTCTGTAAATTCCAGTTGGTGATCAACGTGGCCGCCGTTGTGGTCAGCGCAATAGCGCCTTTCTTCGGCGTGGAGGAACCACTGAAAGTCACTCACCTTCTGTTTGTGAACCTGGTTATGGATGGCTTGGGAGCCATCATGTTGGGAAATGAGCCGGCTCTGGAGAAATATATGCATGAGAAGCCCAGACGGCGGGACGAGAGCATTGTGAACAAGAAGATGATGGCGCAGATCCTGACCATGGGTATCTGGCTGACCATCCTGAGCTTCGGTTTCCTGAAACTGCCGTTCTTCGCCTCTTTTTATGACAGTGAACAGCAGCAGTTGACTGCGTACTTTGTACTGTTCATCGCCAGTGCGCTGTTTAACGGTTTCAATGTGAGGGACGATCGTTTTGGGATTTTCAGAGGGTTAAACCAGAACACAGGCTTTTTGAAAGTGTTCTTTACAATCATTATCGTCCAGGCGTTGATTGTGAACGCAGCCTTGGTGCCGCTGGCTCCTTTTCAGTGGATCAGCGAGATGTTCAGTTGCGTTCCCTTTGGCCTGAAAGGCTGGATCTTGGCTTATGTCTTAGCGGCTACCATGATTCCGGTGGATTTGATCCGCAAGTGTGTGGTGGGAGAGAAAGGCTGATATGGTAGTCTTTCACTCGGACTTGGACAATACCTTGATCTATTCCCGCAGACGTCCGTTGAAGGGGGAAAAAGTCTGCGTGGAACGGTATCAGGGCAGGGAGGTTTCATTTATGACCACCTATGCCCTGAGCAAACTAGAACAGGCGTCCGGGGGCTGTCTGTTCGTTCCCACCACCACCAGGACGGTGGAGCAGTACCGGAGGATCCGTTTGGGCCTTCCGGAGCCGGAATACGCGCTGGTGTGTAACGGAGGGGTACTGCTGCGGCGTGGAGTCGCCGACCTTGCCTGGTATCAGGAATCTTTGAGGCGGATTCAGGGCGCCCAGGGGGAAATTCAAAGAGGGATCTCCCTCCTTGAGGAGGACCCTGACGTCTGCTTTGAGGTTCGGTATATTGATCGGTTGTTCGTCTTTACCAAGAGCGAGAATCCGGACAGAACGGTTCAAAAGCTACGGGAAGTCTTGGATCTGAGCCGGATGGAGGTCGCCTGCAACCACCAGAAAGTCTACCTTGTGCCCAGAGAATTGGACAAGGGCGCGGCGCTTTCGCGGTTGAGAGAGCGGTTAGAGGCGGACTTGGTGCTGGCGGCTGGGGACAGTTCTTTTGACGTGGGGATGTTGCGGAAGGCAGATCTGGGGTTCGCCCCCGGGGAGCTGAGAGAGCGGATATCTGGCGAAGGCCAGGTGGAGTTACTGGAGGGTGAGAGGCCCTTTTCTGACCTGTTGATGGATAGACTGAGGAGTTTTGTATGATTTTAGACGTGTTGAGAGATTCCTTTTTGGACACAGTGAGATTACTTCCGTTTCTGTTTCTGACTTATCTTTTGATGGAGTACCTGGAACACAAGACAGGGGAGAAATCAGAGAAAATTGTGAGGAGAGCCGGCAGATTCGGACCTCTGATCGGGGGCGTGCTGGGGGTCTTCCCTCAGTGTGGCTTCTCGGCAGCCGCAGCCAGCTTCTACGCAGGAGGTGTGATCTCTGTGGGCACTTTGTTGGCGATCTTTCTGTCGACCTCTGACGAGATGCTTCCCATCTTTCTCTCGGAGGCGGTGGCCCCATCCTTGATCCTAAAGATCTTGGGTGTGAAGATCCTTCTGGGGGCGATCACTGGCTTTGCCGTGGATGTTCTCTGGCGGGCGATCAGCCGTAGGAGAGCCTCCCAGAAGAACGCGCATGCTCACCGCGGGAGTCATGAGAAGGAGATTCATGATCTGTGCGAACATGAGCACTGCCACTGTGAGCAGGGGAGTATCTTGAGATCGGCATTTTTGCACACGTTGCAGATCACAGTGTTTATCTTTGTGATCTCTCTGGTCATAGGGCTTCTGGTGGAAGTGGTGGGACAGGACGTCATAGGATCCCTGATGAACCGGTTGCCTGTGGTGGGCGTTCTGGTGGCGGCGTTCATCGGGATGATCCCCAACTGCGCCGCCTCGGTGATTGTCACTCAGTTATATCTGGAAGGAATTCTGGGAACGGCTCAGATGATCGCGGGCTTGTTGACAGGAGCCGGAGTGGGCGTGCTGGTCCTTTGCCGGACGAACCGGAGCGCCTGGGAGAACTTGGGGATCGTTGGGGTTCTCTATGGAGCCGGGGTCTTCTGGGGAATGGTGTTTGAGATATTGAAGATTGCGTTTTGAGAGAAGAATGGATGCAGGGCAGATGTGGATTTACCCATGTCTGTCCTATTTTTGTGTGGGGATGCGCACTCATGCGAAGAAGAATGATGCCGTAAGCGACCGCGCTCGACGCGAGGATCGCACTGCGGTGGAAGATGAGTATGTTGCAAAAGCGACCCACCGCAGGCGGAGAATCTTGCGGCGTAGGATTTTTTGTTCTGTTAGATGTGTAGGGCAGCCCCTCGACAAGTGGGTCTCCTTCAATATTTGAGCAAAAAAATTATGGTTGCAGATATCAGAATTTTATGTAAATATAAAGACAACACCGTAGACTGGATGGCTGAGAAGGCTGGAGAAAATGAGGAAGTGTATGATATTTGAGAAAGGACAGATAGAGAGGAGTATCGATGTAATGAAAAGTGAAGGAGAGATCAAAGTAAAGAGCCTGCAAAAGGCCATGGAGATTCTGGAGTGTTTTGTGGTGAAGCAGCCATTGGGGGTGACAGAGATCAGTGAAAAGCTGGGTCTGTACAAGAGCAATGTGCACAATATTTTGATGACGTTTAAGGCTATGGGGTATGTGGAACAGGATCCAGACTCAGGCAAATTCCGGCTGGGAGTGGAGGTGTTCTCCCTGAGCAGAGCTTATCGGCAGAATTTGAATATTAGCAAAATCGCCCTTCCGTATATGCAGGAGATCGCAGAGAAAGCGGGAGAATTGGTCTATCTCTCGATTCCCAAAGGCGACGCGATGGTCTATGTGGAGGGCAGGTATCCGTCTAATCAGAGAATGTTGAGTCAATCGGTGGCCGGAGAGCGTGAGAAGATGTACTGTACCAGCGTGGGAAAAGCAATTTTGGCTACGATGTCCCAGGAGGAGATCGACAAGATCTTAGTCGAGCCGTTGGAGGCGGTGACAGAGTATACCATTACGGATAGAGAGAAGCTGATGGAAGAAATCGAGAGGACTCGCCAGAGAGGATACGGGATTGATAATATGGAATTGATGTTCGGGATGAAGTGTGTGGGCGTGGCTCTCTTAAATCACAAAGGCCAGGCGGAGGCCGGACTGAGCGTCAACGCGCCCTCTCTCAGGATGGATGATGATAAGATAAGAGAAATCGCCGGCATCTTGAAGGAATATGCCGAGAAGATTCAAAAAATGTTATAAAAAGTAAAAAAGTAAATTGTATATAACTCACAAAAAAGAAGATTGTGCTCAGAACACTATTGTCAAAATGCTCAAACTATGTTATATTCTGTCCATAAATTAAAGAACGTTGTTCCTTGATAAAGAACGAATGCCCTCTCCCGATTTGTCGGGTTTTTAAATGATCATTATTAAGAACAAAGTTCTGTAATAAAGAACAAAGGAGGATTTTTGAAATGGCTAACAAACCGTATGTAGTGGTGGAGTGGAACGATACTGAGACAGACGCGAAAGGTTGGATGTGCGCTTACAACTTTGTGGGACATTACTGTGGTGGCGGTACCAGGATGCACCCGACGGTTACGAGGGAAGAAGTGATTCGTCTGGCGACCACAATGGGATATAAGTATAAGGCCTGTGAGTCCGAGACGACAGGCGGATGTAAGGCGGGTATCGCATACGACTATAAAGCGCCAGACGCCCTAGATGTCCTCAGACGATTCCTGACCGCCACAGCGCCGTACATAAAAGCAGGGGTATCCATCGGTGGAGATTTAGGGGTGGATTACTCGGATGTCCTGAAAATCTTGGACGATTTGGGTATTGGCATTCCTCAGACGAAGGCGATGAGGGAAGACCCAGATATCCGTCAGGGAATTATCAATCATGACAAGGCGGAGAAAGAGCTGACTTACGACGGATTTAAGATGTACGATATGATCACTGGCTACGGTGTGGCCGCCGCCGCTGATGAGGCTTGGAGGATAAAAGGGGGGAAGGCAGGCGCCAGTGTGGTCATCCAAGGCTTTGGATGCGTAGGCGCAAGCTGCGTCAACTCTCTTGTCGACATGGGGTATAAGATTGTCGGTATCGCGGATGTCAATGGATTGGTATACTGCAAGGACGGCTTAGATGTGAAGAAATTGGTGGCGACGAGACTTCCCAAAGGAGAGATGAACAAGGAGGCTTTTGAGGAGAATTATCAGATTCTTCCCAACAGTGAGTGGCTAAGCCAAGAATGTGATATCTTGATCCCGGCAGCGTTGGAGGACGTGATCAATAAGGACAATGCGGACAAGGTGAAAGCCTCTCTAGTGGTTGAGGCAGCCAACATTCCCACAACGCCGGAGGCCGACGAGATCTTGCGGAAAAATAACGTGGATGTGGCCGTAGATTTTATCTCCAATCTGGGAGGTATTAGAATTTATGAAGCTTTGATTTTCCGAGTTGTGAAGATTGAGAATATGAGTGATGAGGATGCGGCGGCCGCGATTGTGAAAGATACGGTGGATCTGATCCGCAAGCAGACCAAAGTGGTATTTGAAGAGGCGGCGAAAACTGGAGAGTTTACCCGGGATGTGGCGAGGAGACTGTTTACGCCAGACAAATCAGATACTCCAGATATGTAATACAGAGATGGAAGGCTAAAATAAGAAAGTCTGTCAGAAGGGATGGAGGTAGGCGATATCTATCTCTGTCCTTTCTGACATCATATAGAAGAGAAGGATTTGTCTTGAGAGAAGTTGAAACTGTTTTATATGCGGTAAATGCTCTGGTCTATGACCGAGGGGAGGGCTTATATGAATTCAAAACTTAGGAAATACCTTACGATTATTGCACTGGGATTAGCAGGTGGTTCTATATATTTTCTGCCGTTTATCAAGTACGTCTTTTATGACGCGCAGATCGCTGCCATGGGAATCAACAATACGCAGTCCAGTATGCTTGTCTCGATGTACGGGATCATAAATACAATTCTCTATATTCCCGGCGGCATTGTGGCGGATAAGGTTTCAACCAAAAAAGCTCTTGTGGTTTCTCTGATTGGGACGACGCTCCTGGCCTACATCTATGCATTATCACTCAACTTTGTGCTTTCAATGGTGATTTGGGCGGCGTTGTCTGTGAGCACTGCGTTTGTCTTCTGGTCTGCGCTGATGAAAGCGGTTCGCCTTGTGGGGGATGAAGAAGAGCAGGGATTTATGTACGGGATCTATTATGCGTGTAACGGGATTGTCGCGACGCTGACCAACACTTTGGCGCTTCAGGTATATAAGACGGGGGCGGATATGGCATCGGGATTTTCTAGGGCCGTCTTTGTAGGAGGGTCGGTGACGACGGTCGCGGCGATTATGTTGATCTTTCTCATGGATGACAAAAAGGTTTCCAACACGGCGGGGATGGATGATGATTCTAAGTTCCATTTTAAAGATGTAGGGACGTTGGTGAAAAATCCGGTTGTGTGGCTAATCTCGCTGGTTATATTGGTTGGGTATGGATTTTACTCCTGCATCTCGTACTTTAACCCGTACCTCACATCTGTCATGGGACTGACGGTGGAAGATTCTGGTCTGATCTCTTTGATTCGCAATTACCTGCTGCTGTTACTCACGCCTCTGGGAGGTTTGCTGGCTGACAAGGTATTCAAGTCTACTTGTAAGTGGCTGATGGTTGGATTTACCTGTGTGGGAGCGCTTTTCCTCATAGTGATGTTTCTGCCGGAGAGCATAGGGGGAATGGGCGCCAGTCTCTATACGTTACTGCCCGGCGCGATGACCATGATGTCCTATGGGGTGGTATTCTCGACAGTCAGCGAGGCTGGAATTCCAAGAAAACTGACGGGATCTGTGATTGGAATTGCCTCTATGATCGGTTATATGCCGGATTTTGTCTATAACATGATCTTCGGACGTTGGCTGGATGTACACGGTACGACAGGGTACAATTATATCTTTACATTTTTGGCCATATCCGGCTTTGTGGGGGCAGTCATGGCGTATTTCATCTATAGGCATGGAAAAAAAGCGCGGGCCGCTGGGACCGTATAGAAGAAGGCTGAGCAATATAGCGCAGCGATCATTATAATTGAAAGGAAAAAACGGATTATGGGAAAAGAAAAAACGGAAAGAGTGTATACAGATCCGGCCCGCTGCAAAGGCTGCGGATACTGTATCAACGCATGCCCAAAGGAAGCAATCTCTGTCTCTGGGCATGTGAATGCAAAGGGATACAACACAATTATGGTGGATGAAGAGAAATGTATCGTGTGTGGGACTTGCTATCGGGTATGTCCAGATTACGTATTTGAGATCAGGTAAAGGAGGTCAGTTATGGCTAAGGTGTTATTAAAAGGGAATGAGGCACTGGCAGAGGCTGCGTTGGCAGCGGGATGCCGTTTCTACAGCGGATATCCCATCACGCCCCAGACAGAGATTCTGGAATATCTGTCCTGGAGGATGGAGGATGTGGGAGGAGAATTTATACAGGCAGAGTCGGAGTTGTCCGGTATCAACATGGTGCTGGGGGCGGCCGCCGCGGGGGCAAGGGCATTGACCACTTCCTCCGGTCCCGGATTCTCGCTGAAGCAAGAAGGGATCTCTTACCTGGTGGCAGCAGATCTCCCAGCGGTGATCGTGGACGTCATGCGTATCGGCACCGGTCTGGGCGACATTGCCCAGGGGCAGGGAGACTATTGGCAGCTCACCAGAGGCGGCGGACACGGAGACTACAGGACATTGGTTCTGGCGCCGGCTTCCGTTCAGGAGAACGCAGATATGATGGCGGAGGCTTTTGATCTGGCAGAGAAGTATCGCCATCCGGTGTTGATCGCCTCCGACGCGGCCATTGGCCAGATGATCGAGGCTGTGGAGATTCCCAAGTTCCAGGAGCATGACATCGATAAGTTCGACTGGACGATTAAAGGGTGCAAGAAAGGGAACGAGCAGAGAAAGATTCAGAACGTATACTACACTAATCCGGATTATGAGGAGTATCTGGCAGATAAGTATGCCCAGATGGAGGAGAGCGAGCAGAGATACGAGAACATCCAGGTGGAGGACGCAGAGTTGGTGCTGGTGGCCTATGGAATCAGTTCCCGTGTCTGCCGTGAGGCCGTGGAGAACGCCAGAGAAGAAGGACTTCGGCTGGGGTTGATCCGTCCCATCACTCTGTGGCCCTTCCCGGTGAAAGCTTTTGAGGAGGCCAAGGCGGCGAAGGCCTTTCTGACGGTGGAGATGAACATTCTGGGACAGATGGTGGACGATGTAAAATTGGCCACAGGAGGAAGATATCCGGTAGACCACTACGGTTCTATTTTTGAGATCCCGGAGACTGACGGGATCATAGAGAAGGCAAAAGAAATGTTGAAAAAGGAGGAGGTATAAAATGAGATTGGTAGCTCCTGATACGGTAACATTTACCCAGAGTGGTTTCTGTCCAGGCTGTGGACACGGCTTGGCTGTGAGACTGATTGCAGAGGTTATGGAAGAGATGGAACTGAGTGAGAAGCTGTTGGCGATTGTAGATGTGGCCTGTGGCTCTCTGAACATAGATTCCTGGAGATTTGACACGATTATGGCGGCTCACGGAAGACCCATCGCCACAGCGGTAGGCGTAAAGAAGGTCCGCCCGGAGAATCCGGTGATGGCCTATATCGGTGATGGCGCAGCTTACTCCATCGGCATGGCGGAGACCATGCACACAGCCATCCGCAACGACAATGTGGTGGCCATTGTGATCAACAACAGCCTCTACGGAATGACCGGCGGACAGTGCGCGCCCACCTCCCTGCCTGGACAGATCACCACCTCCACTCCCAGGGGAAAGGATCCGAAGAAGGCGGGGATGCCTTTCCGCGTGGAGGAGGCTTTCACCGGGTTTGACATCGCCTACCTGGCGCGGGGATCCATGGCAGACGCCAAGGGAATGATGCAGAGTAAGAAATATGTGAAGAAGGCTTTTGAGAAACATATGCGTGGGGAAGGCTTCTGCCTGGTAGAGTTACTGTCCCCATGTCCCACCAATCTGAATATGACTCCTGTGAAGAGTGTGGAGAGAATTAAAAATGATATGATTCCTTATTTTCCACTGGGAGAATTCAAGGACAAGAAGGAGGCGTAGATCATGGCGAGAGAAATCATTTGTGCCGGCTTTGGAGGGCAGGGTGTCCTGACAGCAGGGATGCTTCTGATCAATGCCGGAATGGAACAGGATAAGAATGTGTTGTTTTACCCCTCCTATGGATCAGAGATGCGTGGAGGTACCGCCAACTGTACGGTGAAGATCAGCGACGGACTGATTGCCAGTCCCATCTCCAAGAGTCCGGATATTGTGCTGACGATGAACGGGCCGGCCATCGACAAGTTCGAGGAGAAGTTAAAACCAGGGGGATTGCTGCTGGTGAATTCCTCCATCGTCACCCAGGAGAGAGACTACCGTGACGATATCAAGGTGGTGAAGATCCCGGCCACAGACATTGCCATGGAAGTGAACAATCCCAAAGGGGCGAACTTGGTGATGCTGGGAGCTCTGGCGGCCAACAGCGATCTGTTCTCTGTGGAATACATGGAGGAGGCCATCGTCTCTTTCTTTGAGAAGAAAGGCAAGGGAAAATATAACGATAAAAATGTGGCCTGTTACCGGAGAGGTGTGGAAGGAAAGTAGAATACAGTACGATATCAATTTGGAGGAAGACGCCATATGGATTTGACAAAATTATTAAAACCAAAGTCTGTCGCCGTGATCGGGGCCAGTGAGAAGAATGGCTTTGGCGGCGACGTGTGCCGGAATATTATGACCTATGTCAAGGACAGAAGCCGGGTCTATTTTATCCATCCCAAGCGGGAGACGGTCTTTGGAGAGACTTGCTATAAGAGCATCAGCCAAGTGCCCACAGACGTGGACTTGATGGTGATCTGTACGTCGCAGAAGACGGTGATCCCTCTGCTGGAGGAGGGCGCGAAGAAAGGTTGCGGCGGCGCTGTGGTATTCGCCAGCGGTTACGGGGAGGTGGGCACGGAGGAAGGACGCCAAAACGAGGCGGAGTTGATTGCAGCGGCCAAGAGGCTGGACATCGCTGTGATGGGTCCAAACTGTGCCGGCTTCGTAAATTGCGTGGACAATGTGCAGGCTTTTGCCTTTATCTCTGCTGAGAGAGACCGCAGAGGGGGTGTGGGCGTGGTGTCCCAGAGCGGACAGCTCTGCCTCTCCATGATGGATGATCCGGGAACCCGTTTTTCGTATATTATCTCAGCCGGCAATGGCAAGATCGTGCAGATGGAAGACTATATGGAGTTCTTGGTGGACGACGGGGACACCAAGGTGGTGAGCGTCTATATCGAGGGTGTGAAGAATGCGAAGAAGTTCTCAGAGGTGCTCAAGAAAGCCGCTCAGAAGAGAAAGCCAGTGGTGATTTTAAAGGCCGGGCGCAGCGCTAAAGGCGGCGCCATCGCAGCTTCCCACACGGGAAGTCTCTCGGGTTCCGACGCTTCCTTTGACGCGGTGTTGAAGAAATTTGGGGCGATACGGGTGGATGACCTGGAGGAGTTGATCGCTATGTCGCTGATGCTCTCCACACTGCGAAAGATGCCAGACAAGGCTACTTTTGCCTCCATGTACCTCTCCGGAGGGGAGACGGGAATCTGTGCGGATGTGGGTAGCCTCAATGGGATTGAGTTTCCAGACTTTACACCTGAGACCTTGGCGAGCTTAAAAGCGCAGTTGCCAGACTATGCATCCCCCAACAATCCTCTGGATATGACTGCCAGTCTGTCTTACGATGCGGATTCCTATGCCGGGGCGCTGCGGACGGTGATGGATGACCCCAACGTAGGTATGGTGCTCATCGGCTATACGTTGCTCTTGGAGATCGCAGATCCGGCTATTCACTATATGTATCAGGGAATTGAGAAAGTGGTGCGGGAGAAAGGGGACTTCTGTAAGCCGATTGCAATGATCCCGTTTGCGGAGAATACTAGAAATCCAGAGTATCAGCAGAAGCTGTTCCATATCGGAGTTCCGGTGCTCCCACCTCCGGTGTATGCCTTTAAGATGTTGAGTCATCTGGCGGATTTTGTGAATTACAAAGCTGGGGAGAAGACACTCTCCTTGGCAGCAGGAGAGCCTTCTAGCCAGGAGTCCTACGCCCTGTCGGAACATGACAGTAAGGTGGAGCTGGGAAAATACGGGATCCCAGTGGCCAGGGAGGTGATCGTGAAGTCCGAGGAGGAAGCCGTGCAGTTCGCCCAGAGTGTGAGCGAACCGTTGGCCATGAAAATTGAGTCCGCGGATATTCTTCATAAGAGCGACGTGGGCGGTGTGAAGTTGAATGTCAAAGGCGGACAGGAGGCAAGGAAAGCTTATCGTGCGATTCTCGCCAGTGTGGGGGAGAAGTGTCCGGACGCGGTAATCAACGGAATTCTCATGGTTCCCATGTTAAAACCTGGTGTGGAGATGATTCTGGGCGTAAATAACGATCCCCAGTTCGGCCCTATGGTTATGGTGGGGATGGGCGGCGTCTTCGTGGAGGTGTTTAAGGACGTGGCGCTGTATCCGGCGCCTCTCTCCGAGACGGAGGCTATGGAGATGTTGCAGTCTCTGAAGGCGTTTAAACTGTTAAACGGATATCGAGGATCGAAAAAATGTGATCTGAAAGCACTCTGCCAGACCATTGCCGGGGTCAGCCGGTTTGCCAGCGAGAATCGGAATCACTTAAAAGAGTTGGATATCAATCCCTTATTTGTGTATCCGGAGGAAGAGGGCGTAGGTGTGGCCGACGCCTTGATTGTAAAGTACAAATAGGGTAGAATTTGGCGTATAGGCGTTGGGAGGCGATTTAGACCCAACTGGTCCGGAGGCTGGTCTGGGATGAAAAGAGATCCTGGAGCGTATTCAGAAGGATCAAGGGATTTACTGAAAATATGAGAGAGTGCAGATGAGAGTGTATGAGAGAACAGATTTGGCTTGAGAGAAATCGGAAGATAGGAGAACTAAGCCAGATGACGGCGGAAACACTGGAGGAAACTTTGGCCTTGCGGAATATGATCCGCAGCCAGATGGAGCATCCCCGGTGGTTCGCCCCTTCTGGCAGAGAAGACTTTGAAGCTGTGCTGAGAGATGGATTTGCATTTGTGTGCATAGTGGACGGACAGGTGGTGGCATCTTTGCAGTGCCTTTTGAAAAATGGAGAATACGGAGCGGATCTGTATTCTGATCTGGACATTATCCGACAGTGTGCAGATTATTCCGATGTCTTCGTCCATCCGGATTACCGGGGAAACGGTCTCCAAAACAGGATGGAGAGACGAATGGAAGAGCGGTGCCTGAGCGCGGGCAAGAAGATTCTTCTGGGAACGGTGGATCCGGATAACGTCTACAGTTATCGCAATTTTTTGAAATCCAATTATCGCCAGGCAGCCCGTCTGAAGAAGTATGGAGGGTTGGATCGACTGCTCATGGAGAAAAAATTGCCCTGAGATTCTATTTGCAGAGATAAGAGTGCGAACCTATTCTCGGTTGACGAGAGCACAGGATGAAGGAAACCTGAGAAAGGTAAAACGAATGATAGAATTTACGAATGTCTCGAAATCTTACAGAGATAAATTGGTATTGCGTAACATTAACATGGTATTTCAATCCGGCCAGTTCATCGCGATCATCGGTTCCAGTGGCTGTGGAAAGACGACTCTGTTGAAGATGATCAACAAGCTTCTGCCCATGGACCGGGGAGACATCAAGATCGACGGACAATCTGTGCGTGAGATACCGAATATGAAACTGCGCCAGGAGATCGGGTATGTGGTGCAGGAGGGAGGGCTTTTTCCTCATTTGACAGTGAGAGAGAATCTGGAGATTGTCCCTCAGATCGAGAGGATGGAGCCGGAGAAACGTCAGGAGCGGATCTTCGGACTTTTGGATATGGTGAATTTGGAGCCAAAGTTGTACTGCAACAGCTATCCCTGCCAACTGTCCGGGGGACAAAAGCAGAGGGTGGGCGTGGCCCGTGCTTTTGCCACGGACTCAGATTTGATTCTGATGGACGAGCCATTCTCAGCCCTTGACCCGTTGACACGGGAAGAATTGCAAGATGAGATTGTGAAATTGCAAAAGGCGTATAACAAGACCATCGTCTTTGTCACCCATGATATGGACGAGGCGATCAAGTGTGCGGACAAGATCTGTTTTATTCAGAACGGGAGTGTGATCCAGTTCGATTGTACGGAAGAGATCTTGAAGCATCCGGCCAACGATTATGTGGAGAAGTTTGTAGGTCAGAACCGCATCTGGGGTAATCCCCGTTATATCCATGCGGAGGATATCATGTGCAGAGAGCCCTATCTTCTCTCCAGAGACCGGACAGCTATCCAGGCATTGCAGGTGATGCGTCAAAATGCGATCAACAGCATCGTTGTAGCCGACGGGAAGACCCGGATCTTTCAGGGGGTTGTCTGGCTGGAGGATCTGCGGCGGCTTGGAGAGTCAGAGATGTCTAAGACTTTGGGGGAGATGGCGTCTTCCGACTATGTGTCAGTTGGAGAGGACACCTCTCTCCAGGAGATCATCGATGAGATCGATTACAAAAAATCAGGAATTATCCCGGTGTTAAATGAGAGAGGAGAATTGAGAGGAGTCTTGACGAAGAGTATTTTGCTTGCCACCTTGAGCAAACGGTATAAGAAATGTGAGGGGGTGGCAAGATGAATTCGTTTCTGGAAGTGTTTATCCAGAGGAAGGCGGAATTGTCTCAGCTTTTCTTGGAACACATGCAGATGACTTCGGCGGCTGTCTTGATCTCTATCTGCATCGGCGTTCCCCTTGGAATCGCCGTGACAAAGAATCAAAAAGCGTCCTCTGCGGTGATTGGGCTGGCCAACGTGATGCAATCCATTCCCAGTATTGGTCTTCTGGCTTTTTTGGTCCCTATTGTGGGGATTGGACAGAGGCCGGCCATCATCATGGTGATTATCTACGCGCTTCTGCCCATTATCAAGAACACCTACATAGGA
The DNA here is from genome assembly GCA_047014865.1 of Blautia sp. Taxonomy (GTDB): domain Bacteria; phylum Bacillota; class Clostridia; order Lachnospirales; family Lachnospiraceae; genus Blautia_A. The sequence continues at coordinate 2,265 of JBKXQO010000007.1, read as the reverse complement.
CTTACAGGGATCGCCCCGCTGATCCTGGAGTCGGCCGGCAGTATTGGACTCTCCAAGTTCAAGACATTGTATAAGATACAGATTCCCATCGCGATGCCCTATATCATGGCTGGAGTCCGAATCTCGGCGGTGACGGCAGTGGGGACGGTTACCATTGCGGCCTTTGCAGGTGCGGGAGGGCTGGGGTGGTTTATCAACCTGGGACTGAATGCCAATGATGCGGATCTGGTGCTCTTGGGGGCGATACCCGCCTGTCTTCTGGCTCTGGTGGTGGATTTCATCCTAGGGAAAGTGGAGCAGAGCCTCACCCCGGAGGGGTTAAAGGCGGCGGATAAGGTCGTCAACCGTCCCAGGAGAGAGAGGAAGAGAAGGACTTGGGCCGCTATCGCCTGTCTTGTGCTGGTTCTGGGTGTTCCCTGCGCCTCTTCTCTGGCTTCCCTGGTCAAGGTTCACCGGGACAAGGTCGTTGTGGGCAGTGAGAATTTCACAGAGGCGCTGATACTGGGAAATATCTATAGCCAGCTTATCCAAAATCAGACAGATCTGAAGGTAGAGGAGAAATTTAACTTAAATGGCACGATGATTACAATGTCGGCCATGGAGAGAGGGGATATAGATACTTTCACCGACTACACAGGGGTACTCAGCGCCAATGTGTTGAAAGAAAGTCTTTCCGCGGACACGGATCAGGTGTACGAGACGGTAAAGGACAGAATGAGAGAGGATTACCGGATGGAGGTTTCAGAGTCTCTGGGGTTTAGTAATACTTATGTCTTTGCGGTAACGCGGGAGGTCTCCCAGCAATTCAATCTGACGAAGCTCTCCCAGCTGATCGCCGATGCTTCGTCTCTGCGGTTAGGGTGTACCACAGCTTTTACCCAGAGAGAGGACTTATTGCCGAAACTAGAGAGAGATCATCACGTGACGTTCCGCTCAGTGGAAGGGCTGGAGGGGAATATTCGGTATCAGGCGTTGAATTCTGGAAAGATTGATGTGATCGACGCCTTTGAGACGGACGCTCTGCTCAAAAAGATGGATTTGGTGAAATTGGAGGATGATATCGGCTTTTTCCCGCCCTACGAGGCGGTAGCGATCACCAGGGAAGAAACTCTTGAGAAGTATCCGGGGTTGGAGCGAATCTTAGAGCAGATGGAAGGGACGATCGATACTGAGGAGATGATGGAGATGAACTACCAGGTGGATGTGGAGGGGAGGACGCCCAAGGAGGTAGCCATAGAATTCTTGGAAGGAGAACATTTGATCTCTCGATAGAGTCCGATAAAAAATAGAACAGATTTCGTTGAGAGAACTGAGCCGGCAGATAGAGTTGCCGGCTCAGTTTTTTCTATAAGGCGCTTCTTTGTCGAATCAGGATTTCAGAGGACGATTCCTTTTTCATTGCCTTGATTTGATCTCAGGAAGATTGCGCGAAACAATTTTCTTGCAATTGGACCTGCGATAAAGAGCTGGACGGGTAAGGCCATAATAAAATTTTTACAGTACGTCGTCAGGTAGTGGGGGATGAACTGTCTGGTTAGCCCATAGCTGTGATAAGTTCCAAGGATACTGGCGAAGGCGACTTGCGTGACCACTGTAAAAATCTGTATCGTCAAAATAATAAAGATGGCGCGGTCGTCCGGCCGGATAACCTTGAAGGCGAAACCCTTGGCGATGTGACCGGAGATTAAATATGCGCATAGAAAGATAATGATAAATTCTCCCCACATCCCCTTAAAGGTATTCAACAAAGTTTGATTTGTGAATTCTTCCGTGGCCAGCACGGTGTTGTACAGTGTCATAATATAGACCATAATCCATGCAGTTATGGCGGTAAATACAAAAGCTTCTATTTTTGTTCTAGGCATCAGTTTTTCTCCTTGTCTTTGTCTTAAATCTATCTTCTATAAGTTGGCAATTTTTTTTATTTACGTTCCTATCCCCCCCTTTGGCAATATGGAGAACAAAGAATCCTGTACCACAGGATTCTCCGCCTGCGGCGGGTCGCATAAGCGACATAATCCCATTCCGCCGCAGTGCGATCCTCACGGAGTGTTTTTGTGTTATAGGGAAGTTTAGAGAACTTTCCTATAGCAGAACAAAGAATCCTGTACCACAGGATTCTCCGCCTGCGGCGGGTCGCATAAGCG
>JBKXQO010000006.1:67709-126245 GCA_047014865.1 Blautia sp. | reverse complement strand
AAAATCAATAGAAATGATCAGGCTTTTGACACCCTAATCGTTATAGGAAAGTTCTCCGAACTGTCCTATAACACAAAAACGCTCCGCGAGGATCGCACTGCGGCAGAATAGAATTATGTCGCTCATGCGACCCACCGCAGGCGGAGAATCCCGCGGTGCAGGATTCTTTGTTAAGTACGGTGAGCTATGACCTCATGGAGATCAGCTTTTTACCATCTTCTGCGAGTCACAGTGTTGACAAAGCTGCCCCCTGAGATCAGAGCGCCGCAGACACTGCCAATGGCGATCACTGTGGAAGAGATCACGAATCCACCAGCCACATTTTCTAACTCGTCTTCTGGCAATTCATCGTTTGCCTGTGCGGCCAGGTTCTTCTGCAGAGCAAGGATCTCATCGACGGATAACTCCAGCCCCTTGTCCTTTAAAGCGCTCTGAACTTCCTCAGCGGACTCGTACTCCAATAGTGATTTTACAAAGTCCTCATCGGAAAAGATGTCTTTAATCAATTGCTCGTTCATGGGATACTCCTCTAATATCTGTTTTTACCATCTTCCGCGGGTTACTGTGTGGACAAATGTGCCGCCTCCGCATGTGGCGCTGACGATTCCGGCGATGGCAGATACGACTCCTGCTGTGATTGCGAATCCGCCGGCTACATTTTCCATATCGTCCTCGGACAGCTCTCCGCTCTCCTGTGAGGCCAGAGTTTTCTGAATTTTTACAATGTCATCGATGGATAAATCTACATTTTTCTCTTTTAATGCAGCCTGAACTTCTTCGGCTGTATCCAGATTTGCTAGAGAGTTGACAAAGGCCTCGTCGGAAAATACTTCTTTGATTAATGCTTCGTTCATGTTTTTTCTCCTCTTTTTCGGTACGTCTAAACTTCATGGGTTACACTAAGAGATACACAGGTTGAAAAAATGTGTTACATAGTTTTTTGAAATGTAACGTTTTTTTGGTGATGGTGTATAAATAATTAGTTCAGAATTGCCACACTTGTGGTATTTTGGCATGAGTTTATCTCCTGCCAAGACAGGCAAGTCTTACTTCCGCTTAGGAAGCGGGGACTTTACTGATAAGGTTAAACTCTGAACTGCAAAGGAGAAGGCCTGTGGCACAGATTAGAGATTACGTAGAGTATTTAAGTTTGGAGAATTACCCAGCTCTATTTCGGGAAGAGTGTAGAACGGGATGGGAAAATATAAAACAACAGTATGGAAACTTGGATGTGAAGGAGACCATACAGGAAGTACACCTGGCGCAGAAGGCGAGAGAGTGCGACTATTCCATAAGAGTGGATGTGGAGAACCACACATACATAAAAGAGTATTGGTTGGAGTTGGACGATGTAGCCTGTGGAAAACTGCCTATTGAACCGTGCTGGTTTGTGGATGCAAAAGGGGTGGCGCCTGGGAAGGATAATAGCTGGATCTACAGAGAGATATTTAGTAAAAAGCTGTCAACGGAGGAGATCCAAAACATTCGCCCGATGTTGGAGAACTGTATAGATCTCTTAGAGGGGAAGAATACAGCTTTGTTTCAATTGGGTGTGATGGAGGCACGGGGAGAACGGTGCATCCGTCTGTTCACCAATGAGTTGAGCAGAGTTCAGTTGGTGAACTACCTTGAAGAATTGAATTGGGCGGGAGATCTTCAGGAGCTAGAGAGATGGCTGGAGATCTTGGAAATGTTCGCGGAGAAAAAGCAATTTATCTTAGACTTTAACGTTTTTCCCCAGGGAATTTCTGAGAAGATAGGAATTAATTTTGGAACAAAGAATAAAAGATTGGATACGATCTGTGAATTTCTAGATTTTTTGACAGAGAATAAACTTTGTCTTAAGGAGAAGGCTGGCGACGTCAAGCGTTGGGTCGGCCGGTATCCGTCGCACACACCGTTTATCGGAAATGATATTTCGCATTTTAAATTGCCTTATGAGGACGGCAGGTTCACAGATGCCAAGGCCTACCTGCGCCAGGGGAGCGTTCCCTATGTGGAGACGCTTGTGTATGAGACTCCGTGTCTGATGAACTTGGAATTGACCACAAAATGCCCTCTCCGATGTCCTCAATGTTATTGCTCACTGGAAGGCGGAAAAGATTTGTCGCCGGATATGGCCGAACATTGGATCAGGGAGGCGAAGAGAGCGAATGTTCAGAGCATTAACCTGAGCGGCGGAGAGACTATGTGCTATCCACACATACACCAAGTCGTCCAGAGCATTGCCCTCAAAGGAATGGAGGCAAATATAGCTATCTCAGGTTACCGGTTCTCTAAGGCAGAGCTGGATCAATTTATTCAGGATGGTATCGGTGAGATCTGCGTCTCGTTGAACGGACCGACGGAGGAGATTAACCGATTGACGAGGGACGGATATGGAATGGCGATTCGTGCATTGGAAGTGTTGAGGGAAAGCAAGTTTCCCCGGACGTGTATCAACTGGGTGATGCACAGCAATAATGCAGGGACCTTCCAGGATATGCTGGAGCTGGCGGAGGAATATTGTGTGAGCGCCTTGGCGGTCATGGTATTTAAGCCGGATGCAGAATGTGAGAGGAAGAGTTTGCCCTCCAGGGAACAAATGCTGTCGGTGGCTACCCTGATAAAAAAATACAAAGGGCCAGTGAAGATAGAGATAGAGAGTTGTTTTTCGCAGATGAGGGCCTTGGTGGGAAGAACCTTCTTTTTTAATAAAAATGTAGGAGTCACAAGGGGATGTGGAGCCGGAAGGGATGCAGTCTCGATCACCGTAGATGGCAAGATTACCCCTTGTAGGCATCTTGAGATCGAAGAGGACTTTGTAGACTTGACGGAGTATTGGAGTCAATCCAGGACACTGCAGGAATTGAGAAGTGTGGAAAAAGAAATGAAGAAGCCTTGTTCAGACTGCGGATTTCGCAGAAACTGTCTGCCTTGTATGGCTGTAAATTTGAAAATGAACGGCTCCTTATATATGGGGGAGTCCACCTGTGAACTTTGGAGAGAGTAGATGGAAGATAAATTAATATTGGTCGATATCTTTGACAATCAGATAGGAACTGGAGAGAAATTAGAAGTACACCGAAAGGGAGAACTCCACCGCGCTTTTTCTGTATTTTTGCACGATGGGGATAAAATGTTGATTCAGAGGAGAAATCCTGAGAAGTACCACTCAGGAGGCCTGTGGGCGAATGCCTGTTGTTCGCATCCCAGAGATGGGGAGTCTATGGCGCTGGCTGTGGAGAGAAGAATGTGGGAAGAGCTGGGCATACGTGCGCAGACACAGGAGATAGACGCTTTTGTCTACCGGGAGGTATTTGCGGACGGTCTGTCGGAGTATGAGTATGATCACGTATATCTTGGAGATTACCGGGGGGAGGTGCATGTGGACCCCAAGGAGATCAGCGAGGTGTGCTGGGTAGACTTAGAAGAGCTGTCCAAGGACTTGCAGGAGCATCCAGAGAAATATTGCGCTTGGTTTTTGATCGCGGCCCCTAAAGTCATAAGTAAGATTCAAGAAGAGAAGGGAGAGTAATTGGGAATAGCTTTATGAATAAAATACCTGTATACATTATGGAAGAGCACCAGGAAGCTTTTTACTACTGGAATTACTTTATAGATCAAGGGTTGATTCCGCCTCGGGATAATTATTTGCTTCACATAGACCATCACGACGATATGGAATCGGGGGGATATGACTGGGATTTTCAGAGGCCATGGGAGTCCCTGGGACAGATAAAGGCTTTCACCTATGAAAAATTGGGGATTGCTGATTTCATCATGCCGGCTCTGTACCAAGGGATCTTTGACAAGGTACACATAGTGAAGAACTTGATACCGAAGCCGTGTATAGAGACGGATTGTTTCGTTCAATGCATGGGGAGAGGGCATTTAAGGCCGGGAAAGTACATCCCTTTTATACACAGTGTGTACAAGGAAGAGAGAAATCCGGCTTACCGTTTTTATACACATAGAGAAAATGGGCTGGGAGAGTGGCAAGATCAGGACAGGGCGGTGGTGCTGGATTTGGATCTGGATTATTTCTGTTGGGATGATTCGCTGAGCACGGCGCCTGCGAAGAGAATAGAGATTACGGAGGAAGCCTATAACGAGTACCAGTCAGACGTTTACCATCCCTTTCGGATACTGCCAAAAAGATTGCTCCAGGTAAAGAGGGAGAATGATAAGTACTACTTAGAGTATCGAGAATTTACCAGGCCGGATCCACGACCGGAAAAGGCAAAGATAGAGAAGAGAATTCACCGCTTAGTGGATTGGATAGTGACAAGTGGCATGGAGATCGCGGTTGTGGATATCTGTAGATCCAGATATTCGGGATATTTGAACAATGATGTGTTTCCCTGGGTTGAGGAGATGTTTCTCCAGGAATTTGAGAAGAGAGTGGAGTGTACAATAAAGACGATAGGAGATCAGTGAGATGAAAATTACATGTGAAAAGAAGGACGTGGGATCTGTATTAAAGGTGGATGGAAGGATTGATACGTACACAGCAGAAGAGTTTGAGCGTGCGCTTTTGGATCTTCTGGAGCAGGAAGAGGAGATCACCATCGATTTTGAGCAAGTGGAGTACGTATCAAGTGCAGGGCTGCGCGCACTGCTCAATGGCCAGAAAAAGGCGAACAGCTACAATAGGGAGATGATCTGTACCAACATCAATGAGGTTGTAGAAGAGGTGTTGGAGATGACCGGTTTCATTGATATTTTAACCGTCGAGTAGTGTGCGAAGTATGCACAAGAGAGGATGAGTGTACACTGGGACGTCAGGAGACACAATATGGGGCGGAATTATGAGAGAATTGATTGTTCCTGCTGCGAAGGAAGCGACAGCGGATGTGATAGAGAATCTACAAAGCGAGATGAACCGTAGGGGAAGCTCTGTAAAAAAGCAGATGCAACTGAATATTGCGCTGGAGGAATTGCTTATCAATATTGTGCATTATGCATATGAGCAGGGTGAGGATGGGGAGATCCGGGTTCTCTATGAATTTCAGAAAGCTGAGGATGGCGTGTACTTGAAAATCATCTGTGCCGACAGAGGGAGAGCCTACAATCCCTTAGAGAGAACGGAGCCGGATATTGAGCTGCCGATTGAGGAGAGGGAAGCTGGAGGCCTTGGGATCTTTATGTTAAAAAATCTGGTGGACTCTGTGGCGTACGAGAGAAAAGAGGGAGAAAATCGCCTTACGATAGTAAAGAAGGTGGTCTGAGGGGCGCTTTTACAGGTGTGGGGAGATTGTAGAGATCAGTGGTAGATATGCGGAAATTTTCTGATAATTTAGAGAAAATATACTGTTCACAATGGTTTTTTCCCGATAGACGATTATTATTGTAATAAAAAATAAGACATGGTATAATCGAAAAAGCTAATATACTGGGAATTGTGTGATAGTTTTTTAATGGCGGCAGAGATGAGAGGGACTGAAATATACTTGGCGGGCAAGAGAGATCTGTCTTTTTTTCGTATCACAAATTATTGGGATGTGATCTGGGGGTATGCGCGCGTTGTCAGTGTTAGAGCAGAGATGTCTCTCACAGCTATAGGCCAGAGAGGTGAGCTCCACTGTGGCGCGGCTTGAGATTATAAATGGGAGGAGGTGAGAAGATGAAGAGAGAAGAGATAAAGAAAGACTCTGAAAAAAAGATTCCGAGAGAACAGAAAGTGAATCGGGAGATTACGCCAGAGGAGCTTGAGAAAGTCTCTGGAGGTGCGAACCGTTATCAGCACCGTAGGCCTGTATAGGTAAAAAGTAAAGAGCCGCTTCGGCGGCTCGACGAGGGAGATAGGGAAGCGTGGGTACGGATATGTTATGGGAATGCCTCTATGAGGGAACTAGATATTTACAGATTATTGTATTTACCGCGGTTATGATGTCTATGACACTGACTATGAAAAAAGAGAAAAAGATTGTCGGGATACAATGGGGAATTGCCGGGGTTGTTGTCTTTGCACTGGGAACAGTGATTCAGTATGTGGGAGAGCAAGGGATTACCCGTTTGGATCAGGCGGCATATCAGATAGAGAGCGGAGCGATCATTCAAGTATATTATAGTGGCGTGACTCTGGTAAATGTGTTTCAGAACATAGTGCCGGCGCTTTTGGCGACAGCATTGGTGTTGACGATTTACCAGGGAAAAAGAAGCACAAAAATATTTGTATCGCTTCTATTTATGTTGGCGGTAGCCGCTACCTCCCAATTCTTTGCGGAGATTACTTATATCTTCTTTTCCAACGGCGACGATGGATATCTGAGGAATCAACCTGCTTATGGGATTAGGAGTTTGATTGATTTTGTATGGTTGCTTTGTATTGTTTGTATCTATAAAGGATTTTTTAGAGAACGCTTGAGAGCGGTCTTGGAGTCTTCTGAGGAACAGATTGCACATATTATTGTGATCCCATGTCTCGCATATGTGATGTTTGAGATTGTGAAGGGAACCTTGGATACTTACGGCATAACGTTGATGGCTGTGGATCCGGGGAATTTTTTGATTGCAGTCACTGTAATCGTTGCATTGCTTCTCATTTATCTTTTGATCTATTGGTCAATATTCAGAGTCGTGACGGTGGCAGCCAGTTCGGCGAGGGTAAAAGCGGAATTGGATGTGGCCAGCAAAATACAGATGTCTGCCTTACCCAATAAATTTCCGGCTTTTCCGGATAGGGAGGAGATAGAGATCTATGCCACAATGTACCCGGCGAAAGAGGTGGGAGGAGATTTCTACGATTTCTTTTTTGTGGACGAAGAACATTTGGCCATCTTGATTGCAGACGTCTCGGGTAAGGGCGTTCCGGCAGCGCTGTTCATGATGAGTGGGAGAGCGATTATACGCAATCAGGCTCTTCTGGGAATGGAGCCGGGGGAGATCTTAAAGAATGCGAATAATCAATTGGCTGAGAACAATGAGGAGGGAATGTTCATCACGGCGTTCCTTGGAATTCTGAACGTGAATACCGGAGAGTTCAGATACAGTAATGCGGGACATAATGTTCCGTACATCTGTAAGATGGACGGGAGTATCATGGCAGTCCCAATGAAGGCGGGATTTGTCCTGGCCGGGATGAAAAATATTCGATACAGGACAGAAAAAATAATCCTGCAGGCACAGGAAAAGTTGATCTTATATACAGATGGGGTGACGGAGGCGACGGACTGTGGGATGAAGATGTATGGGACAGAGCGGCTGATGGAAGTTCTTAAAGACTGTAGAGGAAAAGTAGTCAAACAGACAATAGAGGAAATCGTAGAATCGATAGAAGTTTTTGTCGACGGCGCAGAGCAGGCGGATGATATAACGATTCTGGCAGTGGAGAGACAAGGTGAGTTCCGGGCTTGACATTGTGAGAGTGGTCAGCGATAAAGGTACGTAGAGCATGGAAGATATTCGATTCGAAGAGATATATAAAGAATATAATAAAAGAATTATTTCGTATATCAGGCGGAGAATTTCATCCCAGGAAGATGCGGAAGAATTGGCCGGAGATATTTTCTTGAATCTGTATAAGAGTAGGGAATTGTATAAAGAGGAAAAAAGTAGTTTGGAGACATGGCTGTTTGTGATAACCAATAATCGACTGAAGAATTATTATAGAGACAAAAAAGATGAGATCTTAATAGATAAAATAGATCTGAGTAACTTGCCATGTGAAGTCAGCGCAGAGGAGGCTGTCCTCCTAAAACAGAGAAAAGAAGATATTCTCTGGGCGTTGCAAAGGTTGCCGGACCGTGAGAGAAGTATCCTCATAAAAAAATACTATCAAGGGAAATCTTCAAAAGTAATTGCCAGGGAACTTGATATCACTGCGGGGAACGTCAGAGTAATTACAAAACGGTCCTTACACAAGCTAAAGGGGATTATAAACGAAAGATTAGGAGGTTATGATGTCTGACTTATTTAGAAAATCAGCAATCGAGAAATTGTCATCGCCAGAACAACTGGATAAGGCGATTGTGATCACGCCGCCCTCTTTTTGGATTGCTCTGGCTGGAGGGGCGCTGATTGTGATAGTCGCTCTGGTGTGGGGAATACTGGGAAAATTGCCGGTAAAAGTGGAGACGAACGGTATCTACATGAACAATGACGGCACAGTAGGAGTCTATTCGGAGGTCTCCGGGATGGTTACTGAGGTGACGGTAGAAGATGGAGATCAGGTAAAGAAAAATCAAGTAATTGCATACATAGGCGGGGGAGAGCTGGCTCAGGAACAGAAAAATCTTTCGGAGCGTATTGCCTCTGTCAGGGATATAACGTTGAAGAGTAAGAATGATCAGGCTACCTCTGACAATAAATCTTTGATCGATATCAAGAGTGAATTCACGCCATTGCAGCTTACGTATGAGCAGAACCGGCAGACTCTGAGCGATAAGCAAGAGCAGCTAAAAGAGCAGAAAGCCAAGGTGAGTCAGCTAAAAGCGGAGGTTAATGAGCGAAAGGAAGAATACTATGGCGCTTTGGGCGGCGATACCGGAGCACAGGAGCAGCTAGATTATACAGAGGCCCAGACAGATCTGGCCAGCGCAAAACAGTATTATGAGAGCGCTTACTCTCAATATCAGCAGGCCAAGGCAGAGAACAGTACCGCAGATCAGAATTATAAGTTGGCAGAACAATACTATAATACGGTCCAGATGACGGTTCAGTCTGCCGAGACAAAGGTAAATCAAAGTTTAGCGGCATACAGTGCAAAACAGCAGGAGCTTGCTAGACTTCAGCAAAGTGGAGCTTCCCAGTCTGAGATTGACAGAGTGCAGGGGGAATTGAATATTCTTGAAGACGAGCTCTCGGGGGCGCAGGAGAGTCTTGCCGCAGTACAGGAGGAGGCGGCGGCTGTGACGGAGTCCTATGTCCAGGCACAGACACAGTTGAGCGCCGCTCAGAATACGCTCAATGTGGCAGAGGAAGCGTATGAGAAGTATAAAGTGGAGTATGACAGTGCGAGCGCGGCCTTTGAGGCAGCTAAAGCGCAATATTCAGATGTCTTAGCCAGCCAGGGGTCAATGAATCAGGGGCAGACAGCGGCGAATAACGAGTATTCTCAGGCTGTCTCCGAGTATTCCACAGAGAAATCCATCTACGAGTCGTTGAGACAGGAGGTGGAGAATCTCAAGATTCAGACCAGGCAGGCGAAACAAGAGCGGGACACGAAACTGGAGACGCTACAGGATTCTTTTACCGCGACCAAAGAATCTGTGTTGGATAGTCTGGAGACAGAACTGAAAAAATACACGGAAAATTTGAAGAAATATGAGATTGTCTCCACGGTAGACGGAGAAATACAGGAGATGGTGGCAGACAGCGGCAATATCGTCAGCGCTGGGTCAGAGATTATCAAGGTGAAACAAAGAGAGGCGGATTACCAGGAGGTCATCTGTTATATACCCATCGCCGAAGGAAAAAAGGTCAAACCTGGGATGGAAGTTATGGTATATCCCACGACGGTGAACACACAGGAATATGGCCATATGAGAGGTCAAGTAAAGACCGTATCCAACTATGTGATATCTTCAGGTGAGATGGAGAAAAAGCTGGGGGATGAGACCTTGGTCCAGGCTTTTCTGAATTCAGGCCCAGTGATCGAGGTGGTTTGTTCTCTGGAAAAGGACAGCGGCACAGCAAGCGGATATGCATGGTCCAGTAAGAAGGGAGCAGATATTGAACTGACAGAAGGGACGATGTTGACTGCCAATATAGTGACGGAAGAGAAAGCTCCTATCACAATGCTTCTGCCATACCTAAAAGAGAAGTTCACCATAAAATCAGATTCGGATTCCAATGAGAGCACAGTTGAGAATTCGGCCACAGGGACACTAATCAAAGGAGTGTGACATGGAGAAACTTTATGCGAAGACCCCAACCGTTTATCAGATGGAGGCCACGGAGTGCGGGGCGGCGTCACTTGCGATGATTTTTGCCTATTATGGAAAATATATGCCTCTTGAACGTATGCGTATTGAGACCGGGGTGTCCAGAGATGGGTGCAATGCTAAAAATATTATGCGGGCGGGGAAAAAGTTTGGGCTGGAGGTAAAGGGTTATCGCAAATCACTGGACAAGCTGATAGAGTTAAAACCTCCATGTATCCTTCACTGGAATTTTAATCACTTTGTCGTCTATGAGGGACGTAAAGGGAAGTCTTATTATATCAATGACCCCGCGATGGGGAGGAGAAAATTAAGTTATGAGGAATTAGACGCGGCGTTCACCGGGGTGGTACTCACTTTTGAGAAGACGGACAGCTTCCAAAAATCGAAAAAAGAACAGACATTGTTTTCTTTTGTGAAGAAGCGGTTGAAAGGACAGTATCTGTCTATCGCAGCGTTGGTGTGCATCGGCTTGTTGTTGGTGTTTCCAGGATTGATCATACCCATATTCTCCCAAGTATTTATCGATGATATTTTATTGGGGGGAAACGACAAATGGACAACCGTTTTTCTGTGTATTATGGGGTTCACCATGCTTTTCCAGGCGTTGCTCATGTTCTACCGGGGTATCCTATTGCAACGTCTTCAGAATAAAATGTCTATGATCTCCGCGCACAAATTTTTATCTCACATGTTTCGGCTGCCCATGGGCTTTTTTGACCAGAGGTATGCGGGAGATCTGGCAGAGCGTGTGGAGAACAATAACAATGTGAGCGTTTTCTTGGCAGGGGAATTGGCTGAGACTGTGTTAAATATCTTTGTGGCGGCATTTTATCTGATTTTATTGCTGCTGTACAGTCCTTTTCTCACTCTGATCGGTATTATCAGCATTTGCATCAATGTGGTTCTCGTGAAATTGAGTTCGGACGCCATTGCAAATTCTACGATGAAGATGCAACAAGATCAAGGAAAGTTGATCGGCGCGGTGTTCGCCGGTTTGAATATCACCAGTACCTTGAAGGCATCCGGGGCGGAGAATGAGTATGTGAGCAGAATTCTGGGCTACTACGCCAAGACGATTTTGATGGAACAGAAACTGGGCAAACTGCAGCAAATCTTAAATGCAATTCCGGAAGTGTTCACGGAGATTGCAAATGTCCTGGTTCTTATGTTCGGCGGTCTCCTGGTGATCAAGGGGGAGCTGACCGCGGGTATGTTGGTGGCCTACACAAGTCTGCTGGGATCATTTATTGAGCCTGTGAATAAGCTGGTAGGGTTTATTCAGCGGATTCAGACCTTAAAGGCAGATATGAACCGTGTGGAGGACATCATGCGGTATGAGCAGGACAAGAAATTTGAGGAGACGGAAGAGAAGATTCCTATGACCACGAAGCTGACAGGGGAGGTGGAATTGAGGGACGTCTCCTTTGGGTATAATATTCTGGACGCGCCGCTGGTGGAAGACTTTAATTTTCACTTGAAGAGCGGTAGCTCAATAGCCTTTGTGGGAAGTTCCGGATGTGGGAAATCTACAGTATCTAAGATCGTGAGTGGGCTGTACACACCGTGGCAGGGAAAGATCTACATGGACGGTATGTCAATCAAGCAGATCCCCAAGGAGATACTAAGCTGCAGTGTCTCCACGGTGAGCCAGGATATTACGCTGTTCTCTGGGACGATTCGGGATAATCTGACTATGTGGAGTAGCAGTGTTCTGGAGGAGGATATGATCCGGGCGGCGAAAGACGCCTGTATCCATGATATCATAACGAAGAAACCGGGAGCCTATGAGTATGAGTTGACAGAGGGCGGCGCCAATTTATCCGGAGGACAAAGACAACGGCTTGAGATCGCCCGGGCTTTGGTGACGAATCCGACCATCTTGATCATGGATGAGGCCACAAGCGCTCTGGATCCGTTGGTGGAGAAAGAGATCATTGATAATATCAAGAGACGGGGATGTACCTGTGTGATAGTTGCCCATAGATTGTCGGCCATTCGGGATTGTGATGAGATCATTGTCATGGAGAGAGGTAAGATCGTGCAGAGAGGGACCCACGACGAACTTAAAAATCAGGAAGGCCATTACCAGAGACTAATTCAGAATATTTAGGAGGGGGCCATATGGAACCTATTTATCTAAAAGGCGGAAAGATGTTCCTCACCGATCAGGCAGAAAGTGCGTTTCGTGTAGAAGAGGGGCATGTACTCGTCTATATTGTGCCATATGCAGAGGGAAAACCGGGAAGAAGGTTTATGCTCTATGAGGCGGGGGAAGGAGATGTGATTCCCTCTCTTGTCTGTGAACACAGACAGCTTGGGAGCTGGAGGTTCGGACTGGTGGCCTTGGAGGAGGCCAAGATGCAGCCGTTTATACCGGAGGATATGGACGGTGCCAAAACGGACTTCGCGAAATTAATACAAGTGCGGCTTTTCTCAGCGGACGAGTTCGAGGAGGAGATTGTAGAGCAGTACAATATAAATATCATCAAAGAAGAGGGCTATATCTATGCTACTTCCTTGGAACAACAGAGTACATATGAGAAGGGCCTCAGTCTCATCCTGAGCATGTTTCGCAAGAAAAAATACAAACAGCAGACGGCAAAAAGTGGGAACCGGATGTATGACGCGGCAGCCTATGTGTGCGATTACATGGGGGTATATATCGCGCCGTTTGAGGAGATTAAAGAGAGTAATCGAAAGAAGTTCGATATATGGGACATAGGAAGGCTGTCCCATTTCACCAGCAGGGAGATCGTGTTGGAGGAAAATTGGTACAGACGGGACTCAGGGCCGCTGATCGCGTATACGGAGAAAGGCAGATACCCGGTGGCCTGCATTCCCACAGGCCCGTCTTCCTATATTGCTTATGACCCAGTGACGGAGGAGAGCCGCCGTGTGGACGAAACTCTGGCCAACAGTCTGGAGCCCAAGGCAGATATGATTTACCGCCCGTTTCCCAATGAGAAGATCCGCTGGAAAGATCTTTTGTTCTTTGGCCTGAAAAGCGCTTATATGAGAGATTTTGTGAATATTGGCCTGATGGCTTTGCTGGGAACCTTGATCGGTCTGTTGCTTCCGATGATCAACGAACAGTTATACGACAAGTTTATCCCAATGGCCAATAGCAGCGGCCTGGTACAGATCTGTATGGTGATCTTGGCATGTACCATCGGAAATCTTAGCTTTACTATAGTGAAGAATCTGGCGACTTTTCGAAGTATGAACGCCATGGAATATGCGGTGCAAAGCGCCACCTATGACCGTCTGTTTAATCTTCCCGAGAGCTTTTTCCGGGAGTATGAGTCGGCAGATTTGGCGCAGCGCGCCATGGGTGTGACTACGATTTTCCAGATTATGGCCGACGTCTTGGTTAAGACTTTGCTGAGCGGCATTTTCTCCTTGATGTATCTGTGGAGAATGTTCCAGTATTCTGGTAATCTGGCGAAGACGTCTATCTTTATGATTGTTCTGGCGATGGTTCTGATCGGTTTTATTGGATACCGGCAGACGAAGTATGAGGGCAGGAAGATGGAGATTGACGGGAAATTGTCCTCTATCATGTACCAGTTTTTGTCGGGGATCGCGAAGATTCGGATCGCCGGGGTGGAGAACCGGGCTCTGTACGAGTACCTGAAGCCATATGCGGAATCCAGAAAAATATATATGAAAAAAGAGAAGATGGGTATTGTGGTGGATAGCCTTATGGCAGCCTTTCAAGTGCTCTTCTCTATCGTTTTATATTATATCATGATACGGAAAAATGTGGAGTTGAGCGTGGGTGGATTTATGGCGTTTATGACGGCTTTTGGATCCTTTTCCGGCGCAATGTTGCAGATGGTATCCTCATTTTTGGATGTCAATGCGATTATACCGGCGTATAAACGGTGCAAACCTGTTTTATTTGCGTTGCCAGAGTACGAGGAAAATACGGTGTTGCCTGGTAATCTGACAGGGGACATCGAGGTGTCTAATGTGACGTTTGCATATGACAAGGAAGTGGGATCTGTCCTGAGCGACGTGTCTTTTCACATTAAACCGGGAGCTTATATTGGCGTGGTGGGGGCGTCAGGTTGTGGGAAATCCACGTTGATGAAGATTCTCCTGGGATTTGAGCGGCCTCAGAAGGGAAAAGTCTTCTATGATGGGAAAGATATTGACAGTATGGATAAGAGAGAACTGCGCAAAAAGTTCGGTGTGGTGTTGCAGGATGGGGATCTGATCTCAGGAAGTATCTATGAAAATATTACGATTACAGCGCCACATACAACCATGAAGAGAGTTCAGCAGGTGATCAAAGAAGTGGGGCTGGAAGACGATATCAATGATATGCCTATGGGATTGCACACGGTACTCTCTGAGAACAGCGGGACAATCTCAGGGGGACAAAGGCAACGAATCTTAATCGCCAGGGCCATTGTGGGGAAACCGAAGATATTATTCTTTGACGAAGCCACATCTGCGCTGGATAATGTGACCCAGTCGATGGTGTGCGAGAGCCTGGCCAGACTGAGAACTACCCGTATGGTTATCGCTCATCGGCTGAGTACCGTTATGGATTGTGATAAGATTCTAGTGATGGATCAAGGGCGGATTGTGGAACAGGGAACTTATGCAGAGCTTATGCAAAAGAAAGGACTGTTCTATCAGTTGGCCAGCCGGCAGATGGCCTAGGCAAAGAGGCGCCTTGACCCTTGGATTTTGTGAGGTGAAAAAGCTCTGGATGTGTGATATGCTCCAGAGCTTTTTCATGTCATAGAAGAGAAATTGTGAAATTAATATGTGAAAGCATACCGGGGGGAGGATGTTGTGAGAGCAATCTGCTCTGGGATTCTTCGGGCTGACCGTGGAGTGGGATAGAACAAGGTTGGGGAAAGATATTATAACTGTGCCGGTGAATAGATTACGGGAGGCGGAACATGGACTAGGGCCCTGGAAAAAGAGTGACTCCTGTAGTATAATAAGGACGCTTAATAGAAGAGACATTGTGAGGTAGGTGAGAGAGATGTGTGGCCGCTATTATGTAGATGCCGATATGGCGGAGGAGATTAGCCGGATGGTTCGCCAGGTGGACAGAAAGATCCGGGAAGAGAAATTTGACGGGGATATTTATCCCACTTGTCTGGCTCCGGTCATTGACTGTCCAGGGGAAGAGATGAGATTGACTTGCAAAAGATGGGGATATCCTGCTCATCAGGGAAGCGGCGTGGTGATCAATGCCAGGTCGGAGACTGTGTTGGACAAGAAAATGTTTCAAAGTGGTATTCGTCATCACCGGATTGTGATACCTGCCCGGGGATTCTATGAGTGGAATCGAAGAAAAGAGAAGAATACATTTCGGAGGGAGGATGCCACCCTGGTCTACATGGCCGGTTTCAGCGATTGGTTTGAGGGTGAGGAACGATTTACCATTTTGACCACGGCGGCGAATGAGTCCATGGTTTCAACCCATGACCGTATGCCGTTGATTTTGGAGGAGGGGCAGTTGACACGATGGCTGACTGACGATGGGGCTACCTTCCATTTGCTCCGTCAAAGACCAGTGGCATTGGAACGATATGTGGAATATGAGCAGCAGACATTGTTCTAATCTTATCAGAGAAACTTCCGCTTCTTAAGTAGGAGCGAGACCTGGCTGATTTGGCAGGAGTACAAGCTCATGTCAAAATATCACGAGAGCGGCAATAAGATTATGGGCAAGTAGCGAGATGGATTGAGAATATCCGTCTTAATTCTCATTGTGGGAGGCACAGTTTGTCATAGCGCAGTAAGCGGTGTGGGAAGAAGCGTGCTCGGGGGTAGTTAGAAGGACAAATGTAATTACAAAGAGGTGAATTCTTAACATGTTATACTATCTGGAACATTACTTTGACTTTAAGAATGCAGGTTCTTTTTTGTTGGTTTCTTTCTTGGGATTGGCGGTGATTCTTACCATCATCCTGATTACAGCTAGAGTGCAAGCAGGGGCCGTTCACAGGAGAGAGTTGAGAAGATGTTCGCCGGGAGAAATTTATTATATTCGCAGAAGGCATTTCGTCTTCATAGAGAGTTTTTATGAGATGGCTTTTGCAAGCACTTCTGTTCTTTTCTTTGTCTCCCTTTACTATGTGATTGACGAGAGAATACCTTCGGTGGCTTATTACTGGCATGAGTATCAGAATGTATTGCTCTTGCTCTTTATTCTAATCTCTGTGTTGGCAACCAACTGTATGGATGTGGGATTTTTGAAACTGACGCATATCAAGACAGAGCAAAAAGCCGCTATCCGGCTGTTGAGTTCTTTTTACATCGTCTTGATTTTGTTATATATAAGGTTTATCTATCAGGATAAGAACTATGATACCTTGATTCTATATTTTGTCACATTGGCAGTTGGCCGGTTTGTCTATTTTGATTTTACTTGGAAAGGAGTTCGGGAGGAACTGTCGAATTTGATGAAGAATTCGCCGCTGTTAATATTGATGGCGGCATACTCTGGGGGAGTCTGTTGGTACGGTTTTCACACAGGCTTTTTGTTGAAATCTAATGGTGTGATTATCAGCACGTTGATCGCACATTTCTTTATGGATCTATCGATTTTTATGTTACACCATCTGGGATTGTTGAGATTTTTCATACCGTCGGTGTCAGACCAACGAGAGAAAGATGGAAAGGCAGGAGTATAGATGTACGATATCTTGAATAGCAAGTATAAGAACTTTGACTATGGACAGTGGACGCGGTATTTTCGAAGAAATGACCGACATCGGCTGGACATAGATTTCTCGGAGGAGCCGGAACTCTCTCAGGGGGAGAGGGAACTTATCTTTCCTTCCATCGCCTCTTTCCAGAAGGGAGAGCGCAGCGAGGGCGAGTATCTGCAAAAGGCGGCCAGGCGATTTGCGGGAGAACAGGGCGAGGGAGACTACCCGGAGGCGATCCAGTGGTTTATCAGGGAGGAGAACAGGCATTCTTCCTATCTGGCCCGCTATATGAATTGGCACAGGGAACCAAAGAGAAAGAAAAATTGTTTGGATGATCTCTTTCGGAGACTACGCCAGATAAGAGGTATTTCGTCGGAGGTCACAGTCCTTGTCACTGCGGAGATCATTGCGTTGTCCTATTACACGGCGCTAGGGAATGGAGTGGAGTCCAAGGCGCTCAAGAGTATTTGCAGGCAGATGTTACGAGATGAACTGCCCCATGTAGTCTTTCAGTCTTATACCCTGAGTCACTATAAGAATAGTTCTTGTCACACGGCGCTTCGCATCGTGTTGATGGAGATTACCTGTCTTGTGGTATGGCTCTCTTACAGAAAGGTTTTCGTGGCGGGCGGATACAGTCTCTCCAAGCTCTTGGCGGAGAGTTTGGGGTATCTGAGACAATCTATTTTGTTGTCCCATAGGGGTGATCCCCAGAATTAAGAAAGGGAATAGACAGAGGGGATGGTGTAGTTTTTTTTTCTTTGATGTAGATTTTACATAGAATGCATGTTATTTTTATTAAGTTTGCAGTAAAATGAGATTATCAAAGTTTTTGACAGTAAAAATGAAAAGTTTTATGGCCAAGATATTTGAATCTTCAAAGGACAGCAAGTTTAAAGAGAGCATTTATGTAGTTAATCTACAGGAGGGTAACATGGATTTAGGGGATTTTCAATTGGAAATTCGGTCAAAGTATAGAGATTTGAGACCTTCTGAGAAAAAAGTAGCAGACCTTATTTTCAAAGAGAATAAAAAAATTGTGGATTGGAACATCGGAGAATTTGCAGAGAAGGCGGGAATCAGCCAGCCCACAGTGATAAGGTTCTCTAAAGCGATGGGACTGAAGGGATATCGGGCTTTGAAGGATCGGATTCTGGAGGAATATGCCAGAGAGGATATTAAGCGGGTGCCGGAACAAGTCCTAGATTATCCCATTCGAAGAGAAGATCGCCTTGTGGATTTACCGGTTAAGGTAATTATGACCAATATTAAGCATTTGGAAGAAACTTTAAAAGCTTTGTCCACCTATGAATTTTTAAGAGCGGTGAGAGCTTTGGAGGATGCAAAAAATATTTCAGTGTATGCCGTTGAGAATTCAACTTGTACAGCAGAAGATTTCTCCACTAAGATGACATATATTGGAAAACAGGTGTACTTTAACAAAGATAGCTATATGCAGAAGGTAAACGCTAAGAATCTCTCCGGGGAGGATGTGGCTGTTGGAATCTCCCATACAGGGAGATCCAAGCATACGGTAGAAGCCTTAAAATGTGCCAAAGAGGCAGGTGCGTTGACGATTTCCATTACGAATTCGGAGCAGGCACTGATCAATAAGTATGCGGACGTTATTTTGTGTACAGAAAACGACCAATATATGTATGGCAATGCAATTTTCACCAGGAGTGTGCAGGTATCTCTGGTGGATATGCTCTACTTGGGAGTATTTTTGAGTAATTATGATTACTATGCGGAGCAGATGAACCGTAGCTGGAAGAATATTCAAGATATGATATATTGAAAATCGGGGAAAGGCCTTTTAAATATAAATAACATAGTTGTAGAAAAATTACAGGGTGGAAATCACAGTAAAGGAATAATTTTACTTTACTGTGATTTTTTTGTGGTAAAAGAAATTTTATAATGAGGCTTGTAAGAGATAAGCAGTTGAAAAAAAGAAACTGAGAAGGAGGAGAAGATGAAAAGGAAGTTATATATGATTTTGGTGGCGGTCTTGACGATGACGGCATTAGCAGGGTGTGGGGGAACTGACAGTAAAGAGAGTTCAAAGTCGCAACCTTCCAGCGCAGACGGTGGAAAAGCGGATTCCGGTGAGATTACAGTCTATACTGCATTGGAAGACGAGCAGGTGACAGATTATCTGGAGGAGTTTCATAGAGAGTATCCGGATATCACAGTCAACGTGGTTAGAGAATCCACGGGAATTATCACGGCAAAGCTGATTGCAGAAAAAGACAATCCCCAGGCGGATATGGTCTGGGGGACGGCTGCTTCTTCCATGATGGTTCTGGATGATATGGGAGGTCTAAAGGCCTATGAACCGGAGGGATGTGATAGAATTCTTGATAAATTTAAGTCTGAGAAGGAGGTTCCCACTTGGGTGGGGATGGATGCATGGGAGACGGCCTTCGTGGTAAATACGCAGGAATTAGAGAAACTGGGTATGACTCCTGAGGACATTGTATCTTATCAAGATTTGCTAGATCCCAGATTAAAAGGTGAAGTTGTCATGTCAAATCCCAATTCTTCAGGAACTGGTTTCTTGACAGTGTCTGCCATTCTCCAGTTAAATGGAGAGGATTCCCAAGAGGGATGGAAGTATCTGGATCAACTTCACGAGAATATTGGACAGTATGTACATTCAGGGTCGAAACCGGCGAAAATGGCTGCTTCAGGGGAGTGTGCCGTGGGAGTCAGTTTTGGTTATGCGGGGATTAGCCAGAGAGATAAGGGAGCCCCTGTGGAGGTGATCTTCCCCGAGGAGGGGTCAGGCTGGGATCTGGAGGCCAATGCACTGATCGAAAAAGATGAGATTAATCCTGCGGCATATACTTTCTTAGATTGGGCGATCTCGGATAATGCAATGGATTTGTACAGAGTTAATTATCCGATTGTCACTGTAGAAAATACGGGAACCTATGATGGGTATGAGAGCAACCCCATCGATCAACTTATAGACAACGACTTTTCATGGGCGGCCCAAAATAGGGAAGACATCTTGAGTGAGTGGCTGGAGAAGTACGATGGTAAGTCGGAAGCGGAAGCATAGGGGGCGACAGTTATGGCGTTTTTATCTGTGAGAAATATAGAAAAAAAATTTGACACTCAGACGGCCTTGCGTAAGGTCAATGTGGATGTGGAAAAAGGGGAATTGGTGACTATTTTAGGGCCGTCGGGTTGCGGTAAGACTACATTGCTTAGGATTATCGCAGGGTTGGAGACGGCAGACAGTGGACAAATATTTATAGAAGGGAGAGATTGTACTTTATTGCCTCCTTCCAAGAGAAACTTCGGCATTGTCTTTCAATCTTATGCATTATTTCCCCATATGACGGTGGAACAAAATATTTTGTTTGGCTTAAATGAACAGAAGCATATATCTAGAGATGAAAAAAAGAGCAGATGTAAGGAAGTGTTGGATATGGTGGATCTCTATGAGCATAGAAAGAAGTATCCATCTCAGCTGTCCGGTGGCCAGCAGCAGAGAGTCGCTCTGGCCAGAGCAATCTCATTGAAACCAGATTTTCTGCTTTTGGATGAACCTCTCAGTGCGTTGGACGCCAAGGTACGCATAAAGCTGCGCTCAGAGATTTGCAAGATTCAAAAGAAGTTGAACATTACTACAATTATGGTGACTCACGACCAGGAAGAAGCTTTGACAATGGCGGATAAGATCGTGGTCATGAATCAAGCAGTGGTAGAACAGGTGGGAACTCCCAGGGAGATTTACCATTCACCTGAGACGGCTTTTGTGGCCAACTTTATAGGGACGATGAATCTCTATAAAAGGGAAGGGAGGGTTTATGGTGTGCGCCCTGAGACAGTGGAAATATCAAGAACAAGAAGGACTCAAGAGTCCACGTGCTGGGCAGGAACCATTGAAGAAGTGGAATTCAGAGGAGCCCTAACCCGCGTGTATGGAAAATTGGAGAAAACAAGAGAGACTATTTGTGCAGATTTAGATTCTTCCCGTGCAGGCGGCTTACTTCTGCAGGGGAGGGAGAAGGTGTATTTTAACATTCCAAAATCTGGGATTGTCTGTTATTCCAATTCAGGGCAGGTGGAGAGGACTCTGGCATGAAAGATAGGAAGACGTGGTCGGCCCCAGCAAATGCGTCTATGTTAATAATGACGTTGTTTTTTCTGGTAATCTTAATTTTTCCTCTTTTTTCTCTCTTTTCGAAGGCATTTCTTTCTTCTACAGGAGAGTTTGTGGGATTGGACAATTATCTGAAATATTTCTCCACACCTTCTCTGTCGGTATCTGTTAAGAATACACTGACAGTCTCGGCAATGGCGGCAATCTTGGGGACCTTATTGGGGTTTCTCTATGCATATGGAATAATCAGAACGAATATAAGAGGAAAAGTGTTCTTTCGCTATGTTGCTATGATCCCACTTTTTCTTCCCACAGTGGTACATGGGTTGAGTTTGGTCTATCTGTTTGGTAACCAAGGTGTAATTACCGGTCTGGGGTGGGATATCGGATTGTATGGAAGGACTGGAATTGTCTTGTCTGAAATTATTTACACCTTTCCCCAATCCTTTTTGATGTTCTCAGTGGCCTTGAATTATGTGGATGGACGTCTGTATGAGGCAGCGGAGAGTATGGGGTGTAATTCCATGAAAAAGTTCAGTCACATCACGATTCCTTCCATTCGTTATACGTTGATCAACAGTCTGTTTGTGTGTTTTACACTGGCGTTTACAGATTTTGGAGCACCGAAGGTTTTGGGCGGCAGTTACAATGTGTTGGCCACAGATATCTATGAGCAGGTGGCTGGACAATTTAATATGAATATGGGAGCTGTGGTGGGGACTCTGCTTTTGATACCGGCAGTTTTAAGCTTTGGAGTGGACAGGATCACTGCAAAAAAGAATGGGGAAGGAGTCAGCTCCAAGGCTCAGCCCCTTAATATTAAGAAAAGTCCGGTAAGAGATGGAGTTTTTTATGGTATATGTGGAGGAATAACCCTGTGTCTACTAAGCATTGTGGGAGTGTTGATTATGGGGGCCTTCACAAAGTATTATCCTTATGACATGGGGCTTACTTGGAAAAATTTCATTTTTAACCAGTCTACAGGAGGATTTCAAAGCTTCCTAAATTCTATGAAGATGAGTGTTTTGACTGCGATATTTGGAACAGTATTCGTGTTTATTTATGCTTACTTTATAGAAAGAGGAAGGTGTATCCCTCTATTTAAACACTTGGGAAAGATTCTCTCTTCTCTTCCTCTGGCTTTGCCAGGGATGGTGATCGGTTTAAGTTTTATATTCTTTTTTAATCAGAAAGGGAATCCTTTGAGCTTTGTCTATGGGACAATGATAATCTTGGTTCTTGCAAATATTGTGCATTTTTATTCGGTTCCCTTTGTCACAGCCAGCGGCGCGTTTAAAAAATTGGACAGAGAGTATGAGAATGTGGCAGACAGTCTGAGAATACCAAGATGGAAAACTTTTTTAAAGGTGGTGGTACCGCTGTCCTTGCCGGCTGCGCTGGAGATATTCATGTACTATTTTATGAATTCGATGGTGACAGTATCAGCAGTGGTATTTTTGTACAGCGCGCAGTTTAAGATTGCTTCCATTGCCATCACCCATATGGAAGAAGCCGGGGATATAGCCCAGGCGGCAGCTATGAGTCTTTTGATCCTTCTGATTAATGTGTTGGTCAGAGGTGTATATGAGATTTGTCTACAGATTATTGCAAAAAAGAAAAGAATAAAGGAGAAAGTGAAATGAAAGTTTTTTGTTTAGGAGCGGCAGGACGTATCAGCAGGGAATCTGTTTTGGATTTGGTTCAATATTCGGATTTTGAAAAGATCACCATAGGGGATTTTAACTATGAAGAGGCCTGCAAAGTGGCAAAATGGTTGAATGATCCAAGAGTTGATGTGGTGAAGATTGACGTCACTAAGGTGGAGGAGGCGTCTAAGCTCATGGAAGGGTACGATGTGGTGATGGATGGCACACAGATTACCCTTAACGGTCTTTCCACAGAATGCATCGCGAAGGCCGGATGTAACGGAGTTAACTTAAATGGATTTGGAGAAGAAAATAAGTGGGATGGGGTATTTCGGGAAAAAGGAAAGACTTGTGTTCCAGGCTTTGGTATGACCCCAGGAACTACGCAGATGATGGCAATGCATTTGGCAAATCAGTTGGATCAAGTGGAGGAGATCTATGTCTCCCATGGAGCATTTCGTCCTTTTGCCTTTTCAAAATCTATCACGGAGACGACCACCTATGAGTATGATCCAGATTTGAAAAGTCGTGTTGTGTATCAAGACGGGGAGTTCATCCAAGTCCCCCCGTTTGCACGCCCCAGAAAAGTTATGCTCCCCAAGCCCTACGGGGAGACCACCCAGTATATCATTCCTCACTCAGAAACGATTACGTTGGCAAAGGCTCTGAAGGAGAAGGGCGTTCGTTTGATAGAGGTGAGGGGAACCTGGCCCAGACAGAATATGAATTTGGTGAGAGGCTTATATGATTATGGAATTTTAGCGAATCCTACAGTGAGAGTGGGAGATACGGAGAGAGGTCTGATGAGTATTATCGGCGACTACCTTGTGGAGAGCGAGCAGGGAAAGACCACGGAACTGTATGGATACGCTTTGCATGTGGAAGTGGTGGGCTATAAAGATGGAATCAAAAAACAGGGAATTATTTATCACACACATCCGTCTTCAGACGGAAGTGTAGAAGGATGGGAAGGTTTGAGAGCTTACACCAGGAATGTGGGTATTCCACTGGCTATAGCGGCGGAGCAGTTGGCTAAGGGGAAGGTAAAAGAGAGTGGCATCTTGATACCGGAGGAGGCTTTTGATCCCAAGGATATTTTTGTGCAGTTGGAGAGAAGAGGTCTGTATATGCATGAGAGTTGGAAGAATTTAGGCCGGTAGAAAGCGTGGGGGGAGCCAATTTCTAGAAATTTGGCTCCCTCTATTTCCGTTGACTAAGATAGATGTTGACCGGACGCTGCCTGGCCGAAAATGGTGTCTTTGTATCGACTCAGCGCTGTGTGTACGATCATTCCCAACACACCGCAGGAGATCACCTCTCCTATACCGACAGTCAGCATTTGGAAGGGGATGGGAATATTGATCTGGTATCCATAGTAGAGCACAAAGGGGACTAAAATGGTGTTGGACATGATTGGGGGGATGGGGGCCAGGAAACGGCTGTGATTCCTCAAGGTATAGGTGAAGATGGCTCCAATCAAGGTGGCGATACTGCCGACGACGATATCTGGGAGAATCGCACCGCCCATAATGTTGCCGATGAGGCAGCCGATGAACAGGCCAGGGATTGCAGCGGGGGTAAATACCGGGAGTATGGTCAGAGCCTCCGCAATGCGGAATTGAACTTGACCGAAGCTGATGGGTGCAAAGATGACTGTGAGCACCACATAGATGGCAGCGATCATAGCTGCCTGTGCCATGAATAGCACTTGGAATGGTTTTTGATCTTTCATTTTTTTCTCTCCTTTAGTTTTGTTTTACGAGTGGAAGGTCACGAACACTCGGTACATTTTGCTGAAAATGCTGTTGATACAACACTTGCAACGGTTGATAGTATAGCATAGGGTAGGAGAAAAAGCAACCGCAAGCCAATCGCGATAGTCAGATCTTGTTTTCGGAGGGGCTAATATTCATGGTGAAACTGGCGTGATCAGTGCAGTTAAGAACAGAAGCCGCAGGGAGTATAGAAGTGTATTGAGAATAATTTATTTTTTGGAGTGTTGACATTTTATCTCTAATTAGAGTATATTATATCTATGTAGAGATAAAGGGGGAGCTATATTGAACGCAATTGAACTGAAGATTTTAATTGGACTACACCGTGTCAGCAGTGAGATAGACCGCAGAACCACCCGAATTGTCAAACGCTATGGACTGAGCATGGGACAATTTGCCGTGCTGGAGGCTCTCTCGCACAAAGGTGATCTGACTGTGGGGCAGGTCCAGAAAAAGATTCTCAGTACAACCGGAACCATTCCAATAATTATAAGAAATCTGGAGAGAAGAGGACTTCTTGTCCGCCTGCCTGACACGAGTGATAGGAGAAAATGTATACTCCACATTACGGATCAGGGGAACGAGCTGGTACAGCAGGCGTTTCCTGAAAATAAGGCTATGATCATTGAATCGATGCATAATTGGTCCAAGGATGAGAAAAATGAACTATTGAGATTGTTAAAGAAGTTTGGAGGTTGTCTGGAGAGAGTTGGAGAATAATACATTTGTCCACCATAAATAATCGTTTTACATGGAATATGATTTGAGAGGAGTGTTTATTATGAAAATCACAGAGTCTTTAAAAGAGCGGAGGAGTTATTACGCGATCAACCGGGAGCTACCTGTTCCCATCGAGCAAGTGATCCGTATGACAGAGGAACTGGCGGAATTGGTGCCGGATGCTTTCAACATGAAGAGTAGTAGGGTTGTCGTCGTATACGGGGAGAAGCAAGATCAGTTATGGAGTGCAGTGTATGATGCTTTTGACGGGCAGGTTCCCATTGACAAGATCGACAGCTTCCGCGCGGGCAGCGGCACGATTCTCTATTTTTATGACAGAAAGGTTGTCGAGTCCCTCCAAAAACAATTTCCACTCTATGCGGATAATTTTCCGGTATGGGCTTCTCAGTCCAGCGGTATGTTGCAGCTTTCTGTCTGGAGCGGTCTTCGTGAACTGGAGATTGGCGCCTCCTTACAACACTACAATCCGGTGATCGACAAGGCTGTGAAAGATCTTCTCCACCTTCCGGAAGAATATGTACTGATAGCTCAGATGCCTTTTGGCGGGATCGAGAAGGAACCTGCTCCGAAGGAAAGAGAAGATATTAAGAAACGGGTTTTTTCCATCTGCTGACGAATGTTTAGTTCGTGAATCCCAGGAAGACGGAGGATCGCTGAGGCGATTCAGATATGTGTCTCTTCCGGGTAGAGGGTTATGTCTTCTCAATACTGTGTACGGATGAATTGGGCCTAGGAGAAGAGGTATGGAAGGCGATTATAGAGAGGGATGTAGTAGGTTAAAAAAAATTGCAGATTTGAGCACGCTCGCGATGAATAAAATAGGATGTAAATGGAAATAACAAAGTTGACATAGAAGGTCCTATTGTGCTATAATGAAGCAAATTTAACAGTACCTGCGACGTTAGTAGGTGCGGATTGAATCTAAGAACGGCGAAGTGTCTTGGTTATTCTTATTGCGCAAAACAATAGGAGACCAGACACTTTTTTTATGTTAGTAGGAAAGTTCTCTGAACTGTCCTACTAACATAAAAACGCTCCGCGAGGATCGCACTGCGGCGAAAAAGAAGTATGTCGCTCATGCGACCCGCCGCAGGCGGAGAATCCTGCGGAACAGGATTCTTTGCTCAGTTATAGGAAAGTTCTCCGAAGTGTCCTATAACATAAAAACGCTCCGCGAGGATCGCACTGCGGCGAAAAAGAAGTATGTCGCTCATGTGACCCGCCGCAGGCGGAGAATCCTGCGGTACAGGATTCTTTGCTCTTAGAGAAAGGAGGATGAAAATGGAAGAATTTATATTGAGAACCCATGTCTACATGGGAAAAGACGGATTGGATGAAGTCTTACAGGGAGTGGACAGAGCCTTCATTGTGACAGACAAGTTTATGCATGAGAGTGGAAAGGTTAGCTATCTGACTGATCCGTTGAAGATGCGAAATATCGAGTACCAGATTTTCTCAGAAGTCAATCCAGATCCAGACATCGCCACAGTTACAAAGGGTATTGAAAGGATTTTAGAGTTCAAACCTCAGGTCTTATTGGCGCTGGGGGGAGGCTCTCCTATCGATGCCGCAAAAGCTATGAATTGGTTATCTGTCAAGGGAGGTCTTGCCAAACAGATAAAATTTGTAGTCATTCCCACGACCAGCGGTACGGGATCGGAGGTCAGCAAATTCTCTGTGATCAGCGACCCGCAGAAGGCGGCCAAATATCCCTTGGTTTCAGATGAGTTGTTGCCGGATGCGGCTATCCTGGATGCAGAGTTGGTGCGTTCTGTCCCGCCGTCGGTGACCGCGGATACGGGTATTGATGTACTGACCCACGCCATAGAAGCGTTCGTCTCCACGGGAGCCAATGATTTCACAGATGCTGCGGCCGAGAAAGCGATGAAGCTGGTGCGGAGTAACCTTCTCAAGGTATATAAAGATCCGGATGATCTAGAGGCCAGGCAGAAGATGCACCATGCGTCTTGTCTGGCTGGGATGGCGTTCAGCAATGCAGGCCTGGGATTGAATCACGGAATGGCTCATACGCTGGGGGGGCATTTCCATATTCCCCATGGGAGAGCCAATGGAATTTTGCTTCCCTATGTCATGGCGTTTAATGCAGGTTGTCACGATGGTCTGACTCCGGTGGCTGAGCGGTATGCCCGCATCGCCAGGGTGCTCCGTCTGGAGGGACCGAGTATTCGCCAGAGCGCGTTTAGCGTTGTGAGGACGATCAAGCAGTATGTGAGACAGCTTCACATTCCTGACAGTATTGAGGCGGCGGGAATCTCCAGGGAGGATTTTGAGGCGGCGTTGGACGATATGGCAGAGGCGGCGTTCAATGATGCTTGCACGAAGACGAACCCGAGAACTTGTACCAAGGAAGAGATCAGAGACCTGTTCCTGAAAGCGTATTCCGGACGACTGGTCTAGAGAGGGATTGTGAGGTAGCGATTCATGTACGAAGATAAAAAAGAGAGGATTATACAGGAATTTGTTCCTGGGAAGCAGGTGACGCTGGCCCATGTGATTCCGCATCCTGTGGATTCTCTGTATGGAAAAATGGGATTGATCGACGCCCAGGGAGCTATAGGCATTTTCACAATCACACCCAGCGAGGCGGCTATTATCGCGGCGGATGTGGCCAGTAAGGCTGCGGATGTCCAGATTGGTTTTGTGGACCGGTTTAACGGCTCTTTGATTATCACCGGGGATGTGTCTGGGGTGGAGGCGGCGCTCCATGATGTAATGGGCGTGCTCTGCGATACCATGGGATTTGCCCGGGCGCCCATCACACGATCCTGACGGAAGGGTGTGGAAAGATGGACAAAAAGTTTAAAAAGGTGATTCTGATCGGCCGCTCTATGGCGGGGAAGACCACGCTGTGCCAATATATCAACCATGAGGATCTCAAATATCACAAGACCCAGACGGTTCAAGTGGTCAATGGAAGTATGATTGACACTCCTGGGGAATATCTGGAGAGAACTTATTTGAGAGGCGCGCTGACGGTGACGGCAGTGGACGCCGACTTGATCGTATTGGTGCAACAAGCCGACGAGAGGGGCACAATGTTTCCTCCAGGGTATTCCAGCACTTTCGCCAAACCCTGTATCGGAGTAGTCACAAAGAGCGATTTGGCGGATGAGCAGCAAGTGGAGGATGCAAGGCAGTATCTAAAAAATGCAGGAGCAAAACAAATCTTTGTCACCAGCAGTTATAAGGGAACGGGGTTTGAGGAGCTTCTGGATTATCTGTCAGAGTGAATGGAACTTTGACAGAGAGAAAGATTATAGAAGGGTTAAGCGGTACGACGGAGAAATACTGGAAGAGAGCACTGTGACATATGGAGACAAAGCCGTCATGAGGAAGGGTGACAGAACATGCGGATAATAATTGCTGATGATGAGCCTATCACCAGAATGGACTTGAAAGAAATTTTGGTTAGAGAAGGTCATGAGGTGGTAGCGGAGGCGGCAGACGGATTTGACGCGGTGGAGTTTTGCAGACAGCAGCAACCGGATCTGGTGATTATGGATGTGAAAATGCCACTGTTGGATGGACTTACAGCATCGAAGATTATCACTGATGAGAAGTTGGCAGAGACAGTGGTGCTACTTACCGCCTACTGTGACAAGGAATTTGTTCAGAAGGCAAAGGAGGCCAATGTCAGTGGGTATTTTGTGAAACCGGTGGAAGAGCGGACGTTTCTGCCCGGACTTGAGATCGTGGTGGAACGCAGCCGAAAGATGAAGAAGCTTCAGAAGGAGTGCCAGACTGTCACGAAACGTCTGGAGAGCAGAACGTTGGTGGAACAGGCCAAGGGAGTGATCATGAGTAAGAGAGGGATCACGGAGCAGGAGGCTTATGACTACATCCGCAACATCAGCCGGATCAAAAATATATCCATGAAGAAGGTTGCCGAGATTATTTTAATGCGCAGAGGGAACTAGTATGCAGACATTGATTGAAAAATTGTGTAGGGAGAATACAGATCTGACTGACGAGGAGATTAAGATCATCGAGATGATGGCGAAGACGCTCCAACCGTTGGCGAATCTGGAAGCTGCAGATATTTTTATTGATTGTCCCTGCAAAGAGACCGATGCCATTGTGGTGGCGGAGGCGAGACCGGAAGAGGTTCCTTCCGCGTATAAGGGCAGCGTGGTGGGGATGTTGGCGAAGTCGGAGAATGAGCCGGCTGTGGCCAGGACATTTCAACTGGGCGTCGCCACGAAGTATATGAAGGCCAGGACTCAGGAGGACAATTACACCATTCAATCGGTGGAGCCGATTAAATTTAACTCCAGGGTGATTGGTGTGCTCATAAGGGAGAAACGTATCACAGAGGAGACGGAGAGTCAGGAGGAAAGCCGTTATGAGGCGGTGGAGATCCCGCTGAATCACATGATCAACGAGAACGACTGGCTGACAGAGAGCATCGATGAGGGATTGTTGTTGGTGGATAACCGGGGACGTGTGACATTCCGGAATATCTATGCCAAGAAGCTCTTTCAGAATCTGGGATATGTCAGCGACATTCTTGGGCAGAAGTATAAAAATATCTGTCTGACAGAGTGGGAAGATAAGCCGGATAAGATGGAGAAGTTAAAAGAGGTCCGATGTGGAAAATACTATCTTCGAATTCGTCAGATTCCCCTGATGAAGGGGGAGATACGACAGGCCGTCATCATCAGAGATATTACGTGGAACCATGAGCAGGAGAAGAATCTGGTGCTTAAGTCAGTGGCGGTCAAGGAGCTTCATCACCGGGTGAAGAACAACCTCCAGACGATAGCGTCCCTTTTGAGGCTTCAGGTGCGGAGGGTGGACAATCAGGAGACGAAGGTGGTGCTAAATGAGACCATCAGCCGGATATTATCCATATCGGCCACACACCAATTGCTCTCCCAGAATGGGGAGGACAAGGTAAGTCTGAGGGAAGTCCTAAATACGGTGAAGAGCAACGCGATTCAGCCATTCTTTCGGCCGGATTTGAAGATAAGCCTGGAGATCCAGGGGGATGATGTCACGGTAGATTCGGACATCGCTACTTCTGTGGCGCTAATCGTCAACGAGTTGTTGCAGAACTCCATGAAGTATGCGTTTCAAGACCGGAGTACGGGAGACATCTCCATCACTATTAGGAAAGGCAAAGTTTACTCCACATTGACAGTCGAAGATGACGGCGTAGGGTTCGACATAGATAAGACGAGAGCTGGCAGTCTGGGGTTAAATATTGTCAGATCCATTGTGACGGATAAGCTTCACGGAAGGCTGGTGATCCATTCTGGGGAAGGCGGGACGAGCACAAGCTTTGACTTTATCAATGAGACGATAGATTTTGTAAGCATCTTAGAATAAAGAGGAGAAGGAAGGGATGAATCTTTGCAGGAAACAATCTTAAGTGTTGGGATTGATATTGGAACATCTACGACGCAGTTGATATTCAGTAAGTTGACCATAGAAAATCTGGCAAGTAATTACACAGTTCCAAGGATTAGTATTGTGGACAAAAAGGTTATCTATCGCAGCGGGATTTATTTCACCCCTTTGAAATCCCAGACAGAGATCGATGCGGTGAAGGTAAAGGACATTATCCGAGGCGAGTACGAGAAAGCTGGTATTCAGCCGGCGGATCTCCAGACGGGGGCAGTGATCATCACCGGAGAGACAGCTAGAAAACAAAATGCCAACAGTGTGTTGGAGGCGTTGAGCGATATGGCTGGTGAGTTCGTGGTGGCCACTGCAGGGCCAGACCTGGAATCGGTGCTCTCGGCCAAGGGGGCGGGGAGTGACAAGGTCTCAGAGGAGAAACGGGAGGTGGTGGCCAACATAGATATCGGTGGCGGTACCAGTAACATTGCCTTCTTTCAGAAAGGGATTCTCAGGGGGACCTCCTGTCTGGATATCGGCGGCAGGCTGATTAAGATAGAGGGCGGTAAGATCACCTATATTTTTCCGGCGATTCAAGAGTTGGCGCGGCTTCACCAGATTCAGATCCGAGTGGGAGATCGGGCGGATGAGAAAATTCTGTATCGTATTTGTGAATATATGGCACAACAATTGGCAATGGCTATCTATGCAGACCAACCGGACGAATACCACGGCCGTCTGTACACCAATCAGGGAAGTCCGCTGAAGCGGGAACCGCAGATTCAAGCGGTGACGTTCTCTGGGGGCGTGGCTGAGTGTATGCGCCACCCGGACGAGACGGATGTCTTCCGATACGGCGATATTGGTGTCCTTCTGGCCCGGGCGGTTAGCAATTGTAGTGCGTTTGAGAAGGTGAAGATATATCCGGCAGCGGAGACCATCCGGGCTACCGTGGTAGGGGCAGGAACCCACACCACCAATGTCAGCGGGAGCACCATCAGTTATGCCAGGGAGAAGCTTCCCATCAAGAATATCCCGGTCTTAAAGATCTCGGAGGAGGATGAAGCTCAGGCAGGCACGTTCAAGGAGGCGATTCAGAGGGGACTTGTTCTCTATGAGTCCGAAGGAAAAGTGGAGCAGTTGGCCATAGCTTTTTCAGGGAGATACCACACGTCGTTTCTTGAGATCCAGGAGCTGGCGAAGTTGATTATCCAGGGAGCGGACCAGGTGATCAAGGGCACCCATCCGCTTATCCTGATTATCGAGAACGATATCGCAAAGGTGCTGGGGAACGCGCTCAATGTCTTGTTGGAGAGAAAGAAGGACGTAATCTGCATCGATGGGATTCACACGCAGAATGGAGATTACATCGACATTGGAGAGCCTGTTGTGGATGGGCATGTGGTGCCAGTGGTGACGAAAACCTTAATCTTCAATTCTTAGCAGTGGACAAAAATTTCTTATCAGTGATGGTAAGACTCATATAGATTATCTAACAACAGAATCTTAGAAAAGGAGAGGTGAAACAAATTGATTCTCAAAACAAAATTATTCGGAAAAGTGTATGAATTCAAATCTCTTCGAGAAGTTATGGCGAAGGCCAACGAGGAGAAATCTGGCGATAAGCTGGCGGGAATCGCGGCTGAGTCGGCGGAGGAGCGAGTGGCAGCGAAAACAGTTCTCTCACACATTACATTGGAAGATCTGAGAAATAATCCTGCTGTTCCCTATGAGGAGGACGAGGTGACCAGAATCATCCAGGATGACGTCAACGAGGCCATCTACAATGAGATCAAGGGCAAGACTGTGGCTGAGTTCAGAGAATGGATTCTGGACACAGAGACCACCGGGGATATGATTCGCCGGGCTTCCAGGGGAATCACCAGCGAGATCGTGGCAGCCGTGTGTAAATTGATGAGCAATCTGGATTTGATCTATGCGGCCAAGAAAATTCGTGTGACGGCACATTGTAATACTACGATTGGTCTTCCAGGGACTTTCTCTTCCCGTCTGCAGCCGAACCACACCACGGATGATCCGAAAGGGATCATGGCCTCAGCGATGGAGGGCTTTAGTTTGGGGTGCGGTGACGCGGTGCTCGGCTTAAACCCTGTGGATGACTCTGTGGAGAGCGTCACCAGGATTTTAAAGAGCTTTGATGAGTTTAAGAATAAGTGGGAGATTCCCACGCAGATCTGTGTGCTTGCACACGTGACCACCCAGATGGAGGCGATTCAGAAGATGCACACCCCCATTGACCTGATGTTCCAGTCTATCGCAGGTTCTCAGAAGGGAAATGAAGCGTTTGGACTTACTGCTTCCATGATCCAGGAAGGCCACGACATGATGCTCAGAGAGGCTACCAGCACAGGTCCCAACGTGATGTATTTTGAGACGGGTCAGGGATCTGAACTCTCCTCAGACGCCCACCATGGTTGGGATCAGGTGACTATGGAGGCACGCTGCTACGGCTTTGCCAAGAGGTATCAGCCGTTCCTGGTGAACACGGTGGTAGGATTCATCGGGCCGGAGTATCTGTATGACTCCAAGCAGGTGATCCGGGCAGGTCTGGAGGATCATTTCATGGGTAAACTGACCGGTGTTCCCATGGGCTGTGACGCTTGCTATACCAACCATATGAAGGCAGATCAAAATGATATTGAACTTCTGGCCACTCTTTTGGTCTCCGCTGGGTGTAACTATATCATGGGAGTGCCGGAAGGCGACGACTGTATGTTGATGTATCAGTGTACCGGATACCATGAGGCTGCCAGTCTGAGAGAGATCTTCGGACTTCGCCCCATCAAGGAGTTTGATCAGTGGCTGGAGAAGATGGGATTCTCCAAAGATGGCAAGTTGACACCATTGGCAGGCGATGCATCTGTATTTTTGAGATAGGAGGTAACGTATCTTGATTAATGAAAACGATTTGAGGACAATTATCACCCAGGTGCTCTCCGAGATGAATCTGGATAATAAAGAGGACAAGGCGGTAGAGAGCGATCACAGCGAGAGGACGCAGGATACTGTCGCAGGAGGAGCGTCGACATTGAAGACTCCTAAGGTTGAAGACGGTTGTATCCCAGATATCACCCAGGTAGATATCAAAAAACAGTATTTGGTGAAGGATCCGGTAAACGGAGAGGCCTATTACGATCTGAAACAGTACGCACCGTGCCGTCTGGGAATCGGAAAAGCAGGGGCGCGGTACAAGACGGACCCAATGCTTCAGTTTCGCGCGGCCCACTCGGCAGCACAGGATGCAGTCTTCTCTGACGTGGATCAGGAGTTCATCGATAAAATGGGACTTTTCACAGTGCAGACTCAGTGTGAGAACAAAGACGTCTATCTGACCAGACCGGATCTTGGACGTAAGCTTGATGACGAGGCAGTTAAGACAATCAAGGAGAAGTGCAAGATGAATCCCACGGTTCAGATCTATGTGTCTGACGGTCTTAGCTCAGCGGCGGTTGCGGCAAATGTGGGCGATGTGCTTCCAGCCGTGGAACAGGGACTAAAGAGCTACGGAATCGATGTGGGGACACCGTTTTTTGTGAAATACGGACGTGTGGGCGCTATGGACCAGATTTCTGAGATCACTGGGGCGGAAGTGACTTGTGTGTTGATCGGCGAGCGTCCTGGCTTGATCACAGCGGAGTCTATGTCAGCTTATATTGCCTACAAAGCTACAGTGGGCATGCCGGAGGCCAGAAGGACCGTTGTCTCCAATATTCACAGAGCCGGGACGATACCGGCGGAGGCAGGTGCACATATTGCGGACATCATCAAGAAAATTCTGGATAACAAGGCCAGTGGAACGGATCTGAAACTTTGACAAGGTCGCAGTTGTACCAGTTACCAATTTATTTCCCCACTCTCTCAGGAGAAGGGAAGATGAGAAAATAAAAATAAATAGGAGGAAATCCCATGAAGAGAGATCCAATCAGGGCGGAAGTCCTGGCAACAAAAATTATTCCCAATGTCAGCCCGGATATGGCGAAGGAATTTCACTTAGACCCGGACATGAAATCTCTGGCTCTGGTGACGTCCACCAGCGATGATGTGACCTACACAGCGTTGGACGAGGCCACAAAAAAAGCGGATGTGAAGGTGGTCTATGCGAAAAGCTTTTATGCTGGTGCAGATAATGCCAACACAAAACTGGCTGGGGAGATCATCGGTATCCTGGCTGGCCCGAACCCGGCAGAAGTGAAAAGTGGTCTGGAGACCTGTGTGGATGTGATTGAGAATCAAGCTCATTTTATCTCGGCCAATGAGGATGATACCATTATCTACTATGCGCACTGCATCTCCCGCACCGGATCCTACCTCTCAGAGGGCGCCGGTATCCAGGAAGGGGAAGCTTTGGCGTATCTGATCGCGCCGCCTCTGGAGGCGATGTACGGAGTGGACGCCGCCCTGAAGGCAGCGGACGTGAAGATGTGCGTCCTGTACGCACCGCCGTCAGAGACTAACTTTGGCGGAGCTCTGCTCACAGGAAGCCAGTCGGCGTGCAAGGCAGCGTGTGACGCTTTTGCTGCAGCCGTTGAGTTTGTAGCTGACAATCCAAAAGAATAAGGAGCAGACTCTTAGATGAGCTGCAAGTGGAGGTTAATATATGAATGCTTTAGGAATGATTGAGACATATGGCTACCTTGCAGCAGTAGAAGCTTTAGACAGTGCATTAAAAGCAGCAAATGTTTCTCTGGTAGATGTGGTACGGGTGAAAGGCGGCCTGGTGACCGTGTTGATAGAAGGGGATGTGGGGGCGGTCAAGGCGGCCGTGGACGCAGCCTCAGTCGCGTCTGAGAGAGTCGGGAAGGTGGTTAGCGTGCATGTGATTCCCCGTCCGTCCTCTGATGTGAACAGGATGCTCACAGTTCACCCGGAACACCCGAGAAAAGAATCTGTGAGAGTACCGGAGAATACCGATGAGACAGCGGAAGAAGTGGCAGAAGAGATGAGAGAGACAGCAGAGGAAGCGACAGATAGAGCAGAAGATGGGGAGGATACCAGGATCACAGATGTGGAGGACACAGAAGATGTAGAGATCCCCACCAAAGAACAGCTGGAAGAGATGACAGTTGTACAGCTTAGAACGCTGGCACGTAAACTGAAAATCACCAACATGACTTCTAAGGAAATCCGCTTTGCGAAGAAGCAAGAGCTGGTTGATGCAATCACAATATTTACTGGACAAGAGAGGTAGATTATGCAGTTATATGATAAAGACCTATTGTCAGTGCAGGAAGTACGGGAACTGGTAGAGAAGGCAAAAGCCGCTCAGGAAGAGCTGAGCAAGAAAAGCCAGTCAGAGGTGGACCGTATTGTGGCGTCCATCGCTGAGGCAGGCGTGAGAAACGCCCAGCGTCTGGCAAAGCTGGCCCATGAGGAGACTGGTTTCGGCGTGGAAGCTGACAAAGTAATAAAAAATGTATTTGCGAGTGACGGTGTGTACCAATATATCAAAGATATGAAGACCGTGGGAGAGTTGAGCAGGGATGAGGAGAAGAAGGTAAAGACCATAGCGGTGCCGGTGGGTGTGATCGCTGGGCTGATTCCTTCCACCAATCCCACTTCCACAGCACTGTACAAGTCGGAGATCGCCCTGAAGGCTGGGAATGCTATTGTGTTCTCTCCCCATCCCAATGCGAGAAATTGTATCCTGGAGACGGTGAAGGTGATCCGCCAGGCGATTATAGAGGCAGGCGGTAATGAGGATCTGGTATCCTGTATCACCATCCCCACAATTCAGGCCACAGACAATCTGATGCGCCATCCAGACGTGTCTATGATTCTGGCCACAGGCGGTTCCGCCATGGTACGGGCGGCGTACTCTTCCGGCACGCCGGCCATCGGAGTGGGACCGGGTAATGGTCCGGCCTACATCGAGAAGACGGCAGACGTGAAATTGGCCGTCAAGAGAATTATGGACTCGAAGACGTTCGACAATGGCACGATCTGCGCGTCGGAACAGTCGGTTGTGTGTGACGACGATATGAGAGAGACCGTTCAGAGGGAGATGGAAAGCCAGGGAGCATATTTCCTGAATCCGGAGCAGATTAAGAAGTTGGGCGGATTTATTCTGAGGGCCAACGGAACCATGAATCCCATGATCGTGGGGAAATCTGCCCAGACGATAGCAGATTTGGCGGGGATTGAGATCCCGAAAGGAACGAAAGTCCTGGTGGCAGAGGAGACTGGCGTGGGAAGAGGACATCCCTACTCCAACGAGAAGTTGGCGCCGATCTTGGCCTTCTACACAGCGCCTTCCTATGTGGAGATCTGTGAGCTGAGCCAGGAGATCTTGCACTATGAGGGCGCCGGGCATACTTTCTCTATCCACACAAAGGATTGTGAGATGGTAGATTACTTTGCAAAAAGAGTTCCGGCTTCCCGTATTATCGTGAACACATCCAGCGCCCTGGGAGGCATCGGGGGAACCACGGCTCTTCAGCCGGCGTTGACTTTGGGTTGTGGAGCCATTGGAGGAAGCGCCGTGTCAGAAAACGTGGGACCAAAACACTTGATGAATCTGCGCTATGTGGCAGAGGGAATCCGTGAGCTGGACGATATCAAGGCTGGACTTCCAGATTGTTCGGAGGGTATCTGCAGATCCCCCAAATATGAGGATGTGGATATTGACTCGGTAGTAAAAGAGATCATTAAAAGACTTCAGGCCAGCTAGGCCCTGGACTTGAACGGATGAAAAATAGAGAAGAAGGAGGAATATATTATGGCAGCACAGCAAGCGCTTGGAATGATTGAGACCAAAGGACTGGTGGCGTCGATAGAGGCGGCAGACGCAATGGTGAAGGCAGCCAACGTGACTCTGATTGGGAAAGAGCACGTGGGAGGCGGCCTGGTGACTGTGATGGTAAGAGGAGATGTGGGAGCTGTGAAGGCAGCCACAGATGCAGGAGCAGCGGCGGCAGAGAGAGTGGGAGAGCTGGTGTCCATCCACGTGATCCCGAGACCTCATGAGGAAGTAGAGGCAATTTTGCCTTCTCTCGACAGATAAGAGGTAACCTTAGAAGACATATTATTAGAAGTTAGAAGGAGGAATATATTATGGCAGCACAGCAAGCACTTGGAATGATTGAGACCAAAGGACTGGTGGCATCGATAGAGGCGGCAGACGCAATGGTAAAGGCAGCTAACGTGACCTTGATTGGAAAGGAGCACGTGGGAGGCGGCCTGGTGACTGTGATGGTAAGAGGAGACGTGGGGGCCGTGAAGGCAGCCACAGACGCAGGAGCAGCGGCGGCAGAGAGAGTAGGAGAGATGGTATCTATCCACGTGATCCCGAGACCTCACGAGGAAGTGGAAGCAATTCTGCCTTCTCTGAACAGATAAGAACCGTACAAGGAAGGTGCATCCGGCCGTCCTCAGGACGGCCAGGATGCGATTTGTACACGGTGATGTAAGGAGGTGGCTTACCAGATATGAAGGTAATAA
Organism: Blautia sp.; assembly: GCA_047014865.1. Taxonomy (GTDB): domain Bacteria; phylum Bacillota; class Clostridia; order Lachnospirales; family Lachnospiraceae; genus Blautia_A. Next base: position 88,601 of record JBKXQO010000006.1, on the reverse strand, counting down.
CAGAGGCAATTGTAAGAGATGAATTGCGTTCGTCCACGCCGGAGTGCTACACAGTCCCTGCTGGAAAGATTCTGTCACCTGCAGCCAGAGAGTATCTTCAACAGTGTAAAATCAAGATCGACGACGGGAAGGGCCGTCCGGTTCAGAGGCAGCAGACAAAGAGAGAGGAACCGATTCACTCAGAACAGCCGAAGAAAGAGATCGTGGCCACAGAAGTTCCGCCATTGCCGGAGGTGAAGGTGGAGAAAGAGGAGAAACCCAAATATGTGGACTATGAGACGGGAGCTTTTTATTACAAAAAGCCGGAGCATATGACACAGTTATTCGGAAATACTTTGGTGGCGAAGGACCATAGAAGGATACTCTTTCGAGGGAAGCTAGATAGCCTGGAGGCGTTGTTTGTGGTGAATCAGACCATCCTTGTGGAGATAGGAGAGTCCCAGAAGCTGATCGAAGACTTACAGGATATCTTGGTGAGCTTAAGAGAGATGATGCGCTGTGATGTGTTGGATGAACCGTTCCGCAGAGATTATATGATTGGGCTTAGCCATAAAGAGCTCAGAGAACACTCTCACAACCCTATGAAATTCTATAAGATCAAGCAGATGGTTCTCCCAGACTACACATTGGGGAAGACTTATGCTCTCTTGAATCAGTTGCGCGCGGCTGTCCGTGAGACAGAGGTTGCGGCCGCCACCGCTTTCCATGAGGGTAGGAATTACACGAGAGGGGATATCATTGAGGAGCTGAACCGGATGTCCAGCGCGATGCATATCGTCATGTGTAAATATTTGGCAGAAGAATATCGGGAAGAACAGTGAAGATCAGGAGGAAAAGATGGAACAACTCATAGAAAAAGTGCTGGACACAATTACTAAGGCTGGGCTTGTGGAAGTGGAAGTCTCAGCCAGACACGTTCATCTTAAAGAATCGGATCTGGAAATCTTATTTGGCAGAGGGGCGGTGTTGCACAAAAAGCGCCCGCTCTCTCAGACAGGACAATTTCTCAGTGAGGAGAGAGTGAATTTGATCGGACCCAAGGGTAAAAAAGAGCGGGTCGCAGTCTTAGGGCCGGTGCGCAAAGAGACGCAGGCCGAGTTGTCGGCCAGTGACTGTGTGGCCCTGGGAGTGCAGGCTCCCCTTCGGGAATCCGGCGACGTGGCGGGTTCCGCGCCGATTACGATTGAAGGGCCGGCGGGAAGCATCAATATCACACAAGGCGCGATTGTGGCTCACAATCACATTCACGTGCCCACAGATGTGGCGAAAAAATTGGGACTTTCAGATAAAGAACATGTGAGCGTAAGGATATTAAGCGAACGACCGGTGACTTTTGAGGATGTGATCATTCGTGTCAGCGACGCGTTTAATTTTAGGATGCACATTGACTTTGACGAGGCCAATGCGGCGTCTGTCAAGGGATTTACCTTTGGCAAGATTATACCTAGAAAATAGAAATCCGGGCTGCGTTTACGCAGTGGAATTAGAGCGACAGTGAGGAGTATTTACAGATGGATATCAAGCGCGTAGAGAAGTTTATGAGGCTTGTGGCGGAGTCAGAGACCAAGACCTTTCCTGCCTCCGGCAGATTGAAGACGGGAGTGGATCTGGGAACGGCTTACATTGTGCTCGTGGTCCTGGATGAGGAGAACAATCCTGTGGCCTGTGAGAAGCAGGCGGTCAGCGTCCTGAGAGACGGCGTGGTTGTGGATTACTCGGGCGCTCTTCAGATTGTAAGAAAATTGAAAGGAAAGCTGGAGCAGAGAATAGGACAGGAGCTTGTCAACTGTGCCATCGCCATGCCGGCGGGGACAGAGAGCAGCGTCAAGACTCACCAGTATGTGGCGGAAGGAGCCGGTTTTGAGGTGACGGCGGTGCTGGACGAGCCTTCGGCCGCCAATGCAATCTATCAGATTCAGGATGGTGTGATTGTGGACATTGGCGGAGGGACGACAGGCCTCGCCATGCTTCGGGATGGCAAAGTAGTCCAGATCGAGGACGAGCCCACAGGAGGTACCCATCTCTCTCTGGTGCTCGCAGGAAATTATCACGTCTCTTTTGATGAGGCGGAGACAATCAAGCAGGATTACGGCCGGCATCAAGAGATTCTACCTGTGCTGAAGGCTGTGGTGGAGAAGATTGGTTCCATCATCAATCGTTATGTGGATAAGAAGAGTGTGGATACGATCTATCTGTGTGGAGGAACTTGCTGTCTGACAGGGATCGAGAAGATCATTGAGAAAGAGACTGGAATTAAGACCATTAAACCGGAGAATCCATTCTTGGTTACCCCGGCTGGGATTGCGATGAATTGTAAACTTTAAGTGTCTATTGGCCCTGGAAGGCAGGGACAAGAAAAGACGATTACAAAAGAAGAAAATGTTTTTTGAATAAATAGAGAAAGGAGGAGAACAACGTGAACATGGAAGCTTTAGTCAACGAGATCTGCGATAGGGTTCAGGCAAAGATTGAGGAGTTGGAGAATGCAGCTGCGGCAGCGTCTGGCAGGCCTAGGATTTTGGTGCTTGCGTCGGAGAGAACTCCCGTGAGTACCCAAATATTGGAGAACGAGAGATTATCCGAGTTCTATGAGATGGACTGTGCGCTTCAGATGAGAGACGGATGTAGCGTGGATGGGTACGAGGCGGTGATCGCTTGTACCATGTCTAACCAGGCTTTGGGGAAGATCGCCAATGGGATCTTTGACTGTGACTATACCCGGCTGATGGGACAGGCGCTCTTAAAGGGCAAGAAGATTTTTGTGCCCAGTGAAGAGGTAGAGCTGTATGGATACTGTGGTACAGCGCCGCTACCCTACTATCAAAAGCTTGAGGAGAATCTGAAATTGCTGGAGGATAGCAAAGTCGTGTTTGTACCTGCAGAGCAGATCCCGGAATACATCCTTCACGGACCGTCGTCACAGGCACGGCTTGGGACAGAGGACCGGGAGAAGGAGAGCTGTGCAAAATCCCCTAAGAGAGCGGCCTCCCTCACTAAGAAGATCATAACGGAGAAAGATATGATCGCCCTTGGAAATGAGAAGATCCAGGAAGTCTTGATTAGGGAAAAGGCGATCCTGACAGACCTGGCCAGGGAGTATGCGGCAAAACATAGAATCATCATCCAGCGCGGGGAAGTCTCCTCAGAGAAGAGGGAGCGAGGCCTATGAAGACGGGGAGAGTCATCGGAAATATCTGGGCGACCAGAAAAGAGGAGAAGCTGGCAGGTCTGAAGTTGTTGATTGTTCAACCCATCAGTTTGCTGGATGACACTCCCATCGAGTATCCGATTGTGGCGGCTGATATCATAGGAGCCGGAGTAGGTGAGAAAGTCATCTACGTGGCAGGGAGTTCAGCCCGGACCGCAGCAGGCGACCGAGATATTCCGGTAGATGCCACCATCGTAGGTATTGTGGACGACCAGGAAATTGAGGAAGGTCTGATAAGCGGAAAGCGGTGATAAGATGGATTTTATAGATGCAGTGAAGGCGGCAGGCGTTGTGGGAGCCGGAGGGGCCGGTTTTCCCACCTATATAAAATTAAATGCTAAAGCAGAGTATTTTCTGGTGAATGCAGCCGAGTGCGAGCCCTTGATCGAGACGGATAAGTATCTGTGCCGGACATACCCGGAGAGAATCATAGATACGGTGGTGAAGATCGGGAAACACTTGGAGGCGTCCCACTGTGTGATTGCATTGAAAGCAAAGTACAAAAGAGAAATACAGGCGTTAAGGAAAGCCATCGATCAGAAGAAAGCTCCGGTGGAGATCTTTGGGATGCGTACCTTTTATCCGGCAGGCGATGAGCAGATTATTGTACAGCAGGTGACTGGACGCAGTGTCCCGGAGAGAGGACTTCCCCTGGATGTGGGGTGTGTGGTGGACAATGTGGGTACGGTGTTGTCCATAGCGGACGCCCTGGAGGGAAGACCGGTCACGGAGAAAGTCCTGTCTGTGACGGGAGCTGTGGGACATACGCAGATCTTCCATGTGCCGTTGGGCACAGCGGTCACGGAGATTCTGAAGAAAGCCCAAATTATTCCCAGGGATTACGCTGTGATTCTGGGCGGTCCCATGATGGGGAAACTGTTAAAGACAGACCAGGAGATTCGGGATGCGGTGGTCACGAAGACCACCGGGAATCTTCTGGTGCTTCCCAGGGATCACTATCTGGTGCGCAGAACGCAGATGACGGTGGAGAATATGATCCATCAGGCTGCGGCCGCTTGCATTCAGTGTAAGATGTGTACGGATATGTGTCCGAGATTTTTGAGTGGACATGAAGTTCGTCCGAACATGGTCATGAGAAATCTGTGGAGGGAGAAGGCGATTGTCTCCGGTGAAGAGTATGAGAAAGCGTTTGGCAGTGCGGTAAATTGTTGTAGCTGCGGCGTCTGTGAGATGTTTGCCTGTCCCATGGGACTTTCTCCCAGAAGGATGAACGACTACGCCAAGGGACTTCTGCGGGAGAAGGGGATTAACCCGGAACGCAACATGCACCCTGAGGCCAGAGAAGGCGTGGAGCACCGAAAGATTCCCACAGAGAGACTGATTGCCAGATTGGATCTGTCCAAGTATGTGTCCCACGAGCTCCCAGAGTTTCAAGAGCTGGAGGTCAAGGAGTGCTGGATTCCTCTTTCCCAGCACATTGGCAAGCCGGCGGTTGCAGCGGTGAGCGTGGGAGAACGTGTGGAGAGAGGCGACCTGGTGGCCACAGCGGCGCAAGGGTTGTCTGTCAATATTCACACCGGCCTGGGAGGAGTTGTGAGGGAAGTGACAGACAGAGGTATCAGGATCTGTGGAGAGGAGGAATAAGTAGATGGGCAAAGCAATAGGAATGGTAGAGTTCTCCAGCATCGCCAGGGGGATCGAGACCAGCGATTACATGGTGAAAGCTGCTCAGGTAGACTTAATACGCTCATCCACAGTCTGCCCTGGAAAATACGTTGTGATAGTGGGTGGCGATACCGGAGATGTGAAGGCAGCCATGAAGGAAGGCCTGGAGGTGGGCGGAGAGTACGTGGTGGATTCTCTGCAAATCTCCAATGTACACCAACAGTTGATCCCGGCTCTGAGCGGAACAGTATCCGTGGAGACCCCAGGGGCAGTGGGAGTGATTGAGTTTTTTTCTATCGCTTCCGCGATTCTGGCGGCAGATGAGGCAGCCAAGGCGGCCAATATTACGCTGGTGGAAGTGCGGATGGGATTCGCAGTGGGAGGTAAAGGCTTTGTGACGCTCACAGGAGATGTGGGCGCAGTGCGGGCAGCCGTGGAGGCCGCGGCGCTGGGAAAAGACCTCTATGTGGAGAGCACGGTTATCCCAAGGCCGTCTCCCCAGGTATTTCAATCTTTACTATAGAAATTGATCATATCAAATAAGAGGCGACTCCCACCTTTGTAGGAGATGAATGTCTATCTGAATGAAAGTTTACTTGTTGATCAATAGATCTGGCAGTGGATGCCAGGGTATTTGAAAGAGGGAACTGTGACAAAACAAAGAGACAGTTAGAGGAGGAAAGTATGGTTCAAGAGTTAGTGGACAACATTACGAATGTAAGTGTATTTACTGAGAGTATCAAAGAGTGGGTGTCTAACCTGTCTATCAATTCAGTAATCATTATGATCATGATGATCTTCATGCTAGTGGGAGCTGTGGATAAGATCCGGGGCAACAAGCATGGATATGGAGAACAGTTTGACGAAGGATTCAATGCAATGGGCCCTCTGGCCATCGCCATGGCCGGCGTTGTGGCAGCCGCACCTGTGTTGGCAATTATTTTGAAACCGATTATTGTGCCGATCTATGAGGCCGTGGGAGCAGACGCGTCTATGTTTGCCACCACATTGCTGGCTTGCGATATGGGTGGACAGCCTCTGGCCATGCAGTTGGCAGCCAACGATACCATTGGAAATTTTTCAGGTCTGATTTTGGGAACTATGATGGGACCTACCTTGGTGTTCACCATTCCGGTGGCTCTCTCTATCATTAAGAAGAAAGACAGACCCTACCTGGGAGCAGGTATTCTGGCCGGTATGATCACGATCCCCATCGGTTGTATCGTGGGCGGTCTGGTCATGAACATGACGGAGTATAAGATTGGTATCGGGACCATCTTGGTGAACCTGATTCCCGTTATTGTGATTGCGGCGTTGATTGTCATCGGCCTTTGGTTCGCGCCGGCCAAGATGATCAGTGGATTTAACAAATTTGGTACTGGAGTTACCATTGTCATCACCGTATTTACGGCTATCGCCGTGTTTGAGTATCAGACAGGAATTAAATTCCCGTTGTTCAATATCATGGTGGAGGAGAATTCCAGCGGAGTGATTCCTCTGGAAGACGGTCTTCTGACCTGTGGTAAGATCTCCATCGTGTTGATTGGAGCGTTCCCCATGGTGCTGTGGATCACCAGAACTTTCGGAAAAGCGCTGAATGCGATCGGCAAGAAATTTGGCATGGATGAGAATAGTTCTGCAGGACTTGTGGCGACTCTCGCCAACAACATCGCAATGTTCAATATCATGGACCAGATGAATCCGAAGGGAAAACTGTTAAACGTTGCCTTTGCAGTGAGCGCTGCCTTTGTATTTGGCGATCACCTGGGATTCACAGCGGGTGTGAACTCAGAGATGATCTTCCCGGTAATCGCGGGAAAACTGACGGCAGGTATCACCGCGTTTATCCTGGCCAATATTCTGGCGCCGAAGCTGTTGTCTAAGGTAGAGAGCGTGGCCAAGAAAGAGGGAGACGACGAGGAGTAAGATTGGCTGTCTTAAGGATGAAAGAGGCAGTTGATTCAAGATTGACAGAATTTAAGAAAGGAAAGGGAATACTTATGAACGTAAGTGAAGAACTGATCCGTGAGGTGGTAAAACGCGTCCTTGCAGAGTCTGCTCAGGACAGCGCTACAAAAGAGGATTTTGTGAAGGAGAAAGACCCCAGTGGAATTATTAAGATTCAGACCGAGACAGTAAAATGCGAGCCGTTTAAGCAAGATGGAGTGGCTTTAAAGGATGTGGTGACTCTGGAGGAGGCTCCCAGAATGGGTTGCGGGATCATGGAGCTGGATCACACCAGCTTTGAGTGGACGTTAACCTACGACGAGTACGATATGGTGATCGACGGAATCCTGGAGATTGAGATCGACGGCCGTGTAGTCACTGGAAAACCGGGAGATATCATTTACATTCCAAAGAATTCTCACATCCATTTCCAGACGCCTTCCAAGGCAAGATATGCGTATTTCGTGTATCCGGCTGACTGGCAATAAGATAAGAGAAGAGCAGGGCAATCTGGCGTTGACAGATTGCCCGAATCTTTAGGCTGGCCAAGAATGTGGCAGTTGAGAGCGGATATGTTGCAGTGGGGCATATTTAACTGACATACCGGGATAAGTTGGAGAGGTTTCTAATTGATGAGAGGACCCTATAGATTATTTTTTACGTAAACACAGAGAGAAGGTGAGAAAAAAATGGACATTCGATTTATAAAGCCGGATGAAGTGGGACAACTGGCCCGGAATGTGGTGACAGGTTTCCCGTCGAAGACTCCCAAGGAGCTTCTGGAGAATATGCCCAAGGAGCTGAGGGAACCGGAAGAGGGCCGGTATCTGGGGTGCTTTGACGACCAAGGCACGCTAATCGGATCCACTCTTTTGATGGAGTTTGAGATGAACGTAAGAGGGAAGTTGATGAAGATGGGCGGGACGGCCTATGTGTCCACGAACTTCTTGCACAAGAAGGAGCATATTGCAAAGAATCTACTGCGGGTGGGGATGGGGTTTTTTGCCAAGACCGGAACGGCTGTGGGAGCCTTACACCCCTTTAACCCAGCCTTCTACAATAAGATGGGGTTCGGCTATTGTAATGAGTCGGTGATGTACTCTCCCCGTCCCCAGTATATTCGTTCCTATGGGGATAAATCTGGCTTGTCCTACGCAAAGCCGGAGGAGGAAGAGGAGATCCTGGAATTCTACCGGTCATATGCCCGCAAAACTCATGGGGCGACTATCCATCCGTTCATGGACCGACACAGAATTTTTGACATGCCCTATGTGGTGGTATGCCGACGTGATGGGAGAATCACTGGTTATCTGACTTTTGAGTTTGTGGAGGTGGATCACTACACGGATATGTACCATGACCTGGCTGTCCGGGAGCTGGTCTGTGAGGATATGGAGACTTTGAAGCAGTTCTTGACCTTCTTCGCCTCCCAGGTGGATCAGATCGAGCGGGTGAGGATCTATACTTACGAGGAATATTTTCATATGTTTTTTACCAGTCCTGACAGTGGAGAAAACCGGGCCTTTGACGGCGCCATACAGGAGATTGGCAGAAAAAATATGGGGTATATGTTCCGGATCTTTGACTTGAAGGAGTATTTTCGCCAGCAGACCCACTGTGAGAGGCCGGTGAGCCGGGACTTTATCTTGCAGCTTCAGATCGAGGATGACTTTATGCAGGATAACAATACCGGTATTCTTCTACAGATCCAGGGAGAGCAGGTTCGCCTGGTGGAGGAAGGGAGACCTCATGTGGCGCTGCGCGCCGGGATCGCAGATTTCTCGTCCTTTGTGATGGGAGCCATTCCCCTGAAAGATTTTCTGTGGGCAGGGAGGATGCAGTGTAGTGACGCCAGCTACAGGCAGGATATACAGAATGCTCTTGGCTGGAGCCAGAAACCCAAAAATTATACGTATTTCTGATGGGAGTTGGTGTGATGTCTAGGATGGCAAGACCAGAGGTTCGTCTGCGCTTCTTGGAGCGGGATGAATTCTGTGAGAAATATGTGCAAAAGCGTAATACCCAGGAGGACTGCCGGTACTGTCCCTATTATGGGCGTCGGTGGTCCTGTCCTCCGGGAGTGCCTGATCCACTCTGCTATCTGGAGGAGTATAGCCGGATTTGTCTGTTGGTGTTGAAGGTGGACTATCCGGAGTCAGTGAGGGAGAGGGCAAGAGAAGACAGTGATTATGTCCGCCAGATCAGGGAGCGTCATTATGAGGCAGCCAAAGGGCGGATGTTGAGAGGTCTGTTGAAGATTGAGGAGGAGATCCCGGGGAGTAAGACTCTGGGGGCAGGGAGATGTATCCTGTGTGAGAGCTGTGCCAGGGAAGAGGGAAAACCTTGTCGGCATCCCCGGCTTCGCCGTTATTCTTTCACGGCGTTTGGGATTGATTTCTCAGAACTGTTAAAGGAGGAGTTTCAGATCCCCATATTTTGGGCGTCTAAGGGACTGCCAGAGTACGATGTGGCGGTGGCGGCCCTGTTAATAAAATAGAGAATCCTTACTTGGTAAGATTTATCACGGTGTAGTCGTTGTACGGCTACGCCTTTTTGTGTTATAGGGAAGTTCTCTGAACTTCCCTATAACACAAAAACACACTCCGTGTGAGGATGCGCACTCGCACGAAGATGAAAGGTGTCGCAAGCGACCGTGCTCGGCGCGAGAATGTGCCAAGACACATTCTTTTTTAGTTATAGGGAAGTTCTCCAAACCCCTTATAACACAAAAACACACTCCGTGTGAGGATGCGCACTCGCACGAAGATGAAAGATCTGACAAATTAAAGTTGAGACTACAACACAAAGGCCTTTCAGGTGGGATGGGACAGGCGCGCCTTTGCCTGAGAGAGGCATTTTTACACAGCAAAATGGGAAATGTGGATGGCAAGAGGATGAATGGTTTTTGACAGCCTTCAAACCTATAATGAGTCCATAAGACAGGTACAAAGAATTTGGAGGTAATGAAATGTTAGAGAAATTGATTGTAATGCTCACCCATAACGATGTGACTGTGAAGGATGCCGAAGAGATCTTCCAGGAGAACAAAGATTTGCCGATTCTCAACTGGGGATTTAAGGACGTGGGGCTGGAGCCGGAGAAGATGAAGGAACTATGCAATAGGATGAAAGCAGCGGGCAAGAAAACCTATCTGGAGGTTGTCACCTACTCGGAGGAAGAATGCCTAAGAGGCGCCAAGCTGGCTGTGGAGTGCGGATTTGACTGTCTTCTGGGGACCATCTACTATGATTCTGTGATGGAGTATGTGAAGACCACCAACTTGGAATATTTCCCCTTTGTGGGGAAGGTCTCTCAGAGTCCGTCTATCCTGGAAGGTTCCTGTGATTTTATGCTGGAGCAGGCGGAGGAGTACGGCAAAGCAGGCGCCTATGGCATCGATCTGCTGGGCTACCGCTATGTGGAAGGCGATGCCAACATCTTGTCCGCGGCCTTCATCAAGGCATGTAAGATCCCAACGGTCCTGGCCGGAAGTATTGGGACCGAGGAGAGAATGCTTCTGGTAAAACAGATGAACCCAGCCTACTTTACCATGGGCTCGGCGTTGTTTACCAAGAACTTTGTGAAAGATGGAAATTTCCGTGACAATCTGAAATACGTAGTGAATTTTCTGCAGAGACAGTGAGAGGGGGATGGGAGATGAAGATGGCTAAGACAGGGCTGGTGGTAGTGGCCAGCCATTATGAGAGCGGAGGGCAGAGAGCCCAGGAACTGGTGGATGCGGCGGCTTTGTCCTTGCAGGCTAAGGGGATTCAACCGGTCATGGGGGCAAAGACGATCTGGGATGCGGCGGACGGTATTGATGTGTGTGCCCAGTTAAGGGAGCAGGAGGTAGACTCCCTGACGGTGGTGCTGAGCACTTGGGTGACGGACTCCTTACTTTATGTTCTGGTGCAGCAGATGCAAGTCCCAGTGGTGTTCTGGGCAGTTCCTTATACGGAGACATTCTCTATTGGATGTGTGCAGCATTTTGGCAGCATTCTCAAGACCCATGGAATTCCCTATGACTATGTCTACGGCCTGCCCACAGAGGATGGGGCGGCGGACAAGGTGGCCAAGATTGCGGAGACAGGCAGGATCTTAAAGGCAGTCAGAGGAATGAAGCTGGCCTTGGTGGGGCCGAGACAGACCTGGAGAGTAGCCGGACCACAGGATATGACCAACGAGGAGTGGGAATTCTCAGAGAAGTTCGGGGTCACTCTGGTACATATTGAGATGGAGGAGATCTTGGATCTGGTGAGAGAGGTCTCCGATGAGAAAGCCCGGGAGACCTATGGACAGTTGAAGGAACGCACAGGGAAAGTCCTGGCCTCTCAGGAGACAATGTTGCACATGGCGAAGGTATACCTGGCCCTGAAAGAGATCATTCAGAGATACTCTCTGGACGCACTGGCCACAGAGTGTTACCCCTTCTACAGCGGCCTGATGAATCTCCCCTCCAGTTGGCTGGCCGACGAGGGCGTAGTGGTGGACACAGAAGGAGATATCGCCCACACGGTTGTCATGTACATCCTGAACCTCGCGGCAAAAGGTGGGGCCACAGCCCTGGGTGAGGTGGGCAGTATGGACGATGTGGAGAATATTTTGGCGCTGGCCCATGAGGGAAGTACCGCGCACTCTCTGGCCGAGAACCTGGAGAAGGTGCAGATCTCTCCCAGCGGTGAGAATGGATGCTTCGTGGGACTCCCCTTGCGTCCCATGGAGAAGGTCACAGTGTCCAGTATTCAAGGAAATGGCAGAGATGGGTATCAGATGTTGGTGGAGAGTGGACAGACGGTGCAGGCCACCCAGAAAGAATGGGTGGACGGCGGCGAGAAACTGCTTGTGAAATTAAAATTAGATCAGGGAGCCAGCAGTTTTGTGGACAGGCTGATGGAGGCCGGCATGGATCACCATCTTCTGGTAAAAGAAGGGGATCATACACAGATATTGTCACTGGTATGTAAATATCTGGGCATAAAAGAAGTGAGCTTTTGATAAAGAGAAATCTAGAGTTATTTGCACGCTGGGCGTTTTGCGCCCAGGTGCAGGAGAGGAGAGGTGACACAGTGAAGATAGTTGTGCTAGATGGATATACAGAGAACCCAGGAGACTTGAGCTGGGAGGCTCTGGAACGTCTGGGTGATCTGACGGTGTACGATAGGACTTCCTACGTGGACGCGCCGCTGATCCGTGAGAGAATCGGGGACGCCCAGATCGCGGTGGTCAATAAGACTCCCATCACCAAGGAGACCATAGACCAATGTGAGAATCTCCGGTTGATTGCCGTCTTGGCCACGGGGTACAATGTGGTGGATTATGGATATGCGCGGCAAAAAGGAATCGCCGTTGTGAACGTGCCAACTTACGGTACTCAGATTGTGGGACAGTACGCTGTGGGATTGCTGTTGGAGATCTGCTCCCATTACGGACATCATGACCAGACGGTAAAAGAGGGAAAATGGGAGAACAATGCAGACTGGTGCTATTGGGATTACCCCATGATTGAGTTGTACGGTAAGACGGCCGGGATCATCGGGTTGGGGCGGATCGGACAGGCCACGGCTAGGATTTTGAACGCTTTAGATATGAAAGTGCTGGCCTACGACGCTTTTCAGAGTGAGACTGGGAAGAGGCTGGCAGAGTACGTGGATCTGGACACCTTGTTATCGCAGTCGGATGTGATTTTCTTACACTGTCCTCTGTTTCCAGAGACGGAAGGGTTGATCAACAGGGAGACCATTTCTAAGATGAAGGACGGCGTGATCTTGATCAACAACAGCCGCGGACAGTTGGTGGTGGAGCAGGATTTGGCAGACGCCTTGAACAGTGGAAAAGTTTATGCCGCAGGTCTGGACGTGGTGTCCACGGAACCGATCAGAGGGGATAATCCACTGCTTCATGCGAAGAATTGCTTTATTACCCCTCACATCTCCTGGGCAGCCCAGGCGTCCAGACAGAGAATTATGGACATTACGGTGGAGAACATAAAAGCCTATCTGGACCAAAAGCCGATCAATGTGGTAAATCCTTGACGTTCCGGTAACGGGCCTGGTAATCTGCAGGGCTACACCCGACAATCTTCTTAAAAGTTTTGTAGAAATAGCTGTAGTTATTGAAACCGGACTGTTCAGCCGCCTGATTCACAGAGACATTGCTGCGTATGAGGCAGGAGGCTTCCTCGATACGCTTCTCCTGGATGTAGTTGGTGAAATTTTTTCCAGAGACTTTTTTGAAAAGGCGGCTGACATAGTATTCGCTATAGTTCACCTCGGCGGCCAACCGTTCCAGGGTGATTTCCTCACTCAAGTGACGGTCTATGAATTGGAGGAGTTGCATGATGGTCTGGGCGTGTCGGGACTCGTTCTCGTCGATGTGTCGACCGGAGTAACAATCGCTGTAAATGTAGGCTAGAAACTGGTGGACCAGGGCTTTCTCCAGGATATCTTTTCCCTGGCCGAGATTGACCTTGCGGAATTCTTCCAATAAAGTCAGATATTTCTGTAACTGTCCCTCTCCCAGGTGATTGACCGGGTGACGGTCGTTGCAATTGTGGAAGACATCCAGCAGATTTGAGTGAGAAGTGCTGAAGGAAATCAGTAAGTTCAGGTTGATGTTCACGCTGAAGCGTTCGTAAAAGTTGTGTTTGCGGTAGAGCAAGGTGTGGGGCTTGAACATATCGATCAGGACAATGTCGCCGCGGCGGACGGGGTACTCCCCGCTGCCGATGCAAAAGGTGCCTGCGTCCCCCAAGTAGATGACACATTCATAGAAATCATGGTAGTGGAGGCTGTAAGCAAATTCATTGTTGGGGTTGCGGATGACGCAACTGTAATCGTCCTCATAGAGGGTGGATTTGGAAAGAAATTGGGCTTTGTTCATTTTATCATCTCCTTGTAATTGGCTGTCTGGCCATCCTTTGTCAAGAGTTGGGTTCAGATATCGCTATCGGTTATCTGAATCATATAAAAGGGGAGGCGGATTGTCAATGAATCGAGATGGGATTTGAAAAATAGGATACGGTATAGGACAAAATAAGAAAGGTTGAGGGCAAAGGTCTGCATGGTAAGAAGGCAGATGGATTGCTATAATAATATTATCAATCATGAAGGAGAAAGGTAGAGATGAAAAATTACAGTGTTGGTTATGAAGATCTGAAATCATATGAACAGAAGATTTTTCAGGCTGTAGGGCTGGGGGAGAAGGAAGCGGATGCTGTGGCGGAACTCTTGGTACATGCAGATTTAAGGAATGTCCGCAGCCATGGGGTGCTCAGGACGGTGCCTTATGTGGACAAGATAAGAAAGGGAGGGGCGTCCCTAAAAAGCGCTTATCCCGTGGTGAAGGAGACGGCGAACACGGCAGTGATCGATGCCCAGGGGGGACTGGGGGCATTGGCCGGGGAGAAAGCTGTCGCCATCGCCCGTGAGAAGGCTAAGAATAGCCTGATCAGTATGGTGGTGGTACGCAATAGTAACCATTTTGGAATGGGGGGACACTGGGCCTTGAAACTGGCTGGGGACGATATGATCGGTTTTTCCTGTTCCACCACTGATTTGACCATGGGACCTCCAGGTTGCAGGGAGCCTTTTATGGGGAACAATCCCTTTGCTTTTGCCTTCAAAGCAGGGGAGAAATATCCGGAGTTCTGTGTGGACATGGCTACCAGTGGCGTGGCCATGGGAAAATGTAAGGATCTGGCCAAGAGAGGGAAACCGATTCCCAGTGGATGGATGTTGGACCGGGATGGAAACGACACCACAGATCTGGATCAGTGCTTTATGATGACGCCTATGGCAGGCCATAAGGGATTTGGAATTGCCCTGATGGTGGAGACTTTTGCGACTCTGCTCTCTGGGGGCGTACTCTCACCGGACATCAATAACCAGGACCTTGCGGATGTACCGGAGCTGGCCAGCCAGTGTTTTGCATGCTTTAACATCAGCGCTTTTCGGGAATTGGCAGAATTCCAGGAGAGTGCCCAGACTTATATTGACCGTCTCCACCAGCTTCCCATGAGAGAGAATGCAGGGGCAGCCAAGTACCCGGGAGAGATGGAATATACCAGTAAGCAGAAGAATCTCACGGAAGGCGTGGTGCTGCCAGAGGCTCTGGTGGAAGACCTGGTTGCTCTGGGAGAGGAGCTGGGAGTGGATGGCAGTTTCTTGAGAGAGACGGACCGCCAGTAACAGGCGGCAATCTCAGAAATTATGGAGAAATTTTGAAATTGAGAGATCACGGAGGAATCAAAGATGGTGACGATGGAAAATAAATTGAGAAAAATGTTAGATGAGAAGAAACCGACGGTGAACACCAGAATCTGGAGCACCTGGCCGACCACGGTGGAGGCCGCTGCATCCACTGGAAATTTTGACTATTTCGAATTCTTGGCAGAGTACGCACCTTACACACTGCCAGAGCTGGAGAATTTTGTGAGAGCTTGTGAACTCCACGGATGTGGATCTATGATTAAGGTAGATTATCAGAATCGGTGTTTTGTGGCGCAAAAGGCCATTGCCATGGGATTTCAGGCTGTGCTGTTTACTGATCACCAGAATGCCCAGCAGGTCCGCGAGACCTTGGAGGCTGTATCTCCAGAGACTCCAGAGTACGGTGGACGCTTTGGATATCCCAATGCCCGTTGGCTGGGATACAATCCGGAGCCAAAACAGATGGAGTATGTGCAGATGAACGCCAGTGCTGTGAAGGCTTTCATGATCGAGAAACAGGAGGCTGTGGACAACATTGAGGAGATCTGTTCAGTGCCAGGAGTGGATATGGTTCAGTTCGGTCCCTCGGACTATTGCATGAGCCGGGGATGGAATGTGTGTGACCACAGAGAAGAAGTGGCCGCTGCGGAGAGACATTGCATTCAGGTTGCCCTGGCGCATGGCGTACAGCCCAGGGTGGAGATCTACAATGTGGAGGATGCCAAGAAGTATCAGGAGATGGGTGTGAGGCATTTCTGTATCGGAGACGAGTTTGACATCTTAAAGGATTATTGGGTGAACGTGGGCGGCGCCATGAGAAAGTCCGCACTGGGAATGGAGTAATTATGAAACTGCTTATGGGACTGGATATTGGGACCACGGCCATGAAGGGGGCCATCTTTGACACGGAGGGACGTCTGTTGGCTGTGGCTTCCAGAGAATATGAGCTGATTACACCTCAGGTGAACTATGTGGAGGAGTCCGGGGAGGTGTACTGGGAGTCTCTGAAGGAGATTGTCGGGGTATTGAAGAAGAAGTACCCCATCGCCAAGGATGACCAAGTATCTCTGGCTATCTCTGCCCAGGGGGAGACGTTGTTCTTTTTGGACCGGGAGGGCAAGTTACTGCGCAACGCCATTGTGTGGATGGACAACCGGGCCCAGGAGGAAGCCGTTGAGATGAGGGAACGCTTCGGGGACGAGGCCTGTTTTCAGACGACCGGGCAGGTGAGCTTTGAGCCTTGCTGGCCTGGGGCGAAGATTCTCTGGGTGAAGAACCATGAGCCAGAGATCTTTCGCAGGACGGCTAAGTTCTTGCTGATCGAGGACTATTTTATCTATCGGCTCACCGGGAAATTCGTCACAGAGGGTTCTCTGGTGTGTTCCTCCGTGTACTGGGATATCATCCGAAAACGTTACTGGCCTGAGATGCTGGATTTTCTGGGAATTCAGGAATCACAACTCCCCACGGTCATGGAGTCTGGGGAGAAAGTGGCTGTGATCAGCCGGGAGGCTGCTGTGGAATTGGGGCTGCCTGAGAACTTGACGGTGTGTACGGGGGCGCTGGATCAAGCGGCCGGGGCCATCGGAGCCGGCAATTACAGAGAAGGGATGTTCTCGGAGACCATTGGAGCGGCTCTGGCCATCTGTGCTCCTGTGGCGCGGCCAGTGTTTGACCCCAACCGGAGAATGCCGTTGCACTATTTCGCCGCGCCGGACACTTACATGGTACATACGTTCACCAACGGGGGGATGACTCTGCGCTGGTTTCGGGACACCTTTTGCCAGATTGAGATGCAGGCGCAGGAGTTGGGGCTAGGCGACGCCTACGATATGATTGGCAGAGAGGTGGAGCAGATCCCTGCGGGAAGCGACGGACTGGTTATGTTGCCCCACTTAGCCGGATCCAATGCTCCAGATGTGAATGCCAAGGCCAAGGGTGTCTGGTTCGGGTTCACCTTACAGCATTCCAGGGCACATTTTATGCGTGCCGTGATGGAATCGTTAGGCTACATTGTGAGGCGAAATCTGGAATCCCTGGGGGATATGGGGCTGCAAGTCCAGGAGATTCGAAGTCTGGGCGGTGGATCCAAGAGCGCAGTGTGGAACCAGATCAAGGCGGATATCTGTCAGATCCCGCTGGAGACGGTCAACTCTGTGGAGGCGGCTTCTCTGGGCGCGGCCATCTTGGCCGGCAAAGCGACGGGGGTCTTCCAGGACTTGAGTCAGGCCGTCGACCAGATGGTGAAAGTCCGGAAGAGGACGCAGCCTAACCGGGAGAACCGACAGGTCTACCAGGAGGGCTATGAGATGTATCAGAAACTTTTTCGGGAGCTGGAAGGCTGTTTTGAGAAGACCATTTAGGAGGCGCATATGAGAGTAATTGGACCACGGGAGGCAGAGTTATCCATGGATGAGGCGGAGGTGTGCCGCCAATATATACAGACAGAAAAGATTACTTTCGGCACATCCACACTCCTGCCAGGGCAGGCAGGGGGCACAGATCCAGGGCATCGGGACGGCCATGAGGTTTTTTACTGTAGCCGGGGCCATGTGACTGTGTTTAACCGGGACAGTGGGAAGTATTATGAATTGCAAGAGGGAGACATCTTGCTGATCGAGGAGGGTGAGCCTCATCAGATCTTTAATATAGGAGAGACACCGGCGGTGGTGGCTTGGAGCTGTGCTCCCAAGCCGTGATAGAGCCGACAGATGGAGAGCACGGAGACGTCCGAAGGTGGGAGACTGCTTTGGGGCGTCTTCTGTTACAAGGGTAGAAATGTTTTGCAGAGATATGTCCAGGGGAGCGGGGCGACTCTGGGCAAAGAGAGAGGGAGGAGTGGACTTATGGAGACTTTATATGTGACGGATCTGGACGGCACTTTGTTAAATTCTAAGAAGGAAGTCACCGCTTACACAGCGGAGATTCTCAACCGGTGCCTGAGAAAAGGGATGAAATTTGCCGTGGCTACGGCCAGGATGCCCTACGGGTGTGACTACCGTCTGAGCGAGATTCAGATGGAGACGCCTGGAATCTTGACCAACGGCGTATTCCTCTATGACTTTAAGGCGAGACAGGTGATCGAGGCGGAGACGATAGCGGTTCAGGCGGCCCAAGAGGTGGTAAACTTGTTAAAGGATCAGGGGCTATCTTGTTTTGTCTATACCTACGGGAAGGAAGGGATCTCTATTTACTATGACGATCCCTGTATGGAAGAACAGAGCCAGTATTACAGCCAGCGGGCGCTGGAGAGCTGTAGGAGAGTCAGCCTGGTGGAGGATGTAAGTGCTGTGCCAGAGGGAGAGGATGTGGTCTATCTGACTTACACTGGGGAGAAGGAATGTTTACAGCCGGTTTGCCGGAAGCTGGATCAGATCCCGGAAGTGAATTACTCTTTTTACTTAAATATCTATAACGGTCTATATTGCCTAGAGATCTTCAGTAAAATGGCCAGCAAGAAGATGGCCTTGCGGAAGTTAAGAGATCTTGTAGAATGCGATGAGGTTGTGGTGTTTGGAGATAACCTCAACGATCTCTCGATGATCGAGATCGCAGACCGGAGCTATGCGCCGGCCAATGCCCTGGAAGAAGTCAAGAGCCGGGTAAATCAGGTGTTGGAGAGCTGCGACCAGGATGGAGTGGCGAAATTTTTGGCAAGAGAGTGGGAGGTGTGAGAAGTGGCGATGACTTTAGAGGAGCAGAGGGCAAGAATACTCTCAGGGGAGATGTACAATGATCTCACAGAGGAGCTGATTAAGGCGAGGAAGCGGGCGGTCTTCTTGACAGAGGAGTATAACCGTTCCTATGGGCAGCCGCCTGAGTGTAGGGAGGAGATCCTGAGCAGAATCTTAGGCTCTGCGGGGGAGGATGTGTTTTTTGAGCCCAATTTTCACTGTGAGTTCGGATTTCATATCAAGATAGGCAATCATTTCTATGCGAATTTTGACTGTGTGATGTTGGACGGAGGGGGAATTGAGATTGGGGACAATGTCCTCTTCGGTCCCAGGGTTGGGATCTACACGTCGAGGCATGCCTTTGACCCTGCGGAGAGGGCGAGGGGGGCCTGTTTTGCGAGACCGGTGAAGATTGGCAATAATGTGTGGATCGGCGGAGGCGTCCATATTGACTGTGGAGTGACCATCGGGGATAATACAGTCATAGGAGCCGGGAGTGTGATCACCAGGGATATACCTTCCAATGTGGTGGCGGCAGGGGTTCCCTGCAGAGTTATAAGGGAGATTCAAAAAGAGGAGAAATCCGATTATTTTAAGATTTTAGAAGAGAAATATGGAGATAATAACCAAAAAATTGATATATATCGTATATTTGTGTGAAAAAAGCAAGATTAGAAATGATAAAAACAAGATGATGAATGGTAAGTGAGGGAGGAAAAGTTATAATGAATATAACAAGAAAAACCTAGGTGTAGGTTGCAAAAGACTGTATATGGAGGTAGGGTAATGAAAAAAAAGGATAAGAAAGGCCTGTTGACCACATCTTCGCTGGTGTGGATCACAGTGGGCAACATGGTGGGATCCGGGATCATGGTGTTAACCGGAGCGGCTGCGGCGGAGACCGGATACTCTGTCTGGCTGGCATTTGTGGTGGCGACGATACTGGGATTTCTGGGGAGCTGGCCTCAGATACTGGCAGCAGGGACCTCTGTGCTGGATGGAGGAATGTTCTCGTTGAACTCCTATTTTGGGCACCCGGTCTTCGGAGGATTGTACTTGATGGGAACCATCCCGGAGATCATGGGACAGGCGTCGGTTGCCCTGGGAATCGGTATGTATATCCAGACGATGATTCCCTCTGCCAATGTGAGAATTATCGCAGTGGTGGTGGCCGTCTTATTCTACATATGCAATGTCAGGGGCGTCAGCGTCATAGCCGGGGTTCAAAAGTATATGGTCTATATTTTGTTCCTGGGGTTGGGCGTGTTTACCGTGGCAGGTTTGATGCACCTGAATCCAGAGGCGTTGAATTTTACCGGAAAAGATTTTATGACTCATGGATGGCTGGGATTTGTGGTGGCGGTGAATATGCTGACCTTCTCCACTCAGTCTTACTGGGCCAGTCTGTCGTTCTCAAAATATGCGGAGAATCCCAAAAAGAGCGTTCCCAAAGCAATGTTGATTGCATTTCCGATTATCATGGCAATCTATGGGCTGGTCACATTGGCCGGTGTGGGCGGCGTGGATCTGGAGGCCTTTGCGGGGAATACGTTGGGGGACATTGCTAAGTCTATCTTCCCAACCTGGTTCTTTTATGTGTTTGTCTTCTGTGCGCCTATGATGGCTTTGGCCACCACTTTGAACGGAAATCAGTCGGCTTACTCCCTTATGATCTCTCCGGCTGCAGAGGAGGGGTGGCTGCCAAAAGTATTTGCCAAGACCAACCGTAAAGGGATGCCCTGGGTGTCTGCGACGTTGGTGGGGCTGATTATTGTGTTGCCGGTGGTATTTAACTGGGATATCACTTTTATCACGGCCAACGTGATGATCTTCACCAACATGGCTGGAATCTTGCAATATTTTGCAATGTGGAGAATGCCCAAGAAGTTCCCGGAACTGTGGGAGAAGTCCACGTTCCACATGGCGCCCTGGAAGTTCCACGCCCTGATGATCCTGGCCTTTGGGGTGAGGATGGTGCTTCTGGCTGCGGCTATGATCAGTCTGAGTGTGACCAGCTTAGTGGTGAATCTGATCGTCGCGGTGGTTCTGGCCGCTTTTTGTATAATTCGATTTCGGATGGGCTGTGTGAATGCACAGACCATACAGCCTCAGAGAGAATATCTGACGGAGGAAGCCTGATAGAAGAGAGAAATTTTTCATTTTGCCCGGCATATACGGTGGTATGCCGGGTGATTTTTTGTGTTAGAGGGAAGTTTTTTAAACTTCCCTC
>JBKXQO010000006.1:0-67609 GCA_047014865.1 Blautia sp. | reverse complement strand
TAACACAAAAACACTCCGTGAGGATCGCACTGCGGCGGAAGGGGAATATGTCGCTCATGCGACCCGCCGCAGGCGGAGAATCCTGCGTGGCAGGATTCTTTGTTTGTTATAGGAAAGTTTTCCAAACTTCCCTCTAACACAAAAACACTCCGTGAGGATCGCACTGCGGCGGAAGGGGAATATGTCGCTTGTGCGACTCGCCGCAGGCGGAGAATCCTGCGTGGCAGGATTCTTTGTTTTGTTATAGAAAACCTGTAAAGGGAGAAAAGTATTTGATAAGCGCGAATAAAATGGTAAAATGTGAATAAGAAAAAGATAGGAGAGAAGAGATGCAAAATTATTCAGGCGAGGAAGGGTTACAGTACCATTTACAGATCAGAGCTGGGGATGTGGGGAAGTACGTGATACTTCCAGGGGACCCAAAGCGCTGTGAAAAGATTGCAAGATATCTGGAGAATGCCAGGCTGGTGGCGGATAACCGGGAGTACGTCACCTACACAGGGTATCTGGACGGGACGGCGGTCAGCGTCACATCCACGGGGATTGGCGGTCCGTCGGCGGCGATTGCCATGGAAGAGCTGGTCAAGAGCGGCGCGGACACCTTTGTCCGCATAGGAACCTGTGGCGGAATGGATTTAGATGTCAGGGGCGGCGATTTGGTCATTGCCACCGGGGCCATCCGGATGGAGGGGACTAGCAAAGAGTACGCGCCCATCGAATACCCTGCGGTGCCAGATCTGGGTGTGACCAATTCATTGGTCGAGGCGGCAAAAGGGGGTGGTCACCGTTACCATACTGGCGTGGTACAGTGCAAAGATTCCTTCTATGGGCAGCATGAGCCGGAGAGAAAGCCTGTGGGGTATGAGTTGACGGATAAGTGGCAGGCCTGGCTGGCTATGGGGTGTAAAGCTTCAGAGATGGAATCGGCGGCGTTGTTTATCGTGGGCAGTTCCCTCAAGGTGAGAGTGGGATCGGTCTTTCTGGTTATGGGAAATCAGGAGAGGGAGAAGGCTGGCTTGGATAATCCCATTGCCCACGACACGGAGGCGGCCATCAAGACGGCAGTGGATGCGATCCGCAGCTTGATCCGGGAGGAGAAGGGAATGCGGTGAGTGGTTGAGGAGAACACAAGGACGGATGGAGGAGACAGCTATGGTAAGACGAGTATTTTTGATTGTGCTGGACAGCGCGGGAGTGGGCTATGAGCCGGATGCAGATCGATTTGGAGATGTGGGGAGCGACACCTTCGGCACCTGTGCCCGCAGTGGCAGGCTTTCAGTGCCCAATCTTGAAGCCCTGGGGCTCTATCAGATTGTAGGGACTTCCTTTGAGCGGCCGGGGAATCCACGGAAAGGGTGCTGTGGGAAACTTCAAGAGCAGTCCGCTGGGAAGGACACCACCATGGGACATTGGGAGATCAGCGGGGTGATCTCCCAGAAGCCTATGCCCACCTATCCCCATGGGTTCCCCAGGGAACTGTTGGAGGAGTTCTCCCGACGGACCGGGAGAGGGGTGATCTGTAATGAGGTTGGATCCGGAACGGAGATGATCCGGAAATATGGACAGGAGCACATGGAGACGGGGAGTTGGATTGTCTACACTTCCGTGGACAGTGTCTTTCAGATCGCGGCCCACGAGCAAGTGATCCCGTTGGAAGAGTTGTATGCCGGGTGCCGGACGGCTCGGGAATTGCTGACCGGAGAGAACGGCGTTGGCCGGGTGATCGCCAGGCCTTTTGTGGGGGAGGCGCCTGACTTCACTCGGACGGTGAACCGCCATGACTTCTCCCTGGAGCCGCCCAGGGAGACGGTGTTGGATATGCTCAAGAGGGCGGGCAAGGATGTAATCGGTGTGGGGAAGATCCATGATATCTTCGCGGGACGAGGCCTGACCAGAACCTTTCCCAATGAGGGGAATGACCGGAATATGGATGTGACCTTGCGTCTCCTGGAGGAGGACTTCTGTGGACTGTGCTTTGTGAATCTGGTGGACTTTGATATGCTCTACGGCCATAGGAATGATATCGCTGGGTACACGGAGGCCTTAAACCAGTTTGACAGGAGGCTTGCGCAGGTTCAAGGGAAGATGGGGGCGGAGGATGTCTTGATGATCACGGCGGACCATGGTTGTGATCCCGGTTTCCCGGGGACGGACCATACCAGGGAGTATGTGCCCCTGCTCTGTGCTGGAAAGCCCCTGAGGAAGGGGGTAAATCTGGGGGTACGGAGGAGTTATGCAGATATCGCCGCCACAGTCGGGGAGATCTTCCACTTGGATTACACAGGGGACGGTGAGAGCTTCTGGGGGCAGATTAAGACCAAAGAATAGTTTTTATTTTTATACTTAAATCACGAGGGCTGGGTTCTTATCGGGTGATAGGAACCCAGCCATATTATTTATAGATATCTTTCCAATAGAAATAACTGTTTTGAATGGCCTGGTACAACTGAGAGATATCTCCACTGTCTAATTTCTCTAATAAATCGTAATGGGTGTCGATCAGATATTGGCGTTTCCCATTTTCTATCACCTTTTCTACAGTCTTTAAACGGGATTGGTAGGTCAATTTCGATATCATATTGTTTTCCAGGATAATGAGTTTGTTGTCAGTCATCTCAGCCAGAGCAGTGTGAAAGCCGATGTCTTTGTCGATTATTTTTTTGCAATCTACAGGTTCTGATTTGATGGTGTCCTCCAACTCGGACGCGATGTCTCGGAGATATTTTTTTTGCTCGGAAGTTAGAGGTTTCTCGGCTAGGAGCAACAGCACGCCGTTCTCGAATACTTTTCTTAAGTCGATTAATTCTCTGTAGGAATCTTCTCGTTGCAATATTAGGCCGTACAGCATGGGGTTGATGCCTTGTGGCTTGAAGGTGTTGCACACAAAAGTACCGTTAGGGCGGCGAACCTCCAGAATACCATACGCAGTTAGTGTGCGGACGGCTTCCCGCACGGTATTTCTTCCGACTCCGAAATTGGCGGCCAGTTCTGGCTCAGTGGGAATTCGTTCGCCTGGTTTGAGTGTACCATCAATAATTGCCTGAGTCAGGCGATCAATTAAAATATCAACGGCAGATTTTACGGAAATGGGGGTCATGTAACTGGAACTGTTCATAAGGCTACATTCCTTTCTCATTTTTCTAAACATCATATGATGGAACATATATAGTTTAACTGATCATGAAACAAAATTCAAGAAAGAACGCTGGTATGTGGAAAGTTTCTTATTTTGACAGAGTGGGAATATGTCGCGTGTGTGACCCACCGCAGGCGGAGAATCCTGCGTGGCAGGATTCTTTGTCCACAGGTGTGCCTTGCCGGGCATAGGGAAAGTGCATAAATACAGAAACGAATTTTTGTGAGAAGTATATAAAAAGTAAAAATAAAAAAGAAAATAATTGAAATATCTAAAAATAAATGTATAATGAACCTATCAGCATATCATAGGATGATAGAATGAGATGGAGGGTATAAGATGAAAACAATAGAAGAATTGAAGGAACAGGCAAAGGAATTGCGAAAGACGGCGTTGACGATGATATACCAAGCTCAGTCCGGACATCCTGGAGGATCGCTGTCTGCGGCAGATATTGTGACGGCGCTGTATTTTCGGGAGATGAAGATAGATCCCAGCAGTCCTAGATGGCCGGACAGAGATCGGATGGTTCTCTCCAAGGGGCATGTGTGCCCGATTCTGTACTCAGCATTGGCGTTGAAGGGATACTTTGACGAGGAAGTGCTGTCTACCTTGCGGCGAGAGGGGTCTATTCTCCAGGGGCATCCAGATATGAAAAAATGTCCAGGTATTGATATCAGCACGGGATCTCTGGGACAGGGAATCTCCTGTGGGGCAGGTATGGCGCTGGCCGGAAAACGTGATCACAAGGATTATAGAGTCTTTGTGTTGGTGGGAGACGGGGAGTGCGACGAGGGGCAGGTCTGGGAGGCCGCAGAGGCAGCCGTCAAGTATAAGTTGGATAACCTGGTTGTATTTGTTGACAATAATCGTCTGCAAAATGATGGAATCTGTGAGGATATTATGCCCACAAGAGATTTGAAGGAAAAATTTCAGGCATTTGGGTTCGAGAGTTACCGCATCAACGGGCATTCTATGGATGAGATTGTAGCTACCCTTGAGTTGGTGAGAAACAGAAAAAATGGGAGGCCAAA
This sequence comes from Blautia sp., assembly GCA_047014865.1. Lineage (GTDB taxonomy): Bacteria > Bacillota > Clostridia > Lachnospirales > Lachnospiraceae > Blautia_A. The sequence continues at coordinate 63,439 of JBKXQO010000006.1, read as the reverse complement.
GGCTATTGTCTGCGATACAGTTAAGGGGAAGGGCGTCTCCTTTATGGAAAATGTGCCTTCATGGCACGGAGTGGCGCCCAATGAGGAAGAATACAAGACAGCTATGGAAGAATTAGAAAGGGGATTACAGGCATGAGTGGAAGAGCTTTGAGAGAGGCATTTGGGGATGAGATGCTGGAATTGGGAAGAGAGAATAAAGATATCTATATCGTAGATGCGGATGTGGGGAAATCTTGCAAGACTTTGGCTTTTGCCACGGCTTATCCGGATCAACATGTAAATGTGGGGATTGCTGAGCAAAATGCTTGTGGAATGGCGGCAGGTCTGGCTACCACAGGAAAGATCCCATTTATCAGTACTTATGCGGTATTTGGTTCCATGAGAATGGTGGAACAAATTCGACAGGAGATTTGTTATCCCAGACAGAATGTAAAGATTGCCTGCTCTCACGGAGGACTTACCCCGGCCAATGATGGGGCCAGTCACCAATCTATCGAGGACATGGGAATCTTGAGAACTCTGCCTAATATGACAGTGATTATGGGGGCTGATTACTATGCCACCAGAACATTGATTCGTCAGGCGGCAAAGTACGATGGTCCAGTGTATCTGAGATTTACAAGGGACGCTATTCCTTTTGTGTATGATGAGAGCGTGGAACTGACCATCGGGAAGGCTCATTGGATTCAGGACGGGAGAGATGTGGCGATTATAGCCAACGGAGACACAGTGTGTATTGCGAAAAAAGCGACAGAGATTTTGGAGAGTAGGGGATATAGTGTCCGCCTGTTGGACATGCACACAATAAAGCCATTAGACGTGGAAGCTGTTCAAGACTGCATTGATACCGTTGGCAAGATTGTCACCGTCGAGGATCATAATATCATCAACGGGCTGGGCAGCGCGATCTGCGAGGTAGTGGCAGAGGCGGGAAAGGGCATTGTAAAGAGAATAGGGGTACAAGACTGTTTTGGGCAGTCCGCCCCTTATGAGAAATTATTGGAGATGAACGGCATAACCGTGGAGGAGATTGTAAAGTCCTGTGAGAGGCTGTGCGGAGGTCAGGAGGAAGGCAAATGAAAGTAGGCTTTGTAGGTCTGGGAAATATGGGCTATAATATGGTCGATAATTTATTAAAAAAAGGTTTTGACGTATACACGTATGATGTGTATGCGGAGGCCATAACGCGCACGGAGAAGATTGGAGCCAGAGGCGTATCGTCCCTCCAAGAACTAGGAGAAAAGGCCGATGTAATTTTGGTGATGGTCATGAATTTCCAGCAGGTGCAAAGTGTGGTGTTAGGAGAAGGAGGACTGGTCACTTCTATGGGCGAAGATAAAGTTCTTGTGGTATCCAGCACCATAGCGCCAGCACAGACTCGGGAGATTGCCCAGGCTGTGTCGAAAAAAGGCATTCACTATGTGGATTGTCCGGTGAGTGGTGGGAAGACAGGGGCTGTCGAGGGAACATTGACCATGATGGCCGCTTGTCAGGAAACGATATTTGAGAGGATTCGGGGAGTGCTCTTGGCAATGGGAAGCAATACTTACCATGTAAGCGATATCATTGGAAATGGACAGGTTATGAAGAGCATAAACCAGGTGATGATCGCCACGGGGATGACCATCGTCTCGGAGGCTGTGACAATGGCAGTGAAATCCGGCTTGAAGCCGGAGATGATCTATGAAGTGATCTCCAGGTGTACCGGGTGCAGCGATGTGTTTCGGGATAAGCTTCCGCTGATCATGGAGCGGGATTTTGAGCCCAGAGGTCCGGTGGACATTTTTATCAAGGATTTATCCATTGCTCTAGATATCGGAAAAGAAGTAAAGTCCCCTATGTTTGTCAGCGCCTTGGTGAAACAGATATTTACCTGGGCTAGTGGATGTGGGTATGGACAAGATGATCTGGGAGCCTTAATCTGTGCATACGAAGATAGTGCGAAAATAAAAGTAGAAAAAAGAAAGTAGAAAAAAGAAAGTAGAAAAAAGAAAGTGATAGTGGGGAGGGCTTATGGATATTCAAGTAGTAAAACTGATGAATAAAATACCGGGGGGAATCATGGTGATTCCACTTCTGGTGGGTGCTTTGTTGAATACTTTTTTGCCAGGCACACTGACAATAGGAGGGTTTACAACGGGGCTTTTAAAGGAGGGAACCTCCTGCCTGATGGGATTGTTCTTGATTTGCTGTGGAGCGTCTATCAGTTTCAAACAAGTGGGAGCGCCACTCTACAAAGGTACGTTACTGACAGTCCTGAAATTGATTGTCGGCGTCGTGATCGGCTGGGGGGTACAGTATATTTTCGGTAACGAAGGAATCTTAGGAATCACACCGGTGACTTTGATTGCGGTGTTGACAAATTCCTCCGGATCTATATATGCAACCTTAGCAGACAGATTTGGAGATTCCACAGATGTGGGAGCGGTGTCTGTTCTGTCTATCAATGATGGGCCTTTTCTCACAATGGTGGCACTGGGAGCCACAGGAATGTCTGATATTCCGTTTATGGCACTTTTTGCGACGGTGTTACCCATTGTCATAGGTATCGTGTGGGGGAATTTCGACAGAGGATTCAAGGAATTGTGCGACAAAGCATTACCCTTGATTATTATTTTCCTCTCATTTGTATTGGGAGCCGGTATGAGTTTTGTTACGGTTATTCAGGCAGGGGTGTCCGGGATCGTTCTGGGGGCAATGGTACTGATCTTCTCAGGCCTGTTGATCAACGTGCTGTATTGCTTAATCTTGCGGAAAAAAACTGCTGTGGGTGCTGCAGCCGGTACCGCGGCCGGCAATGCTGTGGCTACGCCGGCAGCGATTGCAGAGGTGGATCCCAGCTTTGCGTCTTATGTGCCTGTGGCCACAGCCCAGTGCTCAGCCGCTTGTGTTATGACGGCGATTTTCTGTCCGATTATGGTGGCTTTTTTGGACAAGCGGTTAAAGAAAAAGCAGTCGAGAATGCCAGAAGTTAATGAAAAAATTTGATAGGAGGAAGTGAATTCATGGAAAATAAGAGAATAATTTTGAAGAATGTCAATATATTTGACGGTGTGTCTGATGAAGTTCAGAAGAACGGGATGCTTGTGATTGAGAATGGATTGATCAAGGAGGTTATTAAATCAAATACTGAAGATGTTGAGAATGCCAAAGTGATAGACTTGAAAGGGCGGACGGTCTCACCGGGATTTATTGACTGCCATATGCACATGTTACTGGAGGAAGTTACTGACAAGGAACGGTCACTGGCGACCACCTCTCCAGGTGGGGAACGTCTGGATACGGCACAGGCTTCTGTGGCATATTTGGGAGCGTATAATTGTAAGAGGATGTTGGAGGCGGGCTTTACTACAGTTATAGATGGCGGTGGCAATCATTATATTGAGTGTGCGTTAAAAGAAGCCATCCAAAAGGGGTATCTTGACGGACCGGATCTCTATATAGCAGGGAAGCAGATCACGACAAATAAAGCACACTTTGTAGGATTTTCAATGGAACCTTACGGCCCCTACGGTATGAGAAAAGCTGTGCGTGACCTGATGTATCACAGTGTGGATCACATTAAACTTCAGCTCAGCCCTCCGATTCGTATGATAGGAAGAAATTCACAGGCGTGTGATTTCACGGTGGAAGAGATAGAGGCAGCGATCGATGAGGCTCACAATTATATGACCCCAGTCCATGCGCATCTGAGAGGTGCAGAGGCGATTAAAAGATTTCTACGGGCGGACGGGGACCTAGTTGTACACGGAACAGATATCGATGAGGAAGGAATCGACTTGATGTTGAAAAAAGACCGATATCTTCTGGCGACATTGTTATCACCCACGCCCACACCGTCAAAAGAACTCATAGCAGCGAAAAGCAAAAGTGTTTTGGATTTGTTGGATTCTACAGCAGAGCGCCATTGGAGAAGTATCAAAAAAGCATATGAAGCAGGGGTGAAAATTGCCTTTTCTACAGATGCCGGTACGCTGGGAATTGCGCCGGGAACCAATGCATTGGAATTTATGAATCTTCAGAAAATTGGAATGAGTAATGGAGAGGCTTTGAGAGCGGCCACATCTGTGGCGGCGGAAGCTATTGGGCGCGGAGATACGGTAGGGAGAATTAAACCTGGTTATCGGGCGAATCTGACCGTTATGGATGGAAATCCTTTGGAAGATCTGACGGCCACGCAGAGAGTCGTCATGACATTTAAAGATGGAAGACTTGTGAGTGATAAGAGAGATGGTGGGAGCTCAATATGAAAATAGTTGTCTTAGACGGATATACATTAAACCCAGGGGATTTAAGCTGGAGAAACCTGCAAGTTATGGGGGACACCGTGATATATCACAGAACTTCACTGACAGATTACCGGGAGATCATACAGAGAATCGGAGATAGTGACGTTGTTATCACGAACAAAACGCCTCTTCCAAGAGAGGTGCTGGAAGTCTGCAGCCAGGTGAGATATATTGGAGTATTGGCTACCGGATATAACGTGGTGGATGTGGACTGCGCGCGTGAGAAAGGCATTGTGGTTACCAACGTTCCCACATATGGTACGGCGGCAGTGGGACAGTTTGCCATAGCGTTGCTTTTGGAGATTTGCCACCACATTGGCCATCACAGCCAGACTGTTCATGAAGGAAGATGGGAGAGCCATCCGGATTGGTGTTTCTGGGATTATCCATTGATAGAATTAGATAGTAAGACAATGGGGATCATTGGCTATGGACGTATTGGACAGACAACGGGGAGGATCGCCCAGGCTTTGGGTATGAAAGTATTGGCTTATGATGCGTGCAGAATTCCTGAATTGGAGTCAGACAGGTGCAGATATGTGCAGTTGGAGGAACTGTTGGAGAAGTCAGATGTCATCGCTCTGCATTGTCCTTTGTTTCCTGAGACGGAAGGGTTGATCAACAAGGAAAGTATCGCAAAAATGAAAAAGGGTGTGATCATTCTGAATAATTCCAGAGGGCCACTGATCGTAGAACAGGACTTGGCAGACGGGTTAAACAGTGGAAAAATAGCGGCCGCGGGGTTGGACGTGGTATCTACAGAGCCTATCCAGGGAGACAATCCGTTGTTGAGGGCAAAAAACTGTTTTATCACGCCTCATATTTCTTGGGCGCCTAGGGAGTCCAGAAAACGTCTCCTGGACATTGCCGTAAGTAATTTGGAGGCGTTTGTCAAGGGGGAGCCGGTGAATGTTGTAAACGAATAAAATATATGTGCTGAATGATACATGCAGGATGTACCTCTGCAAAAATAGTATCGCAGAATTTTTGGAGCTTATCCAGAAGGACACAGTAAGTGCTGAGTCTCTGGATAAGCTTTATTTTGTTATAGGAAAGTTCGTCAAACTTCCCTATAACACAAAAACACTCCGTGAGGATCGCGCTGCGGCAGAATAGGAATATGTCGCATATGCGACCCGCCGCAGGCGGAGAATCCTGCGGAGCAGGATTCTTTGTTCTAACGGGGAATTTCGATAAATGTTTTGCGTTTGTGAAAAGGTTTGCAAAGATGGCATTATGGTGAAAGGAAAGCATAGAGAGTGTGTGATTTGCTGTAGGAGAAGAATCCAGCGGTGCGGAATTCACCGTTTCATTGTAGGAAGACCGAGAGATCAAAATTGATAAAAAGAGAATCAAGATTAGTAATAGTAAAAAAGTTATAAATTTGCAATAATAGACCCATCGAAGTTGTGCACAATATAAGAAAAAGTAACGTTTATGAAGCAAATACGTCTTCTGCTTTGTGAAAATTGACAAAAGAGAGAGTTGCAGAAATAAACAAGATGGAGGAGAAGAGAGATGGAATTTTTCAATGAGGCGATTACCAAAGTGAATTCCGTTGTCTGGTGTAACGTGTTGGTAGTTATCTGTCTGGCGGCGGGCCTTTGGTTCTCAGTCAGATTAAAGTTTCCGCAGATCAGGCTTTTTAAGGATATGGTCCGCTTACTTACAAAGTCAGATCCGGACAGTCAAAGTGGAATTACACCATTTCAGGCGTTTGCCACGACGGTAGGTTCCCGTGTAGGTATGGGAAGTGTGGCCGGAGTTGCCACAGGTATTTATTTCGGAGGACCTGGCGCTGTCTTCTGGATGTGGGTATTAGGTCTACTGGGAGCCGGGACTGCGTTGGTGGAGTCAACCTTGGCTCAGGCTTACAAGACCAAGATTAACGGGGAATATATTGGAGGACCTGCACTGTTCATTCAGAGAGGATTGAAGATGAAACCCTACGCAGTACTCTTTGCCATTGCCACGATCTTAGGCCCTGGTATCTTGATGCCCGGTCTTCACGCTAACTCTGTGGCCAGCACGTTTCAGAGATCTTTTGGCACAGGGATGATCACAGGCGGCGTTATCTTATGTGTGTTCCTGGCGATTGTGGTCTTCGGTGGCGTAAAGAGAATCGGCGCTTTCGCGGAGAAAGCATCACCGGTTATGTGTCTGATTTATATGCTGATGGCTATCGGAATCGTGGTGATCTACTTCAAAGAGATCCCGGGAGTGGTTGGATCCATTTTCTCCTCTGCCTTTGGGGCCAACGCCATGTTTGGAGGAATTGTCGGGTCAGCCATTGCATGGGGAGTGAAGCGTGGCGTGTACTCCACAGAGGCCGGACAGGGATCCGGGGCGATTGTGTCGGCTGCCGCTGAGGTAAGCCATCCGGCAAAACAGGGATTGGTACAGGCGTTGTCCGTGTATATCGTCTCCTTTATCGTGTGTACTTCCACTGCGATCATCTTACTGCTGAGCGGTTCTTACAATGTCATCAATGAGAAGACGGGCAAGATGATTGTGGAATATCTGCCAGGAAGCCAGTACGGCGTAGGCTGGACACAGGATATCCTGGAATCCACATACGGATCACTTTTGGGAGGAAAGTTGTTCGCCATCATTATCGTACTGTTTGTGTTCACCAGCCTGATCGGTTACGCATACCAGGCAGAGAGCAATGTAAACTGGCTGTTTAAGGGAAATAAGAGCGCTGTGTGGGCGATCCGCGCGATCTTTGTCCTGTCCACATTCTCAGGGGTGCTGGTCAACGCGGACATCATCTGGACCATGGGAGATACCGGAGCCGGTATGATGACCTGGCTGAATATCATCGCCATTGCACTGCTCTCCAAGAAGGCGTTTGCCATCTTCAAAGACTATGAGAAACAGAAAAAAGAAGGCAAGGATCCGGTGTTCCACCCAGAAGAATTTGGCATCGATGATCCGGAGGGGATCTGGAAGAGATAACGGATCCGGAATCTGCCCTGAGACGGGCTGAGGAAAAGAAAACCCATAAAGCATTTACATATATTATCAATTAAACGGAAAGTGAAAGGAGATTTCTACTATGTTAAAAGTTACAAGAGCAACTGATCCAGTGTTGGCAGGTTTAGTGGACGACGAGTTAAAACGCCAGGAGCACAATATCGAGATGATCGCATCTGAGAGCACGGCTCCTCTGGCTGTGATGGAATTGACAGGAAGTGTGTTCACCAACAAGACTCTGGAGGGGTATCCAGGGAAGAGATTCCAGGCCGGTTCTCACATCGCGGACGAGGTGGAGGAGTTGGCTTGCCAGAGAGCGAAAGAGTTGTTCGGCGCCGATCATGTGAATATCCAGTCTTATTCTGGCTCTACCGCCAACTACAGCGTGTTTGCCAGTATCTTGAACCCAGGGGATAAAATCCTGAGTATGAGACTGGATCAGGGCGGACATCTGACCCATGGTTCACCGGCAAACTGGGTGAGCAAGATCTATCACTTTGAGTTCTATGCGATGGATCCGGAGACGGAGCTGATTGATTACGATGCATTGGAAGAAAAAGCAAAAGAATATCAGCCGAAATTGATTATCGCAGGGGCCAGCTCCTATTCCAGATTGATCGACTATGAGCGCATCGCAAAAGTTGCGAAAGAGGTAGGCGCATACTTTATGGTGGACATGGCTCACGTGGCAGGCCTGGTTGCCGCTAAAGTGATCCCAAGCCCGATTCCCCATGCGGATTTTGTGACTTCTTCCACCACAAAGACTTTCTGTAGCGCAAGAAGCGGTATGGTGTTCTGTAAAGCTGAGCACGCAAAACTTCTGGATAAAGGAACCTTCCCGGGAGCGCTGGGATCCATTCAGCTCCACACCATGGCAGCGAAAGCATGGTCCTTTAAGTATGCAGCCAGCGACGAGTTCAAGGCAATCATGGAGCAAGTTGTGAAGAATGCTCAGTGTCTGGCCGAGGAATTGACAAAATACGGTTTCCGCATTGTCAGTGGCGGAACGGACAATCACCTGTTGGTGGCTGATCTGAGAGGAAAACATATCACAGGTAAGCTGTTCCAGAACGCTCTGGACGCTGTTGGAATCACAGTCAACAAGAACATGATTCCTTTTGATCCTGAGAAACCGTTCGTAACCAGCGGCGTCCGCATTGGCCTGACTGCAGTGACACAGAGAGGGCTCAAGGAAGCTGAGATCAAAGAGATCGCCCAGATTATGAATAAAGTTGCCGACGCGCCGGAAGACGAGGCTAATCTTGCAGCTTGCAAGGCTCAGGCTGAGGCGCTGATTTCCAAATTCCCTCTGTATCCAGAAGGAGCGTTTGACGAGAACTAAAGGAGATGAATAAAATGGGTGAAGAACGTCAGGAGATAGAGGATCTCTGTATGAAAGATACCGAGGGCTATATTTGCGAAGGAAAAGAAGCAGATATCTATGAGAGTCTTTGCAAAAAGCAGTTGGCGGAAGAGATCCCGGATGATTGGACAGAATCCCATCATTATTGATAGATAATAGAAAGCTGAAACCTGATGGATAGGGAGCTGCCGATTGTAAACCGGCGCTCCTTATCCTTTTGTCTGTATTATAGGAAAGTTCTATATAACTCCCCTATAACACAAAAACACTTCGTGAGGATCGCACTGCGGCAGAAAGAGATTATGTCGCTTATGCGACTCGCCGCAGGCGGAGAATACTGCTATACAGGATTCTTTGCTCATGGGAATTTGACAAAGGCGACAGATTCTTATATCTTTGAAGAAAAAGATTATGAGTGGAGGAAGCTTTTTATGGTACGACAGGAGACAGATTGGGGTGAGATCCTTTGGTTGGCTGACAATAAAGAGATATTGTCTATACAGGGCTTACAGGTGGGGATTGTAAGTTTATTCCCAGGCTCTTTTCAACAGAAACACATTCACTATGATGAGCAGGTTATCTATGTGATTCAAGGGCAGGCGATCTCTGTGTTAGACGGTGAGAAGAGCAGTCTGTCTCCGGGAGATTTCTTTCACTGGAAAGTCGGGGTGGAGCACCAGATCTTGAATATTGGGAACGTGCCTTTTCAGCACCTATTGATCTCCAATCCGGAGCTGGAGGAGAGTGATCAATTTTTTCTGGTGGACGAGGAAGACAATCGTAAGCCGGTGTCGCCGGATTTGATTTATCTTGCGGTGGAGGCCATCCGGACACAGTTTCTGGGGACCTTGCACTATGGATATACAATCTTTGATTCTATGGGGAACCTGGTCTCACAGAGTCAGTTTTTTCCGGAATACTGTGTGGAGTGTTGTCAGCCCATGAATAACAAGGGAGCCTGTGCTTGTATGAGGCAGATCCCCCAGGAGGAGAGAGATCAGGAGCATATATACCAATGTTCATACGGAATGGAAGTCTTTCACTATCCCATTCGCTTCAAGGGGGTATTCCTGGGATATATTCAAAGCGGTTATATCCGGCATTCCAGCAAGGAGAGAGGGAGAATTGAGAGCGTCTATGACGCCCCGGAGAGTGTGGTGGCGGGGATCAAATCTCTGTTGAGAAAGATTGTGACAGCCATCAAGAATTTCTGTGAGTTTGAACAGTTTCGCCAGGAGTTGATGGAGAAGGAACTGCGTATTGCCTCCCATGAGGAGTCCCAGAGGATTCTCATGAAGAATCTTCAGGACACCCAGTACGCCATGACGGAGTTAAAGATCAGCAACCATTTTCTGTTTAATACCCTAAACAGTATGGCATCTATGGCCTTGGACGGGGGATTGATGCCGCTGTATCAGTCCATTGTGGATCTCTCAAAGATGTTTCACTATACGCTGAGAGCTCAGAACTCTATGGTCTCTCTGGGGAAAGAAGTGGAGTATGTGCGGGCGTATCTGCAGCTTCAGAAGCTGAGATATGGGGAAGATTTGGAGGTCTCCTACAGAATCAGCAGGCAGCTTTTGACAGTGACCGTCCCCTTTAACTTTTTACAGCCAATCGTGGAGAATGCTTTTGTCCATGGATTCTCAGAGACAGTGAAGAAGAAGATCAAGGTCACGGTAAGCAAGAAAAAAGCGTGGGTGGAGATCCAGGTGATCAATTCTGGTATTTCCCTGAGTCCGCAGGACTGTTATGTCATCAACCAAGGGATCTTGGGGAATACTTCCCACGGCTTGTCGATGATTTACCACAAACTGCGGGCAATATATGGTGAGAACTGCGGTTTTGAGATCGGGACTGCAAAGAGCGGGGATACCTGTTTTCGGGTACAGATTCCTCTGGAGAGAAAAGATACGGGAGGGGAGACGGTATGATTCGGGCGGTGATATGTGACGATGAGAGGGCGGCTCTGAATATCATCCGGCATTTTGTGGAGGCGGAGAAGTTTCCCATTGAGATTGTGGGCACCGCGGAGAATGGCCGGGATGGCTGGGACTTGATTCAGCGGGAACGGCCGGATCTGGTCTTCATGGACATCCATATGCCTTATATGGATGGGTTCGAGATTATCCAGAAGATGACAGACAGCAAGGTGATAGTCATAACGGCTTATGACTCCTTTGAGTACGCCCAGAAGGCGTTGCGGTTGGGAGCCAGCGATATTATATCGAAACCCATTGAGTTTGGGCAGCTCAGGCAGGCGATTGTCCGTGCTGTGGGATTTAAGTTCACAGGCAATGAGATCGTCAATACTATTTTGGCTTATATATATGAACATTACAGTGAGAAGATTGATCTGGAGACCTTGGCCAGGCTCACCTTTTGTACCGAGAGCCATATCTCCAGGGTATTTAAGAAGCACACGGGGATGACGATTGTCTCCTATGTCCATAAAGTGCGGATTGAGCAGAGCATCCGGATGATGGAGGAAGATAACCTGTCGGTGAAAGAGGCGGCAGAGGAAGTGGGATATCAGAATCTCAATAACTTTTATAAATATTTTAAGCAATTTATCGGGGCACCGCCGGCGTCTTATCTGAGGCAGAAAAAATGACGTCTGTGCGTCCCGGTGACAACTGGAACGAGAGAGTTGGAGAAAGGAAGCGTGAGAGATTATGCAGAAGATTGACTGTAAAGCATTGGAGGAGAGATTTCCGATTATCAAAGACATTCAGGCAGAAAAAGAGGTGGTCTGGATAAACCCGGAGAAGGCGGAGTTTGCAAAGAGTATGGAGGGCGCGGAGCTGACCATGGCCGATGTGGACGATGCAGAGAGACGGTTGGAGCGGTTCGCGCCGTTTATAATGAGATGTTTTCCGGAGACCAAGGACAGAGGAGGCTTGATCGAGTCAGTCCTGACTCCGATACCCAAGATGCAGGAGCACATCAACCAGAAGTATGGCAGCCAGCTTCAAGGAAATCTATTGCTGAAACAGGACAGCCATCTAGCCATTGCCGGTTCTGTGAAAGCCAGGGGTGGGATCTATGAGGTGCTCAAACATACGGAGGATCTGGCCTTGGAGCACGGACTTCTCAGAGAAGGGGACAGTTATGAGAAGCTCGCAGACGAGGCGTGTAGGAATTTCTTTAAGGATTACACGATCCAGGTGGGCTCCACCGGAAATCTGGGGATGAGTATTGGAATTATGAGCGCGGCAGTGGGGTATGAGGTGATCGTCCACATGTCGGCGGACGCCAAGCAGTGGAAGAAGGATCTTCTGCGCAGCCATGGGGTTACAGTCATGGAGTATGAGTCCGATTACAGTGAGGCGGTCAAGAATGGGCGGGCTCTCTCAGACCAGAATCCCAAGAGTTACTTTGTGGACGATGAGAACTCCCGGAATCTATTCCTGGGTTATGCAGTCGCCGCCAAACGTCTGGTGGGACAGTTGCAAGAGAAAGGCGTCACCGTGGACAAGGATCATCCTATGTTCGTGTATATTCCCTGTGGAGTGGGAGGCGCGCCGGGCGGAATCACCTTTGGGCTAAAACAGGTCTTCCAAGATGCGGTACACTGTTTCTTCGTGGAGCCGACCCAGGCGCCCTGTATGCTGGTGGGAATGGCCACGGGGCTTGACAGTGAGATCTCTGTCCAGGATATTGGATTGACGGGGCTGACCCATGCCGACGGACTGGCTGTGGGACGGCCGTCCGGTTTCGTGGGCGGGGTGATGAAGCCCATGCTCAGCGGAGAACTGACCATCCGGGACGCTAACCTGTACCATTATATGAGGGACCTTCTGGAGACGGAGGATATCTTCCTGGAACCCAGCGCTTGCGCGGCTTTCCAGGGGCCTATCCGCCTGAATCAAAGCCAGGAGATGGCGGAGTACATCCGTGAGAACAATCTGGAAGACAAGATGGCTCAGGCTTCCCATATTGCCTGGGCTACAGGGGGAAGTTTAGTGCCAGATAAGGTTCGGGAGGAGTATAAGGAGACGTATCTGGATTAATGGGAGAGATTGCCGTGTCAGGCGAGGGCCTGGCGCTGGGTAAATAATCAGAGCATATCATTTTTTCTGCCAGCGGGTTGTACCTGCTGGCAGTTTTATAGTATCTGTCGGCGGCGCATCAGGCCGCTGCGGGATGTTAGGTTGTCTGTGAAGAGGGAATTACAGTCTCTCGTGGGAGACCAACTCCTCCAACGGAGCCCGCATCCTATCGTGGCGGTCAGGGCTGGCCGGTTCCTGGTCTGTGTAACCGATGGCCAGGATATTGACTGGCTCCAAGTGTTCAGGCAGATGAAATTCTTCCCGGATGACGTCAGGCCGGAAGTTGCAGACCCAGAGGGAACCCAGACCTAGATCCGCCGCCTCCAGCATCATGTGGTCTGTCAGAATAGAGGCGTCGATGTCGGTGGTCTGTTTTTGATCCCAGGGGCGAGTCCAGACCTTGGAGCGATCGGCGCACACCACGATAGCCAGTGGGGGATGGTACAGTTTTGCAGCTTTGGCCAGCTTGGATAGTCCTTCCTCCTCTTGGACGACCAGCAGGTGGACAGGCTGCCTGTTACAGGCGGTGGGAGCTACCTGGGCGGCAGAGAGGATTTGGTTCAATTTCTCTTCCTCTACTTTTTTAGAGTTGTAATTTCTCACAGAATATCTCTTTTTCGCAAGATCTAGAAAATTCATTGTGGGTTCCTCCTATTTCCATTTTGGGGTTTTGTCATATTGTTCGATCTATATCTGTGTGCCAATCAGCTTTTTCCTGACCTATGCTTTGACACGTTCTTGTTCTGTGGATAAAGGCATAGGTAGACTTGTGCCGAGTGGATAAGTGTTATTATCTATTATAGACAAAATAGATGATAACACAAGAAAATCCGGTGATAAAGTGACCTTTTTGTATTGGGAGAGCCTTCTTAATAGACTGGGAATCTTGAAAAAATGGAATATGGAGTAAGATACTCTCATATATGTTATCCGCTCTTGGGATATGGGTTTTGGTATAAGATAGGGGAAAAATCTTCATAATCTATGGTAGCAGAAGGGAAAGACAGAGAGGAGAAAGAAGATGAATCAATTTATCGAGAGTTATTTGGGCAAAATTATCCCCGTACCTTTTGTGTTGGCCACAGAAGAAGGGAGCAGTGAGATAGGGCAAGGAGAGCCACAGTTCACAGTGACCATACGCAAAATGCCCGACAAGAAAGCGTTGACGGCCAGTACATCCCTGGCGCTGGGGGAAGCCTATATGCGGGGGGATATCCAGGTGGATAAGGATTTGTATGAAGTGTTGGATCTGTTCTTGGGCCAGATGGGAAAGTTCTCCACAGACAAGAATGCCCTGCGCAGTTTGCTCAAGACTTCCAAGGGTAAGCGCAGCCAGGGGAAGGAGGTCCGCTCCCACTACGACATCGGCAACGATTTCTATGGGTTGTGGCTGGACGAGACCATGAGTTATTCCTGCGGCTATTTTAAGTCTGATCAGGATTCCCTGTATCAGGCTCAGGTCAACAAGGTGGACCATATTCTGGACAAACTCCACCTGCAGGAGGGGATGAGTCTTCTGGACATTGGCTGCGGCTGGGGCTTCTTGTTGAGGCAGGCAGCGAGAAAATATAAAGTCCATGGAGTGGGCATCACACTGAGCGAGGAACAGCGAAGGAAGTTCCAGGAGGAGATTGAGAGAGAAGGTCTGCGAGATCTCCTGGAAGTGAAGTTGATGGATTACCGGGATCTGGGGCAATCTGGCATGGAGTTCGACCGTGTGGTCAGCGTGGGTATGATCGAGCATGTGGGCCGGGGAAACTATGAGCGGTTCATGGGCAATGTGGATACGGTGCTAAAGCCTGGTGGGCTCTTTTTGCTCCACTATATCAGTGCGCTGAGAGAGTATCCAGGAGATCCATGGATTAAGAAATATATCTTCCCCGGGGGAATGGTCCCAAGTCTGCGGGAGATTATTCAGATTCTGCCAGATTATAATTTTTATACGCTGGACGTGGAGAGTCTGAGGAGACACTATAACCGGACATTACTCTGTTGGAGAGAGAATTTCGCCAAGTGTAGGGAGCAGGTGGCGGCCAGCAAGGGAGAAGAATTCACCAGGATGTGGGAATTGTACTTGGCAGCCTGCGCGGCTACTTTCCATAATGGTATTATCGACCTGCATCAGATTCTGATCTCCAAGGGAGTGAACAATGAATTGCCGATGCTGCGTGTGGTGTGAAAATTTGATAGAATAACCGGGTGCGATCCACCGGAGGCGGACTTGACATTTTTGTGATTTTCTGATTTGATGGTTAATATTAGCATGCAATAGACAGACTAAAGATAGAGAGGTGGAACGCCATGAATATTTTTGATATCTTGGGCCCGGTGATGGTGGGGCCGTCCAGTTCCCACACGGCTGGGGCCGTCAGGATCGGTCTGATCGCGCGGCGTCTGTTGGCCCAGAGGCCGGTGAGGGCAGAGATCTTGATGTATGGTTCTTTTGCCGCGACGGGGGAGGGACACGGGACGGACCGGGCGTTGGTGGCCGGACTCCTGGGAATGCAGCCGGACGATATGGGGATTCCTGAGAGCTTTGACCTGGCCAGGGAGGCCGGGCTACAATTCTCTCTCGGGACAGTGGATCTAAAGGATGCCCATCCCAACAGTGTCCTCCTACACGTGGAAGGAGAGAATGGGCGGGAGCTATCTATCCAGGCCAGTTCCCTGGGTGGGGGCAGGATCATGGTCAACAAGATGGATGGAATAGACGTCAATTGCAGTTGTGAGATGCCCACCTTGATTGTCCATAATCTGGACCAGCCAGGACATGTCTGTGAGGTGACTTCCATGTTGTCCCACAAGTCGGTGAACATAGCGAATATGTCTCTGTACAGGGATCGCCGGGGCGGGCGTGCTGTGATGGTGGTTGAGACAGACCAGCCCATACCGGAGGAGTCTGTCCGGTGGCTGGAACATCTGGAGGGAATCCTAAAAGTCACTTACATCAATGTAGAGGAGGGACAGTAGATGGCTTTTCAGTCGTTTGAGGAGATCTTGGAGATGTGCCGGGAGAGAGAGATCCCGTTCTGGGAGGCGGTGGCTGAAGACGACCGCAACGAGAGGGGAGTCACATGGGAGGCGTCCAAGGAGGCCATGGGAAACCTGTGGAGGACTATGGTAGAGGCCAGCGAGAAGTATGACCAGAAGAGAAAGTCCAACAGTGGGCTTGTGGGAGGAGACGGGGGTAAGATGTACCGTTATCTGAAGGGGCAGGAGCCGTTGGGCGGCCAATATATGGGCGAGGTAATCGCCGAGGCCCTTTGCATGGGAGAGTCCAATGCCTGTATGCGGAGAATTGTGGCAGCCCCCACTGCAGGAGCCTGCGGGGTACTTCCCGCGGTGTTGGTCCCACTGTGGAGAAGGGAGCGGATCTCTCAGGAGGATATTCTATGTGCGCTGTACACTGCGGCGGGGATCGGCCAGGTGATCGCGGCCAGAGCTTATATTGCGGGAGCCTCTGGCGGCTGTCAGGCGGAGATCGGAACTGCCAGCGCTATGGCTGCCGGCGCTCTGATACAACTGCGGGGCGGGGACTCTGTTCAGATCGTCCACGGGGCGGCCATGGCGTTGAAGAATCTGCTGGGGTTGGTCTGTGATCCGGTGGCGGGATTGGTGGAGGTTCCCTGTGTGAAGCGAAATGCCGGAGGTGCAGTGGTGGCATTGGCTACAGCAGATATGGCGCTGGCAGGTATCGTCAGTCAGATTCCTCCAGATCAGGTGGTGGACGCTATGAAGCAGGTGGGCGACCTGATGGATCCCAGTCTGAAAGAGACGGGAAAGGGGGGCCTGGCGGCCACTTTGAGGGGAAAATCTGTGAAAATCTCCCGTCATCTGTGAAAAATTTTGTCTGATATAACAGGATTGGGGGGCGTTTTGTAAAATCGTCTGGACGATCAACAGGTGATAAGTTATAATATGTAAAGGTATGTCGTCCGATGTGGGCGTCAAGTTTAGAAGATCTCGAGGAAAAACCAATGAGTAAACGGGAATACTATAAAAGAACGATAATCTTTCTGCTGGCCAGTCTGGTGATCATTGCCCAGGCGCTGGTGTTTGCTTATCTTTGGTACAATTACTACAGGGAATTGATCTATAAGCCGTTCTGGCGCAGAGGAAACTGGGTATTAGTGGGAATGTACGCACTGATTGATGTGATGTTCTCCAAACTTTACGGTGGCCTTCGGGTCGGGTACCTTAAGAGAATCGACGTGGTCTATTCTCTGACCTTGGCTACGATCTGTACCAATGTGGTGGTCTATTTCCAGATTACGTTGATCAATCGGTGGTTTCTGTCCCCAACGCCTCTTCTGATCTCTACTCTAGTGGATTTTGCGATTATTGTAGTCTGGACATTCGTGTCCCAGTACATCTATTCCCATCTGTACAGGGCCAGGAAGCTGTTGGTGATCTACGGAGAGCGGGAACCGGATGAGCTGATACAGAAGATGAATTCCAGAAAAGATAAATATAATATCAGCGGTAAAGTACATGTGGATGTGGGAGAGAGGGAGATCTATAAGATGATGAGAGACTACGAAGGGGTAATCATCTGGGATCTGCCCTCTCAGATTCGGAACCGGTATCTGAAATATTGTTTTGCCCATTCCATCCGTTGTTACGTGACCCCTAAGATCTCGGATGTGATCTTAAACGGGACGGACCGTATCCACCTGTTTGACACTCCTTTGTTGATGTCCAGAAATATGGGGCTGTCGGCGGAGCAGAGGGTGATCAAGAGAGCCATGGATCTGGTGATCTCTTCTGTGGCCATTGTGGTTTTCTCTCCACTGATGATCCTGATCGCCCTGATTGTCAAGCTGTACGACGGGGGCCCGGTGTTCTACCGGCAGGAGCGGTTGACTTACATGGGTAAGGGCTTTATGATCTTTAAGTTCCGAAGTATGTGTGTGGACTCAGAGAAGAACGGAGCCAGGCTGGCCTCCAAAAATGATTCCCGTATCACCCCTGTGGGGAAAATTTTGCGGAACCTCCATCTGGACGAGCTGCCCCAGTTGTTCAACGTCTTTCTGGGGGATATGTCCCTGGTGGGTCCAAGGCCGGAGCGAAAGGTGATCATGCACGAGTATCAGCGGGAGATCCCAGAGTTCTATTACCGGCTCAAGGTGAAAGCTGGGCTGACGGGGTACGCTCAAGTGTACGGCAAGTATAATACGACCCCCTATGACAAATTGAAATTGGATCTCTTCTATATAGAGAACTACTCCTTGCTCCTGGACGTCAAACTTTTGTTTATGACGGTGAAGATTTTCTTCCAGAAGGAGGTCTCCGAGGGTGTGGATGACGATCAGCAAAACGCATTGAAGAAATAGGGGGGAGAGCAGTGATGGAATCGAGAAAATACTCTGCCCTTATGTCTGTGTATTATAAGGAGAGACCGGAATACCTCAGAGCCAGTATCCAGAGTATGCTGGATCAGACCATCCCTCCGGCCGACTTTGTGGTGGTCTGCGACGGTCCCCTTCCCGGGGAGCTCTGGGAAGTGCTGGAGGAGTTCCAGGAGAAGAGGCCAGACCTGTTCCAATTGATCCGCCTGGAGGAGAATCAGGGTCTGGGTGTCGCGCTGAACATAGGGATAGGACATTGTAAGCACTCCACCGTAGCAAGGATGGACAGCGACGACGTCAGTATGCCAGACCGATGCGAGAGACAATTGAGATATGTGGCCGAGGGCGGGTATTCCTTGGTGGGGGGAACCCTCTATGAGTTCGAGGGTGATTTCTCCCATATCATAGCAGTGCGCAAATGCCCTGAGACGCAGCAGGAGATTCTGAGACAGGTACGCCGGAGAAACCCCTTTAACCATCCCCTTATTATGTATCGGAAAGAGGATGTGCTCCGAGCCGGAGGGTACCGGCATATGCCACTGTTCGAGGACTATGACCTGTGGGCCAGAATGCTCAAGGTGGGCTGTCAGGGGTATAATATTCAAGAGCCGTTGCTCTACATGAGGGCAGGGGAGGCCATGTATGCGCGGCGGGGAGGCCTTTCTTATGCCAGGAAGGCGCTGCGGTTCCGGTGGGAATTGCGGGATATGGGAATGTCCACGTTGGGAGATTTCCTGGTGGCAGGAGTGGGACAGGCGGTGGTCTGTATTCTGCCCAACCGGCTGCGTCAATATTTCTATAGAAAGATTTTGAGATCTTGAGGGGCGGCGGGGCCGGTTGGCGCTGCGAGGGAAGTCTGGAAGTTGAGTGAAGGGAAGTCTGTGGAATGGTAAGAGGAAAATGGAAGCGGAAAATCTATTTTGGCGGGGGAAAGGTCTTGTCAGTGTTTAACAAACTTATCCCGAAGGACGCTAAGCGTATCTGCTTTTTTTGTAAATCCGGGCTGGATGATAACAGTGAGGCGCTTTTTTTACACTTGAGAGAGCGGGGTTATCAGAAAAAGTACCGGATTTATTGCGTTGTGGACCATCCGGGGCAGTACCGTCACCTGGAGGAGGAGAACATTCATATGATCTCCGTGGGAAAGAGTCTCTGGCAATTGATGCGCTCCCGTTTTTTATTTTGTCATGGGGAGATGTTGGCTATTATGCCCACAGGAGGACAAGTCTCTGTGAACTACTGGCACGGGACGCCGCTGAAGAAGATCAACGGCATGCTGGATAAGCTGGGAGATTACCGCTATGATTTCTTTACCTATATCACGGCGGCGGCGCCTATGTTTCGCCCAGTCTTTGCCCAGGCCTTTGGCTGTGAGGAGGCGCAGGTGTTAATCAATGGACACCCCAGGAATGACTACCTCTTTCGGGAGAGCCGTGCGTTGGAGCGTCTGGGGCTGAGACGGGAGGACTATCGGAAGATTTTTCTGTGGATGCCCACCTACCGCCGGTCCCGGGATGGCTATATTCAGGATACGGACCAGCTCTGTGAGGAGATTGGCAGTCTGCCGCTGTTCTCCGGTTTGGAGGATCTCAGGAGGTTGAATGGATTCTTAGAACAACACGGTTCCTACCTGTTCTTGAAGATGCACCCGGCCCAGGATCTGAGCAAATTGGATGTAGGGATTCGCAGCTTTGACCGTATCTGCTTTCTGACCAATGAGGATATGAGACGGAAGAAAGTCCCGCTGTATTCATTGGTGAGAGAGGCAGATGCGCTGATCACGGATTATTCCTCTGTCTATTTTGACTACCTGCTCCTGGACAGACCGATAGCCTTCGTTCTGGAGGACCTGGGATCTTACCGGGGGAACAGGGGATTTGTGGTGGAGAGGCCCCTGGATTACATGCCGGGGGAGAAGATCTATCAAAAAGAAGAACTGTTCTCCTTTTTGCTGCAGGTGGAGGAAGGAGAGGACGGCTACAGGCAGGCCAGGGCTCAGATCAGAGATCAGGTGAACTACTATCAGGATGGAAAAAATTGCGAGAGACTTTTGCAGTTGATTCATCTACAATAAGAGAATTGAGGTTGGACTTTCATGAGTGGAGATCTAAAAAAAATAGTAAAACCGGCGTACAATTTTGGCAAGGAACTCTGGTATGGCACCACGGGATTCTTCTATGGACATGGGATGTTTCTCAATGAGAACTTTCGCCGTTTGGCCAGCTATCAGAACCGCCATCAGAACGAACGCTGCTTTCTCATAGGCACGGGTCCCAGCCTGAGAGCGGCTGACTTGGACTTGATTCAGCGGGAGTATGCTTTTGGGTGCAACATGCTCTACAAACTGTATGATCAGACAGACTGGAGACCCACTTACTATTGTATGACGGACCGTGTCTATGCCAAACACCAGAGCCAGGAGATGGTCAAGTATGTGGATGTGCCCATCTTTACGCCCAGGTCCACCTATCAGCGGATGGCTGGGCGGTCGGACCGGATTATCTATGTGAACGATATCTATGACTATGAGACTTACAGGATTCGGGGGAAGATGCTCTCCTACTGTTGGCTGAAGGCCAGCGTAATGTTGTTTATGATGGAGATGGCCATCTATATGGGATTCTCTGAAATCTATCTGTTGGGCGTGGACTGTACCAACACTTACACAGCCAACGGTCATTTTACCCAGGACTATATGAAGGACGATACGAAAAAGGCCGAGGATCAGAGAATGCGCCGGGACTTGAAGAAGAGACAACTCACCCCGGAAGAGATGGGACTTCACAATTATCGGCGTTCCATCGAGGCCTATGGAGTTGTTCATCAGTTCGCCCAGTCCAAAGGAGTCTCCATATACAATGCCACCCGCGGCGGGGATCTGGAGGTATTTCCAAGAGTCGCCCTGGAAAACATATAGAAAGTGTGGTAAAGTATACCTCAAGAGAATTTGAGGGATTGAAGTATCAGAATAAATATCATGTTAAGGAGAATGATCGATGAAGAAAATAATCACATACGGAACTTTTGACCTACTCCACTACGGGCATGTAAATCTGCTCAGGAGGGCGAAGGCTCTGGGAGATTATCTGGTGGTGGCTCTGTCCACGGATGAGTTCAACTGGAATGAGAAACAGAAGAAATGTTATTTCTCTTATGAGGAGAGAAAGCGTCTGTTGGAGGCGATCCGTTACGTGGATTTGGTAATTCCAGAGGAGGGCTGGGATCAGAAGGTGAGAGATGTGCAAGAGTACAACATTGACACTTTCGTGATTGGAGATGACTGGGAGGGGAAATTTGATTTTCTCAAAGAGTACTGCCAGGTTGTGTATTTGCCCAGAACCCCGGAGATCTCCACCACTCAGATCAAGAAGGATCTGACTGGGGATGGGAAGCGCCATCTGGCGGATTCAAAGGCAGGACAGGAAGCTGAGAGCTGCCCTGAGGAGTAGAGGAGAGCAATCACCATGAGATTTAGAAATGACTTGCAGAAATATTGGAAGTATACGAAATATGCCGCCAAATCCCAATTAAAATCAGAGGTGGCGAGCTCTTATCTGAACTGGCTGTGGTGGATTCTGGATCCGCTGCTGTTCATGTTGGTGTATACGTTTATCGCACTGATTGTGTTTAAGAAATCCGTGGAGTATTTTCCGGTGTTCGTGTTCATTGGATTGACTTGCTGGAATTTTTTCAACAAGTGTGTCCTGGGCAGCGTGAAGATTGTCAAAAATAACCGGCAGATTGTGACTAAGGTCTATATTCCCAAATTTCTTCTGGTGCTTCAGAAGATGTTGGTCAACGGTTTTAAGATGCTGATCTCTTTTGGGCTGGTGCTGGTGATGATGGTGATCTACCAGGTGCCCATCACTTGGAGAATCTTATATTTTATCCCGTTGCTGTTGATCTTAGTGTTGCTGACTTTTGGGATCAGTAATATCATGCTGCACTTCGGCGTGTTTGTGGATGATTTGCAGAATGTGATGACGGTGGTACTCCGGTTGATCTTCTATATGTCGGGTATCTTTTATTCGATCGGGCAGACGGTACCGGAGCCGTATCAGACACTTTTGCTGAAGGGGAATCCAGTGGCTTTTCTCATGGATTCCATGAGGCGTTGTATGCTCTACGGACAGCTCCCAGGCAGGAAGATGATGCTGGTGTGGCTGTTGGCGGGGATTCTGCTGTCGGCAGTCTCGGTGAAGATTATCTATAAATACGAAAATAGTTATGTGAAGGTGATCTAGGATGGAGACGAAAAATGCGATTGACGTGAGGAACTTGAGGATCAGCTACCGCTGCCTGAAGTCCTTCTCGATAAAAAGAAGTCTGTTAAAGTTGAAGAAGACGCAGGTGGAAGTCTTTGAGGCGGTGAAGGGAGTCAGCTTCTCTGTCCCGGAGGGAGAGATCCTGGGGATTGTGGGAAAAAACGGCAGTGGAAAATCTACCATGCTCAAGGCTCTGGCTGGAATTTTCTCACCGGATTCCGGGGAGATTGATCTCCACAGCCATTCGGTCTCCCTGCTATCCATCGGGGTGGGGTTCCAAAAGGAACTCACCGGCCGGGAGAATATAGTCTTATCTGGGATGTTGCTGGGATTCTCGGAGGAACAGGTCCGCGCCAAGATGGATGAGATCATAAAATTTGCGGAACTGGGGCGTTTTATCGACATGCCTGTCCGCACTTATTCCAGCGGCATGTACTCGAAACTGGCATTCTCCATCACCGCGGTTTTGGAATCGGATATTATTCTGATCGACGAGGTCCTCAGTGTGGGAGATGTGAAATTTAAGAAAAAGAGTTACAATAAGATGAAGCAATTGATCTCTAACAAGGACCGCACGGTGGTGATTGTCTCCCACAGTTCGGATACTCTGCGGAAGCTGTGCACCAGCCTGCTGTGGCTTCACGAGGGGGAGATCAAGATGATGGGCGGTACGGAGGAAGTGCTGGGCGCCTATGAAGAATTTATGGCGAAGTAAGGTATAAGGAGTTTAAAGATGTCCAAAGGTTCCTGGGTCAGAGAGAAACTAAAGAAGTATTCCCACAGACATCCCGGTTTGCTGAAGGCTTTTCAGGGGGCGCGGGGGAGGATTAAGGAGGAGCGGTTCGCCGCGCTTCAGAGGGAGACCCCGTTGGATGACAAGTTGGTGGTGTTTGAATCCTACTGGGGGGAGTCCTATAGTTGTAGTCCGAGGGCGATCTACGAGGGTATGCTGGAAGATGTCAGATATGCCAATCACCATTTCGTGTGGTCTTTTCAGGACGTTCAAAAGCACAAGTATCTCTTGAGAAATCCCAGGACAAGACTGGTGGAGAGGAATTCCGAGGAGTATCACCGGATGTTTGCGAAGGCAAAGATCTGGATCTATAACATGTCAATTCCAGATTATATGGTTCCCAGGGAAGATCAGATCTATGTGGAGACTTGGCATGGCACCCCGCTGAAGCGTGTGGGGTGCGACACCATATATGAGAGTGATTACCGCAGGAGCCGTCGGGATACCATTGCGGCGTTTGAGAAGAAGGGGGCGAAGGTGGATTATCTGTTGTCCCCTTCTGTGTTTTACGATCGGGTGATTACCTCCGCTTTTGGGCTGGATAAGAGTCAGAATCAGGCTGCGGTGGTCCACACAGGGTATCCCAGAAATGACTTTCTGTACCGTTATTCTCTGGATGAGGTCCGAGAGATCAAGGAGAGGCTGGGAATCCGACAGGACAAAAAGGTGCTGCTGTACACGCCCACCTGGAGGGAGAACCAGCACAGAGACCAAGTGGGGTTCACCTATCGCATGGAGTTGGATGTGGAGGCTCTGTTTCGGATCTTGGACGGGGATTCTGGGACTGCCCGGGAGTCAGACTATGTACTGTTGTACCGCTCCCATCACCATGTGAAGGCTTACGACAGGCCTAAGGAGTGGGAAGGCCGGGTGTTGGATGTGACCGGGGAGGAAGACATCACTCCTCTGTATATTATCAGTGATCTGTTGATCACAGACTATTCCAGTACCATGTTCGACTATGGCAACCTGGGGCGCCCTATGATCTTCTACATGTATGACCTGGAGGAGTACCAAAATCAGTTGCGCGGTTTTTATTTTCCTGTGGAGGAGTTGCCCGGGCCTGTGGTTGGGAACACAGAGGATTTGGGCGAGGCGGTGCTGGAGCTGAGTAGAGATTTTCAGTACACAGAGAAGTATCAGGAGTTTCAGCGGAGATTCAACACTTACGAGGACGGACATGCCACAGAGCGAGTCTTGGATCTTCTGCTGAGAGGGAGAGGAGGAGTTGGATGAAGGTGGCAGGAATCATTCCCGCCCGGTATGGGTCCACCAGACTTCCGGGGAAACCGTTGAAGGAGATCTGTGGGAGACCGATGTTGGCGTGGGTCTATGAGCAGGTGAAGAAGGCCAGAAAGTTGGATGAAGTCCATGTGGCCACAGACGATGAGCGGATTGAGTCCATGTGCCGCCAACATGGGATTCCGGTGATTATGACCAGTTCCGCGCACCCCACTGGGGCCAACCGCCTTCAGGAGGTGTCCCAGAGTGTCCAGGCAGATTTCTACGTCCAGCTCAACGGCGACGAGCCGCTGCTGGATCCTGGCCTGGTGGATGCGGCAGTGCCGGAGACAGTGGATCAGAGCGAGGCCTTCGGCACAAATATCATCACAAAAATGCACAGTCCTTCGGAGGTGATGGATCCGGCCAACATTAAGGTGGTCTTCGACGAGAGTCTCCGGGCCTTGTATATGTCCAGAGCAGCTATTCCGTTTCCCTATAAAAGTATTGAGTTTCAGTACTATAAGCATGTGGGAATACTGGGATATAACAAGAAAATGTTGGATTTCTACCGGGATTCCGTTCCTGGCCGGTTTGAGAAAATTGAGGGGATCGACACCCTGCGTTTCATCGACTACGGCAAGCATCTTCAATTTATTGAGGTGGAGCACTGTCGGACGCTGTCGGTGGACACGCAGAAAGATCTGGAGAGAGTCAGGGAGATTATGGAGAGCAAGCAGAGAGGAGGAGACAGCCTATGCCAGGAATACAGACGTTAGATTGTACGCTGCGGGATGGCGGATATCTCAATGACTGGGCTTTTGGCCATAAGATGATATGCCAGACTGTTCGCCAGTTGATCGCGTCCAATGTGGACTATGTGGAGCTGGGGTTTTTGAGAAATGAGGAGTATCAGCCGGACCGCACGGTGTTTGGCCGGGTCAAAGACGCCTACAACATTCTGCCTGAAGACTGTGGGAATACAAAGTTCACGCTGATGTCCTTGCACAATAAATATGATATCGGCCAGTTGGAAGACTATGACGGCGGTCCCATCAAGAGGATCCGTGTCACTTTCCATGATTACGATGTGGAGGAAGGCCTCCAATATTGTAAGAAGGTTATGGAGAAAGGATATGAGGTGGCCTGCAATCCCATCAATATTATGGGCTATTCAGACCAGGAATTGCTGGAAATTCTGCGGAAGGTAGATGAGATTCACCCGACAGTGTTCTCCATTGTGGATACTTTCGGTTCAATGAAGAGGAACGATCTGATTCGTCTCTATGCTCTCTGCGAAAATAATTTGAGCAGGGATATCACGATTGGCCTTCATCTCCATGAGAACCTGTCTCTGTCTTACTCGCTGGCCCAGGAGTTCTTAAATATAAAAAGTTACAGCAGAAACTGTGTCATCGACGGCTCTCTGCTGGGAATGGGGCGGGTCCCGGGGAATTTGTGCATTGAGCTGATCTTGGATTACCTGAACAATAATTATGCCAAGAACTATAACATTGACCCGGTTTTGGACGCCATCGACGATTATATTTTACCTATCAAGAGGCGGGAGCCTTGGGGATACAGCACAGCTTACTCTTTGTCAGCGAAGTATAATCTTCACCGCAACTATGCGGAATTTTTGCTGAACAAGGGAAAGCTAAAGGCTAAGGATATCAATCACATTCTGGCCTCCATCGAGGATGCAAAGAAGACCGCCTTTGACGAATCCTATGTGGAAAACCTGTATTACCAGTACCAGGACTGTGCGGTGGACGACGTCCTGGCCAGAGAAGTGTTGCTTGGTGAGATTCAAGACAGGAAACTTTTGATCCTGGCGCCGGGAGGTTCGTTGGAGCGGGAGCAGCAGAGGATACGTGCCTATATAGCGGCAGAGCATCCGGTGGTGATCGCCGCTAACTTTAAGAGCGAACTTTATCAGGCGGATTACCTCTTCTTCAGCAACATCAAACGGTATGAGGAGTATGTGTCCGGTCCTGTGAGGGAGAGGGTCATGGTCACTTCCAACATCAAGGAGCGGATCAGCGCTCAGGATTTAGTGTTTAATTACCACGATCTGACCTACGATGAGAATGGGGTGTTTGACAACTGTACGGTGATGCTTCTGCGCCTTCTCAGACAGATAGGGGTCAAGGAGGTTCATCTGGCGGGGTTTGACGGCTATGAGGAGAGAGCCACCGACTATGTGAGCAGTATCTTAGATTACCAGGAACGCCATAAGGGGGCGGCGGATACCAATCGTCTGATCCGGACTTTGTTGGAACCCGTCAAGAGTCAGATGAGGCTTCAATTTTTGACGCCGTCGAAATATGAGAAGGAAGTAGAAGATTAGAATGCGAGAGATAAAATTAATTATTTTGGATGTGGATGGGACGATGACCGACGGTGGCGTCTACATCGATAACAACCGGGTGGAGACGAAGAAGTTCAACATCAAGGACGGCTGTGGCATCGTGCTGGCCCATGCGGTGGGGTTGGAGTTTATGATTCTCACTGGCCGTGAGAGCAATTGCGTCCGGCAGCGGGCGGAGGAATTGAAGATCCGCTACATCTATCAGAATGTGAAAAACAAAATTTTATTTTTAGAGAACTTCATGGAGGAACAAAACCTTCAAAAAAATCAGATCGCCTATGTGGGAGATGATTTGAACGACTTGTATGCAATGCGCTTGGCGGGAATCAGCGCTTGCCCGGCAGACGGCGCAGAGGAAATCAAAGCGCAGTGCGATTACGTATTGGACGCTCCAGGGGGAGGGGGCGTCGTGCGGGAATTCGTCGAGTTGTTGCTGAAAGGCCGTGGACAGTGGGAGACTGCCATTGAGAGAGCTTTTGGCGAATAAGATAGAAACTGTAGATAAGAGATAGGAGTAAAGTGAGAGTATGGCTGGGGGAGAGTGGTGGATACAGCCATATGGGAGTAAAGAATAAGGGAGCTTATGAAGAGACAGAAGAGAATAGGCAGAATTGGGGCAGCCGTTCTGGCCATGCTGATTCTAATTACGTTTGCATTTGAGACGAGAACCGTGAACGCGGGAATTAAAGAGGCGGATGTGTTTTTGGATTCCAACTGGACATATGTTGGAGAGAGTACCCCCTTTGAGGACGGAGGGTGGCTGCAGGCCATCTGTGATACGGAGAATTATATTATCGGTGTGGAGAACGCCTCCAACAGTTCCAGTGAGCCGGACACACTGGTGGCTTTCTATAAGAATGACCACGATGAGAATGGCAATCCGGTACAGCAGTTTAGCTATGCCAAGCATGTGACCCAGACAGACTATGAACACTGCAATGGGATCACCTATGATCCGCTCAGAGGGAGACTTCTGATCGCAGGGGGAAAAGCCCTGAAGAAACAGAATAAAGGCTGTATTTTCATAGTGGACAGCGACAGCCTGGAGTATCAGGAGACTGTGAAGATCACAGACGAGGGCAGAGTCTCGGCGGTGGATTACTGGGAGCAGAATGACCAGTATGTCTTTCTGATCGGGACAACCCAGACCAGTTTTAAGTTTGTGATCACAGACGGAGACTTTAACGTACTCGACGAATTCGCAGGGGTGGACTCGTCGGCTGGAAATACCTTTCAAGATTTCTGCATCTCTGGGGACTATATCATCAGCATTCCGTTTATGAAGCGAACGGCGGAGGACGATACCCTTCAAGTCTATTCCTTGACGGAGAAGCGACTGGTGGGAACCTACGGCCTGTGGCTGGAGGGGGAGGACACCTATGTGGAGCCAGAGTCCATCTGTGAGATTGAGCCGGGCCGGCTGTTGATAGGAAGTATGCAGAAAGATCCCAACCGGGTGGTGTTCTATGAGACCCAGGTGGCAGCCGCATTCAGCGTGAGAACGAGTGTGGAGAACGGGGAGGTCACAGACAGTCAGAAGGTGTTGGACCAAGGGACGGACTTCACAGTCAGCTATAAAGGGAACAAGAATTATGAACTCAGAAGTATCTATGTGGATGATGAGAAGCAAAATATCTTAGAATACCCGGACGAGTATACCTTCACAAACCTGCAGGACGACCATGATATCAGCATCGTCTACAAAGAGATCCCGAAATTTCCCGTGGTCACAGGGGTTCACGGTGGCTGGATCAAGGCAAGTCCCTATGTAAGGCGGGATAAGGGTGTGAATGTGTGGATTAAGCCTTATCAGCACTATGATTTGGATTGGGTGATGGCCAACGGGGAACTGGTGGACGTGAAGGACGGGGAGAACAAGTACACGTTCAAAGATTGCCAGGGACCGGTCAAGGTCTATGCCTACTTTAAGGAGAAGCCGATATTCCAGATGGAGGCTGAGGTTTTGGGCGGCAAGATGCAAGTGGAATCCAAGAGCATCTACCGGGATGACGATTACACGGTTACTTATCAACCTGACAAGAATTACGTCTTTGCTCATTTATACATAGACGGCGAGGAAGTGACCGATTTGACGGACAGTCAGAAGAAGAGTTACACTTTTGAGAACGTGCAGAAAGCCCACAGTATACGGGTAGAGTATCGGTGGAGATATCTTCCCCAGCTTCTGGCCGGCGTGGGAATTGTGCTTTTGATCTTACTGATCTTCGCGTCGATTCGTTTTCGTAGGTGGGTGAAGAGGAGGAGAGCAGACAGGCATCGTGAGTCTGTGCGCAAGGAGTTCTCTGAACGGTTGCAAATGGGCGAGGAAGAGCAAGCGGAGGAAGAAGAGAATCCGCAAGTCCCGTCAAAAGAGGAAGAGACGGAGACAGGGGATATGGCGGGAGAACAGCCAACGGGGGAAGAATAAGGCCTCTGAATCCTGTGACTGAGATAAGAGGATTCTCAATTCCAGGTTGCAAAGTTGAAAAGAAAATGGTATGATATTAAAAAATTGAATAGTGAACAAGTAATTAGACAATTACCGGTTTTAAGTTTCTGAAGACATTCTAGAGAAGTGTTCAGACTAAGAGGGAATAAGGTGAGAATCCTTGACAGTCGTGCTACTGTATGCGTTTAGGTTTTTCGTATCCATTGTGCAAAGCGATGCATGAGAAGGGAGAGACTGTGAATACGTAAGTCAGGATACCTGCTTAGGGCTGCTACCAATTATTACACGCAATGATAAGTGGAGTGGGAGATTGTTCTGTTTGTGTACAAAAAACAGAGACGGCAAACGGGGGGTCTTCCAATGACAGGAGTATTGCGGTAGCAGAGGGTAATGTGTTGATTTTAGAGACATGAAGGCTAATGGGAGACGCAATATAGGATATTGTGTCTCCTTTTTGGTGGTGCCGAGTATGGCGCTGATCTTGCTGGTGCACGTCCAGTCGCGGGTATTTACCACCAAGTGTAGTGAACCACAAGTCGGTATCAGCAATCAGTACGAAGAGTATATATTCCGAAAGAGAATGGGAAGTAACACCCGCTAGGAGTACCAACAGCATTGGACAGAACCATTATTTACAAAATGAGACTTAAAAATAATTCACGCCTTTGGCGTTTTATATAAACATTCTATTATAAAGAGAAGGGGTAATACAGAATGAACAAATGGTTGAAGAAAACATTCACATTTTTGCTATCTGGGCTCTTGATTCTTTCTCAGTTCTCCGGAACTATGGTCTATGCGGATAGTTTTTCGGCAGAAGAAGAGAATGTTTCCACAGAGGAGGGGATCTTCTCCGAGGAGACAGACGGCTTTTTTGAGTCTGGGACAGGAGATTTGGAGAACAAGGCTCAGTCGGAAGAGGCGCAGAGTGTATCGGAAGATTCTGAGTCTTTTACAGGTGCAAACCAACCGAAAGATACGGATGATTTTAGGGAAAACCTATCTGGAAATGGCACTATAGAAGCTCCTTATGAGATCGCTTCGGCCGAGGATCTTCCAATATCTATCGAGGCTGACGCTTTTTATGTGCTGACTGCGGACATCAGGTTGGCTGAAGGTCAGATGATTGAGACGGTGGAGGGTACACTGGATGGAAAGGGACATACCATCACTTTGGCAGATAAACCTCTAGCGAACACTGTATCTGGAACGATTCAAAATTTGGGCGTTACCAGTGAGACGGACATTGTCAGCGCCGACACTTTTGGAAGTATGGCGTTTTCTCTAACCGGTACCATACAAAATTGCTTTTCTACCGCAAAGCTGAAATTGGATAGTTTCATGAATTCTTCTGGAGGCCTGGTTGGAACAATGGACGGTGGTTCTATCAAGAACTCTTATTTCGCCGGTTCCATTGATGATTTTCTACCTGGAGGTTTGGTGGGGATTAATAATTCTACCGACTCTGTCCTTGCCAATTCCTACTGGACAGTAGGCAGCAATGCGGTCTCGTTGTCTTATGGCCTTGCGCAGATCACGGACTGTGCGAAAAAGACGGTTGAGGACCTGCGCTCGGAGGCGTTTCTGGCGGTGTTGAATACAGATTTGCCGAATACGGGATTTTATTGGGCTGGATCTTTGGAAGGCGGTCTTCCGATTCTCTTGGAGGGGGCTCCCCCGACTGTGGAGGTTGATACCTCAATATTGGAGGAGGCAATTGAGCTTGCAGAAGCTTTGAATGAAGAAGAATATATGGAAGATACGTGGAGTACTTTTTCTTCCAAACTTTCCTTGGCGAAAGAAATTCTGAAGAAGGAATCTGCCACTCAAAAGGAAATCAATAATGCGGCCGATGCACTGAATGAGGCTATTGGCGCCCTGGCTAAGAAAAAACCCACGGTTCCAGTGGCCAAGCCGGAAGATTCCTCAAAAATTATCTCGATTGCGTCTGCTTCTGATCTACAATCCCTGGATATGGAGCAATCCATGGGTTCTTACTATGTGCTCACCGAAGATATTACTATAGACGGCAATTATTATTTGGGCGGTGAATTTAATGGAACCTTAGATGGACAGGGACATACGGTTACCTTTGCGGACTCTGTCAGTATGTTTAGCTGGGTTGGACCGGAGGGGGTTTTGCAAAATATATATTTCACTGGAACCCTGTCTGGTTATCAAGCTTCTGGCCCAGTTGGAACCAAATTAGCGGGGGCTGTTATCAATTGTTATTCCGATATTTCCGGAAAGAATGCATGTGGATTTGCTGGTTCATTAAACGGCGGCACATTGGCGAACTCTTACTCTGTAAGTGCGGGGAACAAAGGAGCTCTGTTTAACAAGTATGTATCAGGTACAATTGTCCGTTCCTACTGGTCGGAGCTTCTGTCTAATCCGGAATTATTTCCAGCGGCCTCTCTTATCGAGTCTGGCGAAAAGGCAGATGCCTATATGAGATCTAAGGATTTCGTCCAGTTACTCAACGAGAACCGGGGAGAGAACGGGACTGCCTGGGGGCAGAGTAGCGAAGGTTATCCTTATTTTGGGGAGGATCAGGAATATGTTCCTGAGGGACCGACTGAAAATAAATATCAGGTTTCCCTCATTCCGGAAAATGGAATGGAGTCAATCTTGGCCACGGATGGGATTTTGAAAGTGTCTCCAGATATAGTGGATCGTTCCCGTATAGCCGGAACTCTGCAATTGGAGGGGGTTCCGAAAACCAGTCAGGTTGAGTGGAGCTGTAGCGATACGACACCTGACGGAGCTATAGATACTCATGTGGCTACTGGGAAACTTTACGTTTATAAAGAGGGAAGCTCTAAAATTACGGCTACGGAGATTAAAGAAGATGGAAGCCGTGAGACGGCTGCAGTTATTACGGTTATGGCAAAGACGGTTCCTATTACAGATCTAAAGTTATCTATCGATGATCGGGATGTGACTGATGGCAGCTATACCGTTCAGGGTTCAGAGTGGAAAGAGGTTCAAGTTCAAGCCAAATTAGAAGGCAATGAGACCTATTTTCCTCTTTCTACCTCGCGTATAAAAATGGCCTTTGAAGATGAGAGCATGATCTATAATAATCCTTCCAGTAGAGCTTTCTATTTTCAAAAACCTGGGACGACCACTGTGACGGTGAGTTCTGTCTCTGATCCGTCGGTTTCCGCTTCAATTTCGCTGACATCAAACTATGTGCCGGTGGAATCTATTCGTCCGGCGATATCTGGAACGGTAGAGATTCACGGGAGAAATGCAAACAGCACGGGGGAATATGATTTCCTGCCAGATTATTCTTCGGTGATTATTGAGCCGGAGAACGCCAGCTATCGGGAGGGTTACACGATTACTTCCTCGAATCCGGAAGTTGCCTCATATATGCCCAGTATGGTAGTAGGCTATGTGCCCTTGTCGGCGGGCACGACGGTCTACACAGCCTCTATTAAGGACATTGATCCAGAGACGGGAAAAACGAAGACGATTTCTGGAGACTCGACGGTTACGTATACCTATCTAAATCCACTTACTTCTGTCCAGGCTACTTCCGATACCATAAGTGTGGAAGCCGGTGAGAGTGAGAGCTTAGGCTTGAATTTTACTGGGGAAGTCTCGGAGGAGGGCTGGAGTGTCACGGAACCGGCGATGAACTGGACATTCAGTCAAGATGGAATTGTATCCATCACTAGACAGAAAAAATCGTATTGGAATCACCAGGAAGGCGCCAAAGATTATCTGATGTTTATCGCGGGCACTGAGTACCAGGTGCAAGGCTTAAAAGCGGGCACAGTCGTCGCCACTGGAACCCCGGTGGACCAGACGAATCAAGTGGAACCGGTGGTTTTGACGATAACTGTGACGGGCAGCGAGACGCCGGTGGACATCATGGCGTTGATCGCCCAGGGCAGAGCCAATGCCATCGATTACATTAAGTCCTGCCATGAGGAGAAGGGCTATGTGTACGGGGACGAGTGGGCGGTATTTACCCTTCTTCGCAGTGGCGAGTCCATTGACCAGACGTCCTTGGAGAGCTATTATACTTCCGTGTCAGAGGAGATTCAGAAATGGGCCAAGAGTGATGAGGAGCAAAAACCCACAGATCTTGAGCGAGCAGCTCTGGCGCTTGCCGTCATGGGGCGTGATATTACAAATGTGGATGGAGTGAATCTGGCAGAGATGATCTATAATTCTTCCAGATTAGACGAGGGCTCCAATGAGTTGATATGGGCGTTACTGGCGCTGGATGCGTCTAATATCACGATACCGGATGACGCAAAATGGAGCAGAACAGATATCATCGAGAGCTTGGTCGAAGGATTTCAGAATGAGTCTGGAGGTTTTGGACTGGGTGATAATAAGACCAGTGACGTAGATCTGAGTGCGATGGCTGTTCAGGCGCTCTCGAAATACAAGGAAAATGATACGGCTGCCACTGCCG
Organism: Blautia sp.; assembly: GCA_047014865.1. Classification (GTDB taxonomy): domain Bacteria; phylum Bacillota; class Clostridia; order Lachnospirales; family Lachnospiraceae; genus Blautia_A. The sequence continues at coordinate 29,877 of JBKXQO010000006.1, read as the reverse complement.
GAGAGAAGGCGATTGAGTATCTAAAAAGCGTGAAGCAGGCGGATTATGGCTATGGAAATTGTGAGTCCTCTGCCCAGGTACTTCTGGCCTTGGCGGAATGGAAGACGGATCCCCTGTCGGAGGAAGCAGGATTTGGGACGTCGAACGTGAATTTAATCACGGACATCATGAAGTATGAGAACAGCGAGGGTGGTTTCCATCATCTGGTGGGCGGCGACAAAGTCTATGAGATGTCCACAATACAGGCATTGCAATCCTTTGACGCTTACTTGAGGTATGTGAATCAGGACGATTCCTACTGGGCGGTAAACGGCAGCCAGGAGCACACGCATCAGTGGGGTGAATGGGAGACAACGGATAAGGCGACAGTGTTCGCACCTGAGCGACAGACACGAATCTGTAGTCTTTGTGGAGAGGAAGAGACCAGGGATTACGGAGAGAAACTGGAGCCTACGATCCAGGTCACAGCCGACACACTTCCCATGCAAGTGGGACAGAAGACCACAGAATTCGTGGTGACTGGTTTGGCCAATGGAGATTCCGTAAAAGAGTGGAAATCCGGTGATACGAGTGTCCTGAAGGTGACTGGCAAAGAGGATGGAACTTGCAGCCTGGAGGCACAGGAAAAAGCAGGGGAGACCACGGTGACAATCGTGCTGGCCAGCGGGCTGGAGAAGGTGATTGCCATCCAGGTTCAGGAGAAATCTGTTGAGGCCACGCAGATCAGTGGTATACAGGAGGAGATCTCTATTCGACAGGGTGGTGAGATTACATTGACGCCGGTTCTGTCTCCGATTACTTGCCAGGAGAAGGCCACCTATAAGACGGATAATGCAAAGATTGCCACAGTAAGCGCTGACGGCGTGGTAAAAGGGGTGAAACCAGGAACTGCAAAGATCACAGTCGCCGTAGGGAATGTGAAAGCGGTTTGTACCGTTCAGGTAGAAGCATTTTTGGCAAAGAGTAAGATCACCAGCGTCAAGAGCTGGGGATACAATGCCTTGAAGATCAGTTGGGACGCTGTGGAAGGCGCGGACGGTTATCGGCTCTATGTGGTGGAGAAGGCCGGCGGCAAGTGGAAATACGTCACACAGTTGGCAGATGGAGATCAAACTTCCTATGTTCATACCGGGCGGATAACCGGAAATACATACACCTACTATATGCGCGCTTATGAGAACGTAGGGGGAGAGAAGGTCTTCGGAGCATATTCCAGCGCGGCACAAGGAAAATCCCAACCTAAAACGGCCGTCATCAGCAAGTTGACTGCTGGCAGTAAGCAGGCTGTCATCCAGTGGGATAAGGTGAACGGAGCTACCGGATACCGTCTGTATTACCGGACGTCGCCCAACGGCACATGGAAATATTTGACGCAGATTGGGAAGGGAAGCACGACCACTTATAGCCACAAAGGTCTGACAAAGGGCAAGACTTATTATTATAAGATGAGAGCTTACCGGACTGTGAACGGCGAGAAGATCTTCGGCGCTTATGCGGCGCAAAAATCAGTGAAGATCAAGTGAGATTCTAAGCGAACTGGCAGAAGGTGGACGGATGTCTGTGAGAAGTCAGTAAGCTAGAGAGTATCCCTTGTGTAAGTAGAGACAGAGAAAATGAGAGTTGTGTACAGAGCTTCTGTTTGCAGCTCTCTTTTCTCATGTCATAGAATCTCCTATACCCTAGAAGCACACTTCGTGTGATGGTGCGCACTTATGCGAAGAGGAAGAATGTCGCAAGCGATTGCGCATGGCGTGAGAATGTGTCTCAGCACATTTTTTGTTCTGCTATAGGAAAGTTCTCCGAACTCTTCTATAACATAAAAACGCTTCGCGAGGATCGCACTGCGGCAGAATGGGATTGTGTCGCTCATGCGACCCGCCGCAGGCGGAGAATCCTGCGCCGCAGGATTCTTTGTTTTGTTATAGGAAAGCTCCCCAAACTTTCTTATGATACAAAGACGCTCCGCGGGGATCGTACTGCGGCAGAGTGGGATATGTCGCTTAAGTGACCGGCCGCAGGTTTCTTTGCTCCGATTCGAGATGGCAGATCTGGAGGAAAGTGAAGGCGTTTTTGGCGGAGATATAGGGAAATATCTTGACTTTACGTGGAAATTATGGTATAGTAGGCAGGCGACATGGAAGTAGGTCTTTTTTTTATGCCTAAAATCATAAATCAGGATGACAGAGGGCATCATGGACTGTGCAAATATTACAGTGGAGGTGGAAGTTGTGCGAGTAAAGATCACATTGGCATGTACGGAGTGTAAACAGCGTAACTACAATATGACCAAAGAGAAGAAAAACCATCCGGAGAGAATGGAGACAAAGAAATATTGTAGATTCTGCAAGAGACATACGGTACACAAAGAAACCAAATAATTTTGTCATCGAAAACGCGAGGAGAGGCAATGGCAGACAAGGAAAAAACAACTGGCAAACAGAAAAGTGGAAGCTGGTTTGACGGTCTCCAATCAGAGTTTCGCAAAATTGTCTGGACGGACAAGAACACTCTGGCCAAACAGACCGTTGCCGTGGTTGTGATCACAGTGATTGCGGCTGTGATTATCAGTGTATTCGACAGCGCAATTCTGCAGGGAATTAATTTAATAGTCTAAGAGGATAAGGTGATCGTATGTCAGAAGCAAAATGGTACGTTGTCCATACCTATTCTGGGTATGAGAATAAGGTAAAGGCAAATATTGAGAAGACAATCGAGAACAGACATCTGGAAGACCAGATTTTGGAGGTGCGGGTCCCCATGGAAGACGTGGTGGAGATGAAAAACGGCACTCAGAAATCTGTGCAGAAGAAGTTGTTTCCGGGGTATGTACTGCTGAATATGGTGATGAATGATGACACCTGGTACGTAGTGAGAAATACCAGGGGCGTCACGGGATTCGTCGGACCTGGGTCTAAGCCGGTTCCTTTGACAGAAGAAGAGATGCGTCCTCTGGGTATCCAGGAGCCAAGCATCGTCGTAGATTTCCAAGAAGGCGACGAGGTGGTGGTGACAGGAGGAGCCTGGAAGGACACCGCAGGTATTATTCAAAGCCTGAATATCCAGAAACAGGTGGCGACCATCAGTGTTGAACTGTTTGGACGCGAGACACCGGTAGAGATTAGTTTCCTGGAGATTAAAAAGAGTAACTAAGAGTAACACAAAGTGGGAGGGATACACCCCCGCCAATACCACATAGGAGGTGCCTGACATGGCAAAGAAAGTAACAGGATATATTAAACTGCAGATTCCCGCTGGTAAAGCGACACCAGCACCACCAGTTGGACCGGCTCTTGGTCAGCATGGTGTTAACATCGTACAGTTCACAAAAGAGTTTAATGCAAGAACCGCAGATCAGGGAGACCTGATTATCCCTGTAGTGATTACGGTATATGCGGACAGAAGCTTCAGTTTCATCACGAAGACTCCGCCGGCAGCAGTTCTGCTGAAGAAGGCTGCCAACATCAAATCTGGTTCCGGCGTTCCCAATAAGAACAAGGTTGCAAGTGTGACCAAGGCTCAGATTCAGGAGATCGCAGAGTTGAAGATGAAAGACTTGAACGCAGGTTCCCTGGAGGCAGCGATGAGCATGATCGCTGGTACTGCGAGAAGTATGGGAATCACCGTAGAGGAGTAAGACCATACACGGAACTTGGCAAGCGTGAGTCAAAGACGCATAGAAATCAAACGAGTGGGAGGGAAGTTCCCGCTATTACCACAGGAGGTTAATTAGAATGAAACGAGGAAAGAAATACGTAGAGGCTGCGAAGGCAGTTGACCGCAGCACACTTTATGATACTACTGAGGCGATCAGCTTAGTGAAGAAGACGGCAGTTGCTAAATTTGACGAGACCATCGAGGCTCACATCCGCACAGGTTGTGACGGACGTCACGCAGATCAGCAGATCCGTGGCGCGGTGGTACTGCCCCATGGAACTGGTAAGCAGGTTCGCGTCCTGGTATTTGCCAAGGATGCAAAGGCCGAGGAGGCTCAGGCAGCAGGCGCAGAGTTCGTAGGTGGACAGGAGCTGATCCCTAAGATTCAGAATGAAGGCTGGCTGGATTTCGACGTAGTGGTAGCGACTCCGGACATGATGGGAACCGTGGGACGTCTGGGACGTGTTCTTGGACCGAAGGGCTTAATGCCTAATCCCAAAGCGGGCACTGTGACCATGGACGTCGCAAAAGCTGTAAAAGAGATCAAAGCTGGTAAGATTGAGTATCGTCTCGACAAGACAAACATTATCCATGTGCCGATCGGCAAGGCTTCTTTCACTGAGGAGCAGTTGTCCGACAACTTCCAGACCCTGATGGACGCTATCTTAAAGGCGAAACCAAGCACTTTAAAGGGCCAGTATCTCAAGAGCGTGACAATCGCTCCGACGATGGGACCTGGTGTGAAGATCAATCCTTTGAAATTAGCGTAATAGAGAGCGTGAAATTAAGACCCCTGTTGTCTGAGCAAGGCAGCGGGGGTCTTTGTGATGAAAAAATTTCGATGAGGGACCTTGTCATCCCAGGACCGTGTAATCCTGAAAGGAGACGGTGGGGCCGTCCGGTTCCAGCTTCAATGGGAGAATGCTGTACCCGGAACATCTCAGGTCTTTGGGGTTCCAGTGATCTAGCATCAAGTAGTGAGCAGAACCTTTCTGAAAGATACAAGTGCCTTGTCCGGCGAAAGTCTGACGGGAGCGGGCGCCCACGCAGGGGGATCCGGTTAGTTTCCAGCCAGATAACAGGTGATCGGAGACGGCGGTCAATGCACTGTTGGGCTCCCAGCCTGTGCAGCCGGAGGTGATCATATAGTAGACATCGTTGTGGAAGAAAAGGGCGGGGGCTTCCCGCTCCTGTTCTACCAGCGCCAGGCCGCATAATCCGTTGACATTTAGATAATCGTCTGTGAGCTGGGAGATCCGCAGAGTCTTGTTCCAGTCTGAACTGTGAATCAGATAGGCCAGTCCGTCATGGTCCTGGAACAGGGTCAGGTCGCGGCAGTCGGACTTGTTCGGGTGAATACCGCCGAGGTATTGAAAAGGCCCTGTGGGACTCTGGGAGACGGCGATGCCAGCGCGGGCTTCTGTGTAGTCGGCGCTGTCCAGGTGAAACCAGAGGACAAAGTTGTTATTCTTTGAGTTGTACAGCACCCTGGGGCGCTCTCCGACTCTGCCCTTATACAGGTCGGAGGACGGATCGTCACTGTTGCTTAACACCAGTCCTTCGTTTTTCCAATTCATACAATCCCAGGAGGAGTAGCAAGAGAAACCCAGAAAGTCCACCCGGAGATTTCCGGATGAATCGGCGAAGGTGGGGCCGTTCTTGTTCTCGCCATACCAGTAATACCGATCCTTGAACTTAAGGATCATGCCGCCGTGGGCCTGGATGAGATTTCCCTGGGTATCGCTCCAGATCGTTCCGTTTTGATTCATAATTTGACTCCCTTTCTTCTATATAAATACTGTGAACTTTCATCAAAGTATAACAAGATCCCAGAGAAAAATCTACAAGGGGAACGGGACAAAACGATGAGGGAGTTGCGCATAGAAGGAGAAAATAGAAGTTGGAGATGGTGTCCAGAAGGAAGCCGGGAGATGGAGAGGGGCTTTCTTGGCGGGAGAGACGGTCAAGGGAGAACTTAAAGAAGATGATGTACATAGAAACTTTTAGATTAAGAGATGTTGATGTTCTTTCTCAGAGAGAACTTTAAGGACTGTTGGGGAATCTGGAAGTAAAAGAAAAGAAATTATCGGAAAAACCGGAATAATTTTTGGACCTGGCGTAATATATTTACACTGTACATCTTGTGATTGCGATTGCAAAGTGTTTTCCGGAAAAAAAGCAACCCGTTGTCTGGATCTAAGAAAAGAGGAGAAATGATGAGGAAGAGGTAGATCGTTCTTGGAGATATGGTAACTGTAAATGGGACTGGCCTGTGGGCCAATTTCCAACGCTGTTATGGAGGATTGAATATGAAAAAGAGAGAAAAAATAAAACAGAAGTTTTTAGTGCTCATTTCATTGATAGTAGGTATCTTTGTACCGGGGTCATCGGCGGAAGCGGCAAGGCACCGATTGATTGTACGCCCCTGTGAGAAGATAGAAGAAGTACAGACCGAGACGGCGAGCATGGTTCAAAGAGCAGAGTGTTCAGAGACAGATAAAATAGTATCCATATCTAGAAACGGGATTGACAAGCCCAAGGACGAGGTGGCTCTGGCGTCAGAGATCCAGAATGGGAAGACGGAAGACATAGACATGAGGACGGAAGAGGACACGGAGAAAAAAAGGATTCGCAAGAGAGTGAGGAGGATCTTCACTTCATTGAAAAAAGGGAAACTGGCGGTGAGATTCAGGCAGGGAGTCGGCAAAGTCCCGGAGAGGGTCAGGAGGCTCTTTCACAGGCCGAGGCGGGTGGCCGCTTAGGGCAGAGAGTGCGTCTGGCAGTGTAGGTGTTCGGATATTCTGAGGTGCGTTATCGGAGGGGAATTCCAGAGCGGAGAAAGTGGTGTAGATCTGTGACGGCACAGAGACACTTTGAATAATTAAAAATGTGAGGAAATCCTTCTGTTCATATAAAAAAATCTTGACAATTGAATATAGAGTGTGATATAGTCAACCAGGAAACTGCCGAAGACAGTAGGTGCCGTGAGGCATAAGGAAAAAACGCCTACCGAGGAAAGTACATTCTTGGAGAAGATTTGTATGCCTTGCTGTCTGAGCAGCAAGGCATTTTCTATGAGAGAAAAAGCCCTCTGGGCAGGAATCTTTCTTGTTTGAACGGCGGTATACGAAATCTATAAGGAGGTGTACCATTTCATGGCAAAAGTAGAACTGAAACAGCCAATCGTGGAAGAGATCTCTAATTGCATTAAAGATGCTCAGGGTGTGGTTCTGGTTAATTACAGCGGCTTGACCGTTGCCCAGGATACTCTTTTACGTAAGGAATTAAGGGAAGCTGGTGTTCACTACAAAGTATACAAGAACACAATGATGAACTTTGCGTTCAAGGGTACGGATTGTGAACCACTGTGCGCGCATCTGGAAGGGACAAACGCTCTGGCTGTATCCACAGAAGATGCCACAGCACCGGCAAGAATCCTGGCTAAATATGCGAAACAGTTCCCGAAACTGGAGATGGTCGCAGGTGTAGTGGAAGGCAACTACAGCGACAAAGCAGGCATGGATGCCCTGTCTAACATTCCATCCAGAGAAGAACTGCTTGGCAAGTTGTTGGGAAGCATGCAGTCACCGATTGCAAACTTCGCACGCGTGATCAGCCAGATTGCAGAGAAAGACGGAGAGGCTGCCCCTGCAGAGGAGGCGCCAGCCGCAGAGTAAGGAGCGATCCACCAGACCGGAACCACGGTCTGAGAATTCTATTGAGCGAACTCAATAAATACAAATTATATGGAGGGAAATATAATGGCAAAATTAACTACCGCTGAATTTATCGAAGCGATTAAAGAGTTAACCGTATTAGAGTTGAATGATTTAGTAAAAGCATGTGAAGAAGAGTTTGGTGTGTCTGCAGCAGCAGGCGTCGTAGTGGCAGCAGCAGGCGGAGCAGCAGAGGCCGCAGAGGAGAAAGATGAGTTTGACGTTGAGCTGACAGAAGTTGGAGCAAACAAGGTTAAAGTTATCAAAGTTGTACGTGAAGTGACTGGTTTAGGTCTGAAAGAGGCAAAAGCAGTTGTAGACGGTGCTCCTAAAGTTGTAAAAGAGGCTGCATCTAAGGCTGAGGCTGAGGACATCAAGGCTAAACTGGAAGCAGAGGGTGCAAAAGTTACATTGAAATAATGTGGGACAGGCCCTGTCCAGGGCAGGTTCTATGTTGGGAAATGTAGGATATGTTTCCTTGTATCACGGGAGAACACAAAAGCGTTGCAGACATTAGAGACTGTCTGCAGCGCTTTGTCTGTTATAGAGCTGAGAATCCCGGCGAGGATATTTCACAAATTCTTTAGAAAAAAAGTGTTGACATAAAAAGAAACGTTATGATATAGTAAAAAATGCACTATTATGGCAAGATATGCCTACAAGTAAGTAGGGTATGCGGTAATAAATAAAAATAACAGGGGTGAAACGTCAATGGAAAAAAACAGAATTCGTTCTGTAACAACTGGAAAAAGCATGCGAATGAGTTACCAGCGGCAAAAAGAAGTCCTGGAGATGCCCAATCTGATCGAAGTCCAGAAGGATTCCTACCAGTGGTTTCTCAAAGAAGGGTTGAAAGAAGTCTTTGATGACATTTCTCCGATCGCAGATTACGGCGGAAAACTCAGCCTGGAATTTATTGACTTTACTTTGTGCGTTGACGATGCGAAATATACCATTGAACAGTGCAAAGAGCGGGATGTGACCTATGCTGCACCTTTGAAAGTTCGGGTAAGACTGATTAATAAAGAGAATGATGAGATCAATGAACATGAGATTTTCATGGGGGATCTCCCGCTGATGACGGAGACAGGCACCTTTGTGATTAACGGTGCAGAGCGAGTGATCGTCAGCCAGTTGGTACGTTCTCCAGGAATCTATTACGCAATCTCCCATGACAAAGTTGGCAAAAAATTGTACTCTTGCACGGTGATTCCCAATAGAGGTGCATGGCTGGAGTACGAGACAGACTCCAATGACATGTTTTATGTACGGGTAGACCGTACCAGAAAAGTCCCGATAACGGTATTGATTAGAGCTCTGGGCTATGGAACCAACGCCGAGATTATTGATCTGTTCGGCGAGGAGCCTAAGATCTTAGCTAGTTTCACGAAGGACACTGCTGAGAGTTATCAGGAGGGTCTCTTAGAGCTATATAAAAAGATCCGTCCCGGCGAACCTCTGGCTGTGGAGAGCGCAGAGAGCCTGATCATGAGCATGTTCTTCGACCCCAGAAGATATGATCTGGCCAAGGTGGGACGCTATAAATTCAACAAAAAACTTTTGCTGCGCAACCGTATCTCCGGCCATACGCTGGCGGAGGATGTGGTGGATGGCGCCACCGGTGAGATTCTGGCCGAGGCCGGGACGATCGTCAGCAAAGAGTTGGCCGATGACATCCAGAATGCCGCAGTTCCCTATGTTTGGATTCAGACGGAGGAACGCCAGGTAAAAGTTTTGTCCAGTATGATGGTGGACATTACCAATTTCGTGGACGTAGATCCCAGTGAAGTGGGTGTTACAGAATTAGTATACTACCCAGTCCTTGAAAAAATTCTGGAAGAAAATGACAATTTGGAGGATATCAAAGCTGCTATCCACAGAGATATCCATGATTTGATTCCGAAACATATCACGAAGGAAGATATCTTAGCTTCGATTAATTATAATATGCATCTGGAGTATGGCCTGGGCAACGACGACGACATCGATCACCTGGGCAACCGCCGTATCCGCGCGGTGGGCGAGCTGCTCCAGAACCAATACCGCATTGGTCTCTCCAGACTGGAGCGAGTGGTGCGTGAGAGGATGACTACCCAGGATATTGAGGGGATTTCCCCCCAGTCCCTGATCAACATCAAGCCGGTCACGGCGGCGGTGAAGGAATTCTTTGGCTCCTCTCAGTTGTCCCAGTTTATGGATCAGAATAATCCTCTGGGTGAGTTGACTCACAAGAGACGTCTGTCCGCGTTGGGGCCTGGCGGTCTGTCCAGAGACCGTGCAGGGTTCGAGGTGCGTGACGTACATTACTCTCATTATGGAAGGATGTGTCCCATTGAGACCCCTGAGGGACCAAACATTGGCCTGATCAACTCCCTGGCGTCCTACGCGAGAATTAACCAGTATGGATTTGTGGAGGCTCCCTACCGTAAGATCGACAAGAGCGATCCCAAGAACCCGAGAGTCACCGACGAAGTGGTCTACATGACGGCGGACGAGGAGGACAATTACCACGTAGCTCAGGCCAACGAGGCGTTGGATGAAGATGGACATTTCGTGCGTAAAAACGTATCCGGCCGTTACAGAGAAGAGACCCAGGAGTACGAGCGCCAGGTCTTCGATTACATGGACGTGTCCCCGAAGATGGTGTTCTCTGTGGCCACAGCCCTGATTCCTTTCCTGCAGAATGACGATGCCAACCGAGCCCTGATGGGATCCAACATGCAGCGCCAGGCTGTGCCTTTGTTGACCACAGAGGCCCCCGTGGTGGGAACCGGTATGGAGACCAAAGCGGCGGTAGACTCTGGGGTATGTATCTTGGCGAAGAAGGCAGGGCTGGTTCAGCGGGCTACATCCACGGACATCACCATCAAAAATGACGATGGGACCAGGGATGACTACCATCTGACGAAATTCGTGAGAAGTAACCAGAGCAACTGTTATAACCAGAGACCGATCGTCACCCAGGGAGACCATGTGGAGGCCGGGGAAGTGATCGCGGACGGTCCTTCTACCTCCAAGGGAGAGCTGGCCTTGGGCAAGAACCCGTTGATTGGTTTTATGACTTGGGAAGGTTATAACTATGAGGACGCCGTTCTGTTGAGCGAGCGTCTGGTTCAGGATGACGTTTACACTTCTGTCCATATCGAGGAGTACGAGGCAGAGGCCCGCGACACGAAGCTTGGACCGGAGGAGATCACTAGAGATGTGCCGGGTGTAGGCGACGATGCGCTGAAGGACCTGGATGAGAGAGGTATCATCCGTATCGGGGCCGAGGTACGCGCCGGGGATATCTTGGTGGGCAAAGTGACGCCAAAAGGAGAGACGGAGCTGACGGCAGAGGAGAGACTTTTGAGAGCCATCTTCGGCGAGAAAGCACGGGAGGTCAGGGATACTTCCCTGAAGGTCCCCCATGGGGAATACGGTATCGTTGTGGACGCCAAAGTCTTTACCAGAGAGAATGGCGATGAGCTCTCGCCGGGTGTGAACCAGTCTGTGCGTATCTATATTGCCCAGAAGAGAAAAATCTCTGTGGGAGATAAGATGGCCGGACGTCACGGTAACAAGGGTGTGGTATCCCGTGTGCTTCCGGTGGAGGATATGCCATTTCTGCCCAACGGACGTCCTCTGGATATTGTGCTGAACCCACTGGGCGTGCCGTCCCGTATGAATATTGGACAGGTTCTGGAGATCCATCTGAGTCTGGCCGCGAGAGCGCTAGGATTTAACATTGCCACCCCGGTATTCGACGGGGCCAACGAGAACGATATCATGGATACCCTGGATATGGCCAATGATTACGTGAATATGGAAGATTTCGCGGATTTCAAGGCGAAATATGGAGATATATTAGAGCCGGATGTCATGGAATATCTGGAAAATCATCTGGAACACCGCAAACTCTGGAAAGGCGTGCCCATCTCCAGGGATGGAAAAGTGCGCCTGCGCGATGGGCGGACGGGAGAGTATTTTGACAGCCCGGTAACGATCGGACATATGCATTACCTGAAGTTGCACCATCTGGTGGATGATAAGATTCATGCGCGTTCCACCGGACCATACTCCCTGGTTACTCAGCAGCCCCTGGGTGGCAAGGCCCAGTTCGGCGGTCAGCGGTTTGGAGAGATGGAGGTGTGGGCTTTGGAGGCCTACGGCGCATCTTACACGCTGCAGGAGATTTTGACTGTGAAGTCCGACGATGTTGTGGGCCGTGTGAAGACCTATGAGGCGATTATCAAGGGAGATAACATCCCTGAGCCTGGTATTCCGGAATCCTTCAAGGTACTTCTAAAAGAATTGCAATCTCTGGGTCTGGATGTGAGAGTTCTCAATGAGGACCACACAGAGGTGGAGATCATGGAGAGCGTGGATTACGGGGATACAGATTTGCATTCCATCATCGAGGGAGAGCGCCATCGTTCCAGGGATGAGTCCTACGGAGCAATGGGGTACACAAAACAGGAATTCTCCGGCGACGAGCTGGTGGACATCGAGGAACCGGACGACGACAGCGATGAGGAAGATGAAGATTTGATCGAGTTGGAAGATTCTCTTGACAGAGAAGAATAGAAAGGGGTAAGAAACAAATGGCAGAAATGAACAACAATGAAACCTATCAGCCAATGACTTTCGATGCCATCAAGATAGGTCTGGCGTCCCCTGAGAAGATCAGAGAGTGGTCGAGGGGCGAAGTTTTGAAACCCGAGACTATTAACTATAGAACTTTGAAGCCAGAGAAAGATGGACTCTTTTGCGAGCGCATTTTTGGACCTAGCAAGGACTGGGAGTGTCACTGCGGAAAATACAAGAAGATCCGCTATAAGGGCGTTGTCTGCGACCGCTGTGGCGTGGAGGTGACTAAGGCCAGCGTGCGCCGTGAGCGCATGGGGCATATCGAGCTTGCAGCTCCAGTCTCCCATATCTGGTATTTTAAGGGAATTCCGTCCCGCATGGGATTGATCTTAGACCTCTCTCCGAGAACCCTGGAGAAGGTGCTGTATTTCGCCAATTATATCGTGTTGGATCAGGCTGATTCCGGGCTTCAGTACAAACAGGTGCTCACAGAGAGAGAGTACCAAGACGCCAGAGAATCCTATGGTTTTGGCTTCCGTGTAGGGATGGGAGCCGAGGCCATCAAGGAGTTGCTGGAGAGCATTGACCTGGAGAAAGAGGCGGCAGAGTTAAAGAAGGGCCTGAAAGAGTCCACTGGGCAGAAGAGGGCTAGAATCGTGAAGAGGTTGGAAGTGGTCGAGTCTTTTCGTGAGTCTGGAAATCGTCCCGAGTGGATGATCATGACTGTGATCCCGGTGATCCCGCCGGATCTGCGGCCGATGGTACAGTTGGATGGCGGAAGATTTGCCACCTCTGACTTGAACGATTTGTACCGGAGGATTATTAACCGGAATAACCGGCTGAAACGTCTGTTGGAGCTGGGCGCGCCGGATATCATCATTCGCAATGAGAAGCGTATGCTCCAGGAAGCGGTGGACGCATTGATCGACAACGGCAGAAGAGGACGTCCAGTCACAGGCCCCGGAAACCGGGCGCTGAAATCTCTGTCCGATATGTTGAAGGGAAAATCGGGCCGTTTCCGTCAGAACTTGTTGGGTAAACGAGTGGATTATTCCGGCCGTTCCGTTATTGTGGTGGGACCGGAGTTGAAAATCTACCAGTGCGGTCTGCCCAAGGAGATGGCGATTGAGCTGTTCAAACCCTTTGTTATGAAAGAATTGGTGTCCAACGGCACCGCTCACAATATAAAGAGCGCCAAGAAGATGGTGGAGAAGCTGCAGACGGAAGTGTGGGATGTGCTGGAGGAGGTCATCAAGGAGCATCCGGTTATGCTGAACCGTGCGCCTACCTTGCACCGTCTGGGGATCCAGGCCTTTGAGCCTATCTTGGTGGAGGGTAAGGCTATTAAGTTGCATCCTCTGGTGTGTACTGCGTTTAACGCCGACTTTGACGGCGACCAGATGGCCGTTCATCTTCCGCTGTCCGTGGAGGCGCAGGCAGAGTGCCGCTTCCTTCTGTTGTCGCCCAACAACTTGTTGAAGCCTTCTGACGGAGGACCGGTGGCAGTTCCCTCACAGGATATGGTCTTGGGTATCTATTATCTGACCCAGGAGAGACCGGGATATAAGGGCGAGGGAAAATATTTCCACAGTGTCAACGAGGCGATCTTGGCTTATGAGAACGGTGCGATTACTTTGCAGACCAAGATCAAAGTGCGTTGTACAAAGAGTATGCCTGACGGGGAGGAGATCTCCGGCGTTGTGGAGTCTACATTGGGCCGTTTTCTGTTCAATGAGATTTTACCTCAGGATTTAGGATTCGTGGACCGGAGTGTTCCAGGCAACGAGTTGCTCTTGGAAGTGGATTTCCATGTGGGCAAGAAAGGACTGAAGCAGATCCTTGAGAAGGTAATCAATACCCATGGGGCCACGAAGACCGCAGAGGTTTTGGATGATATTAAGTCCATGGGTTACAAATATTCCACAAGAGCGGCCATGACCGTATCCATCTCGGATATGACGGTGCCGCCGCAGAAACCGGAGCTGATCAAGAAAGCTCAGGACACAGTGGATTTGATCACGAAGAACTACAAGAGAGGTCTGATCACAGAGGAGGAGCGCTACAAAGAAGTTGTGGAGACCTGGAAGGAGACGGACGACGTATTGACCCACGCGCTGCTCTCAGGGCTGGATAAATACAACAATATCTTTATGATGGCGGATTCCGGAGCCCGTGGTTCTGACAAACAGATCAAACAGTTGGCGGGTATGCGTGGATTGATGGCGGATACCACCGGGCATACCATCGAGTTGCCCATCAAGTCCAATTTCCGTGAAGGATTGGATGTATTGGAGTACTTCATGTCTGCCCACGGAGCACGTAAAGGTCTGTCTGACACGGCTCTGCGTACCGCGGACTCTGGTTACCTGACGAGGCGTCTGGTGGATGTATCCCAAGACCTGATTGTCCGTGAGTCCGATTGTTGCGAGGGCAAGGGAGAGATCCCAGGCATGTATGTGAAGGCCTTTATGGACGGAAAAGAGGAGATTGAGAGCCTGGAGGAGCGTATCACAGGCAGATACTCCTGCGAGACCATCTGCGATAAAGATGGCCAGGTTCTGGTGAAGGCGAACCATATGATTACACCGAAGCGGGCGGCCCGCATCATGAGAGAAGGCGTCAGCAATGAGACTGGCGGTTCTATCGACAAGGTGAAGATCCGTACGATCCTGACCTGTCGTTGTAAGGTGGGTATCTGTGCCAAGTGTTATGGCGCCAACATGGCTACCGGGGAGTCTGTGCAGGTAGGAGAATCTGTAGGTATCATTGCCGCTCAGTCCATTGGTGAGCCGGGTACTCAGTTGACCATGCGTACCTTCCACACCGGCGGTGTGGCCGGCGGTGATATCACCCAGGGTCTTCCCCGTGTGGAGGAGTTGTTCGAGGCCAGAAAACCAAAGGGTCTTGCCATCATCACGGAGATTCCGGGTGTGGCTACCATCAGCGATACAAAGAAGAAACGGGAGATTACTGTCAACGATGTGGAGACTGGAAATTCCAAGACTTATCTGATCCCTTACGGTTCCAGAATCAAGGTGATGGACGGGCAGATATTGGAGGCCGGCGACGAGCTCACCGAGGGTAGTGTGAACCCCCACGATATTCTGAAGATCAAGGGTGTGCGCGCAGTCCAGGATTACATGATCCAGGAAGTTCAGCGTGTGTACCGTCTCCAGGGTGTGGAGATCAACGATAAGCATATCGAGGTGATTGTTCGCCAGATGTTGAAGAAGATCCGCATTGAGAACAATGGAGATACAGAGTTCCTGCCAGGCACTCTTGTGGATGTGTTAGACTTCGAGGAGGTCAACGCGCAGAAGGAAGAAGAAGGTCAGGAACCGGCAGAGGGCAAGCAGGTGATGCTGGGTATCACCAAGGCTTCCTTGGCTACCAATTCCTTCCTGTCGGCGGCTTCCTTCCAGGAGACCACTAAGGTTCTGACAGAGGCGGCCATCAAGGGCAAGATTGACCCGTTGATTGGCCTGAAGGAGAACGTCATCATCGGTAAATTGATTCCAGCCGGTACCGGCATGAAGCGGTATAGCCAGGTGAAATTGGACACAGACGCCCAACTGGCGGCTCAGGCAGCGGCAGAAGCCGAGCTGAAGAGTCTGGAGGAGTTGGATCTGGATGTGGAGGAAGAAGTGGAGGAAATTCTTGAACAAGACTTAGATGACACGGTCATTGTGCAAGAGTGAGAGATTTCCCTGATAAGTTAAACAGTGAGACCGGCGTGCATTGGCGCGTCGGTCTCACTGTCTATATGAAAGTTAAAGACCATATCAGGATTTTGATGCGGAAAATGACCAGGGTTGTTTTACTTATTTCCACCAAGGGATGATAGAATGCAAAATGTTGTATGTAAAAAAATGTTGTTAAAATGTAACAAAAAACTTGCCGGGGGGGGGGTAAAATTTATATATAATAGTATAAGATGCCTTAAAACTGACAACGTTTTGTTGCGTCAGTTCTAGAGGGAAATGCTCAAATTGTGAAAGGTATAAAATGCAAAGACACGAGAAAAAAATAGATATGCATAGTCGAAAGATCATAATCTGTGACCGTGATGGGAATGCAGCGATGAAATTAGCACAGAAGGTAAAGTCTGAACTGGGGACAGAGGATGAGGTTATGTGTTATCAGGATTTGGACAAGGCGCTCTCGGACATGAAGAAGGGAAAGCTATTTTCATCTATCATCTTTATGGATATAAATTTTGGGAGAAATGGCGGTGTGGAGACGGCCAGAAAGATGGTCGGTATGGATGAAGAAATCCCTATCATTTTCACCGGCGATTCTCTGGAGTATGTCCCAGAAATTTTCGATGTGGATCCCGTCTATTTCTTGTTAAAACCGATCTCCCAGGTGAGACTTCGGGCAGCCCTGGAGAAGTGCAAAAAGAGGCGCCAGGAGCTGGGGGGAAAGAAGATTGTGTTGTCTAGCAGGGGGATCCTCTACGGGATAAACTCTGATAAAATCTATTATGCGGAGAGTAGCAAGCGTATCTTGACTTTGGTGGGAGAAGCTGAGAAGTGGGAGGCCTATATGAAGGTGGATGAGTTGGAGGCGCTTTTGCCAGAGAATTTTCTTCGGTGTCATAAGAGTTATATAGTGAACATGAATTGGATCAAGAGCCTCTCCGCCCAGGGGATACTCCTGGAAAACGGTAAGAAAATACCGGTGAGCAGAGCCAGGTATAACCAGGCCAGGGAGCGTTTTCAGGAGTTTTTTAATCTCAGTGAGTGAGCGGGTCTTGTCGATATCACATGCCTGGCGGTGTCAGGAGTCTGTTGTATTAGATGGGAGGTGAGCCGCTTTGAACATGTGGAGATAGGGAGTGGGCAGATGGAGGAGACAGACAAGACAGGGGAGGTCTGTCTTGAATGCTTGATCTTTAGGAAAAATTATAGAGGTTATAGATAGAGAATCCTGCATCACGGGATTCTTTTTTTGTGTTATAGGAAAGTTCTCCAAACTTCCCTATAACACAAAAACACTCCGTGAGGAGCGCACTCCGGAGGACAATCATGCTGGATGTGGGAAGGTGTCTTGGCGCATACGTGGCTTTGGAGAATTTGGGCGGATTAGTCGAAAAAGTAGAATTCGATTTCGTATATGTTAAATAATAGCGTATTTTCTGGTATAATTGGAATTACAGATTTGATATCTAATTTGTTATAGTAAGAGGGAAAAGGATGCGTAGTGTTGAGGAGGGGAGTCATGGCAAAATTTTGTACGAATTGTGGAAAAAGACTGCAGGAAGGCGAGAGCTGCAGTTGTTCCCAAGACGCGTCTGTCCGACAGGGAGGACCTTTAGGGGGGAAGGCAGTCAATCAAGAGCTGGCAGAGGAAAGCCGGACCGTCAGTCTCAGGGGTAAGGCGCAGAGTGAGAACGATCAAGGGGAGAGCCGTCAAGAAGACCGATTTCGACAGCCGGGAGGCTATCAGCAAGGGGGATCCTACCAGGAGAGAGTTTACCGTCAGGGTGGCTATGGGCAGTCGGGGGATTATCAGTTGCGTGATCGTCAACAGGAGACTTACCAGTATCTGGGGAATGGACACCCCGGCGATTATCGACAACAGGGCAGTTACCGTCAGGATGGCTACCGGCGACCGGAAGACCAACGGCAGAGCGACGGCGACCAGTACCAAGGGAATTACAGGCAGAACGCCTATTAAGAGCGGGATGCGTACCGCCAGGAGAGCTATTGTCAACGTGGACAGGCAGGACCGGTCAATGAGCAGTGGATGAATCAGAAAAAAAAGGATCTGATCAGACACACCCAAAATATCTTTGCGCAGATACCTGCGCTGTTTGGCAAGCCGGATTCTACAATGCGGGCGATATCGGAACTCAACAGCAGTGTGCTAGGCCTTGAGATGTTGAGCATACAACCTCTCTTGATACTGATCTCTCTGCTATTGTTAAATGGGCGTCTCACCTCACTGTTCTTTGGCATGCAGGGGCTTCCGGTTTTCAGAACGTTTTTGCTGGCGCTTATCGGGACTTTCACTTTTGGCTATCTGGAGGCAGCTTTATTGTTGGCGATGGCAAAGGCTTTTAAGGGGAAGACCTCGATTCATAAGATGATCTGTGTCGTGGGATATAAATATCTGATCAGTGGGCTGACAAATCTCTTGGGAGCGCTGATGATCTTTATTTCCCCTGAGGTATTGACAATTCCGGCTCTGTTGGTAATGCTGATAGGCGGAATGGCCTCGTATCTGTTTTTTGTGGAAGGTTACCGCAACGCGGTGGAGATTCAACTGAACCGGAGATTGTATGCATTGCTGTCCGGGCAGGTGCTGTTCTATCTGGTGTTTGCCGTTATTGCCATTGTGTTGATGGTCTCAGTGGTCAGTTCCATAGTCTCCTCGTTGCCTTTTATGTCTATGAATAATTATTATTTTTAATAGTATCGGCTAGGCGAGAGGAACGGATCTGGGAGTGTAAAGGCGGGGAGAGAGATTGGATATTATTTAAGGAGTACAGGCGGGAGCGGGCAAGGTCCCCGTGGAGGTAAAAGGATATGAGAAGAAAAGGTAGGTCTTCGAATTCATAGGGAGGCTGACCTAGGAAGATATCAGGTATCTATAAGACGGAAGGTGTGAGGCAGCCTCCGGGAGTCGGCAGACTGCCAGCAGGGACAAGGAGTGTAGGATGTCATATAAAATCAGTTATGCTTATACGTGTAGCCGGGGGAAGGTGAGAAAGAATAACGAAGACAATTTCTGGGCTGTGGGCGCTTACCTTGAAAAGATCAACGGGGGAATGGCCACCATTGTGGAGGGACAGGTGCGACAGCAGGAGATACCGGCATTCGCAGTGTTTGACGGGATGGGCGGCGAGAGTTGCGGTGAGACAGCCGCTTTTCTAGCGGCGGATACTTTTGAGAGATGTTACCGGAAAAAGGGGGAATATGGACGGGATCATGTGGAAGAGTTCTTATTTGATACTTGTATACAGATGAACCATGTGGTGTGCCGGTATGCTTATTCCAACCGGGTGGATTGTATGGGATCCACGGCAGCTCTGGTATTGTTCGGGGGGGAACGTGTTGGCGTCTGTAATGTGGGAGACAGCAGGGTCTACCAATTTTATGGAGAGAATGTCCGGCAATTGACCCAGGATCATGTGGTTCGTCTGCAAGGGAATTTTCGCAAGGCTCCTCTGACGCAGTATATTGGGCTGCGGGAGGAAGAAGCCAGGTTGACGCCTTATGTGGTGAGCGGGGATTACCATGAGGGAGACCGATTCTTGATTTGTTCGGATGGTGTGACGGATATGTTGAGCGATGAGGAAATTGGCCAGATCGTTCAATCTTATAGTGAAGTAAAGGACGCCACCTTCTATCTGTTGCAAGCTGCGATGGCTAGAGGGGGGAGGGATAACACCACGATTATTCTCTGTGAAGTCCATGGGGAGAAGTCTGGGAAATGGCATAAAAAGTAGTAAGAGGAGTGGTTAGGTATGAGTCGAGGAGGGATGGATCAGACAGGTTACTATCATGGACCAGAGGCTGGACAGAGAGGGATATACCGTCTGACTATTTTTGTGGGAATGGAGCCGCCTCAGGAGGTGGACCTGAGAGCTTTTCAAAAGGAGTATATATCTTTTGGGAGATATCCGGACAACGATCTGGTATTGCCGTCGCCAAATGTGTCAAAGCACCATGGTTTTTTTCGATTGACGCCCAGGGGACTCTATGTGGAGGATCTAAATAGCACCAACGGTCTGCTGATCAATGGGTTGAAGGCCGGGCAGGGAATTCTCCGGGAGGGAGATATTCTACGCATTGACGACGAGAAGCGGAGTGTGACGACAGGGGTCTTATTTTTCTTTAACACGGCCTCTGGACAGTATTCTTGGAAGAACCAGCAGGTGGCTGGGCAGAAAGAAGTATTGATAGGACGGGACAGCCGGTGCGACGTGGTTCTAAATCATGTCAGCGTCTCGAAACGTCACGCCAGCATTGTCCAGGATGGCGGCGGTTTCTCTGTGGTGGATCACAACAGCACCAACGGGACGTTTGTAAACGGAAGCCGCATTCACGGGCATTGCAGGTTGAAGGAGAAGGATATTCTCAGGATTGTGGATACCAGGCTGATCTATGCCAATGGCTGTCTTTATTACTGCAGTTATAAGAGCGGCCTGGGAATTGAGGCGGTTCACCTGGTCAGGACAGTGAGAAACCAAGGGAAATCTTTTAACATCTGTAACGATGTGAGTCTCTCTATTGAGCCGGGAGAGTTGGTGGCTATCATCGGCGGATCAGGGGCGGGAAAGACAACTCTGATGAATGCCATCTGCGGATATAACCGTCCCACTAGCGGCCAGGTGTTGATCAACGGCGAGGAGCTGTATGAGACCTATGACGCACTGAAGAATATCATCGGCTATGTGCCTCAACAGGACATTGTGTATGATAATCTGACCCTGTTCTCTATGCTGGATTATGCGGCGAAACTGAGATTGCCGGACGACGTGTCAGCCAAGGAGAGACAGCAGAGGGTACACCAAGTGATCGAGATGGTGGAGTTACAGGGGAAAGAGCACACTATGATACGCCAACTCAGCGGAGGGCAGAAGAAGCGGGCCAGCATCGCGGTGGAGTTGCTGTCGGATCCCACATTGTTCTTCTTGGACGAGCCGGCTTCTGGCCTGGATCCAGGGACAGAGCGAAACTTGATGAAAACATTAAAAAATATGACAAACGCAGGGAAGACAGTGGTGTTGGTCACTCACAGTACGCTAAATTTGCAAATCTGCGATAAGATTGTGTTCATGGGGAGAGGAGGGAATCTCTGCTTCTACGGGAATACCAGAGAGGCGGAGCGGTTCTTTCAGGTGGACAATCTGGTGGATGTGTATAACATGATGACGGAGGATCCTCTCAGGTGGAGGCAACTCTACGACCAACAAGCGCATAGGAGCCGGCAGATGTCTGGCTATAGGCAGCCAGAAGGGCAGCGTCACCAGAAGATGGCTAAGAGTAAGCACAACCGGGGGAGGCAGATTGGTATCCTGAGCGCCAGGTATGTGCAGCTTCTGGTCAATGACCGGCAGAGGCTGGCCATGGTCCTTCTCCAGGCTCCGATTCTGGCATTGTTGATCTCCCTGGTGAAGAATGGGTATCAGTTCGAGCGGTATGACATCACGAAATCTCTTCTGTTTGCCTTATCCTGCTCTGCGTTCTGGATAGGGATGCTCAATGCGATTCAGGAGGTGTGTAAAGAGCGGGAGATCCTGCGCAGAGAGTATATGACGGGATTGCACTTGGATTCCTATATCCTGTCGAAACTCCTGGTTTTGGGTGGGTTGTGCTTGATTCAGTCGTTGCTCTTGATCGGTGTGTTCTATTTGAGAATTGGAGGGCCGGAGGAGGGGATTTTATTTCCTCCGTTTTTGGAGATGTTCTTGACGGCCTTTTTGACGGCGTTTTCTGCCACATCCATGGGATTGTTTGCCTCCTCGCTGTTTCAGAATCCGGACCGGGCTATGACGGCGGCGCCGATTCTGTTGATGCCTCAGATCCTATTTTCGGGACTGCTCTTTAAGTTAAAGGGTGTGACGAAGGTGTTCTCCTGGTTCACCATCTGTCGGTGGTCGGTGGAAGGATTTGGCACCACAGCCAACCTGAATGACTTGCAATATATGGTGGAAGTGGATGGGAAGATGCAGGAGTTTCCTCATCAGGCGGAGGAGTTCTTTGAGTTCACAAAGGGACATATGGCGCAAGACTGGCTGTTGTTGCTGGTTTTTGTCGCGGTCTTTTGCGTGGCCAGCGGACTGGTGTTGCGCAATGTGAAGAAGTAAGGCGGAGGGAGTAAGATATGGAGAACTTATGGCAAGATCTGGATTTCCAGCGGACCGTTGAGAACACAGTGAGGGATTTCGACTTTACCAGGAGAGCCTATCAGGATTTTTGCCACGTGGTACATCTCAGTGAGTTTGAGGATCAAGATGCAAAGGTCATCTTTCAGTATCTCTACCGGGAGATGGGGATGGTCTCTTTTGGGGATTATCTGAAGAGGTATCTCTATGAGCGTTCTATGTTGGCGCAACCTTTTTACCAGGTTCCCCTGGAGGAGTACAAGAATATAATCATTGAGTCCTTTGAACGCACGGGAACGCCAAAATCAATGAGGCCTACCTCGGCAAAATTGCGGACTCTTGCCACCAATTGGTTGACGCAGGCCTCTGTCAAGAGAGAGACCATTTTCCTACTGGGATTTGGGTTGGGGATGGAGGCCAGCGAGGTGAAAGAGTTTCTGCTCAAGGTGCAAAGAGAGAGCGACTTTGACTTCACGAAACCGGAGGAGGTAATCTATTGGCACTGTTACCGCAACCATTACGGTTACTCGGTGGCCGAGCGGTTGAAGGACCAGTATGAGAAGATACCTTTCTCGGGGAGAAGGATGGATCTGAGAGAATGCTTGGATCAGTTGAAATGTGGACAGATATCCCTGGACCGTGAGGAAGGCCTGTGGAAGTACCTGTACCTGCTCAGGGAGGGCAGTCAGGACAGTGACCAGGAGGCTTACCGGTGGTTTATCCGCCTCATGGAGCACAGCAGGAGAATTATCGCGCGGATGTATCAGAGAGATGTGGAGGAAGTGAGAGGTACTAAGCGGTGGAGAGTGCAGGACATCTCCGCCAACGATGTGGAAAAAGTGATCTTTAACGGTGTTCCTGTGGATAAGATGGGGAACCTGAAGAAGATGTCCGCATCGATCTTGTCAAAGCATTTTGCCCAGAAGAGGTTGAGCCGTCAGAGAATGAATCATCTGTTAAATAAGAAGAATCCTGTGGAGCGGTTCGACTTGATTACCTTGGAGTTCTTCATCATCTCTCAGGAGATGGAGGAGGCTGAGCCAAAGGAGAGATATCGCTTTTTTCTCAGGGAGATACAGCAGATCCTCAAGGAATGTTCCATGGGAGAGATTTATATTGTCAATCCTTATGAGTGTTTTATCTTGATGTGCCTGCTGACAGACTGCCCATTGGCAGTGTTTTCTGAGATCTGGGAGATGTCCTATGAGAGGTAAAGGTTGTGGGAACCAGGGAGGAGACATAAAATGAGAAAGAGACTTTTGACGCTGTGTCTCGGTGGGATCGGTTGTTTTCTCCTGGGATTTGGTCTGTGCCTGGCTGTGGATTCATTCAGAGGATCTTCGAGGAGTGAGGCAAGTCCACAACGTTTGGAGAGCAGCAGTGGAAAGGAGGCGCATGTGCAGGAGGAGGCAGAAAGTGGGACGGTGGGACCTGAGATTGGCGGGGAGGGACAGACAGTGACCCAAATTCCAGGGGAGATTGTGCGGACAGAAGACAGAAAATATACTTATCAGCAGATGGTGATAGATTTGCAGGCGATGGAGAAATATTTCCCGGGGAAGATTCAGGTACAGGTACTGGGGATCACCGCAGATGGAAGAGAGATCTTGGAGGCGGTTCTGGGTTCTCTGGACGCCCCCAGGCATTTGTTGATTCAAAGTTCCATTCATGGCAGAGAGTACATGAATGCCCAGTTGGCCATGAAACAGTTGGAAGAATTCCTGGGAGGATATGAGACGGGGAATTACCAGGGAGTGTCTTATGAGGAACTTTTAGATGGATTATGCCTGCACGTGATCCCCATGGCGAACCCAGATGGGGTTGCTATCAGCCAGAGTGGGCTGGAGGGGGTTCAAAGCGAGGAGTGCCGGCAGGCGGTGGCACAGTGCTTTCGGCAGGATCAGGAGGATGGCATGAATCAGGAGGACTACTGGGCGGCCTGGAAGGCGAATGCCAGGGGAGTGGATTTAAATCGGAATTTCGACGTAGGCTGGGAGGACTACAGGGGGTGTTCCCACCCTTCCTCTGAGAGCTATAAAGGTGAGAGTCCGGCCAGTGAGGCCGAGACCCAGGCTATTTTGCAGATACAACAAGAGTATCCGGTGGAGGGATGTATTGCCTACCACTCGTCTGGAAATCTGGTGTACTGGGATTATGGCAGTCAGGGAGAGGTCTGGGAGGCCGATCAGGGACTGGCCCAGATGGTTTGCGGGGTGACTGGTTATCCGCTCCACTCCACGGTGTCAGATGGCACGGATCTGGCAGGGTGTAGCGATTACTTTGTGCTCAAGTTGGGAATCCCGGCGGTAACCATTGAGAACGGAGCAGGGATTTGTCCGCTGTCTGCGGAGGAATTTCCAGAGATCATGGACAGGAACCGACAATTGTTGGCAGCTTATCTGTGGCATTATCAAGCGTTGTAGATAAAATAGGTGTGTGAAGGTGGCGATAGAAGATGGAGAGAAGATATTCGGGATGGTCAGAGTGGGAGTTGATGGAGAAAGTTGGGGAGGGGGCATTTGGAAAGGTATACCGGGCGCGTAGAGTGGAGGGGAGTCGGGAGTTCTACTCTGCCATTAAGATCATAACCATTCCCGGGAGCGACGTGGAAATAAATGAACTGGGAATGGAGGGAATGAGTGAGAGCTCCATATATACTTATTTTCAAGGCGTGGTGGACGATTGTATCAATGAGATAGAGATGATGGAGCGGCTGAAGGGGAATTCCAATATTGTGGTTGTTGAGGACTTCAAGGTGGTGGAACACCCTGACGCTATGGGATGGGATATTCATATCCGCATGGAGTTGTTGGAGAGTTTTGTGAAGTATATTGGGGGGCGGGATCTCTCAGAGGAGGAAGTTGTCCGGCTGGGAATTGACATCTGCAGCGGGTTGGTGTTGTGTGAGCAGCAGAATATCATCCATCGCGACATCAAACCGGAGAATATCTTCGTCTCCACGGCGGGCAATTTTAAGCTGGGGGATTTTGGTATCGCCAGGAAGTTGGAGAGAACCAAAGGAGCCATGTCCCACAAGGGAACTTACTCATATATGGCGCCCGAGGTCTTCTATGGAAAAATATACGACAGGAGTATCGATACCTACTCGCTGGGATTGGTATTATACCGGCTTTTGAACAAAAACCGGGGACCATTTCTGAGAACAGACAGTGAATTTGTCACCTATCAGGATAAGGAAGAGGCGCTGAGACGCCGAATGGAAGGAGAGCGGCTCCCCATGCCTTGCCAAGCCAGTCCGGCGTTGGCTCAGGTGATCCTCAGGGCCTGCAGCTATTCTCCGGAACACCGCTATGTGAGCGCAGCGCAAATGCGGGAGGATCTCAGGAGAATCCAACAAGGTCTGGGGGATACGGTAGTCCAGCCAGTGAGCGTCCAAGGTCCCCGGGATTGGGAGATGGAGAAAAGGCAGA
Organism: Blautia sp.; assembly: GCA_047014865.1. GTDB lineage: Bacteria > Bacillota > Clostridia > Lachnospirales > Lachnospiraceae > Blautia_A. The sequence continues at coordinate 4,672 of JBKXQO010000006.1, read as the reverse complement.
CACGTCAGGAGGAGAGAGGCACAAAGAAAAAGGGCATACCTATGGCTTTGCTGGCGGCGGCTGGCGCGGTGGCGGTGATCATGGCAGGATTTCTGTGCGCTAAGATCTTCCTGTCAGAGGGATCCTCAAAAACGCAAGAGGGCGAGATTTCTGTGGAGGTTCGGCAGGATAAGGGAGAGGTGAGACAGGACGAGATACAGGCCACACCTTTGGCTACTCCCACGGAGGCTCCGCGGCCAGCGGTGAAGACGGCAGAGCCGGAACAGATCGCCCGACCTACACAGCAGCCGGCCATCGCCTCGTCCAGTTATGAGACTTATTATGTGGTGAATTGCAAGGAGAGCATCACTCTCCGAACCAGGGCCAGCACATCTGCGGGGGAGATCTGCCAGATTCCCCTGGGGGCGGCAGTGAGCTATGTGGAGACTGCGGAGAATGGATTCTATCAGATTATTTATAATGGGAATCTGGGATATGGATTGGCGTCTTACCTGTCCTCCACGCCGTCTGGCGAGAGTCCAGACTATGAGACTTATTATGTGGTGAATTGTAAGGAGAGCATCACTCTTCGAACCAGGCCCAGCACATCTGCGGGGGAGATCTGCCAGATTCCTCTGGGGGCGGCGGTGAGTTACGTGGGAGCGGCCGGAAATGGGTTTTATCAAATCATATATGACGGAAACACGGGATACGGACTGGCCTCTTATCTATCTCCTGAGGCGGGGCGCGCGACGTCTCATGGAGTATCGTATTTTCGGGTGGTGAATTGTAAGGAGAGCATTACCCTGCGAGTCAGTCCCAGCACGTCGGCGGAGGAGATCTGTCAGATTCCTCTGGGAACGACTGTGGAGTATATAGCAGGCGCGGAGAATGGATTTTATCAAGTGCGTTACGGGGGAAATGAGGGGTACGCGCTGGCCAGTTACCTGGAAGAGACGTAGGTGAAAAGACAAGTATTCTGGCTCATAAAAAAAGAACATTCCCATAAGAGTGAAGGCAAAGGTATGCTCAACTCTGTGGCAATGTTCTTTTTTCCATAATGGGATGCCCTGCGAACTCTCCGCTATAGAAAGGGGGAGCGTCGGGAACGCGCTTCGTGGAAATGCCCCCTATTGGTGAAAGTGCGGAATCTCATAAAAGCGGACGCTACTGATTAAAGTATCCATAGATCGCTGTGGACAAAGCCTGTATATTGGACTGGGCTGTGGCAGTGTCGCTGAGGTCCTGCGCCATGATACACAGTACAAAATCGTTGCGCGGCGCACTGTAAATTATGGCGGCGTCATTTTCTACAGAGTCCAGCTCACCGGTCTTGTTGGCGACCTGGGCGCCGTCCACAGCCGGAATGCCAGCCGGAATTTTATTGGTGCGCTCCTGCTGTTTCAGAAGTTTGTACATCAGTTCTGGGTAGGTGAGGGTGTCGCTATTGTCATAGATCTCCCGGAGTATTTTTCCACAGTCGGTGACGGAGGTATAATTGTCATCGCTGGCGTTGGAGGACAGAAGCATCCGGCCCATATGGGTATTAGAATATCCATGGCTTTCACAGAAGGAGTTGACGGCGGCCATGCCTGTACTGGGATCACCCCCGCCGAGCCAGGTGACCAAGTTATTGGCGGCGTCATTGTCGCTGACTGTGATCATGGAGGAGAGAGCGCTGTTTACCGTCTCCCGGCCGCCGCCCGTTTGGCAGACAGCGTCATAATTCTCATAGACTGCGCCCATGATGAAGAGTTTGATTAAGCTGGCAGCCTGCATTTTCGCATCACCGATGGTACAACTGGCGTTGGTGTTCAAATTCTCTGTGTAGATGGCCCAGGTGCCGTCCGAGGCATTTAAGGTGTCCACCTGTGCCTGGAGCTGGGATTGGAGTTCGGCCAGATCCCCGGTGACCACCTTTTTCTCCCCTTTAGATGGGGAGAGGGTGCCGTCCTGGGAGCTCTCCTCTTTGTCCGCAGAAGCCTCCGGGGTGCTGGTGGTCCCTGCCTGATCTGTTTGGCTGGCTTGTTCTGTCTGAAGGTCCGCGCCCTCCAGAGTCTGGGCAGTCTTGGAGATCTCTGCGACGGTCTTCTCCAACTTGGCTACTTGTCTGTCGATGGAGATGGTTCTCCTTGCGAAAATGCCCAGTATAACCGTGAGGAAGACTACCAGGCAGACGAGTATCGTGATCAATACAATCAATCCGGTGTTTCCGCGGTTGCCCTCTGAGAGGGAGGGGGAATCGTTGGTTGTTTTCTTCATATACAATGTCTCCTAATCTAACAATATTTAAGATTGGCCAAAATAGGCGTCGATGCCGTCGGCGATGCCGGAGGCCATGGTGTCCTGGAAGGTGGTGTCAGCCATCTGGAGATCGTCGTTTTGGTGGGTCATGAAGCCCATCTCCACAATGGTCACGGGGATTTTGCTCCAGTTGATACCTGTCATGGTGTCCGTGTAGATGATTCCCTTGTTGATGAATCCCGTGGCCGCACAGTAGGAATCCACAATACACTGGGAGAGGCGGTTGCTGTCCTCGTAGAGGCTGGCCACATATGGATTGCTGGCAGACGGGGACATGGTCAGCGCGCCGCTGGCCGTGTGGGTGTCGTCGCCGTTGGCGTGTACCCGGACCATAATCTCCGCGCCATTGTCGGAGGCGAACAGAGCGCGCTCGGCGTTGCTGATGGCGGTGTCGTTGTCCGTTCGTGTCATCACTACCTGATAGCCTCTCTCTTGGAGAATCTTCTGTAATTTCAAAGAGACGTCCAGATTGAGTTGGTATTCGTTTAACCCGCTGTAGCTGCCGGCGGTTCCCGTACTGCACTTGGCTTTCATCTCTGAGGAGCCTGGGGCGTTGGGCTCCAGAGCGCTCATGTCTACCCACTCGCCTTGGTGTCCCGGGTCAATACAGATCACGTGGCCATTGGAGGAGGTGTCTTCAGAGGCGGTCTCCGGGGAAGAATTCTCAGAGAACACAGAGGGCTTGTCGGAGGTGTCTTGACTGGAGTCGGTCTCGCCCTTTGCCTTTTCCTTGGCTGCTTTCTTGGCAGCCTCCGCGGCAATCTGCTTTTGCTCCTCTGTTTTCTGGGCTTTTTGCAGTTCGTTTTGTTGCTTCTTTAGGAGCGTCTTTTGCTCTTCGGCCTGGGCTAGGACCTGATCTACGTGGTCTTGAGTGGTCTTTGCTTTTTGTATGGCTGCAAAACCTAGAATAAAAATCCCAATTGCGGCAATAATTCCCAATAGGGATAAGAAAATATAAAATACAGTTAACTTGTTTTTCATAGCGCCTCCTCGCTGTCTTTTATTTTCGAAATGGTTAGTCCCCACATATAGGGGTATTATACATCTTTTGGAAGATGGATACAAGGAAGTGGAACTTTTTTTACGGAATTCCTTGACAGCGGTGGCCTTGCGGGCTATAATGAGCAAGCGTGCATGGAAATGCAATCTTTTTTCATGCCTAATTTTAATAGCAGCCGCAGAACCCATATCTCAAATCGATTGAGATAGAATGGAGAGAAAATCGGGAGGTGAAATGGAATGCCAACATTTAATCAGTTAGTAAGAAAAGGAAGACAGACCTCAGTGAAGAAGTCTACAGCGCCAGCGCTGCAGAAAAGCTATAACTCTTTGAGAAAGAAAACCAACGACATGTCTTCCCCTCAGAAGAGAGGTGTTTGTACCGCTGTTAAGACCGCAACTCCTAAGAAGCCGAACTCAGCTCTGAGAAAAATCGCCAGAGTTCGTCTTTCCAACGGAATCGAGGTTACCAGCTACATCCCTGGTGAAGGTCACAACCTGCAGGAGCACAGCGTTGTTCTGATCCGTGGAGGAAGGGTAAAAGACTTGCCTGGTACCAGATACCACATTATCAGAGGTACTCTGGACACCGCAGGTGTTGCCAACAGGAAACAGGCTCGTTCCAAATACGGAGCAAAGAGACCGAAAAAATAATTCGACAAAAAGATTATTGGATCAATAGAGTCACAAGGACGATTACAATTTGTACGGTTATTCCATATACCCTGTCGGTTGCGGGTTAAATATGATTGAATTTTACCAGTGCGAACATACATTGGCTCAGCCGGGCCAAGCAGCCTGAGTCGAGACGGCTGTGAGTAATCTGTGTGAGTACCTATGAGATAATCGAAAATGGCGAATAGCCACAGAATGATTAAGGAGGGAAGTAACGTGCCACGTAAAGGACATACTCAGAAAAGAGACGTGCTGGCAGATCCGTTGTACAACAACAAAGTGGTCACCAAGCTTGTCAATAACATTATGTTAGACGGCAAGAAAGGTGTCGCTCAGAAGATTGTATACGGCGCATTTGCCAAGATCGAGGAGAAGGCAGGAAAGCCGGCACTCGAAGTATTTGAGGAGGCAATGAACAATGTAATGCCTTCTTTGGAAGTAAAGGCGAGACGTATCGGTGGAGCTACCTACCAGGTACCTATCGAGGTGAGAGCTGACAGACGCCAGGCTCTGGCTCTTCGCTGGTTGACTCTCTACTCACGTAAGAGAGGCGAGAAGACCATGGAGGACAGACTGGCAAATGAGTTACTGGATGCGATGAACAATACCGGAGCATCTGTGAAGAAGAAAGAAGATATGCATAAGATGGCAGAGGCTAACAAGGCATTTGCTCATTACAGATTCTAGAGGAGGAAAATCCATTGGCTGGAAGAGA
>JBKXQO010000005.1:0-141743 GCA_047014865.1 Blautia sp. | reverse complement strand
TTTGTACTGTTTACCACCTGTTGCAATAATTGCGTACATATGGCACCTCCTATTAACTTTACTCGCCAAATACGGTGGCCTCGCGGCTCTTCAACCTCTTTGTGCGGCATACTTGATTATATTATCATGAAATATGTTCGCAGTCAAGATTTTTTGGGCAGTGTTTTTTGAATTTTGCCCGGTGGCTCTATCTGTTTTTGTCGTCGGGGTCAGATGAGCTGAAGGTTTCTCAGGAGAACGATCCAGCAGAAAATTGTGAAAATCGAGATCACTGAGGTGGAGGCTACCAACTCCCCGGCCAGCTCAGGTTCCTTTCCCATCTCCTTCGCCATGGAGAACGAAGAGACCGCAACCGGGGAGGCCACACAGCCGAGCATCGCCACCAGGGGAATCTGTCTGAGTCCGGCCAGACAGGCGGCGCCTATGACGATCCCAGGTATGAGGACCAATCGGAAGAGAGAGACCAGGGCGATCGCACGGGAATTCTTCCGTAGGCTGCTGACCTGCAAGGTAGCGCCCAGAACCACGAAAGCCAGAGGCGTCGCCACCTTTGAGAGACTTTCCAGGGAGGTCAGAAGCAGCGCAGGCAGATGAATCCTGCCAAAGCAGAACACTGCCCCCAGCATGGAGGCGTCCACCAGGGGATTTTTCAGGATATGCTGTAGCAAAATTTTGATGCTTATATTTTTTAGATGCATCCCTTCCAGTATGATCACTGCCAGGATATTGTAGATTGGAATGATAAATACAATGAGGATATAGATGGAGCCGCTGTTTGCCTCACCGTAGATGGACTGGAGCACCGGAAGGCCAAAGAGAGCCAGGTTACTCCGGTATACTCCCTGTAATAGGACGGCTCTTCTCTCCTCGGAGACTGGCAGATGGCGAAAGGCCCGGTGAAAAATTAGTACGACCAGGAAGACAGAGATGGCGGTGATGAGCAACATTTTCATATTGTCTGCGGTGAACAGAGAGCCTGGATCCAGGTGGTAGACGTTGAGAAAGATCAAAACGGGGATGAACACCCGAAAGGTTAAGGTGTTCATCACAGTCAAAGAGTGGTCGTCTACCATATGTATTTTTTTCACCGCAGCCCCCACGGCCATCATAAAAAACAGTGGGAACACCACGCTTAGGGCCAAATAAAAACTTTCCATTGTCTTCTCTCCTACCTTGTGCCTCGGCGGCGAATCGCTCACACACCGAAATCTTACCTGGCTATCATACCACAGGCAGTGAGAAGAAACAATGGAAAGCAAAGGTTTGGGCAATTATTTCTTGCTGAACCAATTGAGTAACAGGTAGACCACCAAGGCAGCCGCGGCCAGCACCATGATCATAATGAAAGTGGTATCGTAGGCTCCGCCGGCTTTCTCGATCAGGACACTGGAGATCATGGGTCCGACGATGGCGGCCGGGATCAACGCAAAGTTACCCAAGCTAAAATTGACAGGATAGTATTTAGGGCCGTATTCTTTGTGGATAAACGCAGAGGTCAAAGTGGGCGTGCTGCCGTATCCCACTCCGGCCAGCAGCAGTCCGATCAACACAAAGGGAATGCCGAACTTGACTGCGCCCAGAAATAGGAACAGTCCTGCGCCGAAGGTAAAGCAGACATTGAGAAACAGCGAAGGCTTTGTGCTGAATTTATCAAAAAAGCTTCCCATGAATACTCTCCCACCACCGTTACACAGGGAGACCACCAGGCCCATAACTGCAGGCGCCCCGAAGGCCAGAGCGATGGAGGCCGCGCTGTTGATCACCAGAAGTCCAGCGGAGTTTAGGAGTACGGCCCACAGGACAAACAGCCAGAAGGAAGGAGTCCGCAACATCTGTGCAGTGGTGATGCTGGGAACTTCTTTTTCGGCGGTGGCAGTGTCCTGGACGGTTGCCGCCTGGGGGCTTTTCATAAAGAAAGATCCCAGAAGCAGGATGATGGTGATCATCACGGCGAGAACCAAGAAGGTGGTGAACAGCCCGATGGCGCCGATCAGTGAATTCACTGCGCTGCCCAGGATGATTCCCCCCAGTCCGAAGCCCATCAACATCAGACCGGAGGCGATCCCCGGCCGATCAGTGAACCATTTGTTCACTGTACTGATCACTGTATTGTAGCCGATTCCCACGCCGCCGCCACAGAAGAAACCGTAGAAGACATACAGCAGCGTTAGGCTGGAACCTGGCTGTTCTGGGTTCAGACGGGATACCCCGAAGAATCCCACAAATAGCAAGGCGGCTGAGAGCCAGAGCACGACTCTGGCGGGGAGCTTCTTCAGCAGCATTCCAGCCGAAAAACCACCCAGACAGAAAAATATCATCGAAATCGTAAAAGTCAACGACAGTTGAGACTCCGACCAGTCGGTATAGATCTGATTGAATGGAGCTTTGAAGATGGACCAGGCGTAGATCAGCCCCAAAAAGAGCAACATGACAGTGCCTGCGATCAGATAACTCCAACGTTTACGGTTATTCATGGTATGTATCCCCCTATATCAAGTAATCACTGTACCTAAATAAAACATAGATACAGCCTGTAGAAAATTGTGGGCAGAGGAAAAAATTCCTATTCTCCGCTCACGAGACAAGCCAACATCAAGGAGTTGAATTTCTCCTCGGAGGAGGCGCCTCTGGAAGTCAACACGATAGGGCACTTCGCTCCCACGATCAGCCCGGCCATCTTGGCACCAGCCAACTCCGTCATACATTTTCCAAGGATATTTCCTGCATGGATATTGGGAACTAACAGAACGTCGGCCTCACCTGCGCAGGGACTGTCGTATCCCTTGATCTGGGCCTTTTCTTTTGCGATGGCCAAGTCAAAGGAGATGGGGCCTTCCACGATGCAATCTTTGATCTCTCCTTTTTGGTTCATCTCCTTGAGCGCCACCCCATCCATGGATTCCGGCATCTTGGGATTTGGCCGCTCGGCGGCTGCCAACACGCAGACCTTTGGGGTCTCGCAGCCCAATTTTCGCATCACGTCCACAGCGTTCTCAATGATGTGTTTCTTCTGCTCCAATGTGGGATATGGGAGCATTCCGCCGTCGGTGGTCAACACCAATTTGTGGTAGGTGGGGACTTCATTCAGAGCGATATGACTCATGACACCGCCTTTGTTCAGGCCTGTCTGTTTATTCACCACAGGGCGGAGCATCTGGGAAGTCTCCAGTTTTCCCTTCATAAGAAAATCTGCCTTGCCCTCTCTCACCAGCTCTACACCCTTGGCGGCAGCGGTCTCAGGGTCTTTTGCGTCGATGATCTGATCGTCTGTGACGGGAAATCCAATCTTGGAGGCGGTCTCTTTGATGGCTTCACGGTTGCCCACTAGCAGTGTCTCCACCAATCCTTTTTCCACCACCTCGGCCACGGCTTCCAGGGCATGTTCATCTTCTGCTCTCACCAGCGCCACAGTTTTTTTCTTGGAGTTGGGGTCAATCAGAGTCAGCAGCTCCTCGAATTTTTTGTACACCATTCTGTTATCTCCTTTCCAATTTTGTGTATTTTTACCATCATAACACAAAAACCACCTATGTGTATAGGTGGTTTTGACTATTTCATGTTGCGCAAGATTAAAGTGGTACTGGGAAAAATCCGGCCCCTGCGCGGATTGTTATCCCACATACTTTTCTTCCGTCGCAGTGTGATTCTCGCGGAGCGCGGCTATCTGTGGCCTTTTAGGATTCCGGTACAATCTCGATCCAGTAACCGTCGGGATCTTCGATAAAATAGATGCCCATGGCTGGATTTTCAAAGACGATACATCCCATTTTCTGGTGGCGTTGGTGAAAGGCCTGATAGGCGTCGGTGGTAAAAGCCAGATGGAACTCTTTCTCACCTAGATTGTAGGGCTCCGTGCGATCTCGAAGCCAGGTCAGTTCTAGGGTAAAGTCTGAGTGGCCGTCCCCCAGGTAGACCAATTTAAAAGAATGGTCTGCCGCGTTTTTTTCTCTGACTGGGGAGAGATCTAAAGCTTCCTTGTAAAACGCAATGCTTTTCTCCAGATCTAGTACGTTAAAGTTAAAATGGTTAAAACGTAACATAATTTTTACCTCCTGGTATCTCTACGGACTGTCGTGCGCCGACGAGACCATTATATCTGTATTTATGGAAAACTGCAAGGATATTGCAGGCCACGGATTTTTCGGAATCTTGACGTTTGGGGGCTTCAATGTGTCCAATTGGCATAAAAAGAATCTGGACGAGACATTGAAAGCATTAGAAAATATCAATAAGTAAGGTTATGGGCAAGTAGCGAAATGAATTGTGAATATCTGTGTTGGCAACAGCAGGATTCTTTTTTGTGATTTTCGTGAAATCAAAGGGATAACTGGAGGATTTTGCCATTGCAATGAAGTTTTTTGGATGAAATGAACAAATATTTCGGAAACTCTTCACAATTTTCTAAAAAAATGATAAACTAATACAATAACCGTAACCATATGCCATTGAATCTGTGCTGTGCCGGAGCGTGTGGAGAGATTGCTTGTACCTGGTTGTGCAAGTCATGGAGAAGAGACGCACAACTGTGCGGCCGGTTTTCCAGCGCGCTTTTTTACATTAAAATGGTGAATTGAGACAAACAGTTTGACAGAATGGAGGAGCCGACATGAGAGATATCTCACAGAGAGTACAAGTATTGATGAAGGAACTGGAGCCAAGATTTATAGAGGACTTACATTGGTTTCATGAGAACCCTGAGATGAGCTTCCAGGAGAGAGATACCACCGCTTATATCCGGCGGGAACTGGAGACTCTGGGCGTGGAGATTTTGGACACCGGTCTGGAGACGGGGCTGGTGGGATTGCTAGAAGGTGGAAGCAAAGGGCCTAGCATTGCTCTTCGGGCGGACATCGACGCACTCCCTGTCACGGAAGAGTCCACCTGTACTTACCCCTCCAAACGGCCTGGAATGATGCATGCCTGTGGCCATGACACCCATGCCGCTTCTCTTCTGTCGGCCGCCCGTATTCTCTCCCGGATGCGGGAAGAGATTCATGGGAGTGTCAGGTTGTTCTTCCAACCGGCGGAGGAGGTGAATCTGGGGGCTAAGAAGATGGTAGAATTGGGATGCCTGGAGGGGGTAGACGCTATCTTTGGCATGCATAACTCCCCGGAGATTCCACTGGGAACGGTGGCGGTGAAACATGGCGCGTTGATGGCGGCTGTGGACCGGATTGAGATCACGGTCAAGGGAAAGGGAGGACACGGCGGAATTCCCCAGAGAAACGTGGATCCTGTGGTGTGCGCTGCGGCCATTATCCAGAGCGCTCAGACAATTGTCAGCCGCAATGTCAGTCCCATAGATTCCTGCGTTCTCTCTATCTGTAACGTGAGAGCCGGGGAGGGAGCCAACAACGTGACTCCGGACAAAGTTACCATGCTGGGAACGGTCCGTACTTACTCCAAGGAGGTGGAGGCCTGCGTGGTTCAGAGATTAAAGGCCATCGTGGAGTCCACGGCGGCCGCCTACGGCTGTGAGGGTTCCCTGAATTACATCTATGAACTCCCCCCGACCATCAACAATGAGAGCCTCTATCAGGCGGCTTATGAGGCGGTGACGTCCATTGGGGCGGAACCTGTGGATCCAATTCCTTCTACCGGAGGAGAGGACTTCTCTGTATTCATGGAAGAAAAGCCGGGATTTTTCTACTGGCTGGGAACCCGCAATGAGGAAAATGATTGCGTCTACTCTTGGCACAGCCCTCACTTTAAGGCGGATGAGCGGTGCGTAGCCATCGGCGCCGGAACCTATGCCATGTCAGTCTTTCAGGCTATCAAACATCTGTCCAAATGAGCGCGCGCAGAGGGGCGCTGGAAAGAAAGGAGATCTATATGGAAAAAGCAAGGAAAATTCTCAGCTACTGGCCGTTTCACCTGACAATTCTTTTGGTTGTGGTGGTCTGTGAGGCTGTCAACACTATCTCGATTCCCACTCCCAAGGGAAATATTTTATTTCTTCCGATGTTGTTTGCCATGGTAATTGGCTTGCTTTTATATTTGGCCAAGCCTGTAAAATTTATCAAGAGAGAACAGTCGAAACTTTCCAGTAAATTTGTGGTGACTGGCATTGGGATCTTTCTGGCGAAGGTGGCCGTGACCAGCGGCACACAGCTTCCGCAGGTTCTGGAGGCAGGCCCTGCTCTGATCTTCCAGGAATTTGGAAACCTGGGAACCATCATTTTAGCCCTGCCATTGGCTCTGCTCTTAGGCTTTAAGAGGGAGGCGGTTGGGATGACCCACTCCATCTGTAGGGAACCCAACGTGGGATATATCGCGTCCAAATATGGCCTGGATTCCCCGGAGGGGAGAGGTGTTATGACAGTGTACATCGTGGGAACCTTGGTTGGCACTATTTTTATGGGATTGATGGCCAGCGTTCTGGGCTCCACAGGTATCTTACACCCCTATGCACTGGCCATGGCCTGTGGTGTGGGTAGTGGAAGTATGATGGCTGCCTCCTCTGCCTCTTTGGTGGCGGCTTTCCCGGAGATGGCGGATCAGATCGCCGCCTACGCCGGTACCAGCAATGTGCTCTCCAACGCAGACGGAATCGTTATGACTGTGTTCATCGGGTTGCCCATGTGTAATTTCCTCTACCGGAAATTGGAGCCTGTGTTGAGCAGAAATAAGAAAGTCTGAGGAGGGTCTGACGATGGAGAAAAAACTGACATTGGATACCGTTGTGGAATACACCATTATCCTGGCGCTGGCGGCAGTCATGAGCCTTATCGGAAATACCATCAACACGGTCACAGACCAAAATCCCGATACCTTTGTGTCCATTTTGGACGGTATACCTGGAATCTTTATTCTGTTTTGTATTGCATTGGTGTCCACTCTGCTCAATGCTGTGATCCCAAAGATTCCCACCATCATCTGGATTACTTTCATCGGAATTCTTCTGGCCATGCCTTACAGTCCAACGGGAGCTTTCGTGGCGGAGGAAGTCAATAAGATTGGTATGTTGCCGGCCGTGACTCCTATTTTGGCCTACGCGGGGGTGTCCATGGGAAAAGATTGGATAGAGTTTAAAAAAATTGGGTGGAGAGGAATTGTCATTGCGATCTTCGTCATGATCGGGACTTATGTGGGTTCGGCCTTGATCGCCCAGTTGATATTGTCGATGCAGGGAATTATCTGAGGGCGTCGAGTTTGGATTGGTTCAGAGTACACAAAAAGCGCGTTTCTAACGCGCTTTTTGTGTACTCTGGAATTGAAGAGTCCGAAAGTTTTCCTGTAAAGGGCACCGCATTTTCTTGCGGGTCACCTCCACAATATTTAGCTTTGTCATGTCCACCACGATGGCCTTCACAGGGTCGCGGCGCAGGTGCTTTTGGAGGACATGGAGCAGTTCTTCTCTGTGTTCTGGCCTAGCCATATTGATAAAATCAATCAGAATGATACCGGAGAGATTGCGCAGCCGGAGTTGGTAGGCAATCTGAGCGGCGGCCTCCAAATTGATCTTGCGGTAGGTCTCCTCCGCTTTTTTCTTGCCGGCGAATTTACCGGAGTTCACGTCGATGGACACAAAAGCTTCCGTCTGCTGTATCACGAGAAAGCCACCGCTTTTTAGCCAGACTTTTTCTCTTTGCATCTCTTCCATCACTCTCTCCAAGCGGTAAAGCTTGTGCATGGGGAGCAAGGAGTCTTTATAGAGACGCACAGGAGAAGGCTCTTGGGATTTCCAATAGGCGGGTTCCGTGAGTTCCTGGTATAGCTGGGGGATATCGGTCACAATCTCTTCCAGACCTTCTGTGTAAGTGTTGCGCAGAGACCTCTGAAAGAACGAATCTGCCTCGTCCAGAAGGCTGAAGCAAGTCCGGCTCTTGCCGTAGAGAAGTACCTGATCCAGCCGCCGGTGCAGTTGCCGGTATTCTTCTAAGATCTGTTGATCGCTTCCTTCCTTTGCGTTGGTCCGCACAATGATCCCACAGTGCCGGGCTGGCAAGGTGTCTAAGAGCGCTCTCACCCTCTTCCGCTCCTGCAAAGACAATTTGGCGGAGTAAGAAAGGGCATCGCTGTCCGTGGTGAGGATCAGATAAGTACCCGTAAAATTCAGCTTTGTGGTGACTCGGGGGACTTTGCCTTTCATAGCTTCCTTGGCCACCTGGACAAGGATCTGGTCTCCCTGGACCAGGTGGGGATGGCTGTGAGCCTGGGCATATATGGCGGTCTCCTGCTCTTTTAAGGAGTAATAACAGGAGATTCCTTTTTGAATTTGTATGAAAGCAGACTGTATGTTAGGCACTATCTTCTCCACTTGTCCCACATAGATATTACCCAGAATGCTTTTCTGAGATTTTGGCTCAAAGTTCAATTCCAGGATCTGTCCGTCGGCTTCCAAAGCGCTGACAAAGCAGGGGATCCCATAGATTTCCATCTCTGTAAACAGTAACCTACTCAATTTCTTCTCCTAAATTCCACAGTGGTACAAAGCGATGCGTCTCCTCAGACTGTTCCAGATCTGCATAGATCTCGCAGCGGTGTATCTGATAGGGGCAGGACTTTGGCGCGATTCCAAGACTCTCCAGGAAAGTATCCATCACCAGTTCTGGTTTGGTGTAATTTCGGCTGGCGGAAGCCAGACATAGGAACAAGCGCTCCTCTCGCACTTCCATCTTGTAGATGAGAGGACGAATGTCTACTTCTCTTTGACTACGCTTGGTCTGTTTTGTCACACAGATAGAGGGGCGGTTGTAAAAATCAGTCACTTGGTTTTTCCAGTCCACTTCTGGCTCATATCCTTCCCGGAAAGCGATCAGGTAGTCGGCTGCTTCTACCAGGGACATGGCTTTGCTGGCCTTACCGTCCTCCACCTTGTATGCCCCGAGGACTTTCATCCCTTCTACCATGGTGGCGTTCAGTCGACGGCAAATCTCTTTTGTGGCCATCTCCCGGGTGAACTGTACGTCAAAATACTCTCCGCTGCTGGTGATACCCACGCCGAGGGGAGCTGCGAACGACATGATAATATGTGGACTGAATCCCTCACTGTAAGCCACGGGCAGGTCCGCCCTTTTTAGAGCCTTCTGGAAGAACCGCATGGTGTCCAGGTGGCCGATGAATTTCAGGCTCCCTTCCTTAGAAAATTTAATTCTGACCTTCATAACAGACACCTCCCTGATAACGATTCGCCCCGCAGCCGGAACATTGCATCCGGCAATTGGGGGTTCCTTTTTCCTGTTGTGCATGTCTCCATTCCCGAGCTAAGAATTCTTTGGTCACTCCTGCGTCAATGAAATCCCAGGGCAGGAGTTCCTGGGTATCTCGCGGGCGCAGTGTGTAGAAATCCAGGGAGATCTGGGTGTCCTCAAAGGCTTTCATCCACAGATCCATACGGAATGTCTCCGACCAGGCATCGTAGAGAGCCCCACTTTCGTAGGCTTTGCGTATGACCTGCGCAGCCTTTCGGTCTCCACGGGCCAGGAAGCCCTCCAGGATGGTCACGTCGGCCTCGTGCCAGTTGTAGCGGATACTCCTCTGGTTTAACTGATCGCGGACTTCGCTCTTTACAGTCTTCGCCTTGTCCAAGAACTGTTGCTGGGAGTCCATGGGTGCCCACTGAAACGGAGTAAACGGTTTTGGAACGAAGAAGGAGGTGCTCACAGTGATCTGCACTTTGCCATTTCGCTGTTGTTTGGGGATCTCATAGTATTCCTCAGCGATCTGCTCGGCCAGATGGGCAATTCCTTTTATGTCCTCCTCGGTCTCTGTGGGGAGACCTAACATAAAGTACAGCTTGACCTTGTTCCACCCTCCCTCAAAAGCCGTCCTGGCTCCGTGGAGAATGTCCTCCTGGGTCAGGCCTTTATTGATCACGTCCCGTAGCCGCTGGGATCCGGCTTCCGGTGCAAAAGTCAGACTGCTCTTTCGGATATCTTGTACCTTACCCATCACATCTAAGGCGAAGGAGTCAATTCGGAGGGAAGGCAGTGAGATATTGACGCCCTGGCCTTTGAATTCGTCGATGAGGAAATTTACCAATTCTTTTAATTGTGAGTAGTCGCTGGAACTGAGAGAACTCAAGGAAATCTCGTCATATCCGGTATTTTGGAGCATCTGGCGGGCATATTCTTTTAGGACTTTTACATCTTTCTCCCGGGTGGGCCGGTAGATCATTCCTGCCTGACAGAAACGGCATCCCCGGATGCACCCCCGCTGGATCTCCAGCGTCACCCGGTCCTGGGTGGCGCGGATGAAAGGAACCACTGGCTTTTGCGGATAGGCGGTCACATCCAGATCCATTACCACCTGTTTTTGGATCTTTTTGGGGGCCTCCGGACAATTGGGCTCAAAAGTAGCCAAGGTGCCGTCGGGATGGTAGGTAACGTGGTAAAATTGTGGAACGTAAATTCCAGGAACTGAGGCGGCCTTTTTCAGGAAATCAAGCCGGCTCTTGCCCGCCTTTTTATTCTGAATATAGAGATCCAGTAACTGGTCGTAACAAGTCTCCCCCTCACCGATATAAAATAGATCAAAGAATTCTGCGATGGGCTCTGGGTTGTAGACACAAGGTCCGCCTCCAATCACAATGGGACATCCCTCTCCCCGCTCTTTGGCGGACAGTGGAATCTGTCCCAGATCTAAGATTTGCAAAATGTTGGTGTAGCACATCTCGTACTGGATGGTGATTCCCAGAAAGTCGAATTCTTTGATAGGGTCTTGGGATTCCAGGGCGAACAGGGGAAGACTTTCCTGGCGCATGACCTGGTCCAGATCGGTCCACGGGGAGAACACCCGCTCGCACCAGACGTCGTCTCTTTGGTTGAACATATGGTAGAGGATTTGCATCCCCAGGTGGGACATTCCAATCTCATAGACGTCCGGGAAGCACATGGCAAAGCGGATATCCACCTCATCCTTGTTCTTTATCACCGAGTTTACCTCGTTTCCAATATAGCGGGCCGGCTTCTCGATTTTTAGTAATATTTCATCGTTTAAGGCGAGTTTTCTCATATATTTCCTTCCTGATTTGTGTATATTTAATAAATTTGTTTGAATCTTTTTTAGTGAAAATGAGAGCTTTTTGTGCGTTTATTTCGGTGATTATTTCACGATGCGATACTATCTCAAGCTGTATGATCGTCTTATGTGATATTGCTCAATCCACACTATTATATACATTTTAAGGAAGAACTTCAAGCTTTCATTAATCTGGAGCATTTTTTTCCTATCTCCGGTTTTTGCATAATAGATATTCCCTATATTATTTCTTGATTTTTCTTCATTTTTTGCGTATAACATAAGGAGAGAAATCACTACTTTTGTTGAGCGTAAAAAGTTAGCGTAGGTTGTGAAAATGTTCTGTTTCTGAAGTTATGGAGTGCGTTGATTTGACTAGACTCGGTATGTGTGTTTTTTCGTACATATTTTATTTCCGAGCATATCAATATAATGGACATATGAGAGGTGCATGTATGATTAGTTATGAACCATTGTTTAAGACAATGAAAGAAAAGAATATCAGTTCGTATGAGCTTGCTAAACGTGGTTTTTCCCGTTCCACCTATTATGCTATCAAACAAGGAAAGAGCATTACAACCAATTCGGTCAATCAGTTATGCTCAATTCTCAACTGTAAAGTAGCGGATGTAATGGAATATATCGAGGAGGGTTAATCTACAAGAAATACTCTAGTCAAACGGTTGGGTATTCCATTTTGACCGTGCGACAAGCCTTTTTCTATAGAACGGGGAATAAGGGGCGGATTCTCTCGAATCCTCCCCCTTAAACTTAACGTAAAACATCCTATACCTGATCCACCCAGCAGCGAATCGCGGCCTCCAGAAATTCCGCGCACCCAGCCGTTTCTCTATTATAATACGACTTGAACCGCTCGTCACTGATGTACATATTGCCGATTGCAATATGGGCTTCTCTCTTATATTCCTTCCACGTCTTTCCAAGCCACTCCTTGTGGAGCGCAACAATTCTTTTGCCACTTTCGCTCTCCGGTTTCTCTTTGTTCAGAACCGCTTCCTGAAGTTTTGCCTTGATTTCTACACCGAGATTTTGGAATCTCTCATATTCCTCCTCCGACATACTCAAAACTCTTCTGTTTGCGGCCTCCATTTCTTCGTCGCCGTATTTCTCCCGAATTTCTCTGCCATGTTTTTCTTCATTTTCACGGACCACTTTTTCTTTAAATGCCTGGAATTTCTCTTTATCACTCATTTTGTATTCTCCTTTCATTGACTGTATTGTCTGTGACACTGTCTGAATCAGAGAATCTACGTAGGTTCTCTGTCTCTCCAGTTCCAGGAGATGTTCCTGCAAAGCACCCATAATATCAAAATCATCCTGATAAATAATCTTCTGAATCTGCTTCAGACCAAAGCCCCGTTCCCGGTAGAACAAAATCTGCTGCAGTATCGCCAATTCATCTTCACCATAATACCGATAGCCTGCTTCATTTGTCTCCGATGGTCTCAGAAGATCTATCTGGTCATAATATCGCAGAGTGCGTGCACTCACTCCTGTAAGTTCTGATAGTTGTCTGATACTGTACTTCACTTTTCTCACCTCCTGCAGTCAGCATAACCCTTGACGTAACGTCAAAGTCAAGGAGTTTTTAGTCAAGACGGTTAAAAAAATCTGAGGTCAGTCTGCCATCTCGCGAATCCTCTCCACAAGACTGCCTCTCTTTTCCATCTGTCTGTGTACCACAACCGGGACAGTAATACACACGATAAGCGTCAAGACGGCCGCTCCCACGACGGGGAGTAAGGGAAATACAAACGCGACCCCTCTGTAATTCATAGACTGGTAGAGACCGTAGGTTATACCAAGTCCTGCCGTCATTGTCAACAGCAGCGCCCCTCCGGCGTACATAAGGCCTTCCAATAGCAGCATCTTTTGTACCTGTCTACTGGTCATGCCGATGCTTTCCATTATGGAGATCTCTCTTTGGCGGTTCTGTATATTTCCCACATAGGTGTTGACGTAATTCATTATCCCGATAAATGCCAATATCAGCACAATTCCGATTCCGATTTCCATCATATGCCCCTGCGCTTTTTTTGCATTTTCGGCAGTCTCTATCTTAGAATCCCATGAGTAATCCTTTGCATTCGGGCTTTTCTCCAATACTCCAAGAATCTCGTTTTCGGTCTGTTTGTCGTACTCCTTGTTGTATCGCACGCCTGCCTTGAATATAATTGGTTCTTTTGCGAATTCTTTCACAACATTGTCGATCACGATTATCGTCGGGGGATATCCCAGTAACGCGTTGTAATCGCTGATATCGGTCAGTCCGGCAATCTCAAAGCTGCGGGTATTTTTCTGATTGGCATACTCTGCGCATAGTATTTTCTTTCCCCGTACATCTCTGTCTTGCAGTTCGGCTAAGCTGTTCCGATATAGCAGGCAAGTACGCCCGCTCAGGAAATCTTCTTCGTCGACAGGGTCTTCCAGTTCTGCATTTAAAGCCTGAAAGTCTGCCTCTGTGATCCCCACAAGAGACGTGCCAAAATTTTCCGGATGTTGCCTGTATTCTTCCAGGTCATCTTCGTAGGGTACGCTCATCCATGTCTCGTAAAATTCCCGCATCCATTTATCGGCCACATCCGGTTCCCACGGGACTGTAATCGGTGTAAAAATTTCGGGCAGCACTTCTGCCACACCTTCCACATCCCGTATTTGCTGTAGAATGTCTTCATTTAAGATATTCTGTGTTTCTTTGTTATTCTCTGTCAGCACTGTTTCTAGGAATGCATCGTTTCGGAGCAGGTCGTTTTGAATCACCAGATCCAGATCCATATAATGATAATAAAACTCTCTCGCACTCTGGGAGTGGAGTAGCGTAATCATGCACAGAAAGAACGAGAGGCTTGCCGCAAGAGAAAGCATGACGACTGCTGTTTTTTTCTTGTTCCGATTCAGTTGATCCTTTGCCATACGGTAGATAACGGTTCCCTTTCCAGCCCTTTGACTTCTCTTCGCTCCTGATACCAGACGGTAACCTAGCGCTTCTACTGGGGAGCAGGCCACCGCGATCTTTGTGGGTTTCCTTCCTGCTACCCAGATCGTAGCGCCCACCAGAAGAACCGTCAGAAGAATAATCGCCGGGTGGAATGTAATTGTAATCTCTTCCACTTGGCCTTTTCGTATGCCTAGGGAGCGCACCGCAAGCGGAATCAGAAAGAAGGATACCCCTGCCCCGGACACAATTCCTGCGGTGATTCCCAGACTGCCAATGAGAAAGATCTGTCGTCTCATCAACTGATGTACCTGCTGCCCGGTCATGCCGATGGTCTGCAGTAGTCCGAAATGCCTGATGTTTCCCGTCACAGACAGATACATAATATTATAGATCAGCAGATACGCGCACAGGCAGGTGACCAGTATAATTCCGGTTAAACCGAATAATAGTTCTACTGCGTTGCCATATTCAGATAGAAAAAACAACCGCTGCTGTTTTCCAAGCTCTAATTTACCTATAAACGCCTGTTGTTCTTTTTGGGACATCAGTTTCTTATTGAAAGTGATATGGTATCTGCCCGAGTACACGTCTGCATAGGTAAATCCCGTTGTCTCATAAAATTGTTTTGATATATACAGAAGGTCTTTCTGTCCATATCCTTCCCACACACCGGAGATCTTAAATGTCTGTTTTATCTGTTGCCCAGACTTTATCTCATGTGTGAATGTAATACGGTCTCCTATGCCCACATCTTTAAACCCACATTTCTCCAACGCCTCCTTGCACGCCATGATCTCATTCGCCGCAACAGGATACGTTCCCTCGACATTCTCCCTGGCCGGGGCCATCATCTCTTCCCAATACACCGGATCCGCATAGGCAAGTGAGACGTTTGGAGTTTTGTCGTAGGCAGTCTCAACCACATAGCCCGCCAGAGCAATCACACCGGTCTTCCCAACGTCCGGATCATTCTCGCAAATGCGCTGCTGCTCTTTGGTCACACCGTATAAAATTGCGTCGAAATCTGCTCCGTTCAGGCGGATATTTTGAACTTTCTGCATATCCATGTACGTAGCTCCCACGGTAAATACGCTGAATAATAAAAAGGTGGATAACAACACAGCGAAAGTCATGGTCAGACTCCGCCTGGGATTTCCTGTTAAGGAACGTTTTGCCATGCGTTTTACCACCGCCGAATTGTGATTTTTAATCATGAAAGTCACTTCCTCTCACGATTTTTCCGTCCTCGATTCGGACAATCCGGTCTGCCATCTGCGCAATATCGTTGTCGTGGGTGATCAGAATAATCGTCTGTCTGAACTGTCTGGCCACTACTCTCAGAAGGCCGAGTACATCGTGTCCTGTCGCCGTGTCCAGATTCCCTGTGGGTTCGTCACAGAGCAAGAGAGCAGGTTTCGCCGCCAACGCACGTGCAATTGCCACTCTCTGCTGCTGTCCGCCGGAGAGCGTGCCAGGGAGCGATTCCCTCTTCTGTGTCAGCTTCAAAAATTCCATGATCTCCTCCACAAATGCCTTGTCCACTCGCTTTCCATCCAGCTCAACGGGCAGAACGACGTTTTCATACACGCTCAGATCCTGTACCAGATTATAGCTCTGAAACACAAAACCAATTTTTCGGCGGCGGAATACTGCGAGCTGATTCCTTGTAAGTCCCGCTAACGGTTTTCCTGCTATGGTCACTTCCCCTTCTGTAGGAGTGTCCAATCCGCCTATCATGTGGAGAAGCGTGCTCTTTCCAGAGCCGGATTTACCGATTATCGCCACAAACTCCTCTGGTTTTACCTGAAAATCCACACCGTCCAGTGCCTTCACCGTATTCGTTCCAAGTTGATAATATTTCTTCAGCCCCTTGGTCTCAACAATCCATGACTCCATATAAATACCTTCTTTCGTCTTTCATTTTTCAATGTTATCATAACAACAAAAAATCACAATCCTGTCACAATTCCCAATTGTCACATAATTGTGATTTTTCCTGTCACTCATTTGGAAGATAAAGACAAAATCTCGAGCCTTTTCCTACCTTGGAGCGCACTTCCACATACCCATTCTGTAACTCTAGAATCCTCCTCGTCAGGTACAGTCCAATTCCCACACCGCTTTTATCATGTACTTCCGGCTCACGGTAAAAGCGGGTGAATATTTCTGCATAACGCTCTGAGGGTATTCCTTTTCCCGTATCCTGTATACTGATCTTGGTAAAAATCTCCTGGCGCACGACACTTATATGGATACAGCCTCCCACATCTGTGTATTTCACCGCATTGTCCAACACGTTGAAAATGGCCTCTTCTGTCCACTTACGGTCATGTCTCAACCTTAAGTGTTCTTCACAGTGCACATGCAGTTCGATCTCCTTTTTCGCCGCTGCGGGGACAATCTCTCCGACGGCCGCCGCCAATGTGGGGTATAGATCGGTAGTCTCGCTTTTTATCTGAATAACCCCGCTTTCAAGACGCGACATTTTCACCATACTCTGAAGAAGAAAATCCAGCTTGCTCTCCTGTTCACCCAGTTTACGCAGAAACGCTTCTCCTTCTGTGGACAGGGATTCCTCCTGCAAGAATTCCAGATACAGCCGCATATTGGCGAGGGGGGTTTTTGTCTGGTGAGAGATATCAGAAATCAAAGTCTTCATTTGCTGCTTCTCTTTGCGTGCGTCGGCTTCTTTTTGTTCCCATATCTCATATAACCGCCAAAACTTTTCCCCGCATTTCCCCCAGAGTGTATCCTCTGTCATCTCACCGGTCTGGCAAAATTCCTTTCCTGATATTATTTTATCCAGAGCTTCTTCCACCTGCTCCGCGAACAAAGCCGCTTCTTTTTCTGTCTTCCATGCCTTCGCAGATGCTGTCGCCGCAGAGATCAATGCGATGATCAGTGCGATACTTGTCATCCAATCCATTGATAGCCCATCCCATATACATTTGAAATATACTTGTGTTCTCCGTCTTCTATTTTTCTCCGGAGACGGTTGACATTCACCGCCAGCGTATGTTTATCTGTGAACGTCCCTGCGCTGTCCCACAGACGCTCCAGGAGAATCTCGTAGGTCAGAAGTCTCCCTTTATTCTCTGCAAACATTTTCAAAAGCCGGAACTCTGTGGGAGTCACGGCACAGTCAACTCCTCTGAGCGTGACTTTTGCCGTTTCTGTGTCTATCTTCAGATTTCCATCGTCGTATAGGTAGGATTCTTTGACACGATTTCTTTCTAAAATTAAATCTATCTTCCGCAGCAGTATTTTCATGGAAAACGGTTTGGTCACATAGTCTTCCGCCCCTAAATCATATCCGGTCAGCGCGTCTTCTTCCATATCTCTTGCCGTCAGAAATACCACGGGAATATCATTCTTAGTCTTCACCCATTTACAGAAATTGAACCCTTCTCCATCGGGAAGATTTACATCCTGTATGACTAACTGTATGGAGCGTTCTCCCTGTAGTTGTCCATACAGGTGTCTCGCTTCTTCTATAGAAAAGGCCGGAATCACCTCGTAGCCTTGTTTTTCAAGAGCGTAGCAAAGCGCTTGATTCAGTTCTCTGTCATCCTCGACTGTCAGAATTCTCTGCATGCGGTTGTTCTCCTCTTTCTTTTCTTCTCTTGTCTGAGGATATTTTACCACAGATAATCGTTGCTTTGTCACAACTTTTTGGAAAAACGGCGAGATTCCTTAACCGGTCTTGCTTTCGGTTATATCCTTCCCCAAGCCCGGGTGAATTCGGGATTTGCATCCGCTAGAGACGTGCGCCGCCGGGCGTATCCTCAAAGTAGGGATTTCATGTCTTACGTAGAATCTCTATCCGGAATTTACCAAAATATCAGACGATTCCCATAAGTAGCCCCGCACACCTTACCAGAAAAGCCACGAACCATGCCAGTGCGCACTGGCCGATCACCACACCCACGGCCCATGTCCCGCCCAGCTCTCTCTTGATCGAAGAAATTGCGGCTACACAGGGAGTGTAGAGGAGGCAAAAAACCAGCAAGCTGACAGTGGACAGAGGCGTCAACATTTGCACCAGGTTCCCAGTGGATCCCACGAGGACAGATAGGGTGGAGACCACGCTCTCCTTGGCCATGAACCCAGTGATTAGAGCGGTGGAAATTTTCCAGTTGCCAAACCCCAAAGGTCCGAAAATCGGGGCGATATATCCAGAAATCACAGCCAGAATGCTGTCCTTTGAGTTTGTCACCAGGTTAAGGCGGAGATCAAAGGTCTGCAGAAACCAGATCACAATGGTGGCCAGAAAGATGATCGTGAAGGCTCGTTGTAGGAAATCTTTGGCTTTCTCCCAGAGAAGCTGCGCCACATTTTTGGCTCCAGGCATCCGGTAGTTGGGAAGTTCCATGACGAAGGGAACGGCCTCCCCTTGGAAGAAGGTCTTTCTCATAAGCAACGCCATCGAGACTCCTGTGAAAATCCCTGTGAAATACAGGGCAATCATGACAATCGCACCGTGTTCCGGAAAAAATGCCGCAGTAAAAAACGCGTAAATGGGAAGTTTGGCAGAGCAGCTCATAAATGGAGTCAGCAAGATGGTCATCTTGCGGTCTCTCTCAGAGGGGAGCGTTCTGCTTGCCATCACGCCGGGGACGGTACAGCCGAATCCGATTAACATTGGGACAATACTGCGGCCGGATAGCCCGATCTTGCGCAGGAGTTTATCCATGACAAAGGCGACTCTGGCCATATAGCCACTGTCCTCCAGGATGGAGAGGAAGAAAAACAAGGTGACTATGGTGGGGAGAAAACTCAGCACACTTCCCACGCCGTTGAAGACACCGTCGATCAACAAAGAGCGAATTACCTGGTTGACCTGCGCGGCCTGCAAAGCCAGGACTGTGGCATCGGTAAGCCATCCGATAGCCAGCTCTAGGAGCTGTGAGAGTCCTGCTCCGATCACATTGAAGGTTAGCCAGAACACCAGTCCCATGATTCCCACAAAAGCTGGGATGGCTGTGTATTTCCCGGTTAGAATCTTGTCCAACTTGATACTTCTAAGGTGTTCTTTGCTCTCCCTGGGCCGGACCACAGTCTTTTGACAGACTTTCTCAATAAAGGCGAATCGCATGTCGGCGATGGCAGCAGCCCGGTCAAGCCCCCTCTCCCGCTCCATCTGACAGACGATATGTTCCAACATCTCTTTTTCGTTCTGATCTAAATCCAATTGTCTGATAATCAGTGGGTCGCCCTCCGCCAACTTGCTGGCCACGAACCGGAGGGGAATCTCTGCAGCCTTCGCATGGTCTTCCACCAAGTGCATAATCCCGTGCAGACATCTGTGAACGGCGCCTCCGTGGTCGTTGGCGTCACAGAAATCCTGTCTTCCAGGCCGTTCTTGGTATTTTGCCACATGGACGGCATGGCTGACCAACTCCTGGATGCCTTCGTTCTTGGCGGCTGAGATCGGGACTACCGGTATGCCGAGCAATTCTTCCAATTCATTTACCCGGACAGAGCCTCCGTTTTCACGGACCTCATCCATCATATTTAGAGCCAGAACCATGGGGATATTCAATTCTATCAATTGCATGGTCAGGCAGAGGTTCCGCTCAATATTGCTGGCGTCCACAATGTTGATGATTCCCCTGGGGTGTTCTCCTAATACGAATTGACGGGTCACAATCTCCTCGCTGGAGTAGGGGGACATGGAATAGATTCCCGGCAGATCGGTGACTTGGGTGTTGGGATAACCTCGAATTACCCCGTCTTTACGATCTACGGTGACACCGGGAAAATTCCCCACATGTTGATTTGCTCCTGTGAGTTGGTTAAACAGCGTCGTCTTGCCGCAATTTTGGTTGCCCACCAAGGCGAAGGTAAGCGTCTCGCCCTCCGGGAGCGGATGTTCGTCGGTTTTCACATGGTATTTGCCGCCCTCACCCAGACCAGGGTGGGAGATCCGGCTGGCCAAAGGCGTCTTTTCCCTCTCGCCAGAGGTCTTCAGCCGTACCTGTTCAATGTCAACTTTCTTGGCTTCCTCCACCCGGAGGGTTAACTCATAGCCGTGGATACGAAATTCTATTGGGTCTCCCATAGGCGCGTATTTGACCATTGTAATCTCTACTCCCGGTATAAGGCCCATGTCCAGGAAATGTTGACGCAGTGCGCCTTTGCCGCCTACGGATACGACCGTCGCAGTCTTTCCGGCGGGAAGCTCGTTTAATTGCATACTTTTTGCTCCATTCTCTTATGTTTTTTAATTTATCTATCCCTTAGCTTATTCACTGTGGACCGGTTTGTCAATGAATTTCCGTGATTCATAGGAAAATGGAAATTTGTCTGCTGTTCTCCGTTTTTCGGGGATTTATTTGATTCTCCGCCCATCTTTGACCACTGCCTTTAGGGCCAGATCCCGGTCCAGGAGAACCACGTTGGCTTTCTTACCGGTTGCGATGGACCCGTAGTCTTTGGAGACGCCGAGGCTTTTGGCTGGGTTGATGGTTGCACAGGCCACGGCTGTCTCCAGGGGGATCCCCATCTCCTTTACACAGGTCCGCAGACAGTCTGTCAGATTTGTGGCGGAGCCGGCCAGCGCGCCGTCGGAGGCCAGGGTGGCGCGGTTTCCCACCACATCCACATCCAGCCCCCCTAGCGTGTACCGGCCGTCAGGCATTCCGGTGGCACGCATGCTGTCGCTGATCAAGATCATCCGGTGAGCGCCCAGCATTTGGAAGGTGGCCCTCACCACAGCCGGGTGGATGTGCACACCGTCACAGATCAGTTCAGCCATTACCTGGGGACTGTCATAGACGGCTCCCACCACACCGGGAGCCCTGTGAGAGAAGGGGGGCATGGCGTTGTACAGATGTACTGCGTGGCTGGCTCCGGCGTCGAAAGCAGCTTTTGCCGTGCCATAGTCAGCGTTTGTGTGCGCAAGAGATACGGACACTTTTCCTTTCACCGCCTGGATAAAGGAGCGGTAATCGGTGCTCTCCTCGGGTGCGATGCCGATGAATTTCACCAGACCATCTGAGGCGTCCAGGAATCTCTGGCAGATCTCCACATCACAGGGCGTGATGTTCCGTGGATCCTGGGCACCTTTTTTGGTTGGACTGATGAAAGGGCCTTCCATATTGATTCCCACCAGATCCGCTCCCTGGGTGGCGGTCTTTCGGTACTGTGCCGCGACAGTCAGTATCGCTTCCAACTCTGGGACAGGTAGAGTCATGGTGGCGGGGGCGATGGCGGTGACGCCCACGGAGGCCTGGTACTGGGCGATCCTCTGGATGGCGTCAACGGTTCCGTCGCAGAAGTCATCTCCCATACATCCGTGGAAGTGCAGATCGATCAATCCCGGTATGGCGTAGCAACCTGCCCCGTCTAAGATCTCCTCTGTGGGGGGGATGGCGCTTTGCTCTCCAGTCTGAATTTTATCGAAGCGCCCGTCTTTGATGGAGATAAAGCCCTCCTGGAATCTTTGATTTTCCGTGTATATTTTGACGTTTGTTATAATCATCGTGCTTCTCCTCTTCCCATGAAAACAATTGGTCTGTGACTGTGTCTGGTTGCAGGCCTAAAGGTCGGTGTACCATTTGCGGTTTCCGGCGCCCAGGGCCTCCAGGGTATTCTCGTGCAGGATCTCTTTTCGGGGCTTGTCGATCTCCAGGTAATAAGCGTAGATGATGTCCAGCATGATCAGGACAGGGAACTGGGGGGAGATTACATTCCCATGGTTCAGATGGCGCAGAGAGGGGAGCAGCAACACCTCTGTGCAAAACTCACTGAACTCCTCGCTGTTGTTTGCCGTCAGCAAAATGGTCTTGGCTCCCCGCTTGTGGGCTTCGCGCAACATAAAGAGAACTTCTTCCTTTTTGCCACTGAGACTGATCCCAAACACTAAGCTTTTCTTCGATTGAAAGACCGCCTGCATCCGCATCAGTTCATTGTCTGAGACGGCGTCAATGTCGATTCCGATACGCATAAATCGCAGTTTCATCTCCTGTGCAGCCAGGCCTGAACTGCCCTTCCCACAGACAAACACTCTCTCCGCCTGATTGAGGTATTGGCTGACCCTGGTGATCTGCCCGTTGTCCAATAAGTTATAGGACTTGTTTAGGATTTCTTGGTACGCGTTTAATACCATGCGGCTGATTCCGGGGAGTTCTTCTTTCTTTTCTATGAAAGTCTCCTCGTACTGGTATATGAATTCCCGGTAACCACGGTACCCGCATTTTTTTGCGAAACGGGAGAGAGACGCCTCGGATACATGCAGACGCTCGGATATTTTTTTTGCGGAGAAGTCTTCTTTTTTACAATTCGATATAAAAAAATCCGCGATATTTTTTTCCACAGAAGTAAACTTCTCATAGTTGATCTCTATCACCGGGACAACTGATTTTACATAGTACTCCATCCTCCGCCGTCCTTTCTCTTTTTCTGTTCTAGATTTTCTGGCGCTCCTTGAAGTGGTAGAAAGCCCCCAGCATTCCGGCGTCGTTTCTGTGTCTTGCGAACGCGATCTGTGTCTGTGCCGCCATAGTGGGGAGCAGATATTGCCCCACAGCCTGTTGAATCTTTTCCTTTAAGAATGATTCCTGAGCCATGATGCCGCCGCCCAGCACCACGACTTGTGGATTGAGCACATAGCAGATGTTGGCGATGCCCTTTCCCAGTACCTGGCACATCTCGTCGATGGCTTTGGCGCAGAGGGCGTCTCCTCTCTTGGCTTCCTCGAAGATCCGGCGGCCGTTCCATTGTTCTGTGGGCGCCCCTTTCCAGCCGGCCACTTTCCGGCTGAGAATGCTGGCGGCTCCCAAGGTCTGAAAGTCACTGCCATCCATATGCATATATCCCACCTCGCAGGCGCTGTTGCCGTAGCCGTGGAAGACTTTGCCGTCGATTAAGATACATCCGCCGATGCCGGTTCCCACAGTGAGCATCAGGGCGATCTTGCAACCTTGGGCGGCGCCGGAGACATACTCGGCCAGGCCGGCACAGTTGACGTCGTTTTCCACTTCACAGGGGAGGCAAAAGCGATCCTCCAAGGTCTTTTTAAACTGTGTCCCTGCGTAGTTGGGAATCAAGGGCGCGGAGTGGAAGATTTCCCCTTTTTGGGGATCTACCATCCCGGCTGTGGAGATGCAAATTCCATGGATGTGGCTTTTCTTGCTTTTATTCTCTACAATTTTGACGGTTTTGTCAAGGATGGCCGGGCCGCCCAGCTCTGCCTGTGTCGCCGTCTCGCCCCGGCTGAGGATCTCTCCGTCTTCCCGTATCACTCCATACTTTATGGCGGTTCCTCCGATGTCGATGCTCACATAATTTTTCATCGTGCTTCCTCTTCTCTCTCTTTTTATGACAGGAAAGAGACAACCTGGAATTTCACCCCAGTCTGTCTCTTTTCGCCGGAATCTATTTTTTCTCACATGGCCGTTTATCCCGTGACCGTTGGAGGCATCGGAACTTTTTGACCGTTATCTTGCGTTCTTGTTTTTTACATTGTAGGGTACGTGTCCGGCAAAGTAGTCCTCAATGCAGTCTGCGATGATCACCTGTGAGCGGTGTTCAGACTCCAGGGAGGCAGCTCCCATGTGGGAGGTGACGAACACGTTGTCCATCTTCAGCAACGGATGATCCGAAGCTGGCGGTTCCTGGCACAGTACGTCTAGCCCGGCGGCTGCGATTTGGCCAGACTGCAACGCATCTATAAGATCTGTCTCGTTGATCACACCTCCCCGGCAAGTGTTCACCAGGTAGGCACCGGGCTTCATAAGTGAGAACAGGCTCTTATTGATACTCCCCTCGGTCTCCTCGGTGAGGGGAATGTGTAAGCTGACGATATCGCTTCGGCGGAAGAGTTCTTCCATGCTGTCCACAAATTGTACGCCGTATTTCTCACCGTCCTTGTCGGCCAGGTAAGCGTCGTAGACCAGGACTTTCACGTCAAATCCACGGATCATACGGACCAGTTGCTTTCCGATATTCCCGAACCCCAGCAGACCTACTGTCTTGCCGTCCAA
This sequence comes from Blautia sp., assembly GCA_047014865.1. Classification (GTDB taxonomy): domain Bacteria; phylum Bacillota; class Clostridia; order Lachnospirales; family Lachnospiraceae; genus Blautia_A. The sequence goes on along the minus strand of JBKXQO010000005.1, from coordinate 117,836 downwards.
CTCTGTGCCCGTGATCGTGGAAGGCCAGATTCCCTGCCGGACGCCCTCCACGCAGTGGGAAAATCTTCTTCCCACGTTCAGGATATGGAGAAGCGCAGTCTCCGCCACGGCGGCAGAGTTGGCTCCCGGCACGTTTCCAACGAGGATTCCTTCCTTGGTGGCGGCGGGAATATCGATGTTGTCCGTCCCGGCTCCGTAGCGCACAATATAGTGTAGTCTATCTCTCACCGCGTGGAGTGTGCGCTCATTCCAAGGCTCCCAAGTGCTGATGACCGCATCGCATTGACTCCCCAGCTCTATGGTCCTCTCCTCATCGTCTGGGGCGATGGGGCACTTGATGAATTCATAATCTTGCTGGGCGAATTTTTGGTCCAGGTAGGTGATGTCCACCTTCGTCTCGTCTAAGTTTATCCATATTTTTTTCTTCATCTTTGTTCATCCCTTCTTCTGATCAGATCACTCCATCAATTGCTCTAGCTCTTTGAGATCTTCTATGGTCCCAGCGATTGCTCCGTCCACGTCCTCGGCCCCTGTCACAACCTGATTTAACATATTGGACATAGGGAAGGTAAAGTAATTCTTTGCCGCCACAGAACGGCCCTTTACCGTGGCTACAGGGTAACCGTAGTATCCTTTGGAATTTTTGGCGTACGCCAATACCTGGGCGTTGTTGGGATCTGCCCAGATTCCACTTCCCTCACAGTCCTGGAAGACTGGGGCATAGACGGGGGCTGTGATCTCCAGATACTCATTATACCACTCTTTCTGGAAAAGGTATTTGATTAATTCCTTGGACAGATCCACCTGGTCGCTGTCTTTCATGATGGATAGCCCTGCTGCAAACCCCATCGTCACATTGCTATCTCTTCCGCCGGGGAGAGTGACCATCTCTGTGTTCTCGAACAATTCCTTATTGGCCTCGTCGTCCTTCAGGGCATTGTAGAGGGTAGGCGCGTTGAACACAATGGCGGATTCCCCCATGAGATAAGAAGTATTGTTTCCGCCGGAATCCCAGGTGGACGCCGCTCTGGGGACCACACCGTCCTCATACATTTCTTTGTATTTGGCCAGGAGCTCTTTGGCCACTTTATTGTCCAGGGTGATCTGGCCGTCCTCGTCCATCAGATAGCCTCCTTGATCCCACATGATCATGCGGAACATGTTCTCGCCGTCCTCGTCTGTGGGTCCGCACCCCATCCCCAATCCGTAGAATCCGTTCTCTGGGTCAGACATTTTTTTAGCTGCCTCAAATAGACTGTCCCAGGTGTCTGGAATCTCTGTGATCCCAGCTTCCTTCATCTTGTCCTTTCGGATGAACATCATGGTGGAGGAGCTGGTCATAGGCACGAAGTAATCGCTGCCATCGATCTGGCTCCCATCGCGGATGGCATCCAGGTAGGGACGTTCCTGGTCAATCTCATCCACCAGGTCGGTCACTTCCAGGTAGGGGTTGGCCGGGTAGTAGTTTACGATCTTTGTGGTGGATGCGGTGACCACGTCAGGGACATTTCTCCCGGCCTCCACAGCCGTGTTGAGTTTTGTGACGAAATCAGTGGCCGAGATAAATTCCACATCCACGGTGATCCCTTTTTCTTGGCCAAACTGTTGAATACGGTCCTCGATGGCCGTGTTGGCGTCGTCGCTGAAGACTTTTTCCAGCCAGACGGTCAACTCTTTGTCGTCTTTTGAGTTGCCGCAGCCGGACATGGTCAGGAGAAGTCCTCCTGCCAGTCCAACCAGCCCGGCTGCCATCCATTTTTTATATCTACTCATTCTATCGCCTCCTGTTTTGTCCACGTCGTTATCCTTTTACACCGCCGGCAGTCTGTCCTCCTACAAGGGAGCTGGACGCCAACATGTAGATGATTAAGATAGGAACACATGCCAGTATTGCGCCGGCCATCAATTGCCCCCAAGGGTACATATCTCCGAAGATCAATCCGGATATGATCAGAGGGAAGGTCATCTGGGAAGATGATGTGACGTTGACCAATGCGTATAGGTACTCGCCCCAGCACATGGCGAACGCGAAGATGGTGGTTGACACAATTCCCGGCAGAGCCAGAGGAAAGATAATCTGGTACATCACACGGATACGCCCGCATCCATCCATCACCGCAGCCTCGTCCAGATCATAGGGGATCGACTGTATGTGAGGGATCAACACCCAGGCCACGTAAGGCAGCGTGAAGGTGGGGTAGATCAATATCAGTCCCCAGATATTGTTGGTCAGCCCACATTTTGCCACCAGCATGTACAGCGGGATGTAGAGCACGGATGTGGGGAGCAGATAGGTGAAGAGAATGGACTTGGAGAACATTTTCTTCCCTTTGAATTTCAACCTGGCTATGGCGTAGGCAGCCGGGTATGCCACAAAGATGGAGAACGCCGATACCACCAAGGCCACGATGAGACTGTTCTTGATACCAGATATAAATTCCGTCTCGGTCAGCAGATAACGGTAGGACTCCAAGGTGGGGTTGTGGGGAAAGAACGTGGGCGCTGCGCTGTAGATCTCCGCCTGTCCTTTCAGAGAAGTGTTGATCATCCAATAGATCGGGGCCATGGAGACGACGACGCATAGGATGATGAATAGTCTGCTCAGTATCTTGACACTTGTTTTCTGTTTCATTTGTTTTCCCTCCTCTCCTATGCGTTCTCATCTTTCTTAAACATTCCCCGGGAGACCAGTCCGATCAACAGGATCAGCACTGGCATGGCAATCACGGAGACTGCGATACCTTTACCCAGCATCATACTCTTCATTGCGGTCTGATAACTGAACACGTTCATGACTTCTGTGGCCCCGTTTGGACCGCCTCCGGTCATCAGCCAGATGGACTCAAACTCATTCAGAGTCCAGATGGTGGACATCAAGGTGGATAGCAGAATCACATCCTTGATCTCGGGGAGCGTGATGTAGCGGAATTTCTGCCACATGTTGGCGCCGTCAATGGAAGCGGCTTCATACCCGTCCTTGGAGATGGTCTGAAGCTTAGCCAGGATGGAGACACCGAAGAATGGGGTTCCACGCCAGACGTTGGCCACCACGCAAGTCACCATGGCCAGTCCTGCGGAGCCGAACCAGATCAGGTCCTGGTCGATCAAATGCAGGGATTTTAAAATGTGGTTGGCGATACCTCCGGTGGAGCTGAAAATCCATCTCCAGTTCAGGACTGCCACAATATTGGGCAGAGTCCAGGGGATCATCAACAGCGCCCGGCAGACATTCCGTCCACGGAATTTCATATTCAAGGCTAAGGCCATCAGAACCCCGAAAAAGAGTTTGAATACGATGGAGAAGCCTGTAAATACCAAGGTGTTGAGAATGGATCTCCGGTACTCAGGGTTTCCTAACAAGGTAATATAATTGTGGAGTCCCACAAAGGAAGGCTCACCTGCGATCACTTTATTGGTAAGGCTCATGTAGATACCCCAGATGATGGGACCAGCCAGTATACACACCATATAAATGATCAACGGAGCGTTAATCGCATATGCGAATTTTGTATCACGTGTCTTGCTTTTCATTATTTTTCACATCCTCCTCTCCCCGACGAAGCACACTGTCCTCTGTAAAGTGTTTTATACCGGCTCCGCTTTTGCTCTCCTATGCAAGGTATCTTTCTTTTGCTTCCCGAACCATTTTTGCGGTCTCTTCCACAATGGCCTGGTCGCTGTCTGTCAACGCAGTCAGGGGTTTTCTGACGCCGCCAAGATCCAGTCCTTCGTTGATTTTTAAGACTGCCTTGATCACCCCGTACATGTTGCCGTGGGCGGAACACATTTTGTAGATGATAGAATTCACAGCGTACTGAAGTTGTCTGGCTTTCTCCATCTGTCCATCTCTCACATGCGTGTCCATCTTTAAGATCAGCTCTGGCATGACGCCGTAAGTTCCACCGATGGCGCCCTCCGCTCCAATGACACGCCCGCTGATGAACTGTTCGTCTGGACCGTTGAAGATCACATAATCTTCTCCGGCCTGTTGTTTGAACATCTGGATGTCCTGTACGGGCATAGATGAATTTTTCACGCCGATTACCCTGGGGTTCTCACGCATCTGTGCAAACAGACTTGGGGTCAGTGCCACCCCTGCAAGCTGTGGGATGTTGTAGATGACGAAGTCTGTGTTGGGGGCTGCGGCGCTGATATCGTTCCAGTACTCTGCGATGGCGTACTCTGGCAGGTGGAAATAAATTGGAGGGATTGCTGCGATGGCGTCCGCGCCCAGACTCTCAGCGTGAGCAGCCAATTCCTGGCTGTCTCTGGTATTGTTGCAAGCCACGTGGGCGATGACTGTGAGCTTTCCTTCGGCCGCCTTCACAACGTTTTCCAGCACAGTCTTACGGTCTTCCACGCTCTGGTAGATACATTCTCCCGAGGAGCCGTTGACGTAGACGCCTTTCACACCTTTTTCCACGAAGTATTTGGTCAAAGACTGTACGCCTTCGGGGCTGATATTGCCTTCTTTGTCGTAACATGCGTAGAATGCCGGGATGACACCTTTGTATTTGTCTAAGTTTCTCATCTTAACGCTTCCTTTCTATTTTTGCTTTGTGCGATGGTTATACCGTTAAATTTTGGAGCTTCGCAATACTTCTGCGAAGGACTTAGTGATTAGCTGCGGCCTGGTGATAATCGAACCCACCACCACGCTGTAAGCACCCAGCTCAATGACCCGTCTGGCCTTCTCAGGGGTGTTGATATTGCCCTCCGCGATGACACGGTGCCGGACTTTTGAGAGGATCTCTCGAAGGATCCCGAAATCATTTGCCTCGATTTTGTCGTTCTTACTCTGCTGTGTGTATCCAACCATCGTCGTACCGATGAAGTCAAAGCCCAATTGATCTGCATGGAGCGCCTCCTCCACAGTGGAGCAGTCCGCCATGAAAAGCTGATCGGGATATCTCTCCTTGACTTGTCCAAAGAATTGGTCGATGGTCTCTCCTCCAGGTCTTCTGGAGATGGTCGCGTCCATAGCTATGATCTCAGGCTTTACCTCCATCAATTCTTCGATCTCTCTCATGGTGGGGGTGATGTATACCTGGCAGTTATCGTAATCTCTCTTGACAATTCCGATAATTGGGAGATCGACCTGAGACTGGATTTCCCGAATATCCTCCCGGGTATTGGCCCGGATTCCGGCGGCGCCGCCCTCTTTTGCCGCGCAGGCCATTTTTCCCATGATGTAAGAGGAGTGCAATGGCTCGCTGGGCAGCGCCTGGCAAGACACGATCAAACGTCCTCTGAGGTTCTCGATTTTTTTGTCCATTCTTTTCTCCCTTCCTTTCTTGTAATCCCAGTATAGTCTGATCTGATAGCTTTTTCAATATAATACATACCTTTAGAAAGTTCTTTCAATGTTTTCTCGTGACAACGGTCATTTTTTGCATTTCAGGAAAGATTTTTTGGCAATTTTGAACAAACAGCAGTGACTTCTTTCTGAATTTTAGAATCACTTGCTATTTTATCTTTTTCTATTGCATTCTCTAGTGGAATTGCTATACTGGGAAATGTAGGAATATAGATAAGCTTTTTAACCTTACCGGGAAGTCTCCCGCGTAAGAAGCGGGAGCAAGACTTGCCTGTTTCGGCGGCGGTGTAAGCTCACGCCAAAATGCTGCGGGAGCGGCCATAAGGTTATGAGCAAGTAGCGAAGCGGATTGCGAACATCCGCTTTGACGTAGATAAGGGAAGGAAGATTTTATGACGATCTATCGTGCAAAAGACTATCAGGATATGAGCCGTAAGGCGGCCAACATCATCTCCGCGCAGATGATTTTAAAACCAGACTGTGTCCTTGGACTGGCCACAGGATCCTCACCGGTGGGTACTTACAAGGAATTGGTTGCCCGGTATCAGAAGGGTGATCTGGATTTCTCCAATGTGACTACCATAAATTTAGATGAGTACAAAGGGTTGGGTGCAGACAACGATCAGAGTTACCGCTACTATATGGATAGAAACTTGTTCGATCATGTGAACATTGACCGGGCGAAGACTTTTGTTCCCGACGGCCTGGAGATGGACGAGGAGAAAGCCTGCCGGGACTATAACGAGACGATTGCCCAGGCAGGCGGAATTGACTTACAACTTCTGGGGCTTGGGCACAATGGCCATATCGGGTTCAATGAGCCAAAAGATTATTTTGATGGGGAGACGCACTGTGTGGATCTGACCGAGAGTACCATTGAGGCCAACAAACGTTTCTTTGCCTCTGAGGCCGACGTGCCCAGACAGGCTTATACCATGGGAATCCAAAACATTATGCAGGCCAGAAAGATTCTCCTGATCGTCAGTGGACCGGAGAAGGCAGATATCTTGCATCGGGTCTTCCACGGTCCCATCACTCCTTTGGTGCCCGCTTCTGTGTTGCAGTTACACAGGGATGTGACCGTGATCGCCGACGAGGCTGCGCTCAGCAAATTTTGTTGAAAGAGGGAACCGTAAGTCGGGGATCTCGCTGCAAAGAAATAATAATTGCCACATTGGGGAGTTCCAATGTGGCAATTTTTTTGTGTTATAGGAAAGTTCTTTGAACTTCCCTATAACACAAAAACGCTCCGCGAGGATCGCACTGCGGCGGAGTAGGAATATGTCGCGTACGCGACCCGCCGCAGGCGGAGAATCCTGTGGTACAGGATTCTTTGTTCTGTGATGATGCGACCCTTCCTTTGTTTTTAGGAAAGTTCTCTGTCGGATAAGAATTATTTTACTTTCACAGCTTTCTGAGCAGAGTAATTTCCGAAAATCTTTTCACCGGATACGGTGCGGTAAGCCCGGATCTTGTAGTAGCAAGTCTGCCTCTTTTTCAGCCCGGTGTGCCGATAGGAAGTGGTACTACCCTTTCCGATCTGAGTGACGTACTTCCAGGAACCGTCGGGAGAGGTTCGGTAGTAGATACGGTATCCACTGGCGCCGTTTACCTTATCCCAAGTCAGGGATACCTGTCTGTCGCCGGCAGTGGCTTTGGTGATCGTCACGGTTCTTGGGAGAGCTTTTCCGCTCACCGATTTGGAGTAAGCCCCGAACACATATTCCTTGTCCACCATACGGTAGGCACGGAGAATGTAGTAGTAGGTCTTCCCTGTGGTACGTCCGGTGTGCACGTAAGAGGTGGTTTCTCCTTTACGGATCTGGGTGACATAGCTGTATGTCCCATTGGGGGAAGACTTGACGTACAGACGGTAGCCGTCGGCTCCTGCTATCTGTTGCCAGGAGAGTTTCACCCCATTGTAACCCCAACTTTGTGCTTTTGTGATGGCGCCTTTGGCCAGAGTGGCTTTTCCGGTCACGTCGGTCACATATTTGCTGTAGACGGTTGCGCCCCAGTTCTTGCTGGCTGCTTTCACTGTGTAGTAGTAGGTGGTGCCTGTGACAGCCGTCTTGTCTGTGTAAGAGAGTTTCTCCTGTGACTGTCCGATCCGTGTGAATTTGCCGCCGGCCGTCTTGCGATAGATATAGTAAGTGTCCGCATTCTCATAGGGTTCCCAGGTGACTGTCACGCTGGTGTAGGAGGCGCTTTTTGTCTTTACAACCGGTTTTCCAGACAAGAACGCATCCCGTGCTTTTTGAATTTGTAGGTACTGTTTCTCAGCCGCCTCCAAATTTTCTTTGGAAGTCACCAATTTTTTCTGGATATCTGTCAACTCTTCGTAGGCGTCCCGCGCTTTTTGGATGGCGCCCTCACTTTCATAGGTGACGTCGCCGATGGCCTGAATCAATGCGCTCACCTGGGAGGCTTTTTCCAAGTCCTCCTGGGTATAGGGCGTCTGGTAATCCTTCGTGTAGTCATCGGTGAAATACAGCAGAATCTGGTCCCCTGACTTGAGGTAATATTGATCCAGTGTCACCTGGGGAATCTCACCGTTTACCATGTACATCCATCCACTTCGAGAGCCATTGGTCTCGCCACCTTTTAAGGTGACGCCAAAGGGAGATGTGATAGATGAAAGGTAAGCTCCACTGCCCTCGTAGGTGTAATGATTGGCATTCAGAGCATCCAAGACCACGTCGGCAGCGGTGGCGCCCTGGGTTACCTCTGTGGTCACAGGCAGGATCCAAGGCTCATACTGAGAATGGCCTTCCTTACCGTGGTCCGTGTCCCCATTCATGGCGAAGGATACTTGATATTTCTGATCAGGATTTGGGCTTTCCCCGTCAGTACCCAACACGTTTACCGTGGCAGAGACGGCCTGCCTATAGAGTGTCTGGAGTTGTTCGTTGTCCGGATACTTCTCGGCGTATTTCTCAAAAACCTGGCTGGAGAGGCATGCGGAGATGGTCACCTGTGTGTTATACTGGGGTTTCTTCAGCAGAAGGTTCGAGTTCTGGATGACATCCGGTCTGCTGGACTTAAATTTCATGTAGTCCTCGTCGTTGACCGGATCTTTTACCAGTGTCACAGGGTGGATTCCCTTGTCGGTGGCATCTTGGATGTTGTAGACGAACTTAGGTGTCTTGCCGTCAGCGTCCAGTGTCATCTCCTGGAAGGCGTGCATATTGCCGACCACAGCTTCCTGGGTATTCCCTTCCCCTAAGATCCCTTGTAGGAAGTGAGCCTTGGCGATCTCCATCAGATTCACCTCAGCGTCGATCTCTTCCTGGGTCAGTGGTTCCACAGTCAGTGTGAAATCTTTGGATACTTTGGCGTCAGGGAATTCTCTGCTGGTCATAGTAACGGTCAAGGTTACCGTAGCGGCTTTCTCCCCTGGGAGCGGGCGGTAGACGACGGCTCGGTAGCCGTTGACCGTCATAAGGCTCTCGTCGCTTCCTGATGCAGTGAACTTATACTTGCCGTAGTCGGCGATCCCAGTGGCGGCCGGGCGGAGCAACTGGATATCGTCATGGATCTTGTTCTGGTCGACGGACTGGGAAGTCCCAAAGTATTTCAATTTGTCGACGGTGTAATTTTGATCCAGAGCCTGTTGCATCTGGGCTTCCAGGGAAGTGATATCCGCAGGTAAAATGGTGACAGTGTAATCTTTTTTCACCAGGAAGGCCGAACTGTCCCCACCGGACTGCTCGAATGAGAGGGTGGCCGTCAAAGTGACGGTTTTTTCCTTGCTACCTTGGCTAACTTTCCCGGTGTAGTCTCCGTAAACTACCTGGTCGGGATCCCCGGAGGGCGATTTGATCTCCAAGGCATCCGGGTCGTTGGAGGACCACCCGATACGGCACCATAATTTTCCGCCGTCTTTACCTCCCAGGTACTGGGGAAGCGTCAGGTCAGAAGTCACTTTATCTAAGCTCTCGTTTGTCCCCTTTAGAACTTCCTCCGTGAGTTGATCGGCCACATCGGCGGTCATGGCGTCTTTGACCTTCTGAACGTCCCAGTTCAGGTTCACACATTGAGTCAACTGTGTTTTCGCATCCCCTTTGGACAATTGGAAGGTGACGTCGTACTGAACCATCTTATTATACCAGATATCGCTCAGCTTGTTGGGATCATAATAAAAATATTGAATGTCACCGGTTGACACATCCACCCCACCGTAGGATGCAAGGTTGCTGTTTCTGGCTGTGGCTTTGACTACTGTAACTTGGATATCCTCTCCCAGTCCCCGGTTTTTGATATCCTTTTTTAGAAATTCGTTGATATTGGTGTCTGCTCCACTGACTGGGGCGATCACGCTGACCTGAGACTGATAAGTGTTCACGATGGTCTCCAGGAGTCCCTGGTCTGTGGTGGCCTGGGCAGAGTATACATGGAAGACAAATTCTTTTGTCAGAGGCTCTGCAGCGCCCAGGGTCAACGTCGCTGTCAGTGTCACGTCTGCAATTCCGGTTTCGGGGAGAGTGACGGTCCCGTCTGTGGCGATCACGGCAGGGGCGCTGCTTTTCCACGAAATGCTACTCTTGTTTTCTCCTGCTGTGGGGAGAACGAGCTGCATCGCTTTTTCGATCTTTCCATTGGAAGGACCGTTGGAGATGGCCAGGGAGGCCTGATCCTCGGAGAGCTTTGTGCCGTCGGATTTCTCAATCTGTGCAGTGGGTTCTGAGACGGCGCTGCTCTGGTCAACTCCGTAAGCGGCGACTTGCAGGTATTTGCCTGTATAGTCCTCTGGGATCACAAAGGTGGCGTCCACCGCATCCGTGATTTCAGTGAAGGAGGTTTTGTCCTCTGACACCATCCACTGGTAAGTCGTATCGGAGGACTCCTGGCCGTCGCTTCCGGTGGCCAGAGCAGTCAAAGTAGCCCCTGTGACGGCTTCCCCAGAGATTGCCACCGCTGCCACCGGCACCGGCGCGGCCTCTCTGTTCTCCCAATTTAGAGCTGGATAGGCGTCTGTCTTCACGAAAGAGTAGCCGTCGCTGACGGCGATCTCTAGGTCGTTCTTTGTGTTGAGCTCCTCTATAATCTTTCCGCTTCTCAATTCCTCCTCGGTCCTGGGTGTCGTGCCGTCTGTGCGGGCAACGCCGTCGTCCAGGTAGAAGACGTGAAAGAGGTTGGCGCCATTTACCACACTGCCTATTCCGTTGCTGGAGTAATTGGTTCCGGAGACGCTCACCGATGAATAACAGTTCAACACAGAGGAACCATTTCTGGCGTAGCCGGCTATCCCGCCCAGGCGTCCATTGGTCCCGGAGCCGGTGATATTGCCGTTGTTATAGCAGGCATGGATCAGATCGGTATTGTTACCTGCGATTCCACCTACCATGTAAAGGGCAAGCACGGAGTCGCCGGAGGGGCCGTTCAACGTTCCCAGATTCACACACCCCTCTATGGGAGAGCCGTTCTCACCGACAATTCCACCGATACGGGACTGGAGAGATATGGCGGTGGCGTCTATGGAGCCGCCAAAAGAACACTGCTGAATATTGCCATTCCCGGTATTCTGTCCGGCCACCCCGCCTATGTAGGGGCGTCCGCTGGTTGCTGAGCTGGTGATGGACACCTGGCTGTGGCAGTTGACGATGGTTCCTCTGTTATCTCCGACGATGCCCCCGGTTCGGGAGACGGTGGACGCAATACTTCCGCTCACAGTGAGATTCTTGATCTCACCGTAGTTTGTGGCGAAGAGACCTGCGTAGGACGTATTGTCGGCGGGGATGTTCATTCCTTCAATCGAGAATCCATTTCCGTCAAAGGAGCCGGTAAATCCATCGTCCCCTGTCCCGATGGGGATCCAGGCGCTTCCGCCCAGATCAATGTTCTGGGTCAGCGTTGCCTTGGCGGCAGGTTGAGCCGTCGTGGAGCCGTCCCCGTTTACCAGAAGAGCAAATTCTTGCAGTTGAGTGGCGGTGCCGATTTGGTAGACGCCGTCCACCTCAGTCAGTGAGAGGGTGTCCTGTTCGCCATTTTGGAATGTGGAGTTCTCCTCCTCTGCTATCTCTCCTGTCTCAAAAGAGTCCTCAGTCCCTTCTTGCTGGCCAAAATCTGTATCCCCCGCAGTTTGAGTCTGGAAGGTATCCGACTCTTCCGTTGTTGCCAGTGCAGTCAGTGGGGATACCACAGTGCTTCCCATCAATGTCAATGAGAGTAAGACTGCCATCAGTTGTCTTTTTTTCATCTTTTCCTCCTTGAGTTTTTGCTTTTTAGAGATTATTATGCCATGATCTCAGAGATATCCTTTCTCAAGGGATTATCTGTCAGTATTGTCCCACAAATTGTAAAAATTTTCAATAGGAATTTTAAATTTAAACAGTAAAATATAAAATTTAACTTTCTGATGGCAAAGCGGATGGTTACAATCGCCATTTTGGAATGTGGAGTTCTCCTCCTCTGCTATCTCTCCTGTCTCAAAAGAGTCCTCAGTCCCTTCTTGCTGGCCAAAATCTGTATCCCCCGCAGTTTGAGTCTGGAAGGTATCCGACTCTTCCGTTGTTGCCAGTGCAGTCAGTGGGGATACCACAGTGCTTCCCATCAATGTCAATGAGAGTAAGACTGCCATCAGTTGTCTTTTTTTCATCTTTTCCTCCTTGAGTTTTTGCTTTTTAGAGATTATTATGCCATGATCTCAGAGATATCCTTTCTCAAGGGATTATCTGTCAGTATTGTCCCACAAATTGTAAAAATTTTCAATAGGAATTTTAAATTTAAACAGTAAAATATAAAATTTAACTTTCTGATGGCAAAGCGGATGGTTACAATCTGTCCCGCTACTCGCTCATAACTTTATAGCTGTACTTGCGGTATTTCGGCACGAGCTTGTATTTCTGTCATACAAGAAAGTCTTACTATCGCTTTTTAAGTGGTAGTAAGACTTTCCTGATAAAGTTAAAATGGCTGTTCTCTCTGAGGAGGGAGATTGGTGACGGAAATCCCTTCTCTCTCCAAAATTTTCAGAAAGGACCGTTGGATTTGATCGCCCGGGAACTTGGAGGTCATGCTAAAGTAAAATTTGTCATAAAAAGAACAGGCACAGATCTGCAGTTTGTCAGTGCTGGCAAACGCGCCAAATCTCCGAATATATGGGTGGTATCTCTCTGGCAACTTGACAATACTCATGTTAGAAAAAACGGCGGTCACCTTATGTCCCCCCATCCAAGTCCCGGCGCGCAGAAAAAGATTTTTGATTTTCAGAGGAACATAGCCCAGCAACGGATTTTTTTCTATTTTCACATAGTGGGTCATCCGGATGGCAACCTGTTCTTTCACCAGATCTTGGGCGAATCTCTTTTTTACATGGTCGAGGATCTCAGGGAAACTTACGTTCTCATGGAATTGGTACTCGATCTCCATCCATCCGAAGAAATTGGCCATGGATTTGGAGGGAAAGTAGTTTCTCAGGTTGATGGGGATCATGATGCAGATCGGTTTTTTCATCTTTTTTGGATCCATATTTTGGTAGATGGCTTCCATGAAAACAGCCGTCATATATTCGGTGATGGAAACTTGATAGGAGCGGGTTTTCTCTAAGAGTTGTTTCACTGAGAGTAGGCATTCTGTGATCCGCATATCTGATTGACGTACTCTCCTGCCGGTGATCTGGTATGCAAAGCGGCTTTTGTGAATTCGCCGGGGCATTTTTTTCTTGGAGTAATACTGGGAAAAGCTGTCCTCAGACTGCTCTCTTCTGGAACCGTAATCTCTCGATGGCGCGGGGGCTAAATTGTGGACTAATTGCAAGTACTGACAGACAATGTCGGAGAGAAAATAAATCGCTCCGGTGCCGTCGGTCAGCGCGTGAAAAATCTCTAAGTTGACGGTATACTCCTGGTAAGTGACCTCATAGAGGAGTTTTTCCAAGTTGGGATCGTAGATTTCCTCGCAGGGAGCCTTCTGCTCTGAGCGCACTTTTGGCCTCAATCCAGTCTCCTCAAAGTAATACCAGAAGTTTCCCCTCTTTAATACGCTCTGAAATAAGGGGTATCTCACGATAACCTTGTCTACCGCCTCCTGGAGTTTCTTCGGGTCCACAGGTTCCCGCAACTTACAGTAGATCCGGAATACCCGGCTGTCTTTCTTTCCTGTGGCGGCCGGGAAGGCCAGCGCCGCATTGTCCAATTTTCTCCGCAATTTTTTGGAACGGTACATCTTTTTTACACTCCTTTGAGAAATTCATTGATGATGTCGAAACTCTCCTGCACATGGTTGTGTTTGATCCCCAGAGCGAAGAATCCGTGGAGGGCGTTGGCGATTCTCTCCACCTGAACCTCATTTCCAGCCGCTTTTAGCTGCCGCCCGAATTCCTCTGCCTCGTCGCGAAGGGGATCGTACTGTGCGGTCAAGATCAGCGTCCTGGGCAGTCCTCCAAGATCCTTGGCCAACAGTGGCGCAAAGTAGGGACTGCGCCTATCTGAGGGGGAATTCTGGTACAGACGCAGGTACTCTTCCATCTTACCGGAGGTCAGCAGGTAATCCCTGCCATTCTCCTTTACGGAGGGAAAAGGAGAAGCCTCGGTGTAATCGTTCCACACAGCGGGATAGATCAGGATCTGCCGGGCAGGGATGAATTCCTTTTGGTCTCTGGCCAGCAGAGATAGAGCTGCGGCCATATTGCCGCCGGCGCTGTCCCCGATCAAGGTGACATTCTCCCACCTGACTTCTCTGAGAAACTCACCCCGGTACAGAGTTCTGGCCACTGCGTAACTGTCCGTCAAGGGGATGGGAAAACGATGCTCCGGCGCCCTGCGGTATTCCACCGATAGAACCAACTGTCCTGTGGACTGAGCCATCTGGGCACAGACTCGGTCGTAGGTCTCCACGCTCTCCGTCACCCATCCCCCTCCGTGGAGAAACAACAGAACCTTTCCATTGTACTGGGATACCAACTTCTCTTCCATGATTTTTTCGGAGGGAAAATAGATTCGCACAGGAACTTCACAGTCTCCGTTTAAAACTTGCACATCCAGTTTCTGGGTGAGAATGCGCATAGGATCTAACTTTTTTAATTCCGCCAGCCGTCGCTCAGTCTGGACATTCATACTGTCATAAGACAAAGCCTTTAAGATTACTTTCACCGCTTTGTTGATTGCCATGGTTACCGCCTTTCTGTCAGAAACTTCTCAGGACAAAAATAGGACGAATCCTATCTGATCTAAATATTATAGCATATTCCAGGGATTTGTCTAAACTTATCTGTCAGATGAGAACTTTCTTCCGGCATAAGAACTTCCAGGTCTTGCCTAATCTATGAAGATAGAGTACAATTTATGTAACAGTATTCTCCTGACGGAGGGGGACAATGTCTGAAAAGTTTTTTTGTGGGACAGAGCGGTGACAAAAGGCAAAAAATAGAGAGTAGAGCCAGATTGTTAAATGTAAATTGAGACGAGGGAAAGGAAAAGATTTTATGAACAAAAATGATTTTTGCATCAGACATTTGTCGGTGAGTGACGTCAGCCAGTACAATGATTTGCTGCGTTACGCCTTTCAGGTGACGGAGAAGACGCTGCTGGATTCCGGTTGGGAGGATGACGATATCCGGCAGTCGAAATTCCCCATTTTAGAGAGGGCCAACGTACTGGGATGCTTTGACGGGAGAAGCCTGGTCTCCCAATTTGCCGTGTATCCGCTGAAGATGAACATACACTCGGAAGTTTATTCCATCGGTTTTGTCACCAGCGTGGCTACCTACCCGGAATACTCGGGAATGGGGCTGATGTCAAAATTGATGAAACAGAGTTTGACAGAGATGAGAGAGAATGGCCAGTCCCTGGGGCTTCTCTACCCCTACTCCATTCCCCTGTACCGGAAGAGGGGCTGGGAGATCGTCTCAGATAAGATGTCCTACCGGATCCGGGACGTCCAGCTACCCAGAAACATCGACGTCCCCGGATATGTCCGGCGTGTACCCCAGGAGAGCATGGACTTGAGGAATCTTCACACACAGTTTGCCCAGCAGACCCATGGCTGCCTGTTCCGGAATCATTTGGCTTGGGATGAGTATTGGCGTTGGGACGAGGACGATACCAATGTGGCCATCTACTACAATCAGCACGATAAACCCCAGGGATATATGGTCTATCTGATCAAGAACGATATCATGTACATCAAGGAAATGATTTACCTGGATATTGAAGCGCGCAAAGGTCTGCGCAAATATATGAGCGCCCATGAGTCTATGGTGGACGAGGTCCGCGGCTCCAATTATTTCAGCGAGCCCATCGCGTTCAGTCTGGAGGACAGTGATATTCCGGAGACTATTCGTCCCTACATCATGGGCCGGATCATTGATCTGGACACGTTTATCCTCTCCTACAATTTCTCGCCCAATGTGGATGGTCAGACTCTCACCTTGGATATTGAGGATCCTTTCCTGGAGTGGAACAACAAGAGCTTTACCTTACGATTCCAGGACGGAAAGGGGGAATTCTGTGAGATGGAATCTCCCTATAGGGCGAGGATGTCCATCGGCACCCTGACAACGCTTCTGCTTGGGTATAAGAGGGCGTCCAAGCTGGCCAAATTGGAGAAAATTCAGGCGGATAGCGGGACTCTCCGTTTTCTGGACAGTATGGTGATTCAGCAGAAGCCCTATATCTCCGACTACATCTAAATATCCCATGGGAGAAGTCAAAGCGGGGACTTCCCGGATAAAGCTAAAAAATACTCCCTCTGGGACAAGGACCACTTTCAGTGGAGACACTTGTCCCGGAGGGAGTCGGCTTTTGCGATAGAAAACCGCGCTCTGTGAAAGGAATCGTCTGTGATCGCATTCCTTTCTATACCTTATCTCTTGGCCAGTTCTGTGGTGATATCTTCCCAGGTCACTCCTTTTTCTACCATCAATACCATGGCGTGGTATAGGAAGTCGGAGATCTCATACTTGATCTCTTCCTTGTCGGGGTTTTTGGCTGCGATCACGATCTCTGTGCACTCCTCCCCCACCTTTTTCAGAATCTTATCGATCCCCTTGTCAAAGAGATAATTGGTGTAAGAACCCTCCTTGGGGTGCTCACGCCGGTCCGCGATTACGTCATAGACATTTTGGAATACCCGGAGGGGATTTGTGTCGTCGTACTCTTTCTTCATCAGCTCCTGGAAGAAGCAGGTGCGGTGTCCCGTATGGCAGGCGGCTCCCACCTGCGCCACCTTGGCCAGAATGGTATCGTTGTCACAATCTAAGGTCAGGGATTTTACGTACTGGAAGTGTCCGGAGGTCAATCCCTTAACCCATAATTCCTGACGGCTGCGGCTCCAATAGGTCATCTGCCCAGTCTGCAAAGTTGTCTGGAAGGCTTCCTCATTCATGTAGGCCAGCATCAGTACCTGGTCGGTCTTATAGTCTTGGACTACCACGGGAATCAATCCGTCGCCGTTTAGTTTAAATTGGGACCACTCAATCTTACTCTCAAAGGTATTGACTTCCATTCCATCTTCCCTACAGCGGCGTTTCAAGGCCAATAGATCTGTCTGACAGTTGCTGGGAAGGCTACCGCTGACTCCACAGACGTTCTTCTTTCTCAGCAATTCCAGGAGTCTGCTCTCCTGGGATTCATCTGTGTGGAGCAGAATCGGGATGGAGGAGATTGTCTGGATGGCGTCTTCCAGGTTATCTAAGGCCAGTATCCCGGCGCTGTAAGTCTCCACAGCCGGCTGATAAGGCAGGAACTCTTCTAAGGAAGAGATGCTCACCCAGATTTTTTCTTTTCCAAAGCGCTTAGATACTTCTTCCAACATCTTAATATTGCTGTCCTTGGAAAAATTCAGCACAACTTTATGGCAGCCCGCATAGATGAGCTTCTTTACATCCTCCACGCGGTTGATGTGGCCCGCCGCGATCACAGGCATCTCACCCAGATCACAGATCTCCTTGATCACTCCGATGGCTTCCTCATGCTCCTCGTCTGCGGACGAGAAGTCGAAGACCAGCAACTCATCTGCCCCGTGCTCCCCGTAGAAGCGTGCCAGTTTTCGTGCGTCCCCGTCCCCGAAGAGATTTTTCTGTCCCCAGCCGGACACGGCCTGTCCTCTCAGAAGGTACAGGCATGGTACGAATTGTTTCTCTCTCATTGTTCTCCTCCCCTATTCCAGACTGCCCTTGGTGGAAAGGACGTCCGTGATCCGTTGGTCTTTGGCCGTGGCGGCGTCAAGGGCCTTGGCAAAGCTCTTGAACATAGCCTCTGCCATGTGGTGGTTGTTGCCCGGCGTCAAAACTTTCAGGTGTAAATTCATTCCACAGGTGTAGGAGACGGCATAGAAAAATTCTCGAATCATCTCTGTGTCCATGGTTCCCAGACGGTCCTTTGTAAATGTGCCGTCGAAGGAGAGGTATGGACGTCCGCTTAGATCCACGGCGCACAGTACCAGGGACTCATCCATGGGAAGGGTACAACTTCCGTACCGGCGAATTCCCTTCTTATCTCCCACAGCCTGTCTGATGGCGTTTCCCAGAACGATTCCCACATCCTCCACGGTGTGATGGTCGTCCACATGGAGATCACCGGTCACACGGACGTAGAGATCAAAGAGGCCATGGCGGGCGAATCCATCCAACATGTGATCGAAAAAACCTACTCCCGTCTCAATGTCTGTCAGACCGGAACCGTCCACACAGAATTTTAGCTTAATCTGGGTTTCCTTGGTGTTTCTCTCTATAGAAGCTTCCCGTCTCATCTTTCTTCCTCCTTCTCGAAACGCACTGCAATGGAATTGGCATGGGCAGTCAACTGTTCGCAGGTGGCAAACTGAATGATATCCCGGTGGATCTCTCGGAGCGCCTCCCTGGAATAGTAGACTAGACTGGATTTTTTTACGAAATCGTCCACACTCAACGCTGAGAAGAACTTGGCGGTGCCGTTGGTGGGAAGTACGTGGTTCGGACCGGCAAAGTAATCCCCCAGAGGTTCGCAGCTATTCTCGCCCAGGAAGATGGCGCCTGCGTTTCGTATCTTGGTCATCACCTCAAAAGGATTGGCTGTGACAATCTCCAAGTGCTCGGAGGCGATGGTGTTGGCCGCCTCGATGGCCTCCTCCATGGTATCGGCCAGAAGAATATGTCCAAAATTCTCCAGAGATTTCTCGATGATCTCCCGACGGGAAAGAACTTGTAGGAAGCCCTGGATCTCTTCCTCCACTTGTCTAGCCAAAGATTCGCTGGTGGTGATCAAAATTGCGGAGGCCAGCTCGTCGTGCTCGGCCTGTGAGAGCAGATCGGCAGCCACATAGCGGGGGTTCGCCGTCTCGTCGGCCAGAACTAAGATCTCGCTGGGGCCTGCGATGGAATCGATGCCCACCTGGCCGTAGACCGCTCTCTTGGCCAACGCCACAAAAATATTGCCAGGTCCCACGATCTTGTCTACCTTCGGGATGGATTCTGTCCCGTAGGCCAGTGCCCCGATGGCCTGGGCGCCGCCCACCTTGTAGATCACATTCACTCCGGCTTCCTTGGCCGCCACCAGTGTGGAAGGGTTTAGACTGCCATCTCTCCCCGGAGGGGTAGTCATGACAATCTCTTCCACCCCGGCCACTTGAGCGGGGACTACATTCATCAACACAGAGGATGGGTAGACAGCCTTTCCCCCGGGGACATAGACGCCCACTCTGTGAAGGGGAGTGATCTTTTGGCCCAGCAAGGTTCCTCTCTCATCACTGGTGAACCAACTCTCCTGGCGCTGTTTCTCGTGGTAATTTCGAATATTCACCAGCGCTTTTCGGATCACCGCCAGCAATTCGGGATCCACTTCCCGGTAAGCCTGGTCAATCTCCTGGTCTGTCACCAGCAGAGTCTCAGGCGTGATCACAGCGTGGTCGAATTTCTCAGTGTAGGCAAACACAGCCTGATCCTTTTTCTCTCTCACATCCAGAAGGATTCTTGCCACTGTGGTCTCGTAGTCTCCGTAGCTGGAGGGATTTCTCTTGAGAAGTCCTTCCAAGAGCGTGGCGATGGTCGCCTGGTCTAATTTTACAGTTTTCATTTTCATGCCTCCTATAGCGCTGATTTTAGGTCGGTGATCAGCTTGCGTATTCGCTCGTCTTCCATTTTCATACTCACACGGTTTACCACCATGCGGGCGGACAGGGGGCAGATCTCCTCTAAAACTTGCAATCCATTTTCCCGGAGGGTACTCCCGGTCTCCACGATGTCCACGATCACCTCGGACAACCCCACAATGGGAGCCAGCTCGATGGAACCGTTTAACTTGATGATCTCCACGGTCCGGTGTCTCTGATCGAAGAAATATTCTCTGGCGATATTGGGGTACTTGGTGGCCACTCGGATCTGTTGTCCGCTCTCCAAGTATTTCCGGGCGCTCTCAGGTCCACACACGCACATTTTGCAGGCGCCGAAACCCAGGTCCAAAACTTCGAAAAGCTTGCGGTTCTCCTCCAGGATGGTATCCTTGCCCACGATCCCAATGTCGGCCGCCCCGTACTCCACATAAGTGGGCACATCCGGTCCCTTCGCCAGAAAAAAGCGCAACTTCAAGTCTTCATTGACGAAGATCAATTTTCTGGAAGATTTATCCTTCATCTCCTCGCAGGTGATTCCTATTTTCTCAAAAGTCTCCAACGTCTTGTTGGCCAGTCTGCCTTTCCCCAATGCAAATGTCAAATATCTCATAGTTCCTCCTGATTCTCTTCTTGAGCTTCTGCTCTTCGCAAGATCACACGGGCTCCTTCCTGGCGCAGTTTTCTGGCCTGGAGAATTTTCTCCCCCCGGTTTTTTGACGTGTAAGTCAAGATTATCTCCGGTTCTTGGGAGATTGGAAGTGAGATCTTTTGGCGGTTCAAAGCCAGCGATAATTGGTCGATGGAGATGCCGAAACCGCTGGCCGGCGCAGCCTTCCCGAAATGTTCCAGCAGGTGATCGTAGCGGCCTCCCTTTACAATCGGTTCCCCGGTTCCAAAGGTATAGGCCTGGAAGAGTATCCCCGTGTAGTAGCGGTACTTGCTTAACATTCCCAAATCAAAAGAGACATAGTTCTCATAGCCGTAATATTTTAAGATCTCATAGATTTCTTCCAGCCGGTCGATGGCCTGTAGGGCTTTCTGGTTGGAAGTCAATTTCTTGGCCTTGGCCAGTACTTCCTCACCGCCAAAGAGATAGGGGAGTTGGAAGAATGCGTTCTCCAGTTCTCTTGGCAGATTTTGGCCTCGGATCAATTCTTCCACGGCGAAGTTGTTCTTGTTGGAGATCAGCTCCCGGAGATTGCGCTCCATCTCCTCGTCCATCTGCGCGTCCTCCAGAAGCGCCTTGAAGAAATCCACCTGCCCCACACTAATCTGAAAGTCTGTCAGTCCCACATTCAAGAGACAGTTGGCAATCATGGCCAGCAGTTCTGCGTCTGCGTCCGCGCTGGAATCCCCGATGCGTTCCACTCCCATCTGCGTGGCCTCCTTGAGGCGTCCCTGAAAGCTGGAATGGTTCACAAAGGTGTTGCCAGTGTAACACAGGCAGGCGACCTCTGTCTCCAAGGGAAGGCAGGAGGCGGCGCAGCGGGCGATGGAAGGGGTGAAATCTGGGCGTAGCACTAAGGTATTTCCCTCACGGTCAAAAAATTTATAGAGTTCTTTGGAAGGCGTGGTTCCCACCTCCCGGCTGAACACTTCGAAAAACTCAAAAGTGGGAGTCTCAATATCGCAGTAACCGTAACTGTGAAAGATTTGACGGATCTTACGCTGAACAAACAGTTTTTGCCCACATTCTTCTCGATAGACATCTCTGACGCCCTCTGGTGTGTGAAAAATTCTCTGCATTTTTTTTCTCCTATACCCGATACTTTATCGTGCTAACATGATAACACAAGAAATTCAAATTAGTTAGATTATATGAAATATTTTGTCAAAAGTCAATCCCGTAATTCCAGATCTCTCTGGAGTCCATCCAGATAGGGAACCATCAAGCCATCTCTGGGGAGCAGATAAAATTCTGCGTCTAGCTCCTGTCCGGTGAAACTCTTCCGGCCTCCGGCCTCCATCCTTCCCCAGAATTCTCTCAGGCGCTGAAAGGTCAGATAATAGAATTGATTCTCCTGGCTGAAAAAAATCAGCAGGAAGGAAATGCCTCCCTGCTGTTCAAATTCTTCCATGAACCGCACCTGGTGGGGGTGGATGTTCGCCAGCGGGAATGTGGACGCCTTGCATTCCTTGGCGTCGAAACAGACAGGAATCCCCTGTACTGCGCCGATATAATCCACCGTGCTGCGCTGCTCAAAATAGGCCAGCGTGATCTGCCGGTGTTCCTTGTCCATGCGCACAGGGGTGATGGGTGTGGGGATCTTCTGGATCAGCGCCAGTTTTTTCGCCGCATACTGCTCGTTTGTGCGGTTGATGAGTTCCTCCAGCGTGGAACCCCGAAGTCCCCTGGAATTCCATGTTCCCATTTTCTACCTCCTACTCGATCAGCTTAATCGACGGATAATATCGAATGATTGCCTTCCCCACAATCTCGTCAAAGCTCACGTACGTGTTCTTCCAATACCTGGAATCTCTGGACCAATTCCGGTTATCCCCCAACATAAAGTAAGAGTTCTCAGGCACTTTGTACGGTCCAAAATCCCCCAGGGGGACTTCCGGAGTGAAGCTGTCGTCCAGAGGTTCCTTGGAATCGTCGATGTATACCTTTCCATTTACGATGTTTACCGTCTCCCCGGGCAGGCCAATCACCCGCTTGATAAAGAGCTGGGATTCGTCGTCGGGATAGCGAAAGATCACCACGTCGAAGCGCTCTGGATTCTTAAATTTCTTGCTGTACTCAAAATCTCCCACTTTCAAGTTGATCCCGTACGACAGGCGAAAACCGAAGATCCTGTCGCCGGTCATGATGGTCTTCTCCATGGATTCCGATGGAATCTTCGCGTTGATCAAGATCACGTTGTTGACCAGCAGGACCACCACTACAACAACGATGACCATCTTGACGTACTCCCATATTTCATTCCATATTTTCATGATCGATACTCTCCTCTATGTGCTCCTGGCGCAAAATTTCCACGAACAATCTCGGCAGTGGAGCGAAAAACTGCTTCCCAGAAAGGTATCCCAGCGTCCCCTCAAGCTCCGGCACCTTTAACTGTGCTGCGTGGAGTAACTGGTGCTGCAGTCCATATTTTTTGTGATAAATTTGATTCCAGCGCGGATCTCCATATTTGGGATCGCCCAGGATGGGGTGGCCAATGCTGGCCAGATGGCTGCGAATCTGATGGGTGCGTCCGGTGATCAGGTGCACCCTCAGTAAGGTGATCTCCCCGTTATCCGCCAGTGGCTGGTAAGAAGTCTCGATGGGCTGGGATCCTGGGACCGGCGCAGTATTCACTACTACTTTATTACATATTTCGTCTTTATGCAAATACCCCTTGATAAAATTTTTCCTAACGATCCGTCCCCTCACCAGGCAGAGGTAATATTTTCCAAGGATTCGGTGGTGGAACAGCCGGGACAATTCCTGAAGAGCGGCCAATGTCTTGCCGGCAGTGACAATTCCACTGGTATTTCGGTCCAGACGGTTGCAGATTCCCGGGCGGAAGGTCTGAAGTTCTTCTTCTGTCAACTGTCCGGTGTCCAGCAGGTAGGTGATCATGTGCTCTACCAAGGAAGTGTCCTGGGGCGCGCTTTTCTGGGATAACATTCCGGCTGGTTTATTCAGGAGAAGGATCTGTTCATCCTCATAGAGAATATCCAGAGTTCCGGTGGTTCTCTGAAAAGTGTCGCGGGTAAATTTATCAAAAGTCTCTTGGCTGAAAAAGAGTTGGACTTGATCTCCACTCTTTAATTTTTCATTTCCGGAAGCTTTCTTCTGATTTAAAGTGATATTCTTTTTGCGAAGCATTTTATAGAGAAAACTTTTCGGCGCTTTCGCTAAAAGTTTGGACAGATATTTGTCCAAACGCTGTCCCGACTCGTTCTCTTTGATGGTCATCTGCTGCATATGCGCTCCCTACAGTGATATTGCGAGAATGGTGTGCTTGATTAACTCGTTTCTGGTCAGATCTGGATATTTCTCGTCCGGCGTGAATTTTATGTCCTTCTCCAGTGCCTCTCTGTGCAGATTCATAGAGTCCAGGCGTTCCAGAAACGGATTGAGATCCCGAAAAATCTTTACTTTGACGGGGTAGCCGTTCTGGTGCAGTATCTGCTGGACTTGCCGTTCTAAAAATCTCAAATCCGCTTTCGTGTCTGAGGAATAGCCCACTACCTGGTTGCCACAGATGGCCATGGAGTCCACTGCCCCACTCTTCTCGTACGAGGTTAGATAAAGCTCATAGGCCATAACCAAGTCCCCTTGATGGCTGTGAATCTTGCGGTATAATGCTGCATCCAGCGGAGAACGAAGCAGAACCATGATCATAGACACCGCTGATTTGCAGGCGGGGAGGCATCCCACCACCACCACCACAGTCACAATGGTCAGGCGGGTCTTAAAATAAGCCCACCCGATGAAATAGGCTGTCAATGGGATGAGAAATAGGATCACAGTGGTCAGCAACCGCCGTCTCTTCTCGCTTTTAAAGTAGCCGAACTCTCCTTTTGGAACTCTCTGAAACAACTTTTCCACCTTTCCGCAACAGCCTTCTGTCCTGACAGAAGACTATGCTTTCTTCTTTTTGTGTACGTTTCGTATGGTCTTCTTCTTTCTGGGGGAAGTCCCTCTTTCATGGGACGCCGTTCCCCGTCCTCGGCCGTCGGGGCGGACGAGGCACTTGGGGCCGTATCCGATCAGATCTTCTCGTCCGGCCCTCCTCAGCCCTTCCACAACCATGGCATGGTTGTCTGGATTTCGGTATTGGATCAGGGCACGCTGGATGGCCTTCTCCCTGGGATCTCTGGGAGTGTAGACTCTCTCCATGGTCAGAGGATGGACGCCGGTGTAGTACATACAAGTGGAAAGCGTGGACGGTGTGGGATAGAAATCCTGTACTTGTTCCGGCATAAAGCCCAGGTCCCGGATATACTCTGCCAGCTTTACGGCTTCTTTCATGGTACACCCAGGATGAGAGGACATAAAATAAGGGACGACGAACTGTTTTTTTCCAGTCTTTTTATTCTCCTCCTGGTACGCCGTTCGAAAATTCTCATAGACTTTGTGGGGAGGTTTTCCCATGTGAGACAACACTTTGTCCGACACGTGTTCAGGCGCCACCCGCAATTGTCCGCTGACATGATGGGATACCAGCTCCCTCAGGAAAGTTCGGTCAGAATCCGCCAACACATAGTCGAACCGGATGCCTGAGCGGATAAAGACTTTTTTCACCCCTGGAATCTCTCTGAGTTTTCGCAGAAGGGATACATAGTCCGAGTGGTCTGCTCTCAGATTGGGACAGGGAGTTGGGAAGAGGCATTGCCGGTTGGGGCAGACCCCCTTTTTCAGTTGTCTCTCGCAGGAGGGGTGGCGAAAGTCCGCAGTGGGTCCACCCACGTCGTGAATGTAACCCTTGAAATCTGGATCTCCCAGAAAGGATTTCGCTTCCTGGATCAGGGATTCATGGCTCCTGGTCTGGAGAATCCTCCCCTGGTGAAAGGTCAGCGCGCAGAAATTACAGCCCCCAAAACAGCCGCGGTTGCTGGTCAGACTGAATTTGATCTCCTGGAGTGCAGGGACGCCGCCATCTCTCTCATATCTGGGATGCCACGTCCGCTTATAGGGAAGGGAATAGATATCGTCCATCTCCATCTGAGTCAACGGCTGAGCCGGAGGATTTTGTACCACATATCCCCGGTTACCGTAGGGTTCCGCCAAGGTCTTTGCCGTGAAGGGGTCCGTGTTGCGATACTGTGCCGCGAAACTTCTGGCATAGGACAGAGGATCGGCTTGTAAAGTCTCGTAGTCTGGGAGAATGTGAACTTGGTAGAGTCCATCTAATGTCTTCGTCTGGTAGACAGTCCCTGGAATGTAGGTGATATCCTGGATGGCGATGCCGCTGTCCAAGGCCTCGGCGATCTCCACAATGGAGTGCTCACCCATCCCATAGGAGATCATGTCGGCGCCGGAGTCCAGAAGGACAGACCGTCTTATGCGGTCATCCCAGTAATCATAATGAGCCAGTCTGCGTAAACTGGCCTCAATTCCCCCTAGAATCACCGGGGTATGTCTATAACTTTTGCGAATCAGATTTCCGTAGACAATCACGGCGCGGTCTGGGCGCAATCCCATCTCTCCCCCAGGCGAGTAGGCGTCCTGGCGGCGGCGTTTCTTGGCCACTGTGTAGTGATTTACCATGGAGTCCATGTTGCCGGCGCTGACCAGAAAGGCCAAACGGGGTTCCCCGAAGATTTGAATACTCTCAGAATCTCGCCAGTCGGGCTGGGCGATCACTCCCACACGGTATCCCCGGCTCTGGAGTAATCTACAGATAATGGCCGCGCCAAAAGACGGGTGATCCACATAGGCATCTCCCGTCACATAGACAAAATCCATCTGTTGAATTCCCTGCGCCTCCATCTCCTGCCGGTTCATAGGTAGAAAATCTTGCATTTTATTCTCCTCTTTCGGTATCTTGCCACTGAATTCCTTCCGCGATTGCCTGTGCGTCCCGTACTTTTAGGTACATTCTGTCAGAAGTTCCTCATAAGAATCGATATAGTAATCGGCCCTTTTGCGTTTTTCCTCCCGCTGGGGGGCGCTGAAGGTATCCTCGACGGCACAGGTGGTCATCTGAGCGGCTTTCCCGGCCAGGATACCGGCCACAATGTCCTCAAATACCAGACACTTGGACGGGTTCACCGAGAGTTTTCTGGCCGCGGCCAGATAGACATCCGGGGCAGGCTTTCCCCGTTCCACCTCGCAGGCTGTCACAATACAGTCAAAATAACGGTCGATCTCGTGGCTGCGCAATACCGCTTCGATCAACTGGCGGCTATTGCTGGAGGCCACGGCCATGGGGATTTTACGGGATTGGAGGGCGGCTAGGAACCGTCGTACTCCAGACTTGAGAGGCACCTTGTGCGTGTAAGCCTCCAAGGCCATCTGATTCCAGGTGGCCTTGATCTGTTCCAGGGTCTCCGGAATGTGAAATCTCTCTTTAAAATACCTGGCCACCTCCGTGAAACCCATTCCCTCGATCTGGTCCTGAAGATTCTCCGGCACATCCAATCCCATGCGGCCCAGGTAGATCTCATCCACTTTCGGCCATACCCACATGGAATCCACCAGTGTGCCGTCCAGATCAAAGAGGACGGCCTCAATACCTTCTAACATATGTATCTCACTTTCTCAGAGATTGATTGCCACAGATTGGGCGCGATAACTCTCGGCGATAATATCCAATTGCCGGTGGAAACGCTCCAGTTGTTGGAGGTCTTTCGCCTCGTAGACGCGCAGAAATTCATCCTGTATCTTGGCAACTTCCCTTTTGTTTGTCAATTTGTATAAGTTCTCAATGTTGCTCAGAATATCCATCACCAGATTGGACTGCATCTGGGAAGAGTTCTGGGCGTCCATAATCTCATTGCGCACAGAGGACATCTCCTGATCCAGCGCGATGATGGCGTCGGCAGCTTTGCTCAACCGTTCCGTCACATGGGGGGGCATATTCCCTTTGTATTTATATTGCAGGGAATGTTCGATAGTCGCCCAGAAATTCATGGCCAAGGTACGGATCTGAATTTCCACTTGAAGACGCTTTGGACCTTGAATGGTCTCCACGGTGTAGTAGATAATCAGATGGTAGCTTCGGTAACCGCTTTCTTTCATATGGGTTAAATAGTTTTTCTCACTTTTGATCTCCATATCCTGGCGATTGGCGATCATGTGGGCTACCTCTGCGATATCCTCCTCAAATTGGCAGATAATCCGGATTCCGGCGATATCTTCTATCTCTTCTTCCATCTTCTCCATTGGAATGTTTTTTCGCTGCATTTTCTCCAAAATGCTGGAGATGCTCTTGACCCTCCCAGATACTTCCTCGATGGGGGAATACTGATCATTGGTCTTGTACTCCGCGATCAAATGTTCAAATTTTATGATCAGCTCCTGAACTGCCAGCTCATAGGAGCTTAAGATACTACGCCACAATTGTGTTTCCATTTGGCTCTCTCCTACTATCTATTTCCAGTGAATATACATCGTTTAGTATACCAGAACCTGATGGACAAGTCCACCCTCAAGTCTTCTCCCCAAGGTTCTTTTTCGTCTCTACGTACCGCAAGATCCAATAGGGATTCACGCTCTGCTCACTGCTGTGAGCGGTGGAAATATAGATCCCCAGGTGCAGATGTACAGGGAATTTATCCACCGTTCCCTCGGCGCCATAACCAGTGTTGCCCATAAATCCCACAATCTCTCCGGCCAGGATCTCCTCCCCAATCTCGTACTGTTTCCAGTAAGAACTAAGATGCGCATAGTAAAAATATCCACCGTGGGAGCTACGGATGCCAATACGGTATCCTCCCAGTGGAAGCCATCCAATCTGCTCAACGGTTCCGTCGGTCATGCTGTAGACTGGGTACTCTCCTGGCTGGGCTCCTTCTATGAAAAGGTCGCAGCCCTCATGGCGGCGGTCCCCGCCGAAGGTACGATCCTCCAGCCAGGTATTTCCGTAAGAGATTTCCTCTCTGAGAAGGGGAAACTCCTCCACATCCTGCCAGATGGCGCTGTAGCTGTCCACCAGAGTGGAGAACTCGCTGGGTTTGTACTTTTCATAGAGACTGTAATCCTCAACGATGGCGTCTGGAGAGAAGTCTCCCTGAATCATCGTTGCGGTCAGCGTGGAGGGGAGAATCCCCGGATCGATCTCCTCTTCCACCAGTTGTCCCACGAGTTTCTCCGACAACTGCTGCCTGCGAAATTCCTCAGTCTCATTGGTTGCCATCGTCAGACCGGAGACTTGACTTCTCTGCCTTAGATACGCCAGAAGCACCTGGCTTAGGCACAACAAAAGAAGAAGGAAAAGACAGAGACGGACGTATTTTTTTATCATAGAAAGACCTCCGCATACCCTACAGTATATGAGAGAAGAAGAGGATTTATGACAAATTATTCGAGTGTCTTGAGGACATTTAGAAGATATTCCCAGACTCTTTTCACCGACTCCACATTCATCCGTTCCTGGGGGGTGTGAATATCCAAGATATCCGGCCCGATGGAGACGCAATCCAGACCAGGCATCTTTTCATAAAAAATTCCGCACTCCAGCCCGGCATGGATGGCTTCCACTGTGGGATCTTTGTGGTACATCTCCTGGTAGATTTTTACCATGTGGTCTCTCAGGGGAGAATTCTCCCGGTATTCCCAGGCTGGATAGGCGCCTTCCATCCCATAATCCCCACCCAGAAATTCTGTGAGATACTCTACCTGGTCAGAGAGCGCGTACTTGGCAGCGTTCACGGAGCTGCGGATCCCTGAGCTGGCGTAGAAAGCATGCTCTTTTAACTCCAAGGCGCCAAAGTTCATGGAAGTCTCCACAAGGCCTGGGATATTTCCGCTCATCTTTTGCACTCCGTTGGGGATGCTCATCATATAGAACAAGATTTTCTCTCTGCTCACAGGGTGGAGAACGCCGCAATCGGTCTCCCCCAGAGCTTTGACGCCGATGGAGATTCCCTCGTCGGAACCTGCGTACTCTTTTCGCAGCTCTTTTTCCAACTGCTGTAGGTAAGCAGTCAGTGACGCCTCCTCTTCCTCGGTGGACAGCAATATGTGACAGCGACACTCTCTGGGGATCACATTGTCTTTCTTCCCCCCGTCCAGCCAGGACACCTCATAGTCCGCCGTCTTCTTCAGTCCATAGAGTAGTCTCCCCATCAACACGTTGGCGTTGGCCCGGTTTTTGTCAATTTCCGCACCGGAATGGCCTCCCGTCAATCCGTGGATGGAGATCTCATAGAGAAAGCCGTGGGCATTTCGATATTTCACAGGAATGGTGGAGATGGCGCTGACGCCTCCGGCACAGCCAGTCAGCAAGATTCCCTCCTCCTCAGAGTCCAGGTTAATCAAACATTTCCCCTGCAGTTTGGAAGTGTCTAAATCCTGGGCGCCCAGAAGACCGATCTCCTCATCCACAGTGAGTAAGACTTCTAAGGCCGGATGGGGGAACTCATCGGACTCCAACAGAGCCAGCGCATAGGCGATTGCAATTCCATCGTCGCCGCCCAGAGTGGTTCCCCGTGCAAAGACATATCCGTCTTCCAACGCTAAGCGCAGGGGATCCCTGGTGAAATCATGATCCAAATGGCTCTCTTTCTCACACACCATATCCATGTGTCCCTGGAGGATCACCGTGGGAGCCTGCTCATGGCCCGAGGTGGCTTTTTTGTAGATAATCACATTGTTTTTCTCGTCCTGGACGTAGGACAGGTTGTGCTCTTGGGCAAATTTCACCAGGTAATCGCTGATTTCTTTGGTATTCCCAGAGCCGTGGGGGATGTTACAGATCTCCTCAAAATAGTGAAACACCCGTCTTGGCTGGCAATGATCGAATACTGACATATTTGTATCCCTCCTGATTTTTAGAATGTATTGAAAATAAGTTCATATATTGATAGAAAAAAGCACTGGAGTCGCCATGAAGCGAAAGACCGCACTTTTGGCAGTGATTCTGCTTCTGGGTTTTATGTTCGTCTACCCCAGCCTCACACTGGAAGCCTCCCGGGAAGGCCTTCTGCTCTGGTTTAAAACCCTGCTGCCGACCTTGCTCCCCTTTATGATTCTCTCCAATTTCCTCATAAGTTTTAACTGTATAGAAAAAATTTTAAATCCTATGCGACGAATCTGGGCTTTCTTCTTCGGCCTGAGTCCCTATGGGGCCTACGCGCTACTCCTGGGATTGCTCTGTGGATACCCTATGGGGGCCAAACTGACGGCGGACCTGTACACTCAGAGACATATCTCGAAGAAAGAGGCCAATTATCTCCTGTCCTTTGCCAACAATGCCAGTCCCATGTTCATCTGTACTTTTTTGGTGCTGGGATGTCTGGGACGTGAGGAGTTATTGTTTCCCTCCCTGGTGATTCTCTATCTCTCCGACTACCTGTGCAGCCTCTGTTTCCGGTTCCACTATAGGATCGGTATTCCCAGAGAGACACAGCGCAAAAAAACGGAGACATCCCCAGCATACCCTCTGGGTACCCTTATCGATGCCTCCATTATGAATGGATTCGAAACCATCACCAAACTCTGCGGATATATCTTGCTCTTCTCCATCTTGGCAAAAGCCATTGAGCAATTCTGGTATCTAGCGCCCATTGGAAAATACATGGTACTTGGGGCCGTGGAGATTTCCACCGGCCTGGCCAAAATCGCAGCTTCCGCACTGAGCTTTCCCTGGAAATTCTCCCTGCTGCTCAGCTTCACTTCGTTGGGGGGATTCTGTATTTTGTTCCAGACCAAAGGGGTCCTGAATCAGAGCAATCTCTCCCTATCTCCCTATCTGGCTGGAAAACTGTTGAATTTTCTCTTTACCTTCGCTTTGTCCTGGGGTTATCTCTTACTCGCTTAGGTCATCCATCAGCACATCGTCGTCCTCTTCCTCACTGTCCCCGTACAGGTTGTTGGAGATGGCCGCTGCCTGGGCGGTCTGAGGCGCCAGTTCCTGGCGGTTTTGATTCACCACATCCAGACAACTCTGGAGGGAATCGATGAACACTTTGTATTTGGCTCCTGCGTCGTCCAGAGTATTTTGCAGTACATTGCCGATGTTGGCCATCATGTCGTCGGTGTAGGTGATGGCGCTCAGACGTATGCTGTTAGCGTCCTGTGTGGCAGAATCCAGGATCTCCTGAGCCTGCTTGTTGGCCGCGTTGATGGTCTCGTTGGCCTGGGCGTAGGCTTTCTGCATAACTTCGTGTTGGCTCACCAGTTCCTCAGCTTTGGCCTGTGCGTCGGCGATCACTGCGTCCGCCTTGGTCTGTGCGTCCTCCAGAATCGCATCCTTACTGCTGATGATCTTCTGATACCGCTTGATTTCATCTGGTGTCTTTAAACGTAATTCCCGCAGCAGCTCTTCGATCTCTTCTTTGTTCACTACGATTTTCGTCGTAGATAGAGGCTGATATTTACAACTGTCTACGTATTCTTCGATTTCTTCAATGATTTGTTCAATTCTGCTGCTCATAGTACACTCTCCTTATTTCGTTGGTTTACTCTGCGTTTTTATTCGGATTGCTTCCATCGCCTTAGGCGGTACAAATCTGGAAATATCTCCGTCAAAATGAGCTACTTCTTTGACTATGGTGGAGCTTAAATAGGCGTACTCCAAACCTGTCGCCAAAAATACCGTATCCACGTCAGGCGCCAGGACCCGGTTGGTCTGAGCCATCTGTAGCTCGTATTCAAAATCCGTAATTGCGCGAAGGCCACGTAAAATAACATTTGCCTGGTTCTCCCGGGCAAAATTTACGGATAAACCATCAAATGCACATATTCTCACATTTGGAAGATCTTTTGTGGCTTCTCTAAGTATATTAACACGTTCTTCGACAGAAAACAACGGACTTTTTGTAGAATTCTGCAAAACGCCTACGATGACCTCGTCAAAGGATTTGCTGCCGCGGGTTATGACATCCAGATGTCCGTAAGTAACCGGGTCGAAACTACCCGGATACACAGCTTTCGACATAGTTCTCTCACTTTCTGCGCACGAAGATATGCGCGTTGGTTTTGTATTCTTTTCTTCTGACCTGAACCATTCCAAATTCTTCCAGATAGGAAAAATCGGTGGTCAGGGACGCTTCTATGATAACTAAAGTGTCCTCGCCCATCAGTGTAGAAGTGCGAAGAACTTCAAGCACCTTTTTCTCCAGTTCTCTCTCATAAGGAGGATCCATAAAAATACAATCGAAAGGTTTCTCCCCCTCCAATTGTTCCAATCCCCGTATCACATCTGCCCTCATAACCTTAGCCTGCCCCTGAAGGTGGGTAAATATCAGGTTTTCTTTGATACAACCGAGAGCTTTTGGATCGTTCTCGATGAACACGGCCTGTGCGGCTCCACGGCTGAGGGCCTCGATTCCGATGGCGCCGCTGCCGCTGAATAAATCCAGGAAACGACAATCCAAAAGCTCCGTTTGTATCATATTAAACAGAGTCTCTTTGATTCGGTCCGTGGTAGGTCTTGTGGAAAGTCCTGGCACCGTCTTCAACGGTAACCGTTTAGCCTTGCCTGCGATTACTCTCATTTCAAGTTTAGTCTCCAATCCAGATCGCCTCTGGCCAATCCAAGAATTAATAATTCCGCTGTCGCGATATTGGTTGCCACCGGGATGTTATATTGATCGCATTTTCTGGCGATCGCACCCACATCGGGCTCTTTGGCATCCATCATTACCGGGTTGTAGAACAGAATCACCATATCCATGTCCTCCCGCTCTACCATCTCCATGAACTGTTTGTCTCCACCGATGCTGCCTGATAGAAACTTATGTACATGAAGACCGGTGACTTCCTCAATTCTCCGTCCTGTGGTGCCTGTGGCATATACCTCATGTTTGGCAAGAATATTTTTGTACGCGATACAGAAATCCTCGATCAAAACCTTCTTGCTGTTATGAGCAATGATACCTAAATTCACTTGTCTTCACCCCACTTCTTGTTCTATTTCAGGCTCATTATAACAAATAGCTAAATAAAGTGCAATTATTTTTTGAAATTTATACATAATTAATAAGGATCAATTTTGTAAAATTAGAAAAAATTTCTAGTGTATTATTTTCGAAATATCACATACTAGCATTGTAACAAAAAACAAACAACCAAGGAGGAAATGAACAATGGCAAAGAATTCTTCAAACTCCGCAGCAGTGCCGGAGGCAAAAAGCGCATTAGACCGTTTTAAATTTGAGGTAGCAAACGAGTTGGGTGTACCCCTGACTGATGGTTACAATGGAAACCTGACTTCCAAACAGAACGGAAGTGTCGGCGGTTATATGGTGAAGAAGATGATCGAGGCCCAGGAAAGACAGATGACCGGTGGTCAGTACTAATTTTTGAGGATTAGCGTACAAGGTAATCTCATAAAAAATTAGACAAAAAGAAAAAAGGATCTACTGCTAAATTCACATTCACAGATGTATTTGGCAGCAGATCCTTTTCTCGTCCCATGAGAGGCCCCTTTGTATTTTCCCATTACGCCGGGATCCATGGATTCGTCTTGCATTCGCAATCCACTATAAACTGATACAGCCCATGGTGTCGCCGTTGATTACATAGTGAGCCGCATTCTCCTCCGGTTTGATGTAAATTTTCAGATCTAACAGTTCTGTCTCTTTCCTGCCCATCTCTGTTGTCCAAACTTCTTTGATCCTTGTCACTACATCCTTCGCGTAGACTTCTTTGCCCCAGAACTGAATATATACTTCTGTATTGAGCTTCGGTGCAGTCTTTCGTGGAGTTGCCTTACGAGTCGTTGTCTTCTTGGGTGTTGCGGTAGCTTTCGGTGCTGCTGTCTTGGTAGTTGCTGGAGCAGCTGAGGCCGTCTCTGAAGTCTTCACCGTCTTGCTCTCTGTTTTCTTGGATGTTCTTGTTGCCATAGAAATGCCTCCTTACAAGGAATAATCACTTAAATTCTTCCCCTCTAGGATACTACGAATGGTTTGAATTTTCAATGGGCTGATTTACTAAAGTCCTAAATTTTCCAACTGATATTTCATATATTTTGCCAGTTTTTCCCTTAGTTTATAATATTGAGGTAATTGTAGGTCTGCGTCCAGGCTGAGAATCTCTCCAGCCGCCTGGCTGGCCTTCTGTAGAAGGCTGGAATCCTGGTAGATATCCGCCAATTGGAATTCCATCTGCCCGCTCTGGCGGATGCCGAAGAGATCCCCCGGTCCCCGCAATTTCAAATCCTCAGCGGCGATGTAGAAACCGTCGTTGGACTCATTGAGAATCTGTAAGCGTTTTGAGACTTCCTCCTGGTCTCCCTGGATGAAAATGCAATAGGATTGGTGTTCTCCTCTGCCGACCCTACCCCGGAGCTGATGGAGTTGGGCCAGACCAAAACGCTCTGCATTTTCCACCATCATGACGGTGGCGTTGGGCACATTGACGCCGACCTCCACTACCGTGGTGGAGACTAGGATCTGGATATTTCCCTGGGAGAATTCCTCCATAATCTGATTCTTATCCTTGGCTTTCATCTTGCCGTGGAGAGGCTGTACAGCCACTGACGGGGGAAAGATATGGCGCAATTTCTCGGTGTAATCCAGCACGTTCTCAGCGTCCAGACCTTCACTCTCCTCCACCATGGGGCAGATCACATAAGCTTGCCGCCCGGCCTCCACTTGTCTTTGTATAAACTGGTAGGCCTTTGGCCGGTAGGAAGTATTTACCACACAGTTCTTGATGGGAAGTCTCTTAGCTGGCAATTCATCGATCACAGAGATGTCCAGATCTCCGTAGAGAATAATGGCCAAGGTTCTGGGAATCGGCGTGGCGCTCATCACCAACACATGGGGGGGAATGCCCCTGGTGGACAGAGCTTCTCTCTGCTGGACGCCGAAACGGTGCTGCTCGTCAGTGATCACCAGGGCCAAATTGCGGTAATCTACCTTCTCCTGGATCAGTGCATGGGTTCCCACGATCAGGAGCGCTTCCCCTGAGGCAATCTTGGCGTAACACTCCCGCTTTTCCCTGGCTGTACAAGAGCCGGTGAGAAGCACAGGGTGAAATCGACTGAGCGAGTTGTCTTCCAGGAGCTTGGAGAGAGCCGCGAAATGTTGGACTGCCAGTACCTCTGTGGGAGCCATCAGCGCGGCCTGATAACCGTTCTGCGCAGTCAGGATCATAGAGAGAAAAGCCAGGATGGTCTTTCCACTTCCCACGTCCCCTTGTATCAGTCTGGCCATCAGCCGGTGGCCGCACAGGTCCCGCTCCAGCTCATGCCAGACATTTGCTTGCGCTTTTGTCAGTGAATAAGGAAGACTCTCCAGGACACTCTCCGTCTCCCAGACCGGTTTCATGGGAAAATGGTTCTGGGCGGTCTGGGTCTTCTCTTTTAATTGCTGGACTGCCAGGATGAACAACAAGAACTCGTCGAATACCAGGCGGGACCGGGCGGCCAGGCAGGCCTCCTTATCCCGGGGAAAATGAATATTCTGGATGGCGTAGTTGTAGTCTGCCAAGTGATACCTCTCCCGGATGTCCAAAGGCAGATACTCCTCCTCCAGTGGCAGTTCCTCCAGGACTTGCCGTACGTATTTGGTGACCGCCTTGTTGGTAAGTCCCGCGGTGAGACCGTATACCGGTTGTAAGCGGTTCTCGATCTCCTGGTAAGCGGCCCCTGTGAAGATCTCCGGGTGCTCCATGGTCAGTTTTCCGTGTTTGCGTACCACCCGTCCCCGGAATACGTGGTAACTTCCCTTTTTTAATACTGTTCTCAGATATGGCGCGTGAAACCAGGTAAGCGAGAGTTTCTCACCCTCGCTTACCATTGTCGTCGTCAATATCATTAAATTGCGCACTTGCGTCTGGGCAACTTTCGAGGAGATGAACCCTGCCACTGTCTGAACGGAATCCTCACGGAGTTCATGGATCGGTTTGATGGGCTCATACACCTGATAGCTGCGGGGATAATGGGCCAATAGGTCTTCCGTCGTCTGAACGTGGATGGCCTGAAAGAGCTTCTCTGTCTTTGCCCCAATTCCCTTTAAGTCTCTCAAATACTGTTTTTTCATTGCTATTTACTCTACTCCACAGAAATCACGTAATAATAAATTGGCTGACCGCCGTAATTTACCTCCACGTCGCAGTCTGGATAGAGCTCTTCCAAATTTGCGGACAATTTCTCAGCCTGTTCTTCGGTGACATCCTGGCCATAGTAGGCGCTGATAATCTCGGACTCCTCATCCACCATATGGGAGACGGTATCCAACGTGACTGCGTCCACATCTGTGCCCACCGCCAGAATTCCGTTATCCCCGATTCCCATCATATCGCCCTGGTGAATCTCTTTTTCATCCAAACGGGTATCCCGCACCGCATAGGTGATCTGTCCGGTCTTGATCGATGCGATTCCCTCGCTCATGGCCTCTATGTTCTCTTCCACAGACTTATCGGGAACGAAGCTGATCATGGCCGAGATCCCCTGAGGGATCGTCTTGGTGGGAAGTACCACAATTTTCTTGTCCTTTGTCAGATCCCTGGCCTGATTTGCCGCCATGATAATGTTCTTATTGTTGGGGAAGATATAGATGGTATCTGCGTTTACACGGTCGATGGCGTTTAGCATATCCTCCGTGCTGGGGTTCATGGTCTGGCCTCCCTCGATCAGATAGTCCACGCCCAGATCCTGGAAGATAGCCTTGATTCCCTCGCCGGTGGACACGCTGATAAAGCCCACGTCTTTCCGAGGAGCCTTCTTTTGGTCTTCCTCCGCCTGGATCTTTGCCAGCTTCTCCGCATCCTTGATCAGTTTCTCCTGGTGCTCTTCTCTCATATTGTCAATTTTCATCCGGGAGAGCGCGCCGTAAGTCAAGGCCTTCTCAATGGCCTGACCTGGATGATTGGTGTGCACGTGGATCTTCACGATCTCGTCGTCGGCCACCAGCACAATGGAATCACCGATGGAGTTGAGGAATTCTTTGAAAAGGTGTTCTTCCTCCTCCGGCATGGGTTGATTCAACAGGATGATAAATTCCGTACAGTAGCCGAACTTAATATCTGCCTCCGTCTCCGGTGAGATTTTTGTCACAGTGGGAGCGGCGGTGGGAGCCTCGAAGGTATAGTCAATCTCCTTGCCTAAGTAGGCGTCGTAAGCGCCCCGAAGAACTTCGATCAAGCCTTGGCCGCCGGAATCCACCACCCCGGCCTCTTTCAGAACAGGGAGCAAATCCGGGGTTCTCTCCAGGGTGTTCTGCGCATGGGTGAAAATGTCCTCGAAGAAAGATTGCAAATCCTCCGTCTCGTCCGCGATCTCCATGGCTTTTACAGCCGCCTCCCTGGCCACAGTCAGGATGGTTCCCTCTTTCGGCTTCATAACTGCTTTGTAGGCCGTCTCCACCGCTTTCTCCATGGCTGCGGCGATGGCGATGGTATCCAAAGCCGTATGCTTGGAGACGCTTCTGGTAAACCCGCGCAAAAGCTGGGAGAGGATGACTCCGGAGTTTCCGCGGGCTCCCCGCAGAGATCCAGAGGAGATCGCCTTGGACAATTTCTCCATGGTGAGGTCCTGAATCTGGCTGACCTCCGCCACAGCAGCCATGATGGTCAAAGTCATATTGGTTCCTGTGTCTCCGTCGGGCACTGGAAAGACATTCAACTCATTAATCCATTCTTTTTTTGCTTCCAGGTTTTTCGCTCCGGCCAGAAACATTTTTGCTAACATACTGGCGTCTATGGTATTTTTGTTCACCACAAGTATCCTCCTTCAACTAATCTATTGCGCGAACACCTTCTACCAGAAGGTTGATCTGTTTGATCTTCATCCCGGTGAATGCTTCCACCTTGTATTTCACATTGCTCTGCAAGTTGGCGGCAATGGTGCTGATGTTGACCCCATAGGCTACGATCACGTGGAAATCCAGGCAAATCTGGTTGTCGTCTTCTATTCTCACATTAATTCCATGCTTTAAACTGTCTCTTCGGAGCAATTTCACCAGGCCGTCTTTCATACTTATGGCAGCCATTCCCACGATGCCGAAGCATTCCACGGCGACACTGCCTGCGTAGGTGGCGATCACATCCGTATCAATGACGATGCTTCCCAGGTTGGAATCAATACGTCCATTCATAACTTTTACCTCCATATCTATTAGATTGAAAACGCGAATATTCTCTGATCTCATTGCGTATGTCTGTATTATAACCTCTTTTCCATAAAAATGAAATATTAATATTAATTTTTTTGGATTTTCGCTTGCAAAAGGATATTCATTCTGTTAAAATAATTTTTGTTGAAAAAAGCGTCAAGGAGGTGCTACGATGGCTAAGTGTGCGATTTGTGAGAAAGCCGCTCATTTCGGAAACAATGTGAGTCATTCCCATAGAAGATCAAATAAGATGTGGAAATCCAATGTTAAGTCTGTGAAGGTTAAGACAGCAAACGGAGCTGCAAAAAAAATGTACGTTTGTACTTCTTGTCTGAGATCCGGAAAAGTTGAGAGAGCCTAGTGAATATTGATGAGCCGTTGCAAGGAGCATGTCTTTGCAGCGGCTTTTCTTTTATATTGCAGTGGGACTTATGTGTACATCAAATTTCTTCCTAGTGAGAGAAAAAAGGATGCTTCCCCTCTTTCATGATGGGAAGCATCCCTCAACAACAAAATAAATGGTATCCCGCCATCAGACAGCAGGCTGCGATCAGCGCCACCACCAGACATTTGGGTACTAAAAGCCCAATGACAATTCCCACACCGATGAAAAACAGGGCAAATCCGCACACACGATTCATAGACGCCAATGGCACTTCTTTCTTCTTCTTTCTTCTAATATATGTGGTTACTCCTCAGATGAGCACTCCTCTTTTGGAGGTTCTGTGAAGGGTTCCTTGCTGGCCGCCCCTTCCGTGGAATCCGAAGTGAATTTGTTGACAAAATCCGGAACCATATCCAACACTTTGGTCAACCCGTCTTGCTGTTTGACGTTCACCAGTTTCGTGGTACCGTTTTGGATTACCAGAACTGCGCTGGGGGTCAGTTTGCCACCCAGGCCTCCGCCGCCATTGTTCTTCTTTTCCTGGGCAAAGGCTCCTGCTCCCACAGCGAAGGATACGTCTACTAAAGGCAGAATAATCGTATCGCCGATATGGATGGCATCCCCCACCACCGTTTTTGCTGAGACGTAGCTGTCCATCCCTTTGAATAGAGACTGTATAGTCTCTGTGAAATTATTGTCTGTAGCCATAGTATGTCCTCCTTGTCATAAAATCCTTATGGTCCATCTTCAACTTCTCATCTTCTGAATCACATATCTCAGATCGGGGCTTCGGAATAATTCCCAGGCGATACACAGAAGAGAAACACCATAGATTCTTCCCTGTAATCTCAACTCCCCCTCCAAGACGGAATTCTGAAAATCAGGATAGATCTGCACACGATTCCTGTGGATCGGATAAGTCATACCGAGGATAGCCAGAACCTGTCCCGTGGAGGCAGGGTCTTCCAGCCCAAAGCGGACAGATCCGGAAATTCTCCTGGGTCCGATCTTTCCCAGCAGTTTCTTGAGATCTCTCCAGACTAGTCTCAGAGCAGTCTTTGTGCGCTCGTCCTGAAGAAAGGTTCTCATCTGCCCTATTCTATCACAGATTTTTTTGATTGTGAAACGAAAATTCACGATAGCTTTCCATATTTCTCGAAAGCGTTCAAAAATATTGCGAAAAAAGCTGATAATTTTCTCGAAAAAATTTTTGATTATCTGAAGTAATCCAAGGAGCCGATTCTCTGTCTTCATATCAGAAGAAACTTCATAGCCCGAAGTCTGGCTCATCGCCGTATCCGGTTCCTTTGGGAGCTGTACTTCCTTTTTATTTTGCGTCTCTTCTGAGATTTCTATCCCTGGTTTGTCGGGAAAGTCCAAGCTTTCTCTCTTTGATTCTGGATCCTTTGGTTTCTTTTTCTTACGGCCAAAGCCTTGAAAAAGTTTTCGGTAACGATCGCCGGATACACCGAAGATCCGCAATGTTTGTGTCAGACCTTCTTGGGTCTCATAGGAGAAGTTCCAGGAGACTGCTCCGAAAAGCCAGGAGACCCTTCCCAAAGCTTCAAGAGAATCCATCTCCTTTTTTCCATAAACCCGGTAGCGCAGGGGGCAAAACAAAAGGACGCCCGCTAAGAGCAAAAGCAAGATCAGCACGATTCCCAGCAAAACTAATATACATTTTATAAGGAGCCAAAGAATATGTAGCATGTCCTCACCTGTCCTGTAAATATTCTCTCACCTGAAAATCACCCCGGTGTTCATAAGTTTCCATTAAGATTTTTTGCGTCAGCTCTAAGGCCTCCTCCTTACCTCTGGCGATCCCCACCACCATGGGGCACAGAGCCTGGAGCGGCCTTTGAACCAGATATGCGGTCGCGATAATCTCCAAGAGATGTTCCGGATGATCTGACAGCGTGATCAGATGGTAACCCGGTGCGAATTTTCCATGTTTTAATTTCCATATTGTACGGCGCGCATGTTTTCTGGCCGACTCGCTGAGATAAAGTTTACGATACCACTCCAAGGTTTTCATCCCCTACTTCTTACCTATATGTTTGCCTTTTTCATCAATCCTAAACCAGTTAATAGTATTTTCTTCTTGCCCACAAATTTGCCCTCTTTAATTCCAGGTATTCATGGTAGGCTTTCTCAACGATCTGTTTCTCATTGGAAAAACGCAGAAGATGGTAGACTTCATGGAACTTATAGTATCCGGAGTCCACAAAGTACTCTTCTTTTTGAGGTCTGCTGTGATAATTTTCCGCTGACATCAGGTACCAGTGAACTTCTTTGTTCACCATATCCTCAGGAACTGTAAAATTATATCTACTGCTGCCTATATATTTTACAATGGACGCTCTCACGCCGGCCTCCTCCTGCACTTCCCGCAGAGCCGTCTGTTCGTGACCTTCGCCGGCCTCCACCGTGCCTTTGGGCAGAACCCAGCCTTCATACCGATTCCGAAAGGATTTATACAGAGCCAGGATCTTCCCCCGATAAATTACCACACCGCCGCAGCTTGTTGCTTCAATCATTTTGCAATCCCTCCTGGGTGTGTCTCTCTATTGACACTAGTATAACTCTTTTTCCTGTCGGTTGACAAGGGATACCTTTCCAGGTTTTCCCTACTGGTTATAG
Source organism: Blautia sp. (assembly GCA_047014865.1). GTDB lineage: Bacteria > Bacillota > Clostridia > Lachnospirales > Lachnospiraceae > Blautia_A. The sequence goes on along the minus strand of JBKXQO010000005.1, from coordinate 76,803 downwards.
TAATAGGCGTCAAAGATCTCCCCGGCGATGGGGACTGCGGCCTCGCTTCCGGTCCCGCCCCCTTCCACCACAATGCTGACGGCGATATCTGGATCAGCCACGTTACTGTAGCCGATGAACCAGGAATGGCTGTCTCCGGCCTCATTGTACTCGGCGGATCCAGTCTTGCCGGCCACCGTGTAGGATCTACCGCTGAGCGCACTGGCCGTCCCGGATGTGACAACGCCAGTCATCAGGTCTGAGAGTAGATTTGCCTCTTTATTGCTCATCAAGGTGCGATAAGCCTGCGCTGTGTTGCTGCTGATCTCTTCACCGTCGGAATTCTCCACATGATCGATCAGATAGGGTTTCATCAATACCCCTTGGTTGGCGATGGCGCTGGTGATCAGAGCCATGTGCATGGGAGAGACCAGTATATTGCCCTGTCCGATCGCCGTCTGCATGGTCAGAGGCACCCCGGAATCGTCTGTGAGGGAGAAGGTACTTTTTTTGTAGGACATCGTCAACGGAAGCTTTCTGTTAAATAGAAGATCTTCACTGGCGTCTCTCAGGGAATTGCCGCCCATATCCAGTCCGATCTGGACAAAGGCACAGTTACAGGAGTTGGCAAAGGCGGAGGAAAAGTCTTCCTGTCCGTGAACCGTTCCCCCATAACAGGGAATCGTATGTCCATCCATTGTGATGCTGCCTTGGCAGAGATAGCTGAAATTCTGCAAGGTTCCGTTTTTCCGGTAATAGGCAAGGGCGTCCACGACCTTGAACACAGATCCTGGCGGATATTGTCCCATGACTGCGCGGTTTAGGAGACGGCTGTCATTGGGATCATTGATCAGGGACTCCCAGTCGGCGTCGATCGTATTGGGATCGAAGTCTGGCTTGACTACCATGGCCAGAATTTTGCCGGTGGACGGCTCCAGCACCACGATGGCGCCCCTACGGTCTCCCAGAGCCGAGTAGGCCGTCTGTTGCAACGTAGTGTTCAGAGTGGTGATCACATTGTCCCCTTGATTTTTTTGTCCTTGAAATTGATTCTTCAATTGTTCTAGGAAAAAGGTATGAGAACTCAACAGTTGAAAATTGGCCTCTGACTCCAACCCGCTTTTTCCCTGGGACGCGTATCCTACCACATGGGCAAAGATATTGGCGTAGGGATAGACTCTGGTCTCATTTCCCTCGCCGTCCACATCTGTTCTGGCCAACACTTCTCCGTCGGCAGACAGGATCTCTCCCCGGATGACCCGGTCTGCAAAGGTATCCTGTCTGGTATTGTAAGGACTGTTGATAAAATCCTCGCTCCGAAATACATTGAAGTACGCCAGGTAGCCGATCAAGGAGACAAAGATGGCCACAAAGAAATAAGAGATAATCGTAAACTCTCTATTTCCGGAACGTTTTTTCTTTTTTCTGCCCTTAGCCGGGATATCTTGGGGTTCCGGATGGGCGTACCCCTGTCTCGGTTGGAAATCTTCCTGCCTGCGGTTGTCTTTTTTGTCTTTTTTCCTCAATTTCCTCATCCTCATCTTCTCTCAATATATAAAGTCCTTGAATGATTGCCAACATAATGATTGTACTCATAGCTGAACTGCCACCGTAGCTGACCAGCGGCAGCGTGATTCCCGTCATCGGAATAAACTTTGTCGCCCCTCCGATGGTGAGGAAGACCTGAAAAGCATATTCAGTGCCCAGCCCCAGGGCGATCAGTTTATAGAAACTATTTCTTATCTGCAGAGAGATATTGACCACCATCAAAAAGAAACTCATGCAGACAAGAATCAGACAGATGGCAAATAGAATTCCCAGCTCCTCACAGATAGCCGCGAACACAAAGTCCTCCTCCACCACTGGGAGCACACCTTTGGAGGCGCCTTGGCACAGACCCATCCCGAACCATCCCCCAGTCCCGATGGCAAACAGAGACTGTACAATCTGATACCCTTCCTGGTCATAGACGGACATGGGATCTCTCCAGGCCACAACCCTCTGGCGTACATGGTTAAACAAAAAGTAGGCAGCCACAGAAGCAAGACTTCCTCCCAGAACGCCCAAAGCCAGATAGCCCGGATTTTTGGTGGCCACGTAGACCATCACCAGATAGGCGATGAAAAACACCAGCGCACTTCCCAGGTCCCTGGAGAGAACCAGGATCAGCACATGTGTCCCCGCCAACACTGTGGCGATCACCACGTTCTTAAAGGAAGTATCCCGTTGAAGAAGGGCGGCCATGAAGAAGACAAAAGTGATCTTCACAATCTCCGACGGCTGTACGCCTAGAATCGAGAGTTTCGCTCCGTAAGTGGTCATTCCCATCACCAACACCACGCCCAGCAGGAGGATTCCCACTCCCGCGTAGACCCAGGTGAGTCTGCGAAGAAATTTCATTTTTCGGATCAAGATCGGTACGATCAATGCGATACCAGAGCCGACGGCCACGATGACGAACTGTTTCACCGCTTTTTCCATATCCAATCTGCACAGAATGATAAAGCCTACGCTCAAGAGCATACACATGTTGTTGATCAACAAAAGCGAAGCTTTTTTGTACAGCAAACGGTATAGGATTTGCAAAAGCGCAAAGAAAACGGTGATCGCCAGGTAAAACTGTATGACATGGAAGTTCATAGTCTTTAGATAGATCACGGTGAAAGCCGTCAGATCCATAAAAAACATGATCATGATCTGCTTAGCCAATAAATGGCGGCGGTCCTGGCCATCCTTGATACGAAACATGTTAAAACACTGCAGCGTATATAGAATCATCAAGACAAGTATGAGATATTTGGATAACTCTACAATCACATTAATCACATCGTCACCTACTCTACTCCCCGTTTGAAATGCCCTCTGGTTACCTCCATTGGACGAGGAGTCCTTCCCCTTCGATAAAGTTCTGTAAATTCTGTCAATATATTCTCTGTCTCCTGTGAACTCTCCAAGGTGAACATAAGGCGCAGCGATCCAGGACACAAGCGTCCAACCTGGTCTTTCTCCTTGGGAAGCCCATACGGCAGGCAGTTATAGATCAAATTGTAACAACAATCACAACGGCATTGGACTGGGAAAATTTTTCCGTATCGGTCCTTCAGCGAGAGCAGGCCATCGTCTTTTTTGCAATGGCTCAAGTTCTTTTGAAGACACTGGGCAGAGACCATCAACGGCAGGTAACCGTACAGAAGCAATTCACTCTTCCCATTATCCCTGTGTCGCAGCTCTTTAAAATTTAACTCCAGTGGAACTGTGTCTCTCTGGATCCCCTGGTTCTCCCAGAACTCTTGGGCAAAACGGTTCCACGCGTACAGCGAACTATCCAGAACACACCGGGAGGCAAAGCCGTACCTTCTCAGGCGGCTGAAACTCTCCAGACTTCGCACGAGAAATCCCTCCAGTCCCAACTCCAAGAGTTCCTGGCAGCGCTCTTGGGAGAAAAACTTCGCGGAGTCCGCTCTCTCCACGTGGGGAAACATCCAATACAGCTTTTTGTTCTCAGGGTTTCCTCGTCTGAGGCAGCCGGATACTTCTCTGTAGTTTCCGTAGATACCCTGAATAGCCGGCGACTTCTCACAGATCCGAAACTGTTCCGCAGTCTCGCAGGATGCGTAAAAGGGAATCTCTTCTCTTGCGCTCTCCGGGGACGGGACGACACTGGGCCGTCCAGATAGGGGGGCATCCACTCTCAGGGGACGTCTGTGCTGATCGGCCAATTTCCCGGCCAAGGCCTCGAATCCCAGCCGCCGCAGTTGGTTAAGCGTCTGAATAGGAAGGAAAATCCCATCTCCCATGGCAATCTCCAACGGTTCTAAGACATAGGGGGCATCCCCACTCTTTCGCATTTGGGTCTGAATCCGTTCTCTGGATATGGGCTGGTTTTGTGCTTTTTGTACTTGTCCAGCCTCGACGGCAATTTGACATCCCCTGTAATCCAGTTCAAGTATAGCAGGATTGCCTGGAAAGAGTATTAAATTGCCCTTAACTTTTTCTTTAATTTTTATAACGCTCAGGGTGGGCTGTCCGACTTTTTTGTCATTGGCAAAAGCCAGCATCTGGCGGCCATTGTGACGGCGATAGTAACCGTCGCAGGATCCCCCCCGGTTGAACAGTTCCAGCAGACCCTCCCGGTCCGCGTCCTCCACTTGATAGGAGGAAGGGTTCTCCCTCCAACGGTCCAGGTACTTACGGTAGACACTGACCACACCCTGAGTATACGCCGTCTGCTTCATCCGTCCCTCAATTTTTAGGGACGTCACGCCGGCCTCCAGGATCTTGGGCAAGAGATCCAAAGTACAGATATCTTTCAAGCTCAGCGGGCAGATTTCTTTTCCAGGGGAAAGCTTTTTTCCGTCTTGGCTGACCTGATAGGGAAGCCTGCAAGGTTGGGCGCAACGGCCCCGGTTACCACTTCTTCCCCCGAGAACGCTGCTGAAGAGGCACTGGCCAGAATAACTATAACACAGCGCGCCGTGGATAAAAGTCTCGATCTCCAAGTGGGAGGACTGATGCATGACTTGAATCTCCTCCAGAGATAACTCCCGGGCTGGCACCACCCGGGTGACTTGGGGCAGTTCCTGGAAAAAACGCATGCACTCTGGTCCGGTGACTGTCGTCTGGGTGCTGATGTGGATGGGGAGTCCCGGAAAATATTCTTGGATAAAACGTAGGACTCCCATATCCTGGACAATCACAGCGTCCAGCCCAGCCTGGTAGTAAGGAGCCAAGTACTCGTAGAGTTCTCCTTGGATCTCACGGTTCTTCATCAAGGTATTGACTGTCAGATATAATTTCTTGCCCCGGCTGTGGGCATAGCGGATAGCCTCCAGGTACTCCTCCTGAGTAAAATTCTTTGCATAGGCCCTGGCTCCAAAACGGCTTCCGCCCGCGTAGACCGCGTCTGCCCCAGCGTCCAAGGCCGCATAGAAACTCTCCAGGGATCCGGCCGGGGCCAATAATTCTATCTGTCTGCTTCTCTTTTTCATCGCTCTTACTCTCCTGCATCTTTGAGAAAGTATTCAATGTCCTCTGCACGGGAACGGATCCTTGCTTCCCAGGAAAACACGGAGGGTTTCCTGGGAGTTGAAACACAGAAAGCTTGCCTTCGGCAAGCTTTCTGTACACAGGGGATAAGGCTCCGCTACTCCCCTAACAATTCGTTTAATTCTTTCTCAAGCTCCGCAATCTTTTCCTCTAATTTTGCTTTCTCGTCATCCACACTTTTCTCTTCTTTCTTGCCTGTCTCGATCTGAACCTGAAGGGAAATCAGCTCATGTTTCAGGTCATACATCTCCTTGTCCTTCTGTTGCAGATCCTGCTCATAGATCTCAGCCTGTTTCTTAGCCTTGAAATAGTCGTCTGCAATATTTAAAGACAGCAACGTATGTTTCGTCTCCATGGGCTGACGGGAGTAACCCGGAAGTTCGCTTAACTCCGAAAGTTTATTGTTGATGTAAGAGGCTACCTTTTGAAAATACTCTTCTGTCTCATAACCGCTTAACGTAACAATCTTACCGCCTATCAGCACTTGTGCTGTGTTTTTTGTTGCCATAGTACAAGCCTCCTGTGGTTCTTTCTTCTATAACCTTACCGGGATCTCCGGATGTAATCTATTTCTATTATAATCGAAATTTGCCAAAAAACAACAATTATTTCTCCAACCCCAGGTGTTTGTAGGACAAATCTGTGGCAACCCGCCCCCTGGGCGTGCGGCTGAGGAAACCATTTTGGAGCAGGTAGGGCTCATACACGTCCTCGATGGTTCCCGCGTCCTCCCCCACGGAGGCCGCCAAGGTATCCAATCCCACCGGTCCGCCTTGAAAATTGACAATCAATGTCTTTAAGATCAGGCGGTCCACCTGATCCAGGCCGTACTGATCCACCTCCAACAGATCCAAGGCAAACTGCGCCACCTCCAAGGTGATCTTCCCTTGGTATTTTACTTGGGCAAAATCACGCACCCGCTTTAGGAGGCGGTTGGCCAGTCTTGGAGTGCCTCTGGAGCGTTTTGCAATCTCCTGGGCGCCTGCGGGATCAATCTCCACCTCCAGAACCTGGGCGGACCGCAAGACAATCGTAGTCAATTCCGACACGGTATAGAATTCCAGGTGGTGCATGACGCCGAACCGGTCCCTGAGCGGTGCGGTCAACAGGCCGGCTCTGGTTGTGGCTCCCACCAAAGTGAATTTGGGAAGATCCAGACGAATGGAGCGGGCCGAGGCGCCTTTTCCGATCATGATATCGATGGCGTAATCTTCCATGGCCGGGTAGAGTACCTCCTCTACCTGACGGTTGAGGCGGTGGATCTCGTCCACAAAGAGTACGTCCCCTTCCTGAAGGTTGTTCAAAATGGCCGCCATCTCTCCCGGCTTCTCGATGGCCGGCCCGGATGTCACTTTCATGTGCACATCCATCTCATTGGCGATGATCCCGGCAAGAGTCGTCTTCCCCAGACCTGGGGGGCCGTAGAAGAGGACATGGTCTAAGGCGTCCCCTCTCTGTCGCGCCGCTTCGATATAAATCTTTAAAGTCTTCTTGGTTTTCTCCTGTCCGATGTACTCCTCCAGAGTCTGGGGGCGAAGACTTCCCTCCAGTCCCAGATCCTCTTCCGTCACATCTGTGGTTATAATTCTTCTCTCCATCGTCATCCCATCACATATTCTTCAGCGCTGCTTTTAGTAAAGTTTCCACATCCATATCCTCCCAGCCGTCCACTTTGCGCACAGCACGAAGCGCCTCTGTGCTCCCATAGCCCAGGGCGGTCAAGGCCTCGGCGGCCTCCTGTCTGGCGTCGCCCACAGACAGGTTCCCGGCCTCCTCTTTGACGTGCTCCAGCTTCTGCTGGAAGGCATCTTGAAGGTTTAATTTATCTTTTAGTTCCAAGACCAGCTTTTGGGCTGTCTTCCGTCCGATACCCGGGGCCTTGGAGATGGTCTTGATATCCTCAGCCAAGACGGCAAACCGAAGTTCGTCCGGGGAGATAGCCGATAGGATGCCCAGGGCGGCCTTAGGGCCGATTCCACTGACTCCCAGTAAAAGCCGGAAGATTGTCAAATCGTCTTTCGTCAAAAATCCATAGAGTTGAAGCGCATCTTCCCGCACATGTAAGTGAGTATAGATCTTTAGCTCTTGACCTGGATATAGACGGTCTGTCTGGGCGTTCATAGGAGTAAAAAGTTCATAGCCAATACCGTCTCTTTCCAGAATCAGTTTGGACTCCTCAATCTCCGCCAGGTTTCCTTTTATAAATGCTATCATTGTTCCAATACCTTTCTCAATCGCTGTAGAATCTGACGGCTCACCACTCCAATCAGACTTCCCGTGACCACCCCGGACACCAGAAGGGCTGGGAAATAGTACATCAAGCTGAAATTCTCCACGATGGCCATGGCCACCAGCAACTGTCCCACGTTGTGGCTGACACCTCCAGCCACACTGACGCCGACGATACTGAAGTGATCCTTGCGATGGCAAAGTGTCATCACCAGCAGGCTCAAAGCTGCCCCAGACAGACTGTAGGCAATTCCAAAAAGATTTCCAAACAGAAATCCCACCACAAGAATTCGAACCGTGGAGATCACTGCCGCTTCCTTCCAACTATAGAGATCTAAGATGAATACAGTGACCAGATTGGCCAAGCCCAATTTAACACCGGGAATGCCGGCAAATACCGGGAGAAGCGTCTCCACATATCCCAGAATAATGGCCAGGGCCGCCAACAACCCCATATATGCTGTCTTTCTTACCATATCATGCCCGTCACTATATCTACTTTAGAATCCTGGCTCTGGGAGGCTTTGATCACGACCCGGTTGGGCAGGCAGGTGATGGTGCCTCCTTGTGCGCTCACTGCACTCTGCTCCATGCAGAGATGGTCGGGACAATCGGCCTCCACCATCCTAGCCTCTCCGTCCTTGATCTGACAGACATTGGTGCCGTTGACGGAGATCGTCTGGTCTTGTTCCAGAGCGTAGGTGCCATATACCTCTCCGTCCACTGTGATCTCCACTTGATTCTGAGGATTGGAGAAACTCTCTCTCAGAAAAAAAACGGCTGCCGCCAAGAGAATGACTCCCACAATCAGCCAGACATCCTTCCTCTTCATAGTGATCTCCCTTTCTTAATATCCAGTCTATCATAGCATAGAAATTTCTAAAATGCAAAACTCCCTTGTGCCAACCCTACACCTGACATTTTCACAGAGAGTCTACATCTCCCAGGCAGTATGCCATTTACGGCCTGTCTGTATTCCACTTATAACCGATTCCAAAGACGGTGCAAATGTACCGGGGATTTTTGGGATTTTCCTCTATTTTTTCTCTGAGTCTCCGAATATTTACATTCAAAGTCTTCTCATCCACAAAATTCTCATAGGTATCCCAGACTTTCTCCAGAATCTGTTCTCTGGTCAGCACTCTTCCCCTGTTGTGGAGAAAGTGCTCCAGGAGCCGGACTTCTGTGGCGGTAAGTTTGACCACCCTCTCTTTGATCGTCAAGCGTTTTTGGTCAAAGTCATAGAGCAGGGAATCCTGATAGTATAGATTTTGCTCCTCCTGTAAGGAGCGGCGCAGGAGGAGCAACACTTTCCGCAGAAGCACAGGGATGGAGAAAGGTTTCGTCATATAGTCGTCACAGCCAGCGTCAAATCCGGCGATCATATCTTTTTCGCTGTCCCGGGCAGTCAGAAAGATCACAGGAACCGGATTTCGAACTCTGAGCATTTCCAGGAACTCTCTCCCATCGCCGTCTGGAAGATTGATATCCAGCAGAACCAGGGAGGGGCTGTCGTTGAGACATTCCCAGGCCTTCTTGATGGAATCCACCGTGTCCACCAGATAGCCCTCTTTTCTCAGCGCATAGGCGATTCCCTGATTTAAGAGCAAATCATCTTCCACCAGTAAAATTCTTGTCATAACTTTTCTCCTCCACCTCTTCTCTTCTCAAAAAGACAGAAAAAGTAATTTCCCCGTCTCCGTGAGTGCTCACCTTGACGTATCCATTCTGGCTGCGCACAATCTCTCTGGCCAGGTACAATCCCAACCCTACGCCTTCCGCCTGTTCTGTCTTTTGACTTCGGTAGAACCTCTGGAACAACCGGGGAAATTCCTCACTGTCTGGCAACTGGCCTCTGGTGGTCACAGAGATCTTACCATGAATCTCATACTCTTCTAAGGAGACCAGGATGATACTTCCCGGATCGCTGTATTTCACCCCGTTGTCCAGGAGGTTAAAAATCACTTCCTCTGTCCATCTCGGATCAAACCAAGCCTGTAAGTGTTGATTGCCTGTGAGCCGTATCTCATTTCCCCGCTGTACGGCTCTGGGCGTCACCTCGTCGATGGCAGACAACACAGTGGGGAGTAGGGGTTCTCTGCGGGGATGCAATTGGATGATTTCCTGCTCCAGCCTGGAAATCTTGGAGAACCCTTCTCCCAACCACTCCAATTTTTGCGCCTGGCTTTGTACACTCTTGGCGAACACCGTCTGCTCCTCCTGGGAAAGTTCTTCCTGCTGTAGCAGTTGGGCGTATAATTGCAGATTGGCGATGGGGGTGTTGATCTGATGAACCAGATCGCTGATGGAGCGCTCCATCTGTTCCTTTTGTCGTTTTTCCCGCTCTTCATAGGAGATCAGAATCTGATGCAATCTGAGAATCTGACTTTGAAATTTTCCCAGAAGGCTGTCGGTGTACTCGTCAAAATGCCGGCACTCGTGGTGTAGAATCATCTCGTCGATGGTATCGTCCACCAGTTCCATGGTATGGTTCACCTGCCTTTTGATTTTCCCAAATCCCAGCAGGAGAACGGCCAAGGTGGCAATCAAGTATCCTAAGAAGAGGAGTGGACTCCAACGGGGAAATTTCCAGGACAGACAAAAGATCCCCCCTCCCAGGAGGATCTCTGCCGCACATATTTGAAGGATAACGCTCTCGTTTTCTCTTTGCATCTCTTTGCTCCGTCTGTCATAATTTTCTATGGATTTACCGTCATGCCTATGATTTTACTCAATTTCACGTAATCTTTCAACTATAGATTTCTGATTTAACACACGGACAAGAATGGAAGTCAGCGCCACACACAATCCCAGGATCACAACCAGCAGAGCTCCTGTGCTGACCAGGTAGACAGACGGACGAAATCCGGTAAAGATGGGATGGTTCGCCAAGAAATAAGCAAGGGCGCTGCCCACTGGGAAGATGATAGCCATGGAAATCATACTTAACCGGAATACGTTGCCAAAGAGCATCTTCCACAATTGACTCTTGGTCATTCCAATGGACTGCAATGTGGCCAGCTCGATTTTCCTGGAGAATACATCCGACGTGATGGTGTTCACCATGTTGGAAAGTCCGATAATTGCCAGCAAGGAGGCCAGGAACAGGCCGATCAGCGACATAGTACGTTTCTGAGATTGAAAACTGACTCTGTCGGTGGCCCGGTCCTGGGCCTGGATTTGAGTGGAGTGTTCTTTCTCATAGATCGCCTTGATCTGCTGCTGCTCCTCCTGGGTGATCTCGCCTTTTGTCTGTATATTCAGTCTGCCGATCATTGTCTGATAATCTGGAAAGACTTCCTGAAAACCTTTCTCAGACATGACGATCTCACTGAAACCAAGATCCCCCGTCCCATACATATCTTCTGACTGAACGACGGCCAGAACCGTCACCTTCTTGGTGTGCCAAGTGTCTCTGGCCCCGTCGTACACGGACAGATCAAAGGTATCTCCCGCATGGACAAAGTTTTCTGCTTCCGGGATCAAGGTGCCCACATTCCAGAGAATATAGTCTCCCTGGGCGAATTTCTCCCGATCCAAGTTACCTTCTAGGATCTTTATATAAGGTTTTTGCCGTTCCAGCCGTTGACCGGGGAGGCCTGTAATATGAAGCTGTACAGAATTCCGGTCTTCGTGAACGAGATAGTCGTTGGCGCCACCCAGGGAATTGACGACTACTTCCCCTAACTTAGATATTTTTCCTTGAAGCTTTACTTCCGCCTGGGACTCCTGGTACACTTGTTGGCCATTGGATCCGTACAGGAGATATTCCATGCTTCTCCCGGTGTAGACCGGCTCTGCCTTACTCACAAAAGGAAGGCGGCGAATCTCTTCTACAGTCTCCTCCTGGATGGGCTGGTATGGATCCTCCTGGGTCCAGATAGAATTCTTCTGCAGCAGAGTCATATCGTCCATGTGGTAGCGGTCTACCATCTTATCCACAGAGTAGCCTAAGGTCAAGTTGGCAGCCACCATGAACATAATACCGCTGAGGGCGAAGGACAGGACTGTGAAGGTGTTCTTCCTCTTCCTCGGCACATATTTAGCGGCCTCCACCGGGGAAATCTTGGAGGCAAGGCGCAAGGAGCGGTGGGCGCTGATATAGATGGTTACCCAGGCAAACAACGCTCCCAAGCAGAAAATCAAGAACATGTTGGGGGCTTTATAAAAAGACTCATAGATAGTCTGGGACATCAGGCCAGGAGCCAGATAATTGCCCACCACGTAGCCGATTACAATGCCGATGCCAATCCCCCAGCAGGCCAGGCGGCGAATCTGTGCCATGAGGATTTTCTTTAACTGTCTTCCGGTACATCCAAGGGTCTTCAACATTCCAAACCACCGGATGTCCGAGGAGATGGATAGATAGAACACATTGTAGATCAAGAAATAGCCGCTTAAGATGATGAACAGTACGAAGACGCCTGCAGGGAGAATGCCTGCCAGCAAATCCATCGGGTTTGAGGTGTATTTGGTAGCGTAGCCTTCCGCGTCTACAGCATCTGTGATCTGGGTCAGCTTTTCTATCACGTCCGTCTTCATCAACAATGGATTTAAGTCGTTTACCGCCACATAGATGCTCTGGGAGACACCCTCAAGCTGAGGGTTGTACTGGGAGACGAAATCCTCCCCGGTGTAGATCTCATCATAGGTGTCCTCCAGTGTGATCAGTGGGTTCTTGAAGTAACCGCAGACTGTGAACGTATGGCTTTTCTCAACTGGCTCCCCATTTTCCTGAATCATCATTCTCAGAGTGACTTTCTGGCCGACCACAGGATTCTCCAAGGATAATTTTTTGACCATATTGTCGGAGAGAATGATCTCTTGCGCGTTTTTGGGGAAATGCCCTTCCTCCAAAGTTACGTAGTTGTTCTTATAATACCCTTCTTCCCCAGCCATCAGGTAGACCGTCATCCCGGCGAACTCATCGTTGCGCAGAGGAGAATTGCTGCACTTGGCGATGTAATCTGCATGGGTGACATTGGACAATTTGCGGATTTTTTGACAAGTCTCTTTTGTGCCGGTGATGCTGCCGATACTCCCCGGTCCCGGAGCCGCCTCTCCGTAATTTAAGACTGTGGAAGTCACACTGATTCCCACAGTCAAGACTGCCGTGATCAAGATAGTGGTCAAAGCGATGGCCAGAATAGCCAATCGGTTGCGGGTTTTGTGGGAATGGTAATTATCTTTGGTCAACTCTCTTAACACATCTTGATTGGAATTCTCATACATCACTGTTCACCTCCCACGATACAGCCGTCTTCGATATGGATAATACGGTCGGCCATCTGGGCGATCTCCTCGTTATGGGTGATCATGATGATGGTCTGGTGGAATTCACGGCTGCTCATCTGGAGAAGCCCGATCACTTCCTGGCTGGTCTTAGTGTCCAGATTCCCGGTGGGCTCGTCGACCAGCACAATGGCCGGCTTTGACGCCAGAGCCCTGGCTATGGCCACCCTCTGTTGCTGGCCGCCGGAGAGTTGGTTGGGCCGCTGATTGATCTTGGAAGTCAAGCCCAGAAGATCCAGGACTTTTCTCACGAATTCTTTATCCGGTTTGTTCCCGTCTAACCGGATGGGAAGTATGACATTTTTGTAGACGGTGAGCATGGAGACCAGATTGTAATTCTGGAAGATAAATCCGATCTTTCTTCTCCGAAAGATCGTGCGGGCCTCGTCGTCCATGGGGAGCAGAGATTGCCCGTCTATGAGCACTTCCCCTTCGTCGGCATAGTCCAACCCTCCCAGTAGGTTTAACAGCGTTGTCTTGCCGGAGCCAGACGTCCCGACCACCGCCACGAACTCCCCCTTCTCGATGGACAGATTGATATCATTCACAGCTTTCACCTGATTTTCACCGGCGCCATAATATTTTTTCAAGTGTTTTGTCTCTAAAATTTTCATGAGTGATCCTCCCGTTCTTTTGATAGTGTCAGTCTAACAGAGGGTTATTACAATCTGGTAACAAGATTTATGAGAGATTTTCTTTTGTTTTGAGGAAAAATATAGAAAGTCCTGCTAAAAAATTGTATAATACATTATATATAAAATAAAAAATGGAGGGATCGCTATGAATCAAAATAGTATGTTAGCGATGATTTTGGCTGGCGGACGCGGCACTCGCCTGCACGAGCTCACAAACAAAGTGGCAAAACCGGCTGTATCCTACGGTGGGAAATACCGTATTATCGATTTTCCGCTGAGCAACTGTGCCAACAGTGGTATTGATATCGTGGGAGTCTTGACACAGTATGAATCCATTCTCCTGAACAGCTATGTGGCAGCCGGACGCCGCTGGGGCCTGGATGCCAGGGACAGCGGGGTGTACGTACTTCCTCCCAGGGAGAAAGCCGACGCCAATCTGGACGTCTACCGTGGTACCGCCGACGCCATCTCTCAAAACATTGATTTCATCGACACCTTCTCGCCGGAACATCTTCTAATCTTATCCGGAGATCACATTTATAAAATGAATTATGCCAAAATGCTTGCCTACCACAGAGAGAACACCGCCGACGCCACCATTGCCGTCATCGAGGTTCCCATGCGCGAGGCCAGTCGCTTTGGCATTATGAACACTGACGATCAGGGGCGTATCCTAGAGTTCGAGGAGAAACCTCAGCAGCCAAAGAGCAACCTGGCTTCCATGGGGATCTATATTTTTAACTGGAAACTGTTAAAACGTATGCTCCAGGCAGACATAAAAAATTTGGATTCCTCCCACGACTTTGGCAAGGATATTATCCCTCAACTCTTACAGGATGGCAAGAGTCTGTATGCCTATAAATTCAAAGGATACTGGAAGGACGTGGGGACGATAGATTCTCTCTGGGAAGCCAACATGGATCTGCTGGATAAGAACAACGCCTTGGATCTGGACGATCCCACCTGGAAGATCTACACGGAGGACGCCACCACCCTCCCCCACTATATCGGTGAGGACGCCGACGTGAGGCACGCGTTTATCAACCAGGGCTGTGTTATCAACGGAGAAGTCCGAAATTCGGTGCTGTTCACCGGAGCCAAGATTGGAGCCGGGGCCAAGGTCATTGACAGCGTACTGATGCCGGGGGTTGTGGTGGAAGACGGCGCCACCGTGACGAGAGCTTTGGTGGCGGACGGTGTAAAAATAGGCAGGCAGGCCACTGTCGGAAATGAGAACAGCGAGCATATTGAACTTGTGGCGAGACACGTAAAGGGGGATGAGTGATATGGCAAGAGCATTTGGAATTGTGAATTTTTCTGGGAGAAATATATGGATCGAGGGCATGCAGCGGTACCGGCCCATCGGCGCATTCTCTTTTCTCGGCCGATATCGGGTCATTGATTTCCCCATCTCCAACATGACCAACAGCGGAATTGACCAAATCCAGGTGTACATTCGCAGAAATCCCCGTTCACTGGTGGAGCATCTGGGAACTGGACGTCACTACAACATCAATTCTAAGCGGGGCAGTTTGCAAGTGCTCTTCTCTGAGGCAAATGCAGACAATGACATTTACAATACGGATATCGCTGCGTTTATGGAGAATATGGAGTGTATCGAGAAGGTACAATATCCATATGTGGTCATCGCCCCCAGCTATATGATCTACTCCATGAATTTTGATACGCTCTTGCAGGCACACTTGCAGTCCGAGGCGGATATCACCTTGCTGTACCACACTGTGGACAATGCAAAGGAAGCCTTCCTGAGCTGTAACACTTTGAACTTAAATCGTCAAAAGGGCGTTCTCTCCATAGAGGAAAACCGGGGCAGCGCCAAGACCAAAAATATTTTCATGGATACCTATGTGATGAAAAAAGAATTATTCATAGATCTGATTCGAAAGGCTCGGAAGTTATCCTCCATGTACACCCTGGCTGACGTGGTCAACAGTCAGTGCTCCGAGTTGGATATCCGAGGCGTCTCCCACCGGGGATATTTCGCATCCATCACGGACTTTAAAGGTTACTACGACGCCAATATCTCTCTGATCGATTTGAAGAACACGGCCAGTCTCTTTGACGAGGAATGGCCGATCTATACCAAGACCAATGACTCTTGCCCCACACAGTATTTTGAGAACGCAGCGGTGAAAAAATCTTTCGTCTCCAACGGCTGCCTCATCGAGGGTACCGTGGAAAATTCTGTGATTGGCCGTGGATGCATAGTCAAAGAAGGGGCCGTTGTGAAGAACAGTGTGCTGCTCCCACATGTCACCGTTGGGAAGGAGGTCCATGTGGAGAATCAAGTGGTAGACAGGGACGCCAAGCTCATCCGTGTCAAAGAAATCATCTCACCCTCGGACAAGCCCGGTTACATCAAGCGGAATGACACTCTGTAAACTGATCTCCTGTTCTTGACCTAACAGGGGGTGGCCGATGGCCGCCCCCTGTTAGATTTCTGAATGCACCGGATCGCTAGAGGACGCACTGTGCATCTGTCGGTGCTCCTCAGAGATCTCCCGGTAAAGCTGATAAAAGCTCCAATCGGCGTTGGTGTCGGTGACCACTGCCTTTAGAGAGATCCTGGGAATTCCGCTCTTTCTCAACCGCAGCAATAACTCATCCATCCGTCTCTCAGAAAATCCCTTCATCACCAAAATCTCTTGAGGGATGTCAATATCTCCCTCCTGTATGGAGGCGTCCCCATATCCTTCCATCCCCGCCAGGTAGCCCACTTTCTGGCCGAACTGGTCTGGCGTCACATTTCTGATCCGAATTCCCATCTGAATCAACACAGCTTTTAATTTATTTGTATGTCTGTTCTTCTTGGGGGTGTAATATAAAACAGTCTCCCGGATCGTTCCCATATTCTGACACTCCTTTGCTCTTTTTATGCACCTTTCACAAATATTTTCCCACACACTCTCCTCAATGGCAAGCTATAATCTTCATATTTTCCCATTAGACGCACAGCAAGGATTCCGCTATGGTGCTATGGTGGAAAAAGGATATGTTGCAGAAACAATCCGTCCTAGGCGAGGAATCCTGTGGCGGCCCAGCCGACAAGACAAATGCCAAGAGAACCTATAACAGGACTCTTGGCATCGGAATCTCATCGAGAAATGAGCGTCTGTTTGATTTAGAAAACAATATGTCTCGGGCAAACTTCTTTACAAGCGCCGCAGTTCGTACATTTTTCATAGTCTATGTGCGCGCAGAAATTGTCCACCTTGATGGCGTCGCTGGGGCAACTCTTCTCGCACTTTTTACATCCTATACAACCCACCTCGCAGCTTGCTGTGACGGCCTTTCCTTTTGCCGTCGAACTACAATGTACAAAGACTTTCTGCTCGTAAGGCACCAGCTCAATCAGGTGTTTCGGACACTTGGCGATGCATTTGCCACAGGCTTTGCAGGCTTCTCTGTCCACCACGGCAATTCCGTTTACAATATGAATCGCGTCGAACGGACAGGCCTTGACACAGCTTCCATATCCCAGGCACCCAAAAGCGCAAGACTTTTCTCCGCCGCCGGGGATGAAAGACATCATCTCGCAGTCCTCCACACCTGTGTATTTATAGTCGGCGTGCGTCTTCTCACAGTCCCCGGCACATTTTACAAATGCAACCTGCCGAGCTGTCTCCACTACTTTCTCACCCATAATCTCGGCGATTTGTTTTCCAACAGGGTCGCCCCCGACGGGACATCCGTTGACGGGAGCTTCACCTTTGGCGATGGCAGCCGCCAAACCGTCGCAGCCTGGAAATCCGCAGCCGCCGCAGTTGTTGCCCGGGAGAACTTCCCGGATGGCCACTTCCTTCTCGTCCACTTCCACTTCAAACTTCTTGCCAGCCACTCCCAGGAAAACTCCAATAAAGAGGCCCACGCCTGCCACGACAACCGTGGCAATGATAATCGCTGCAATATTCATATGATTTGCCTCCTTAAATTAATCCTGAAAATCCAAAAAATGCTATAGCCATCAATCCCGCCGTAATCAGCACGATGGGGAAGCCCTGAAAAGATTTTGGGATATCGTTGAACTCAATCTTTTCACGGATACCGGCCATCAGAATAATCGAGATGGTGAATCCCACCGCAGTGGCAAATCCATTGACGGTTCCCTGCAGAACATTGTAAGACTCCTGTACGTTGATCAACGCCACTCCCAGCACTGCACAGTTGGTGGTGATCAAGGGCAGATACACGCCCAGGCTCTGGTACAACGCCGGCATGGATTTCTTCAAAAACATCTCCACAAATTGAACCAACGCCGCGATTACCAAGATAAAGACGATGGTCTGGAGGTATTCCAGATTGGTGGGAATCAAGATAAACTCATAGATAGCGCTGGTCACGAGGGAGGAGAGAGTGATGACGAAGATCACCGCGCCACCCATACCCGCAGCCGTCTCGATTTTCTTAGATACTCCCAAGAATGGGCAAAGCCCCAGGAACTGACTCAGTACGACATTATTAACCAGGGCAGAGCCAACAATAATGATTAACAATTCTTTCATGATTCATCCCCTCTCTTTCCCATACATGCCGTGTTTCCACAGGAATCACAGCCATCACAACAACTGCACCCTTCGCTGGGATCGATACCGCGTTTGGCTGCGCCAATTTTAAACTTATTCTGGATGGCTGCCAACATGGCGAGGACAAAGAAAGCTCCAGGCGCCAGCACAAAGATCGTGATCGGCTCGTAGCCAGCCACACCGTTGGCTGCGTCGGCCAATGGAAGAATCTGATGGCCAAAGAGCTGACCTGCCCCGATCAGTTCACGCACCGCGCCGATACAAGTGATACTCAGGGTAAAGCCTAGTCCCATTCCAATACCGTCGAACAGCGAGGGAATCGGTTTATTCTTGGATGCGTACGCCTCCGCACGCCCTAAGATGATACAGTTAACCACAATCAGTGGAATATAGATGCCCAGCGCAGAGTACAGACTGGGAATAAAAGCCTCCAAAAGAAACTGGACGATGGTCACAAAAGACGCTACCACCACAATGTAGGCGGGCATACGCACTCTGTCCGGGATAAAATTGCGCAGCAGAGAGATCATCAAGTTAGAGGCCGCTAAGATTGCCGTCGTCGTCAATCCCATTCCGATACCGTTGATCGCGGAGGTTGTAACTGCCAATGTCGGACACATACCCAGCATCAGTACAAAAGTGGGATTCTCTTTGAGAATACCGTTGACCAATCTTTCGCTTGGTGAATTTGTCTTCATGTTTTAGTTTCCTCCTTTCTCATACTGAAATGCGCAAAGGCCGGCGTTTACACCGTTGGTCATTGCGTTGGTGGTGATTGTGGCTCCACTGATGGCGTCAATCTGATTGTCCTCAGTGGCCCCGTTCTTGGTGTACTCGAATTTTTCGACATTTTTGTCTGCGAATTGATTTTTAAACTCATCGGTATCCGCCTTCATTCCAAGACCAGCCGTCTCACTGATAGACAGAATCGAGATACCGTTTAACGTGCCGTCGTCTGCCACGCCCATGGCAAACTGAATGTCGCCGCCGTAACCTTCTGAGTTGGTCACAGTAAAAGCATATCCAATGGGCTCGCCGTTCTCATCCACGGCTTGCATGACCTCGTCGACGGTACTCTTAGAATAGCCGTTCTCATCCAGGTACTTCTCCAGATCAGGATCCTCTTTGTCCGAGATCACCTGGAAATCGTCCGCCTGGGCAAAGACAGCCTTGTAGGCCTCGGCCTTTGCTTTCGCCTGCTCATTGGCAATGGGAGTGGCCGTGATGTCGTACACCAGACCCAGCAATAATCCTGCCACCAATGTGATCAAGGTAAGTGCAAACGTATCTTTTACAATTGGATTTTTCATGATTTCTTCCCTCCTTTGCCAAATGCCACAGGGAAGGTCCCACGCTCAATCAGCGGTACCAACAAGTTACAGAAGATGATGGCATAGGAGACACCCTCCGCGGAACCGCCGAACAACCGGAAGATTGCCGTCAGGACGCCCAGGCAACAACCGTACACCAACTGGCCATTGGGCGTAATCGGTGACGTCACATAGTCTGTCGCCATAAACCAGGCTCCCAGCATCAAGCCGCCGCCGCACAGATGAGCCGCCAGATAGTTCCAATCCAGTCCTCTTCCGGTGGCCACCATATAGATACAGATAAAGATTGCGAAACTTCCAATGTATGTAAGAGGTATCTTGAGACTGATGATCTTGAAAGCCACCAAGATCAGCGCCCCCGCCAGGAGCGCAATCACAGAGGTCTCGCCGATGGTTCCCTGAATGTTTCCAAGGAACATTTGGGACACTGTGACATCCCCTAAACTTCCATATTCTTTCATGGCCGCCAGAGGTGTTGCCCCAGAGACCGTATCCACAACGGCATGCGCGCCGTCTGCCACCTTAAAGTTCGTCATGCTTCCGGTAAAAGATATTAAGAGGAAACATCTGGCAGCCAAAGCCGGGTTCATAAAGTTCTGCCCCAAACCTCCAAACAATTGTTTTACCACAATAATAGCAAAGGCGCTGCCCAAAACCGGAATCCACAGAGGAATCTCCGGCGGCATATTTAAGGCCAACAGTAGTCCGGTGACCACTGCGCTAAAATCGTTGGTGGTGTCTGGTTTGTGCATCAGCCGGTCGTAAATCCACTCAAAAATCACACTGAAAGCCACTGTCAGCAGAACAACCAGAAGAGCATGCAATCCGAAGTTCCAGACTCCAAATACTGTGGCCGGCAAAAGCGAAATGGCGACCAACTGCATGATCCTGCCTGTAGTCATCTTGTCCCTGATATGAGGATTCGATGACACATTATACATCTCGTTCATGTTCTATCCTCCCTCTAACCTCTCTTACGGCTCGCCAGAACCATTTTACGCATGGATTTGATGGACTGCGTCAGAGGACGTTTTGCCGGGCAGATGTAACTGCAACAGCCGCACTCACAACACTCCATCCCATCGTATTTCTGAAATTTCTCCATATCTCCCTGCAGAGCATACGTGGCCAGTCTTGCAGGCACAACATGACCCGGACAGACTGTGACGCAGCGCCCACAATTGATACAAGCAGTCTCATGCACATGGGAGACTTCGTCCTGGAGAAAGCTCAGGATCGCGGAGGAAGTCTTTGTACAGGGGATGTCTAACCCATACATAGAAAATCCCATCATCGGGCCTCCGGAGACAATTTTCTCCGGCTGACTTTTAAATCCGCCGGCGGCCTCCACCAGCTCACTCATATTGGTACCTGTACTCACCAGGAAATTTTTAGGCTGACTGACGGCGTCTCCTGTCACAGTGACGATTCGGTCGATCACCGGACGCCCTAACATAACCGCCTTGTAGATGGCGGTCACCGTCTCCACGTTGTCCACCACACATCCCACGTCAGCCGGCAACATAGAGGAGTTGATCTCTCTGCCTGTGGCGGCATAGATTAAGGTTCGCTCGCCGCCCTGGGGATACTTGGTCTTTAGAGATTTCACTTCGATTCTCGGAATATCTTTTACCAGGTTCTCCATCTTCTCAATACAATCTGGCTTGTTGTCCTCAATACAAATATATCCCTTTGCATTGTCGAACAAAGCCAGCATTACTTTCAGGCCTTCCACCACTTCGTGGCCATGCTCCAACAGGCGCCGGTAGTCCGAGGTCAGGTAAGGCTCGCACTCTGCGCCATTGACCAGAATATACTCAATCTGTTCCGGTGCTTTTGGTGATAACTTCACATGAGTGGGAAATCCGGCTCCTCCCATACCCACGACGCCTCCGTCTTGGATTCTCTTTAAGATCTCCTGTTTAGACAGAGTTTGAAGGGATTCGGCCGGTTGATATTCCACTTCCTCATACTGCTGATCATTCTCCACGATAATCGCATTGGCCATTGTCCCTGTGGCTGTCAGGCGGGATTCGATTCCCTTGACGGTCCCAGAGACGGAAGCATGGATCGGAGCCGACACGAAACCGCCGGATTCTCCAATCATCTGCCCTTTACACACGTGATCACCTTTCTTTACGACAGGCTTCGCAGGAGCACCGATGTGCTGTGATAACGGATAGACCATATCCCCCCTTGGAATATAAGTCTCAATGGGCTGTTCTTTGGACAATTCCTTCCCCTCGGGGGGGTGGATGCCTCCTTTAAAGGTTAAAAGTCCCATTTGATTGTTCAACCTCCTTTAATTTGTCTTCTTGTACACGGAATTCTGTATACTGAGGCTTTTATACGCCGGACACCCAAGTCCGACTTGTCTGATGTGCCAAATTATCAGACGTTTTTTTCATTTCCCTGTATATACTATACAACTTTTCATCTCAAAAATCACTATTTTTTTTCTCTATTTTGGTATATAATTAGATACAATTTGGGAAGGAGAAAACGATATGATTGTAAAAAATACCCCAATATTATCAGGGTTTTTGGACTCTGACATTGTTAATTTATTGACTGATCACAGCGCTAAAAAGTCCGTTTTTTTGGACATCGAAACCACAGGTTTTGCACCTCTTAATTCTCAGATTTATATGGTTGGAACAATATATTTTTCAGAAAATAAATGGGTGCAAACCCAGTGGATGGCAGAGACTTTTGACGAGGAATGGGAAGTTTTAGACCAGTTTTTCAGGCATTTTTCTGGGGATTCCTGTCTGATCACCTACAATGGCGACCACTTCGATCTACCCTACCTGGAGAAAAAACGCAGACAATCTCCTATCTCCAGACAACCGGTGAATTTTTCCTCGTTAGATCTGTATAAATTCTTAAAACCCTATAAAAAAATGCTAAATTTTTCACGTATGCGCCAATCTGATCTCGAAAAATTTTTAGATTTTAATCGGTGTGAGGACCTTAATGGCAGGGATTATATCTCGATATATCAACAATATCTGAAAACAAATGATCCCAGGTTAGCGGAAATTTTGCTTGATCATAACCAGAAAGATCTCCAAGGTCTGACGAAAATTCTCTCTTTGTTGTCCTACGCCCAGCCGGCCTTTGGTCATTTTCAGATTCTCGAGGCCTCCTTGGAGAGGGATTATCTTCACTTGGCTGTATCTCTTCTATTCCCTCTCCCACGGCCGCTCTCCTACCGGGGAGAACTCTTAAGCATGGAGGGCGAAAAAGAGCAACTCCATGTGACTCTCCCCCTCACTGAGGGAAAGCTCCGCAAATTCTATAGCGATTTTCAGAATTACTATTATCTTCCAGGGGAGGACATGGCAATACACCAGAGTCTGGCCACCTATATAGACAAGGAAAAAAAGAAAAAGGCCACAGCCGAGACCTGCTATACCTGGTTCGACTGCACCCCTAACTTTGTAAGCGACTTTGATGCCCTCAAGACCTGTCTGCGAGAATATTTTCAATTGGAGTTCAAGGGAAACTAGACGGACTTGCCATTGGGAATTTATGTCACACACGCCCGTCACGGTGGTTCAGGAGAATCTATGAGGCTGTTCTTCTCCGCGGAGAACCCTGTAGACGCCTTTGGCCAGCGCCTCCATCTCATAAGTTCCCGCAATTACTTCTACCGGCGCGGCAAAGGCAACCCTGTCTCGTATCAATTGGGTAAATGGTTCTGAGTAGGCCATTCCACCCGTCAGGATGATCTTGTCCACTTGGCCATTTACCACGGCAAATAGGGACAAGATGTCCTTGGCCACCTGCATAGCCATGGCTTCCACCACCAATGCCGCCTGGCGGTCTCCGCTCTCGATTCTACTCTGTGCTTCCCTGAGATCACCGGTTCCCAGATATGCAACCATTCCGCCCTTTCCTTTTAACCTTGTCTGCATCTCTTTTTCCTGATATTTTCCAGAAAAGCAGGATTTCACCAGTAACCGGCAAGGCAGTCCTCCGGCGCGTTCCGGGGAGAATGTCCCCTCGTCATCCCCCACGAGATCTCTGATCTTTCCCCCCACCACTAGATTAGAGGTGATTCCACCGCCCAAATGGGACACCACATAACTGGTATCCTGAATCTGTCTTCCCTCCCGTCTGGCCTGTTCGAAGCAGACGGCTCTCACATTTAAGACGTGGGATAGAAAAGGCCTGGATATCTCCGGAATTCCCGATAGGGTATAGAGTTGGCCGGGGACCCCGCAACAACAGACCATATCGTAGGCATAGACTGGGACGTGGGCGGGTTTTCCAATCTCATAGCCGATGATTGGTCCCAGATTGGAAGCGTGTACCGACATAGGATTCCTGGAGGCTGCAACTACCTTCTCATCCACCAAGTAAGCCCCCGGGTCCAACTGCCCAATAACTCCTCCTCTGCAGGCGATGGCAGACAAATCCTCCGGGCAAAAACCAGCCTCTCTCAGATAAGACAGCACCATCTCTTTTCGAAAATCCAATTGTTCATTGATTTCACTGAATCGATCCAGTTCCTGGGCTGAGTGTTCCAGGGTACGGGAAGACAACTCGTTTTCGCCATCGTACACTGCCACTTTCGTGGAGACGGAGCCTGGATTCAGTACCAAAATTAACATCCTCGTCTTCATAAACGTTCACTCCCTTATTTTGATCCGGTCAGCATAAAATTTACCGTGGCTGTTGCAATCAGCTTTCCAGTCGTCTCGGACTGACAAGTTGTGGTCAAGTTCACCAGTCGTCTTCCCATGCGGTCAATCTTAGCTGTCACCAGCATGGCATCCCCCTCCAGAGCAGGCGAGAGGTAATTGATGTTTAGATTGATGGTGGGGGTCATGACATGTCCGGTAAAATGGCTGGTGGCAATTCCGCTGGTGGTGTCGATGGCCGAGGCGATAATCCCTCCGTGCATACTCTTCATGTGATTCAGTTCCCAGTCCAAAACCGGATAGCGCACAGTTATGGATTTCTCCTCATAGTCCCAGTCATGAAATTGCATCTGCAACCTTCTGTACAGATGATCCGGCGATCTCCTCTCGATCTCCTCGACATTCTGACGGATTTCCCGTTCCATCTGTGCAATTTTCTTTTGTCTCTCACTGCCATATTCCATCCTTGTTTCCTCCCTGTTCCACTTGGCCTGAGGGCTTCTGTGATTGTCAAAGCGGCCGCAATCCAGCTTCCCTCTCTGCTTTTACACATCAATACGTCAGTATCTTTTCTATGAAACAAAAATAGAACGGGATATCTCCCGCTCTATTTTATGTTTCATGAGCCTGAAATCTTATTCTTCTGTCATATATTCGTCAGTCTCATCTGCAGGTCTCGCGTTCTCCAGCGCTTTCATGCTCAGGCTGATCTTTTTCTCCTCACCGTTGAAATCCACAACCTTTGCCTGAATCTCCTGCCCGATCTTCAGCACGTCAGACGGCTTTTCCACATGTTCTTTAGAAATCTGGGAGACATGGAGCAGAGCGTCCACTCCAGGTGCAAGTTCTACAAACGCGCCAAAATCAGTCATTCTGGCAACTTTTCCGACAACCACGTTGCCGACTGCGAAATTCTCAGCGGCGGTCAACCATGGATTCTCCTCCGGGAATTTTAAGCTGAGGGCGATCTTATCCCCCTTGATCTCTTTGATCAGGACTTTGATGGACTCTCCAACCTTGAAGACCTTCTTGGGATTCTCAACTCTGCCCCAAGACATCTCTGAGATGTGGAGCAGGCCATCTGCCCCGCCCAGGTCGACGAAAGCGCCGAAGTCAGTCACATTCTTCACTACGCCTTCCACTGTATCCCCGGCTGAAATTCTAGCCAGCAGTTCTTTTTGCTTCTCGGCTTTCTCAGCCAACAGCAACTGCTTGCGATTGCCGATAATTCTTCTTCTCTTCGGGTTGAACTCTGTGATCAGGAATTCAATCTCCTGGTTCGCGTACTTGGAGAGATCTTTCTCGTAACTGTCGGAGACTAAACTGGCCGGGATGAAGACTCTCGCCTCGTCTACGACCACGCACAAACCGCCGTCCAGCACCTGAGTCACGGGCGCTTTTAATACTTCCTGGCTCTCGAAGGCTTCCTCCAAACGTTTGTTTCCTTTCTCAGCGGCCAGTCTCTTGTAAGTGAGTACCACCTGGCCCTCTCCGTCATTTACTTTCAGAACTTTTGCCTCCATAGAATCGCCCACGTGTATCACATCTTGCAGGACGATACTCTGGTCGTTTGAGTACTCATTCTTCGTGATGATACCATCTGCTTTATATCCGATATTCAGGATGATCTCATCATCTTTAACATCGATGACGGTACCCTGGACAATCTCTCCGTTTCTGATCGTTTTCAATGACTCTTCCAACATCTGTTCAAAACTTAATTCTGACATGTTTTTGAACCTCCTCAATAATTTTGTTTGGGGTTGATGCCCCTGCTGTAATACCTACGCAACTACTGGATTGGAACATTTCAGAATCCAAGTCGACAGGTGACTGTATATAGTAAGTATTTCCACATTCACATCTTGAGATTTCGTATAACTTCTGTGTGTTTGAACTATGCTTGCCGCCGATTACCAGCATGGTGTCCACTTCTTTTGCTATTTGTTTCGTTTCCCTTTGCCGATCTTCTGTAGCATTGCATATGGTATTTAAAACATTATTATCATACCTCTTTTTTTCAAGAATTTCAACTAATTCTTTAAATTTGTTGTAATTAAATGTCGTCTGTGACACAATGCACAACGATTTCCCCGGATTTGCACTGTAATTTAGGGCTTCCTGTACAGTCTCGATGACCGTGGGCGTGGTCACAGACCATCCGCAGATGCCTTCCACCTCAGGATGTTTGGCATTTCCTATAATCACGATGTTCTTTCCGGCCTTGCTCTCCCGCTCCACGATTTTGTGAATTTTCAATACGTTAGGGCAGGTGACGTCCACATAAGAGATCCCCAACTGTTCCATTCTTTGGTAGACCTCTCTCCCGACGCCATGGGACCGGATAACTACAACACCGTCTCCCACCTTGGGAAACTCCTCCACACCTTTGAGAACACGGACGCCTTTGGACTCCAAATCTTCTACCACAGACTCATTGTGTATGATAGGTCCCAAGGTATAGATCGGCCGCTCCTGCGTCTCGATCAACTCATAGACTTTGTCCACCGCCCGCTTCACACCGAAACAAAATCCAGCATGTCTTGCCACTTTCACCTCTAACATCACTGACACCTCTCCCGGTAAATTCCTAAGATCTGTTGGACGACCTCCTCAATTCCAAGGTTGGAGGAGTCCACCAGGACAGCGTCCTCCGCTTGGCGCAGAGGAGAGATCTCACGGTTCATATCCCGCTCGTCTCTCTGAATGATATCTTCCTCGATTTCTGACAGATCACAGGCGATTCCTTTCTCGCTCAGTTCTCTGTGTCTTCGAAGCGCCCGGGTATGGGCGCTGGCCGTCAAGTATATCTTTACCTGAGCCTGGGGAAGCACTTTCGTCCCGATGTCTCTCCCGTCCATCACCACATCGGCTGTCTGGGCCATGGATTGCTGAAGCTCTACCAGTTTCGCCCGGACTCTCTCGTTGGCCGCGCTGACAGACGCCATATTTCCCACTGCTTCCGTCCGCAGTTGAGAGGTCACATTCTCACCGTCTAGCAGTACCTGCTGCTCTCCATTCTCATAGGCGATGGAGATGTGAACATCCTGGCAAGCCGACTCCATGGCCTGCTTATCCATAGGAGAGATACGGTTCCGCAGTAGGTACAAGGCCATGGCCCGGTACATGGCTCCTGTGTCCACATAGATAAATTCCAATTCTTTTGCAACGCGCCTGGCGATCGTACTTTTCCCGGCCCCAGCCGGGCCATCGATGGCGATATTCGTTCCCATTTCTTCCTCCTTTATTTCCTATACGGCAAACCAAACTCAGAATTCTCTGTGCCCGGGGGCTCCTCGCAGGGCAATTGTGGTGTGTCCCAAAGTCAAATTCCCCTTCTCTGTCAAAGTGGATCAAAGGCTACTCCCTCGTCTACAGAGAGGACTTTGACTATCCCAATGACTGGGCCGCGAGATAGGCTGTGGACCAAGCGATCTGAAGGTTATATCCCCCGGTCAGCCCGTCTAAGTCTAACACTTCTCCAGCAAACAACAATCCATTTACCTTTTTGGACTCCATCGTTCCCGGGTTAATTTCTTTGACACAGACTCCGCCACGGGTGACGATTGCTTCCTTGAATTCTCCCATCCCCGTGAGTGTAAAAGGAAATGCTTTTATCAAGCTGACGAAACTTTGCCGCTGTCTCTTCGAGATATCGTGGACCTTCTCCTCAGGAGCGATCTCCCCCAGCTCCAACATAACAGGAGTCAACGACGCGGGAAAAAGACCGGTGATCACATTCTTAAACTGTTTGTTTTTTCCCTCCTCAAAATCTCTCAGTATCCTCCGGTCCAATTGCTCCTGGGACAGCGCCGGCTTTAGATCCAAGCATGCTCTCAGTTCTTCTGACTGCAGATATTTGCCCACACGGCTGCTGGCTGAGAGAATCATCGGTCCAGTCACTCCATTGTGGGTGAACATCATCTCCCCGAAGTCTTCATAGATCTTCTTGGAACCGCGGTAGATGGAGAGGGAGACATTTCGCAGGGAGAGCCCTTGCAGCCGGGAGATATAGTCCTCTTTCGCCATCAGCGGCACCAGTGAGGGCGCAAGCTTGGTTATCTGATGGCCACAGGCCTGGGCGAAACGGTACCCGTCCCCCGTGGAACCTGTGGAGGGATAAGACAGGCCACCTGTGGCGATCAACACGTTGGGGGCAAGGATCCGCTCTCCATCGGCCAACTGGATTCCACAGACTCTGCCCGGCTGGGTGAGAATCTTTTCCACTGCCTGTCCCAGATGAATTTGCACGCCGGCTTGTCTCATCTGTCTCTCCAATCCCCGGATAACGTCGGAGGCGTGATCGGACTTGGGGAAGACCCGGTTTCCTCTCTCCACTTTCAGCGGGACGCCTGATTCCTGGAAGAATTCCATCACAGACTGACTGGGATAAGAGTAAAAAGCGCTGTAGAGGAACTTCGGATTGCTGACCACGGCCGGGAACAGCTCCTCCACCGGGCAGTCGTTCGTCAAGTTGCAGCGTCCTTTGCCGGTGATATATATTTTTTTTCCCAGTTTCTCGTTCTTCTCATATAAATGAACCTGATGTCCATTTCTGGCAGCGTGAACTGCCGCCATCATCCCGGCTGCCCCGCCTCCTACAATCAACAATTTTGCCATCCGTGTTCTCTCTCCTATCTCACATATGAGTCTTATTATAGCAGAATGTTCCAGGCAATTCCATAGAAAACCTTCTAGATTCCTTCTATAATTATTGTAATGTAGTGCAACAATTTCCACAAAGAAAGCCGGTTTGAACAGAGAATCTTGCGAAATGTTTTTTATTCCTTAAAAAACGAGAAAGACATAAAAAACTCTGTGCGGAGAAATCCTTTCAACCGCACAGAGTCTTTTAGATTGCAGACAGAAGGAATCTGCCTGCTGTGTAATTTATAACGGGTAAGCTCCAGTTTCTGTGTCAGCTACCTTCGGGTCAATTTTGGTTTTCTGGGCTTCTCTGTATTTAAAGAAATCGGTGGCAACCTGGGGGAACAAAGCGTAGGACAACACGTCTTCATCCTGCTCTTTGTACTGAGCAGTCTCGGCCTCCAGAGTATCCAACTCATTGTCGATCAAATCGGCGGGACGACAGGTGATAGGCTCCTCATCTCCGATGCATTTTTTCACCACATCCGGGTTGAAAGGTTTCACCGTTGCACCATACTGGCCGCTCAAGATACCCTTTGTCTCTTTCGTGACCATTTTGTAGCGCTCGCCCATGAGTACGTTGAATACAGCCTGGGTTCCCACGATCTGTGAGGATGGGGTCACCAGAGGCGGCTCGCCGAGATCTTTTCTCACGCGGGGTACTTCCTCCAGCACTTCATAGAACTTATCTTCTGCGTGCTGCTCTTTCAACTGGGAAGTCAAGTTGGAGAGCATGCCCCCTGGCACCTGATACAGCAGAGTCTTGATATCTACACCCATATTCTTGGGATTTAACAGACCACTGTCCAGAGCCTCATCCCGGATCGGGCGGAAGTAATCGGCGATCTTGGCCAGAAGCTGCTGATCCAGCCCAGTATCGTACTCCGTCCCACGGAAAGTCTCAACCATAACCTCGGTGGCCGGCTGGGAGGTTCCAAGGGCAAATGGAGAGATAGCGGTGTCAATGATATCCACACCTGCCTCCACGGCTTTCATATAAGTCATAGAAGCCACGCCGGACGTGTAGTGGGTGTGCAAGTCGATGGGGATCTTGACCGTCTCTTTCAGAGCCTTGATCAGCTTCGTGGCTTCATAGGGAAGCAACAGGCCAGCCATGTCTTTGATGCAAAGAGAGTTGGCTCCCATCTCTTCCACCTGCTTAGCCTTCTCTGTCCAGTACTCCAATGTGTAGGCGTCTCCAAGAGTATAGGACAACGCCACCTGGGCATGGGCATTCTCTTTGTTGGCGGCGGTCACTGCCGTCTGTAAGTTGCGCAGATCATTCAGACAATCGAAGATACGGATAATGTCAATTCCATTCGCCACAGATTTCTGAACGAAATATTCCACAACATCGTCTGCATAAGGACGGTATCCCAGGATATTCTGTCCACGGAAGAGCATCTGCAATTTTGTGTTCTTAAATCCGTCTCGAAGCTTACGCAGTCTCTCCCAGGGATCTTCTTTTAAGAAACGCAGTGATGCGTCGAAGGTGGCGCCTCCCCAACATTCCACCGCATGGTACCCTACTTTATCCATTGTCTCCACAATGGGAAGCATCTGTTCTGTTGTCATTCTAGTCGCAATGAGAGACTGATGCGCATCACGAAGAATCGTCTCCATTATTTTCACAGGTTTTTTCTGAATCTCGGACATTTTAATTCCTCCTATATTTTTCCGCGATAATTTTGTGACATCTTATCTGGCCGAAATCACATCGGCTACATGAGACCTTACACTCCAAAAATCGCCATAAAAGTACCCGCTGCCACAGCCGTACCGATCACACCTGCCACATTCGGGCCCATGGCATGCATCAGCAGGAAGTTGGTGGGATCAGCCTCCGCCCCCACTTTCTGGGACACACGGGCTGCCATCGGAACAGCAGAAACTCCAGCCGAGCCGATCAATGGATTGATCTTTCCTCCGGAAAGCTTACACATTAATTTACCCAGCATCACACCGCCGAAGGTTCCGCATATAAAGGCTACCAGACCTAAGACCACAATCTTAATGGTATCCATATTCAAGAAGGCCTCGGCGCTGGTGGTGGCCCCCACTGAGGTTCCCAGCAAGATAACCACGATGTACATCATCGCGTTGGAAGCCGTCTCTGTCAACTGTTTCACAACGCCACTCTCACGGAACAAGTTCCCCAACATCAGCATACCAACCAGGGGCGCTGTGGTGGGAAGAATCAGACACACAACCACGGTGATGATAATCGGGAACAGAATTTTCTCCAGCTTTGAGACCGGACGCAACTGTTCCATCTTGATCTTACGCTCTTTCTCCGTGGTACAGAGCTTCATAACTGGCGGCTGAATAATCGGCACCAGGGACATATAAGAGTATGCGGCCACCGCAATAGGGCCCAACAGAGTTGTCTGTCCCAATTTACCGGCCAGGAAAATGGAAGTAGGACCGTCGGCTCCTCCGATAATCGAGATCGCAGCCGCTGCTTTTCCGTTGAATCCCATAAAGATCGCCAGAAAATATGCCACATAGATTCCAAGCTGAGCGGCCGCTCCCATCAAGAAGCTTTTGGGATTGGCGATCAGGGGGCCAAAATCCGTCATGGCGCCGACTCCCAGGAAGATCAACGATGGAAGGATACTCCACTCGTCCAGCAGATAGAAGAAATGCAGTAAGCCTGCGGATCCGCCGGAAGCTTCCTCTGCAGATAAGATAATATCCGGATAGATATTTACCAAAAGCATACCAAAAGCGATTGGCACCAGCAGAAGAGGTTCGTACTCTTTTTTGATTGCCAGATACAGGAAGATGCAGGCCACCACAATCATCACGTAGTTTCCCACTGTGAGATTGAAAAAGGCAGTCTGATTCACCAGATTTGACAAGGTATCACTTATATAAGACATTTGTCTACCTCCTGATGTATATTAATTCATAGTTGCGAGAATATCTCCGTTCTCTACTGACGCGCCTTCTGCCACATCGATGCTCGCAACCGTTCCATCCTGCGGAGCCACAACTGGAATTTCCATCTTCATAGATTCTAAGATTACAATGCTGTCCCCAGCTTTTAAGTTCTGTCCCACGGAAGCTTCCACTCTCAACACTTTGCCTGGGACAGAGGCGTTTACTTTCACGGCGCCTGCGCCTGCTGCCTTAGGTGCAGGGGCTGCCTTTGGAGCTGCGGCCGGTGCGGCCGCCGGGGCTGCTTTCTGTACAACTCCCTGGGTGGTTCCCTCTTCTACGGTCACATTGTATACGTTTCCATTCACTGTAATTGTATAGTTTTTCATGGTCAATTCCTCCTAATTATCTTACCATTTTCTACGTTTTACTCTCCGGATGGATCTCACCTGGAATCCATCTGTACTGGTTCCCTCAGAAGCTGCGATGGCTGCAGCGATCACAGCGACCAATTCTGTGTCGTCGGTCACGTCTTCCGTGACAGTCTCTACCGATTCTGCAACCTCAGTGGCCACAGGCTCTTCTATTTTATCTTTTGTACTCTGTTTCTTCTTGCCGAAGGAACCGATCCACCCCGGTATATATTTTAAGAGTGAGATCACAAAAGTCAGGAAAATCAGAACGATAAATACTGTCGCCAATCCCATCACTGTGTTCAAAGCCGCCCGCTCCAAGTTCACGGAAGTGGGGTATTGTACTTCCACACTCAACGTTGACGGGGTGCCCGTCTTGTCGAACTCAAACACAAAATTAGAATCCGCATTCTTAAATTTTACTGGTACCGTGACGGTGTACTCTTTACTTCTCTCGCTGTACTCTGTGGTTGGGCTTCCGATCTCGCCGGAATTTCCCAGCTCGTCCTTAGCGCCGCTCCAGGCTTCCATAGCACCCTCGGTGAACTCATCGCCGGAGTTTGCATAGCTGTCGATATCACTGTCACTGAGCTCCAGAATTGTCTGCACCAATCCCTCGGCATTTTGCTCTACCTGGCTTTTGACGTCCTCATTCATGGTACTCTCTGCCTTTTTGCCACCGCAAGCTCCCAGTGACAGCACACAGACAAGTGCCAAGAGTATGACGCCTATTTTTCTTCTAATTTGCTTCATCTGCCTCACCTCGCTTAGACCGTTCCATGTTTTTTCGCGGGACGTTCTTCTCTCTTTGTGAACAACATTTCCAAAGCGCCGATGACATATTTTCTCGTGTCCTGAGGCTCAATGATAGCGTCCACATACCCTCTGCGCGCTGCAGATACCACGCTGTTTTGCAGATTCTCATACTCGGCTGCTTTCTCTCTCACCGTATCCATATCGGAATCTGCATACATAATCTTGGCGGCCAAGTTGGCGTCCATCATGCCGATCTGAGCATTCTCCCACGCGTACACCATATCGGCGCCCAGCGCCTTACTGTTCATAGTCACATATGCGCTGCCAAAAGCCTTGCCGACAATGACATTTACCTTAGGCACACTGGCCTCTGCAAACGCGTACGTGAGCTTTGCCACAGACTTGGCGATGGTTTTCTCTGAACAATGTCCCGCTGAATACCCGGAAGCATTGGTCAACGTCAAGACTGGAATCGAAAAGGCATCACAGAATTGAACGAATTCAGCGGCTTTGCGGCATCCTTTGGAGGTAAGGCTTCCGTCAAACTCCTCTGTCTTATTTCCCTGGGAATCGTATACCTCACTGCGGTTTGCGATGGCTCCCACAGTCATTCCATTTAATTTTATAAATCCTGCGACCATATCTCTGGCATAGTTTTCTTGAACCTCAAAGAAGAAATGGTCGTCGGAGATCTGGGTCAGCGCAATTGCCGTATCCCCTGCACAGTTGGCCAGGTCGGCGCAAGTACGGTTCAAGTCATCCGTGCACTCTTGGTAAGAAGCGTCGTCTTCATTGTTGGCCGGGAGGAGAGATACCAAGGTACGGATCTTGTGGAGAATTTCACTCTCCTCACCCACAACGTCCACCAACCCCGTCTCCTCACTCTGGTAGGCGGCGCTGCTGGTGTCGCATTTCTCCTCAAAATTTCCCTCCAAGGCGTTGGGAGAATTGACAAATAATTTTGCACCTTTCTCAGCCATGAAAGTGAAATCTGTCATTGCCGGGAAGATTGCCAAACCTCCGCCGCAGACGCCGAAGACGCCGGTGATCTGAGGTATCACACCAGAGGCCATGGCCTGTCTTTGATAAATCTGGCCAAATGCATTTAAGCCGTCTGTTGCTTCCTGAAGGCGAAGTCCCGCACAATCCAGCAATCCAATCACCGGCGCGCCGGTTTTCATTGCCAAATCATATAAATTGGCAATCTTTTTTGCATGCATCTCGCCGATGGTACCGTTTAACACGGATACATCCTGGCTGTACACATACACAAGATTGCCATCAATTACACCGTACCCGGTGATCACTCCATCGGATGGTGTTGGGATACCAGTTAAGTTGAAATCTGTGTTCCTGGCAGTGACGCCCGCACCGATCTCAACAAAGCTGTTCGCGTCAAGCAAAGATTCTATTCTTGTGCTTGCTAGGCTGGTTGTTGTGTTGCTCATTCTTTTGCCCTCCATTTTCTATATTGTTAAAATGTTAACCAAAATTTTAGCCAATTATATTATAAACTGACAGCATTCTTTTTTCAATGACTTTCTAAATCGCTATGTGAATTTTTAAATTGCTAAAGTGGAAGGGCGAATTAATTAAATTTTTTAAAAAAAGTGGCGCCCAATCATCAAAAAGACGATTGAGCACCACTTTTCTTCTCAGCACCCACTGGGGCATACCAGTGAATACTGTCTATATAGGGAAAGTAAAGCAGCTTATTTAATAACTTGAATCCAACCTTCAGGAGCTTTCATCTTACCTTGCTGTATACCGGTCAACGTCTCATACAGTTTCCTGAGCACAGGTCCCATCTCATTCATGCCGCTTGGCATACAGATCTCCTTGCCATGATCCACAATCTTGCCGACCGGAGAGATCACCGCCGCAGTGCCACACAGACCGCACTCAGCAAAATCTTTCACTTCCTCAAACAGTACCTCCCGTTCCTCTACCTCCAGACCTAAGTATTCTTTTGCAACGTAGACCAAAGAACGCCGGGTGATGGAAGGCAGAATCGTATCGGACTTCGGTGTCACTACTCGATTGTCCTTCGTCACAAACAGGAAGTTTGCGCCGCCGGTCTCCTCCACCTTTGTTCTGGTGGCAGAATCCAGATACAGATTCTCATCGTATCCCTGATTGTGAGCATCTGTAATTGCATACAAGCTCATTGCGTAATTCAGGCCCGCCTTGATATGTCCGGTTCCGCAAGGAGCTGCACGGTCATAGTCGCACACCCGGATTGTGATAGGTTTCGCACCGCCTTTGAAATACGGCCCGACAGGAGTACACAAAATCCGGAACTGATATTCCTTTGCCGGAGCCACGCCGAGTACCGGGTCCGTTCCGAATATATAAGGTCTTAAATACAGCGAAGCTCCTGAGCCATAAGGCGGTACATAAGCTTCATTCGCAGACACAACTTGTTTTACAGCTTCCATAAAGCGATCCTCTGGAAATGGCGGGATCTGCAGCCGGAGAGCGGATGCTTCCAGCCGCTTTGCATTCATATCCGGACGGAAAGCTACGATATGCCCCTCTTCTGTGGTGTAGGCTTTTAATCCCTCAAAGACTGTCTGGGCATATTGCAAAACGCCGGCACTCTCATTGATATGTACCACAGGGTCGTCGATCAGCGCACCCTCATCCCATTTTCCATCCTTGAAATTTGAGACATAGCGCTTGTCCGTGGGCATATAACCAAATCCCAAGCTACCCCAATCGATATTTTTTTTCTCCATAATTCAATACCTCCATTGTATTAAAAACTTTATAAACATATATTTGATTTCTATGCCTTTTTGGCAGCCTTTGGTTTTCTGGGGACGAAAAATCCTATCAGGCCGGCGATCAATGCCGGACATATCCAGCCAAGTCCCATCGCGTTCAATGGAAGGACATCCAGGAACGCGAATTCCATTCCAAAAGTTTCCAGAGTTGAAAAACAAGTGAGAATAAACGCCACCAGACACGCCACGCCCGGAAGATAACACCTCTCCAGCCTTTCTTTGAAGAGCGAACAAACCACCAGGATAATTACCACTGGATACAACAGACTCAGAACCGGGCTTGCGATGGAGATAATTGTGGCCAGGCCCACGTTTGAGACTGCGAAACTGAAAACGGTGACAATGATTACCAATGTCTTGTAGCTCACTTTTCCCTTGAAAAGCGTCTCAAAATAAGTTGCTGTCGACGATGTCAGTCCAATCGATGTCGTCAGACAAGCCAGGCCCACGATAACCCCCAAAAGTACCATACCGCCATAGCCCAAAAGTTCCTGGATAATCATCATCAGAAGCTTCGCATTGTCAAGTCCTTCCTCAAAAACCCCCAGCGTAGTCGCACCCAGGAAGGTAAGCCCTCCATATACGAACAACAGCAGGATAGCTGAGACTCCGCAGGCGCCCATCATCGCGCGGCTGCACTCTTTCTTCTCCTCATATCCCTTTTGACGGGCACTGTCTACAACGATAATGGAGAAACACAAAGCCGCCAAAACGTCCATGGTCTGATAACCATTTATGATACCTTCATTGATCACAGAAGCGGAATCCATACCTATCTGGATTTCAGAGCTGATCGGCGTAACCACTCCTTTTACAATCAAGGCCACCAACGCGATAACCAACAGTGGTGTTAAAACTTTTCCGATAATATCTATAACCTTGGATTGACGAATTGTCAAAAGAAATGTAATTGCAAAAAATGCAAACAGGAAAATCACTTCTGCGGTTTTGGATATATCCGGATTGATCGACTGTATGGCCATCTCAAACGTCGTCGTCCCTGTTCTGGGAATGGCCAGAAACGGACCGATACACAAGACAACCGCCGTGTTAATCACCACACCTAATTTGTCCCCGATAATATTGGTCACATAAGCCACCGTACCGTCCCCTCTGGACATTGCGTACACTGCCACTGCAGCGATACCCACATCTATCACAGCAAAGGCTATAAATCCTAATACCCAGTTTGTTCCCGCCAAAAAACCAAGTTTAGGCGGAAAAATCAAATTTCCTGCACCGAAAAACATAGCAAACAGCGCAAACCCAATTACTATTATACCACCTTTTTGTCTCTGTTTTTGTTCTGTCACCCCAATATCCCTCCTTCTCTTCTAAATCGCTCTATCGCTGCCTGCACATCTACGATGTCCTGAATCGTTTGCTATCTCTTAATCGATACACTCCACTCCTTTTGCGAGGGCATCCAGGTTGATCTGAATCAGTTTTGCTTTTCTCCCCGAGAACATATGGCGTACCATTTCTTCCAACGTCTCTATCTTAAGATTCCCAGTGGCTTTTGCATAGGCTCCCAACATAACCATGTTGGCTACCTTGGAATTTCCCAGCTCTCCTGCGATACTGTCGCAGGGAATCTTATACAAGGTGACATCATCTCTCCCAATCTCTTTTGTCACGACGTCGCTGTTTACAAATAAAAATCCTTCCTGCTTTAGATTTGGCAAAAACTTATTCAAGGCTACTGTGTTCATTGCGATAAATTCATCCCACGCGCTGAACACTGGAGCTCCGATTCTCTCATCAGACAAAACCACATAACAGTTGGCAGAGCCGCCTCGCATTTCCGGACCGTAAGATGGAACCCACGAGACTTCCAGTCCCTCCTTTGCTCCTGCTTCCACCATAGACTTTCCGATAGACATTACGCCTTGTCCTCCGAAACCGGCAATTAAAATTTCCTTATTCATGCAGTTACCTCCTTAATCACTCCCAATGGATAATACTCTGCCATGTTCGTCGTCACCCACTCATTGGCCGCCAAAGTAGTCATTCCCCAGTTCGTCGGACAGGCGCAAAGAACTTCCACAAATGTAAATCCATCCTGATTCATCTGTTTGGTAAACGCTTTTTTCAATGCCTTTTTGGCTTTGTTGATATTCGGTACATCCGTTACACAGACACGTTCTGCATAGACCAGCCCGTCCAGTGTCGCAAGCATCTCTGAGACTCTCATAGGCTCTCCGTGCAGTTCCTTACAACGCCCCGACGGAGCTGTGGTCGCCCTCTGTCCAATCAGAGTCGTCGGCGCCATCTGTCCGCCGGTCATACCATAGATTCCATTGTTGATAAATACAGTTGTAAATTTTTCTCCCCTCATCGCTGCATGGACAA
Organism: Blautia sp.; assembly: GCA_047014865.1. Taxonomy (GTDB): domain Bacteria; phylum Bacillota; class Clostridia; order Lachnospirales; family Lachnospiraceae; genus Blautia_A. The sequence goes on along the minus strand of JBKXQO010000005.1, from coordinate 39,264 downwards.
TCTCGGCCGCCCCGATTGAAGCCAGATCGCCGTCACCTTGATAGGTAAACACCGGCTGGTCTGGGTGGGTTCTCTTGATTCCTGTCGCCACGGCAGGCGCACGGCCATGAGAAGCTTCAACCGTATCGCAGGCAAAATAGTTTCCGGCAAATACGGAGCATCCAACTGGACATACTGCAATCGTATCGTCGATAATGTTGAGCTCTTCCATGACTTCACCGATCAGTTTATGTACGATTCCATGGCTGCAGCCAGGACAATAGTGCAGTTCAGTCTCCTGAAGCCCTTTTGTTTTGGTATATATCATTTTCATTCTATCCGACCTCCATTTCAACACAATTCCATGACTGCATAAACCTGTTTTGTCGCTTCTACGATATCGTCTCGGTAAGGAATGCTTCCTCCGCTCCTGCCGTACAGTCTGACAGGTTTTCGGCCGTTGACCGCCATGCGGACGTCCTCCACCATCTGTCCTTCACTCATCTCCACAGCCAGGAAACCTTTTACCAAATCCCTGGACGCCAACTCTTCCAAAATCTCTGCCGGAAACGGCCACAAGGTGATCGGTCTTACCAGGCCTACTTTCATTCCCTCCGCCCTCATCTCTTTGATCGCAGTCTGGGCAATTCTCGCCGGAGTTCCATAGGCCACTAGAATCAATTCAGCATCGTCGGTTCCCAGACATTCCCAGCGGCATTCTTTCTCCTCGATCTCTTTATATTTTTTCGCCAATTTCTGGTTGTGTGCCTCACAATCCTCCGCCTGAATCAAAAGTGAGGTCACGAAGTGGTTTTCTTTACGTCCGTGAAGTCCACCGGCTGCCCAACCGTCCTTCGAAGGGATCTCTCTCTTTGGAATATCATGCCACTCGATGGGTTCCATCATCTGGCCAATCATACCGTCTGCCGCAATCACCACTGGGGTACGGTATAAGTCTGCCAGCTCGAAGGCTTCCTGCGTCAGATCTACTGCTTCCTGAATACTCTCCGGCGCCAGCACGATGGTACGGTAGTCCCCGTTTCCACCGCCCCGCGTAGCCTGGAAATAATCACTCTGTGACGGTTGTATAGAACCTAGGCCAGGGCCGCCTCTCATGACATTGACGATTACTCCTGGGAGCTCCGCGCCAGCCATATAGCTGATTCCTTCCTGTTTCAAGCTGATTCCCGGGGAAGAAGATGAGGTCATCGCACGCATTCCGGAAGCCGCCGCCCCGTAGACCATATTGATCGCCGCCACTTCCGACTCTGACTGGACGAAAACTTTCCCTACCTGTGGCATACGCATAGACATATACTCCGGAATCTCGTTCTGAGGGGTAATCGGATAGCCAAAAAATCCATCACAGCCTGCCCGGATCGCTGCCTCGGCTATTGCTTCATTTCCTTTCCAAAGTTCTTTACTCATACTGCTCTACTCCTTTACCTTATTCTTTTCCAACAGTGATAGCTGAATCTGGACAGATCTTCGCACAACTGGCGCATGCGACACATGTCGCTATATCTGTGATCTCAACCGGATAATATCCCTTGCCATTTGGTTCCTGCTGGCTCAGTTCCAATAGTTTCTTCGGACAGGCTATCGTACATAGTCCACAGCCTTTGCACCGTTCCCTATCAATCATCAAAACCGCTGCCATTTTATATCCTCCTTTTTTCTATATCTCCCAGGGTTTCTTCATATATATCTGAATTGGCAGGAGTGTCTCCCCCAGCCGTTCTCTTAGATTTCCCTCCTGCGCTATGTTTTTTTCTACAGTGTGAGCGACAACCGGTATCCCTGTGCGCTGAGAAAGTTTCTCCGCGAGAACAATCCCTCTCTCGATATCTGAGAGTCTGGTTTCTGTACACATGTGTGTGTTATTTATAATTCCGCCTATCGGTATCCCCGTTATCGCTTCGATTTCCCAAAAATAGTTTTTTGCAATCTCCACTGAGGCTGTCTGAGGACGATTCGCGTTCAGGACAAATAACATACGGCAATCCCGTCTTGCCAACTGCGGCTGATATCTGGCCAGCACTTTCGCTCCTGCCATATCTCCGCCCACATCCCAAACCGACGTAACACTCTCGTCCTGAATCAGGGTGTTCAGCTCCACAGGCATGGAAGGAACGTCTGCGTCGGCGCAAGCTCTTGAATTGGCCACCAGCCAGATTCCTTTCTCTTCTAACAGTGCTCCTTTTTCTCTGGAACGAAAATATGGATTTACCACGTCCAGGTCAGCCAAAGCCACCCTTTTCCTTCTCCCTGCCAGCATCAGTGCCAAATTTACTGCCAACTCTGTCTTTCCACTGCCATAATGACCGACCATGATGGTCAAACGTTTCTCTGTAATCCACCCCATAAGATTCTCCTGACTAATACTGTTTTGCCTCTTCTTCTCCTAGCAACACCCTGAGCACACCGAACGCCAGCGCCTCCATCTCATTTTCTCCCGGGAAGACTGCGATAGGGGCCAGAAAGCCTACTCTCTCTTTAATCCAATCGGTCAGCCGTCTGTCATAGGCCAGCCCTCCCGTCAAGAGAACCGCGTCCACCTTTCCAGACAGTGTCGCTGCCGCCGCGCCGATATCCCGGCTAATCTGGTAGGCCATAGCCTGATAGAACAGAGCCGCTTTTCTGTCCCCGGCGTCAATACGTTTTCCGATTTCAATACCGCTGTTCGTTCCCAAGAGTGCCACTGCGCCAGACTTACCGTTCATCTCCTTCTTAAAACATTCCAGGCTATCATAGCTGCCGTTCAAAAAGCTATTGGCCAGAGCAAAATATGGAAGTCTTCCAGCCCGTTCCACGGTAAACGGTCCCTCGCCTTCCAGAGCGTTATTTACCTCGACAGTACGCCCTTTGGCATGTGCTCCTATAGTCACTCCACCGCCGATATGGGCCACAACCAGATTTAAATCCTGATATCTCCTTCCGATGCTCTGAGCATAACTCATCGCCACGGCTTTCTGATTCAGAGCGTGCCAAGTAACTTGACGGCGAACTTCCGGCCTTCCAGTGATTTTTGCAATCTCGTCCAGCTCATCCACACTGGTAGGATTCACCGTGTACACCGGAATCTTGTAAAGCTTTCCGATTTCATAGGCAATGATACAGGAGCCATTGACTGCATGAGCTCCATATCTTGCGTTCTTTAAGTCTTCCACCATCCGGTCGTTGATCTTATAGGTCCCGCTCTCAATTGGACGGAGCAGCCCACCCCTGGCTGCGACTGCGTCCAAATTCTCAATGGAATACCCCTTCTCCCTGAGTGTGTCCATGATTTTCCTCTCCCGGAATCCCATCGGGTCTTCACAGGCCAGCTCCTCTGCCGTATACCGAATACTCTCTACGAATAGCGGGGTTCGATCCTCATAGATCGCAACCTTCGTAGACGTGGATCCTATGTTGAGCACAAGTATTTTTTTCTTTTCCACTTTACTCTCCTTTCTTCTCTTCTGAAGCCGTCAACAGCGCAAGTGCAATGGAATTTAACTTTGCCTGCTCAGAATCCGCACGGGAGGTGACGACCACAGGAACCTTCGCTCCGATGATAATTCCGGCGTTCTTTGCTCTCGCAAAAAATACCAAAGATTTGTAGAGTACATTTCCGGCTTCAATCTGTGGAACCAGTAAGATATCCGCTCTTCCAGCAGACACATCCTCGATACCCTTGTGGTTGGCCGCCTCCTCTGAGACTGCGTTATCCAGAGCAAATGGGCCTGCAACCGTACATCCCGGTATATCTCCTCTCTGATTCATCTCCACCAGTTCTCTCGCGTCCAAAGTCGCCTGCATTTTCGGGTTCACCTTTTCCACCGCGCAGATACAAGCTGCAATCGGATGTTCCAGGCCCAGAGAATGGGCAACTGAGACAGCGCTCTCAATGATTTCTTTCTTAGCGCTCACATCAGGTGCGATATTCATCGCCGCGTCCGTCACCAAGAATAACCGGTCATATCCGTCCACCTCAAACACCGCTACATGAGATAAAACGGCTGCTTTTCTAAGCCCATACTCCTTATTCAGAACTGCCTTCAAGATGACGGAAGTATCCACGATTCCCTTCATCAAAATATCCGCTCTATTCTCCGATACCAACATCACTGCTCTTTTACAGGCTTCGGCTTTATCCGGTTCGTGAATAATTTCAAATTCCTGCGGCGACAACCCTTCCTCCGATAGAATCTCCTGAATCTTGTCCGAATCCCCCACCAGGATTGCATTGGCTAGTCCGTAATCTACGGCCTTGTGAACGGCTTTTAATACTTCGACGTCCTGCGCTGCAGCCACTGCGATCGTCTTCTTAGGCTGTCCTTTGACTGCCTCCACGATCTCAGAAATACTTGTAATTTTCTGCATAACCCCTCCTTGATATGTAATACATATTTATTACTTGTATGATGTCATATTACAATTATTTTTGTATTATTTCAAGACGGGATATTTAACAAATTACCTTCTCAAATTTTGTGAATATTTTTTGAGTATTTGAAATATTTGAACAAAAATAAAACTATTTTTGTGAGTTTAGAATTGTCGAAACCTTATAAACATTTGACTTTTGGTTTCATTTGACTTTTAGTTTCATTTGAAGTATGCTTAGCTTAAATCTCTCAAAAAGTAAAGGAAAATACTATGGAACTGCAAGATAAGAAAAAGACTCTGTCCCAGCAAGTTTCCGATGGACTTTATAACTTGATCGTCATAGAACGGCAGTATAAGCCAGGTGATAAACTCCCCAATGAGATGGAGATCTCCTCTATGTTCGGCGTCAGCCGTATCACAGTGAGAGACGCCATCAAGACATTGGTCAGTCAGGGAATCTTAAATGTTTACAGAGGTAAGGGGACTTTCGTCGCAAAAGATCTGAATATCTACTCCGACAAAGACCTGTGCAATTTAAATCGAATACGACTTCAATTGGACGACTTGTTTGAGGCGCGTCTGGCGTTTGAACCTGTAGTCACCGCTTTGACTTGCCAGAGAGCCACTGATGCAGAAATCGAGCATATTCTTTTCTGTGGCGCACAAGTTCAGGAGGCAATCCTTGCCGGTAAGTACAACGGCAAAGTAGAGCGAAAATTTCACACATCCATCGCACTTGCCAGCCACAACGAATTTTTCAACGTCGTCACTCCTATCATCAGCAATTCTATTGAAACACTCCTCTCCGTGACAAAAATAAATAAGGATTTGACAGATATCCCCCAAAATGATCATGCGGTCATTATGAAATACATCAAAAAACGCGACTCTGAGAGCGCAAAATGTGCAATGGAGCTCCACATACGAAATGTCTTTGACGAATTGTTAAACCGGACGAATCATTAAATTACGAACGTTCTTATAACACAAAAAACCTGGCCTCCAGCCACTCGACAGGCTGGAAGCCAGGCTTTTGCCGACTTCTCAATATTTTAACTTTATCAGGAAGGTCTCCCACCTCTTAAACAGGAGTAAGACTTGCCTGTGTTGGCAAGGGTACAAGCTCACGCCAAAATGCCCCAAGAACAACAATAAGACCATGAGCACGCGGCAAACGGATGGCGAGTATCCGCTTTGACTATTCTCAGCGTATTATTGCAGTCAGTGAAAAAAACGGTGAAACACCTGATCCATGCACCAAGCAAAATCTATCTTCTGAACAGATCCCGCAAGTTTTACCGGATATTCCTTCAATTTCTCACCGTCCAGATAAAAACTTACTGATCCCACCTGCTGTCCCTCTTTCACAGGCGCTCTCAACATCGTGGGAGTCTCGCATTGCATCTCGATCTTTTCACCTTTTTTTAGCAAGATTCTCTGGTCTTTGTCCTTTTGTGGGCATTCACAAATCACGTTCACCCGGGCCGTGTCATAGAGCCGTCCGCTCTTGGGAATTCCGTCCTTCACTGTAATCACATGCAAAGACGGTTCTTTCCAGTAGGCAGCCAATTGATAGTTCTCTGTCCCATAGTCCAAAAGAGTGCGCGCATCCTGCCACTTATAACTCTTGTTCCCCGGCCACCCGCAGGCCAACAGCGTCACGATGAAAGTACGGCCGTCTTTCTGCCAGGCGCAGACGTAACAGTACCCTGCATCCGCGGTAAATCCAGTCTTACCTGCAATCACCCCGTCCACCATATCCAGGAGAGCGTTGGTGTTCGTCACCAGGAACTCTCTCTTTCCACTGACGTCGCTGAAACTGTACTCTCTCGTCTGGGAGATCGCCAAGAAAGTGGGTATGGAGATCGCATAGCGCATAATCAGCGCTAAATCCTTTGCTGTCGTCGCGTGCTTACCCCCACTGTCCGAGGCATCTAACCCGTTAGGAGTCACAAAGTGCGTCTGCGTGCACCCGATCTCTTTGGCTTTCTCATTCATCAACTTGGCGAAACCTTCCACCGATCCGCCTAGATGTTCTGCGATAGCCACCGCAGTGTCATTGTGACTCCTCAACATTAAAGAGTATAACAGATCTTCTAAATAATAAGTTTCTCCCTCTACCATATTTAGCTGGACATCCGGTTGAGCTGCAGCTTTGGCTGAGACCGTGACCACATCGCTTCCCTGTCCCAGCTCCAAGGCCAGGATACAGGTCATCACTTTGGTCGTGCTGGCATTGGCTCTCACAGTATCCTGATTCTTTCCGTAGAGCACTCTCCCGTTGGAGCCATCCATCAACACGGCTGAGGCTGCGTACAGTCTGTCAGGAGACAACTCCTCAGACGCCTTCACCGGCATACTCGTCCCGGCCAGCAACAGACTAAAGCTGAGAATCATTCCTATCCATCTTCGAAAATGTTTTTTCATAGGCACCCCCATATCCTATTTTATGAGGGAATTGCAAAATTTATTCAAAAAAAGAATCGGGGACATTGCGTCAGAATCTATTTTCATGTAAAATGATGGCAGAGGTGATCAGGTGAAAGAAATAAAAAATTCTGCGGAAATTGAACTTTGTAGCGAAAAACATATACACACCCATATTAAGAAAAATATCATTCCTCATCCGGAAGTCCTCCAAAATCTAGCCGATCTGTTTAAGATCTTTGGGGATCCAACGAGGATACGCATTTTATACGCACTTTCCGCCCAGGAACTTTGCGTCTGCGACATTGCGTCTATTCTGGATATGAGCCAGAGCGCAATCTCCCATCAACTCAGAATTCTAAAGCAGAGCCAACTGGTCAATTTCCGCAGAGATGGCAAGACCGTCTATTATTCTCTTGCCGACTCCCATGTATCCACCATTTTGAATCAGGGATTGGAACACGTGTCGGAGTAGGCAAATCACTTATAATTTCGGTCAAATCGAGAAGGCAGCGGTTCTCCTCCCCGGGTACAGGACAACAGACCCAGGAGCAGATCCGGTGCCTCATTTTCCGCCTCCCCAAAGAGTAATTCCAATTTGTCCAGATATGGATTCAAAGCCGGGTCTTTCTCCCGTCTCATGATATGGTCAGATAATTTCCCATGGTCAACCCGTCTCAGCAACGCCGTCAGAACCCTCTGCCCAAAGAAATTTCGGTACACCATCCGGTTCAGCGTCCGCTTCATCATGATCAAAGAGCGGTAGATCGTCATCGCTCTCAATTCCGGAAAGACTTTCTGAATGGTGCGGGCAATCTTAAGGCTTGGCCAGATACAGCAAGAAGGATAGTATGAAAAAGGATCTTTTCCATCTCTCTCCATCAACACACGATCCAATTCTTTCTCGATCAAAGTGTGGGAGACTTTTGACTCGATGGTCTTGATGTAGGGATGACAGGTACTGTCTAACAAGAAATGGCAGCCGAATCCCAACAGATAGACCAGTAATCCCTCGTCCTGGTCTTCTCTTGCTTTTTTGAGACCCTGCTCGAAAAAACTTCTGGCAACCTCTCCGTGCATCTTGACGCCCAATTGATTGACTCTGTTCTTATACAGATGAAAATAAAACAAAATGTCTGGGCCGTGAAGTCCAATCCGGTACAGACGTCCATTTCTCCGTATCATCTCCCTCGTCTCTCTGGGAAGCATATGGTAGACTTCTCTTCCAAAAAGGTCGTGTGTAAATGTAGTCGGCATGGTATCTTCCTCCTATATATTTAATCGTAGCTGTACTTCTTCCTCCGCCTCTGCCTTGAAATCTTCCAATTTCACCGGATTCACCGTGGGCAGTTCTTCTAGATTCTCTACCCCAAAGCAGCGCAGAAACTCCTCCGTCGTTCCAAATAAAATGGGCCTTCCCGGTGCGTCTAGCCGGCCCAGCTCCGTCACAAGTCCGTACTCAATGAGTTTGTTCACAGCATGATCGCATTTTACCCCTCGGATTTTCTCCACTTCCACCTTTGTCACCGGCTGTTTGTAGGCGATGATGGATAGCGTCTCCAGCATTACGTCAGAGAGCGCCGGCTTTTTTGGCTGCATGGCAATCCGAACCAGATAATTATAATATTCTTTCTTGGTACACAATTGGTAAGCCTGGTCCAACTCGATAATCTGGATTCCCCTGTCCTCTCCTTGATACTGGAGCATCATGTTGTGGATTACCTTCTCCGTAGTCTTGACGTCCTGCTCCAGTGCTTTTGCGATCTGCGTCAATTCCACGGCTCCTCCCATAGTAAACAAAATAGCCTCTATCGCCGCTTCCATCTCTCTCAATCCCATACTATCTCCTGATTCTTATCTCTTTCTTCTCTGCACAAATAGCAAAGCGGATATTCGCAATCCGCTTCGCTACCGGCCCGTAACCTTATCGCCGCTCTCCCCAGAAGAATCCGGCGGTACCATCTTCTCTTCCGTGTCCAGATAAGCGATCTCTATATCGTCAAACAACTCCTCCTGAACCACCTGGATCTCTCCCATCTTCATCAGTTCCAAGATGGCCAGAAAAGTGACTACCACTTGGATCTTGCCGGCTTGCCTGTCCAACAGGTCCCGGAAAGAAAATCTGCGATGGTTGCTGGCATAAGCCCGGACATAGTCCATCTTCTCAGGAAGGTTCACCTCTTCTTGTTCAATCTTTCCAAATTTGCTGCGGATGGGATCAATCTTCTCTTCCTGCCTGCGGATGATAGATTGATAGATCCCGTTGAGTTTCTCTAGGGTGATTCCCTTCAACAGTTGGGTCGGATCTACAGGTACACGGTACTGAGCCACCTCCTGCGGGATATCTGGGGATCGGTAGAAGACTTTCTCAGCTTCCTCCATCCGATCCCTCAGCTCATAAGACATAAATTTGTACATCTTGTATTCCAAAAGTTTTTCCACCAACTCCGCCCTGGGATCTTCCTCCTCCCCCTCCTCATTGATCTCCTTGGGGAGAAGCATCTTGCATTTAATGTCCAGTAATGTGGCCGCCATGACCAGAAATTCGCTCATGATGCCCAAATTCTCTGCGTGCATCCGGTGAATATACCCCATATACTGGTCAGTGATCTCCACAATCGGTATGTCATAGATATCTATTTTATTTTTATCAATCAAGTGTAACAAAAGATCCAAAGGACCTTCGAACACCGGAAGTTTCACAGGAATCGCCATGATTCATCCTCTTTTTCTCAAAATAGCCAAATTCATTGTACTGAAAATATTCGTATTTGTAAAGCGCCTTGCTCTCGTCCTATCTCTCCTTGGACGGGTATACCGTCAACTGGATCAGAACTCTGGGGTCACAGATCCGCAACGGCAATGTGTGTTCCCCCAGTCCGGCGCTGACCACCATCCGTCTGTCGCCCTGGGAGAAGTCCCCGCAACAATAAGAGGGAAACAATTGAAATTGAGGAGATATCAGACCGTGTCTCTGTGAAAAACGCACCAGGCCTCCGTGGTAATGGCCGGATAGCGTCAAATCTGCCCCCCAGTTTAAGTAGGCCTCTCCGTATTTGGGATTGTGGGCCAGGAGGATCCGGTACTCCTGATGGTCTCTTCCGCTGTCCTCCCCCAGCAACTGAGCCACATGGGTGTCATAGAGTTTGGGAGAGAATGGTTTTCGATAGTAGACAGACTCCAGCTCTAAACCATAGATGCGAAAGCGATTCCCTTTGCAGGTGAAAAGGCAGCTCTCATTGTGCAAAAATCGAATTCCGCACGCTTTGGCCTGCCTCTCATATTCCTGATAAGAATTCCCGTACGCTTCCCCGCCTTGCATCATCCGCTGTTCATGGTTTCCAAGAGCATACCACACAGGATACCGGTCTGCCAATCTCTGAAGCAGTTCCAGCGCCGTGTCCATAGTCTCCCGTGCATCTGTGCTCCCGATCACCATATCTCCGCCCACCAAAATCCCATCGGGCTCAAAGGCCGCGATGGCCTGTAGCAGACTTCGGTTCTTCCGTCCAAACACTTTCCCATGCAAATCACTGAGAAAACAGAGGCGAATGGGTCCTCCCTCTCTGCGTAATTTCCCGGATTCGAAGGCATAAGACTCCAGACAAAATCCAGATTTCTTCATTGGCATTTCCTCCTTCACCTTCCCTATTATAACAAAGGAAGTGAAAACCATCCACACAAAATTCTCTCAACTGCCCCTTACTGGTACCAGCTCTCTAGAACAGACTGGAAACGGTCTCCAAATTCCGCCTCTTTCACAGAGCTCTCAGCCACAATCGGGGACTCGCCGATCTTTTCCTCTTCCAGGAAATACTCTGTCTTGCCCAAGAGATCACCTTTTTTCACAGGCGCCGTCACGGTCTTTTGGAGTGTAGTCTTAGGTCTCACCTGATCCAGGGAGCGCCCTTGCGTGTCCAGATAAGTAAAGCCTTGGGCGTATCCTCCTTTTATCTGCTCCTTCTTCCCCCGTTCAACTCTCACAGTGAATTTCTGCTGGGGGTTGGGTTCCTGGTAGAGACTACATTTTGCAAAACCATAGTTCAGCATCGCCGCCGCGTCGGAAAATCGAATTTTATAGTCCGGCGCGGCCATGACCACCGCAATCAGGGACATTCCATTTCTCTGCGCCACCGCCGACACGCAGTATTTGGCAAGACTGGTACTCCCTGTCTTTAAGCCTACGCATCCCTCATAGCTGCGGATCAATTTGTTGGTGTTGGAGAGGCCAAACTCACTGGTTCCCTGACGGGTCTCGTGGGTGATCGTGTCCATCCAGATGGATGAGTACTCCAGAATCTTGGGATAGCGGGTGATCAGCTCTCTGGACATCAACGCCACGTCGTAGGCGGTGGTATAGTGTTCTTCGGACTCTGTCAATCCACAGCAGTCCTCGAAATGGGTGTTGTTCATGCCCAGGGTCTTGGCACGTTCATTCATCATTTTCACGAATTCTCCCTCACTCCCGGCTATGTGTTCCGCCATAGCAACACTGGCATCGTTGCCGGAGGCAATCACGATACACTTGATCATCGTCTCCACATTTTGAGTCTCGCCCTCTTCCAGGAATACCTGAGAGCCGCCCATGGACTTGGCGTAGGCACTGGTGGTCACCAGATCCTCCATCTTAAGATTTCCCTTCTCCAGTGCGTCAAAGATCAGAATCAAGGTCATAATCTTAGTGATACTGGCCGGACTGCGCTTGGTGTCCTTGTCTTTCTCATAGATGATCTGTCCTGTGGAGGCTTCCATGAGTAACCCGTAGGGAGCTTGAATCAACTCCTCTTGTTCTGCCTGCTCTTTGTTCTCCTCTGTCTGGACCTCCTCCGCTGTGGGAAGCGGATTTGCCCAGACCCTATGTATCTGGAAAGTTCCCGATAAGATCAATACCATGGCTAACAGCCATGATAACCCTCTTTTCTTCATAGTCCTCCGCCTAAAATAATTTCTCATTCTATTTTAGGCGGAGATTCCTAAAAATATGCAAATAATATGGCGCCACGGGATCTCCTATGGAGAAGTTCCCATGGCGCCGTCTCTCTACAACATAGGCGCGCACAGACGCAAAACGCTTTGCAACGCACGCACTGGCAGTTTTCTACCCGTACAAAACATAATCGTAATCTTCTTACAATACTCCAGAGTATCCATATAATCCTGCTTCACATCCATCACCGCAGTACTGTCATACATCCAAACTCCATTCTCAAAGTGCAAATACAGGCTGCGGTAATCCAGGTTGATTGTGCCGACCACCGCGATCTCATCGTCACAGACAAAAGATTTGGCGTGGAGAAATCCAGGCTGATACTCATAAATTTTCACCCCTGCCTCCAGAAGTTGCTCATAGTAGGACTGGGTCAGCAGAAATACCATCTTTTTATCTGGAATTCCCGGCGTCATAATCCTCACGTCCACACCACTCTTGGAGGCCAGACAGAGAGCTGTCATCATCTCATTGTCGATGATCAGGTAAGGCGTACAGATATAGACGTAATGTTTTGCCCGGTTGATGATGTTCAAATAGACGTTCTCTCCAACTATCTCATCATCCAGAGGTGTGTCACAATAGGGCTGGACAAATCCATTTCCCCCAAACGCCTCTGGGTGGTAACGATGGGGCAGGTAATTCTGAAAATTTGCCACTTCATCTGTCTGGGTGACCACATTCCACATGTGTAAAAACATGGCCGTCAGATTCCAGACGCCTTCCCCTTTGAGCATCACGCCAGTATCCTTCCAGTGTCCAAAGCGCTCTTTTTGGTTGATGTACTCATCAGCCAGATTGATTCCTCCGGTAAAACCAGTATGGCCGTCGACTACACAGATTTTCCGGTGATCCCGGTTGTTCATAATCACATTCAAAAATGGGCGAAAGGGATTGAAGACCTCGCACTTGATCCCCTTCGACTGGAGGTATCTATAATACTTGTAGGGAAGTGTGGTCAGACAGCCGAAGTCATCGTAGATCAGCCGAACGTCCACCCCCTGGTAGGCTTTCTTCTCTAAGATATCCAGAATCGATCTCCACATCACCCCGTCGTTGATGATGAAATACTCCATAAAAATATAGTGTTCAGCGCTCTCCAACTCTTTGATCAAAGTTGGAAAGATATCGTCCCCCACCTGAAAATACTCCACTGTGGTGTTCTCATGGAGGGGATAACCTGAGAATCTCTGAATATACTGAGATTGCACCGCCACCTCAGGGTCTCTCTCCCACAGCCGCCTGGTGGAATTGGCGTCTCCCTCCAGAAATGGCCTGCTCTCACAGAGAATCTTGTCAAAACGCTCCTGCATGGCCGCTGCCACACGGGATTTTCCAAACAGAAAATACAGTACAATCCCGAATACAGGAATCACGAGGATGACGGTTGTCCAGGCCAACTGGTAAGAGGGGTTGATTCTCTTGTTGGCAATCCACAATACACAGAAAATACTGATGATGCTCAGCGCTATGGAGGCGTAACGGGAATAATTATTCAGACGCCAGAACAATAGTAAAATCCACCCAAGCTGTACCAGCAATGCCACCGTCACATAAAAAATCCGGTTGAAGACTATTTGAAGCATTTTTTTCAGCATTCTTACTAACATAACTGCTCTTCCTTTTCATATCTGTTCTCTCTTGTCGTCACATCTACTCAGGTAATTCCCCTCAGAACTCCCAATGGTAACACAGATGTGGTGTACGGTAAACCTTCTGTGTCATTGGAATCTCGTAGTTTAAAAAATCCCTGCCAACAGACAGGGATTTTTCGTGCACATTAGTTATATTTACGTTTTCTAGCAGCTTCAGATTTTTTCTTACGGCGCACGCTTGGCTTCTCGTAATGCTCTCTTTTGCGGATCTCCTGCTGAATACCTGCTTTCGCACAGCTACGCTTGAATCTGCGAAGAGCGCTATCTAAAGTCTCGTTCTCTTTTACGATTACATTTGACATAGACTCACACCTAACCTCCCTCCAGTTGTAGATTGTGCTTAAATACAACTGTATGGGTATTTTTATTGCACAACTGATATTATAGCAGATTCTAGGATTTCGTCAACTGGTTTTCTCAAATTTTGCAAAAAATTTGTCTACTGGACACTATTTCAGCTGACTTTCTAGAATTTCTGGAATCTTTTCGATGGCCTCGGCAATTTTTTCCGGGTTTTTACCGCCAGCCTGCGCCATGTTGGGACGGCCACCGCCACCGCCGCCTACGATGGACGCGGCTGCCTTGACCAAGTTTCCTGCATGGGCGCCTTTCTCCATAGCGCCGTCTGTGGCCATTGCCAATAAGTTTACCTTCCCATTGTTGGCCGTGGCCAGAACCACCACACCTTCGCCCAATTTCTCTTTCAGTTGGTCTCCCAGATCCCTCAGTCCGTTTGTGTCCACTCCGTCCAGCTTGGCAGCCAAAAGCTTCACGCCCTTTACCTCCACAATCTGGTCCATCACATCCCCCAAGGAATCTTGAGCCATCCGGCTCCTCAAAGACTCGTTCTCCCCTTGTAGAGCTTTGATTTCATTTTGCATATGGAGAATCTTATCGTTCAACTCCGCCACAGATGTCTTCGCCGATTTTGCTGCCTGGTTTAAGAGATTTTCCATATTTCTATAATATTCAATGACACCGTTTCCGGTCAAAGCCTCGATGCGGCGCACTCCGGCGGCAATTCCGGATTCTGACACAAGCTTAAACAGTGAGATCTGGCTGGTGTTGGCTACGTGAGTCCCACCACACAGTTCTCTGGAGAAGTCACCCATGGAGACCACTCGCACCTTCTCGTCATACTTCTCGCCGAACAGAGCCATAGCCCCTGTCTTCTTGGCCTCCTCGATATCCATGATGTCGGTACAAACCGGAAGAGCCGCCTGGATCTCCTGATTCACTAAGTTCTCCACCTGATCCATTTCCTCCGGCGTCATAGCCTGAAAATGGGCAAAGTCAAAGCGCAGGCGGCCCGGTGTCACCAAAGACCCTTTTTGTTCCACATGGGACCCCAGGACGACTTTCAATGCTTTCTGGAGTAAATGGGTGGCGCTGTGGTTCTTCTCTGTATCCCGCCGCGCTTGGTCGTCCACTTCCAGTTGTACAGTGTCCTGATCGCCGATCATGCCGGACACCATATGGCCCACATGGCCGAATTTACCGCCTCTGAGTTTGATGGTCTCTTCCACCTGGAAGACGCCGTTCTCTGTGAAGATACGCCCGGTATCCCCCTCCTGTCCACCCATTGTGGCATAAAACGGGGTCTTCTCCACGAAAATCGTTCCTCTCTGGCCTTCCACCAGAGACGGGGTCACTTCTTCCTCCGTGGTCAAAACAGTAACTCTCGATGTATAGGACAAGTTCTCATATCCCACAAATTCCGTGGTAATGGCCGGATCAATCTGGTCGTAGACAGTGGCGTCCGCTCCCATATAGTTGGACACTTCCCTGGCGTCCCTGGCCTGGCGTCTCTGCACTTCCATGGCTTTTTGGAAGCCTTCCTCATCCACCTGACAGCCTTTTTCCTCCAGAATCTCTCTGGTCAAATCCAGAGGAAATCCATAAGTGTCATACAATTTAAAGGCGTTCTCCCCGCTGAGAGTCTTCTCATTGGCCTTCTCCATGGCTGTCTCCATATCGCCGAGGATCTTTAACCCTTGGTCAATGGTCTTATTAAACTGATTCTCCTCGTTGTCAAGTACATTGAAGATAAACTCTTTTTTCTCTTCCAGCTCCGGATAGCCGTCTTTAGAACCCTCGATCACCGCCTGGCTGAGCTTGGCCAGGAAATTCCCCTGGATGCCCAGCAATTTTCCATGTCGGGCGGCACGGCGGATCAACCTTCTGAGCACATAGCCCCTGCCCTCATTGGTGGGCATAATTCCATCGGAAATCATGAAAGTGGAGCTCTTCACGTGATCCGTGATCAATCGAATGGAGACGTCAATCTTTTCATCCTTTAGGTATTCCACCTTGGCCAGAGCACACACTTCATTGCGCAGAGCACAGTTGGTATCCACGTCGAAGATAGAGTCCACATCCTGTACAACCGTGGCCAGACGTTCCAGCCCCATACCGGTATCAATATTTTTCTGAACCAGTTCTGTGTAATTGCCCTCCCCATCGTTCTCAAACTGGGTGAACACATTGTTCCAAATCTCAATATAACGATCGCACTCACAGCCCACTGTACACCCCGGTTTTCCGCAACCGTACTTTTCTCCACGATCATAGTAGATCTCCGAACACGGTCCGCAGGGACCTGCCCCATGTTCCCAGAAGTTGTCCTCCTTGCCAAAACGGAAGATTCTCTCCGGTGCAATCTTCATCTCTTTGTTCCAGATGTCAAAGGCCTCGTCGTCGTCCAGATATACGGAAGGGTATAAACGATCCGGCTCCAGGCCCACCACTTCTGTGAGGAATTCCCAGGACCAGTGAATGGCCTCCCGCTTAAAGTAGTCGCCAAAGGAAAAGTTACCCAGCATCTCAAAGAAGGTGCCGTGTCTGGCGGTCTTTCCCACATTCTCAATATCTCCGGTACGTATACATTTCTGACAAGTAGTCACCCGTTTTCTCGGCGGAATCTCCGCCCCTGTGAAATAAGGCTTCAAGGGCGCCATACCTGAGTTGATCAACAGCAAACTCTTGTCATTTTGTGGTACGAGTGAAAAGCTTTTCATGACCAAATGTCCCTTACTCTCGAAAAAGTCCAGAAACATTCTACGAAGCTCGTTTACTCCATATTTTTCCAATCTTCTCTCCTCCTAAGCTATATTATCTTGCCCGCCGTTTTACAGCGGCAGGAGCGTCTCATATTCGATAGAAAAGCCGATCAGGCCATCACACATCGGAATGTGCATGGCCTGTGCTTTCAGACTACCCATCATGATAGCATATTTATCTATTTGACGCAAACTTTTTTGTATGACTTTTTCCCCTTTCTCAGGAGAATGCCCTCTCCCTGGAGAGATTCTTTTACGACTTGGTATTTCACATCGGTGATCTTCTCGCCGTCTATGGTGACACAGGTCTGGGGTTCAATGGCACGCCGCCCCTCGTTTCTGGTTTTGACAAGCTCCGCTTTCACAAGGAGAGAGATCACATCGATGGAGCCGTCCGTCAGATCCTCATCGGCCAATTCCACCGTCGGGATGTGTTCGGAATCACCACCTCCCACAAATAGCGCCTTAGCGCCTGCCTCTGCCTTCTGAGCTTCCTCTTTTCCGTGTACCAAAGTAGTCAGCTCACGGGCCAGAATTTCTTTGGCCTGGTTCAGCTTACTTCCCTCCCACTGATCCATCTCGTCGATCTGTTCCAAGGGAAGGAAAGTGAGCAGCCGCAGACATTTGAGTACATCTGCGTCGTCCACATTTCTCCAGTACTGGTAGAAGTCAAACGGCGTGGTCCTATCGGGATCCAGCCATACGGCGCCTGACTGGGTCTTACCCATCTTCTTGCCCTCGGAGTTCAGAAGCAGCGTCTGTGTCATGGCGTAGGCATCCTTACCCAACTTACGGCGAATCAACTCCGTCCCGGCCAACATATTACTCCACTGGTCGTCGCCGCCAAATTGCATCTGACATCCGTGATCGAGGAATAGGCGATAGAAGTCGTAACTCTGCATAATCATGTAGTTGAATTCAAAGAAACTGAGCCCCTCTTTCATGCGCTGTTTGTAACACTCTGCAGTCAGCATTCGGTTTACAGAAAAATGAGAGCCCACTTCTCTTAGAAGTTCCACGTAATTCAAATCCAGCAGCCAGTCCGCATTGTTCACCATGATGGCTTTTCCCTCGCCGAATTCAATAAACCGGCTCATCTGCTTTTTGAAGCACTCAATGTTGTGGTTGATGGTCTCCACGGTCATCATGGGACGCATGTCCGTTCTACCAGAGGGATCCCCTACCATTCCTGTCCCGCCGCCCAGCAGTGCAATGGGACGGTTGCCAGCCATCTGAAGACGCTTCATCAGACAAAGCGCCATAAAATGTCCCACGTGAAGACTGTCCGCTGTGGGGTCAAAACCAATATAAAAGGTGGCCTTTCCGTCATTGAGTAACTCCCGTATCTCCGCCTCATCTGTCACCTGAGCAATCAGCCCTCTGGCCTGCAGTTCTTCATAAATCTTCATAATCTCTTCCTCCTTAATTTCATGTATCCACTCTACCGCAGTGCGATCCTCGCGGAGCGTTTTTGTGTTATCGGAGAGTTCGGAGAACTTTCCGATAACACAAAAAACTCCCGCCCTTCAAAAGGACGAGAGTCGCTCCCGTGTTACCACCTTCGTTCGCAGACCGCTCACACTGCCTGCCTTCATAGGTACTTTCATACCCGGACCCGTATAACGTAAGTCACCCCGTCGCAGCCTACTACCCTAGGGATTCGGTGCAAAGCTCCAGGAGGTATTCGTCTCAGTTCCACGCGCGCCTCTCACCGACTGGCTACTCTCTGTCCGCTTCCACTGAAATTACTCTTTCCTATCTATGCCGATACATGATTGATAATTAGTTGTAGTATAACGGGGCATTTTCTGTTTGTCAAGCCCCTTCAGGAAATTCCCGGATCCTCTAAGAGATTTTCACCGTCAGCCGCCGAGGTGGCCAGTTGATCACACCGTTCATTCTCCGGATGTCCATCGTGCCCTTTTACCCAGTGAAAGCACACTTGGTGTGGTTCCTTTGCTTTTAAGAGGCGTTGCCACAGATCTACGTTCTTGACCGGTTCATTTTTTCCTCTCTTCCACCCTTTTTTTAACCAACTGTCAATCCAATGTTGATTAAACGCATCCACCAGATATTTGGAATCCGAGTATAGATCCACCTGGCAGGCGCGGGTCAACGCCTCCAGGCCAGCAATCGCCGCCATCAATTCCATTCGGTTGTTGGTGGTCTTGCGGTATCCTTGGCTGAATTCCCGCACATGGAGCTGCCCTTTGGAATCTGTAAAGTGTAACACTGTCCCATAGCCGCCAGGACCATCTGGATTCCCTCTGGCTGCCCCGTCTGTATAAATTTTTACTTGCATCCTTTTCCTCCTCCCATGATCTCCCACAGACCGGTTCTCTGAAACTTCTCCGCTGCCTGGCGCGCTGCTCGGACCACAGAAGTGTCATAGCCGGTTAACTCTAACAATCTCAACGCGTTTCTCGTGGTGGACGGCCCCTTTTTCAGTTGATAGTGAAACTGGATATCCTCTCCTTCCACAGTCTCCTCAAAATGGTAATTCTCATAGATCTTCCCCAGAATCCAAGTCAGTTCTAGATCGTGCGTGGCGGCAAAACAGCAGACAGTAGGCTTGGACAACGCCCCTAATATCCGCGAGGAGGCCGCGATCCGCTCTGTAGTGTTGGTACCCCTCAAAACTTCGTCCACCACACAGAGGATTGACCAGTTCTCTGTGGCTTTATCCAAGATTCTCTTTAATGATCGGATCTCCGCCATGAAGTAACTCTCCCCATCTTGGATACTATCCCGGAGAGCGATAGAAGAATACACTTGACAGAAATTCCCCTCGTAAGTCTTGGCCGTACAAGTATAGAGCGTCTGGGCCAGTATACCGTTGACAGCCACGGCCTTCAAGAACGTGGATTTTCCGGATGCGTTGGATCCGGTTAAGAGGACGGCTCCCTTGGTGTCGATGTCATTTGCCACCGGTCTCTCCAAAAGTGGATGATAGAGCTGTTCCGCCCGCAGGGTGTATTCCAACCCGGTTCGAAGCGTCGGCTTACAATACCAAGGAAGCGAGGCTCGAAAAGATCCGATGGAGATCGCCGCGTCCAACTCACCAATCTGGTCCAAGAGTGCTTGAAAATCTCTCTGGTGGGTCTGACTTTCTCTCAGCAGAGAGGGGTATATCAGAAGGTCCACATGAAAAAGCATTTTCAAATAGTCTAAAAATAGATCCAGAAAGCCTCCCCCTGTTGCCTGCCGCCCAGAGAACCAGAGTGCTTTTCTCTCAAACTTCCTCAATCTCCGGCGAATATCTGCGATCGCCTGGCAATTAGCGTGCGTCTCCGGCCAGGCGATCCCTTCCAGTCGCCTTCCCATTTGAGACATACGACAGAGACTGGCGAACAGATAGCGGTATTTCTCAGTCTTTTTTCGGTCTGCCCCCGCCTGATAGGTGAACGCATTGACACCCACCAGGGCAAACACCGTGAAAACTGCCGCAACCGGGAAGAATGGAAGTGACGCCAGCGCCGCCAGCAAAGCTATCGCTAACACCCAGTGGGTTCCCACTTGAATCTCTGGGGCATCCTGGAGAGCCGCCACCACATCCCCCAAAGAAAACCTGCGATCTTTTCCCACAGTGGTCAGGGCAAGCTGCATCGCCTCCCGGTGGTCTCTCTCCCGCAAAAAGAAATCTGCCAACTCATCCAGATGAGTCAACTCATCTTTCGACCTCTTGGGAGAGCGCAAAATTCCATAGAGATATTCTTCTCCAGGTGTGGACAGCGTCTGGTTAATCCGGCTAAAAATCGTGTCCATCTCCAGATCACTCCACGTGATATCGTCCACGTAACCTTGCGACTGTCCCTGCCTTTGTCTGGAGGCCCTGGCGATCCTCTCCATGTCCTCTGTGGAATGTTCAGCCTCCACCGACGTTCCAAATCTCTCGCGAAATTTCTCCAGATTGCGGTTTCTCTGTCTCTGATTCTCAGAGTAAATCAGCCAAATCACCACAAATAGGAACACAACGGTTGCCGTTATCACAATCAAGTATGGATGCATAAAGTTACTCCTTTCGCTGCCACTTATCATAGCAGAATCCCTCTGTGAAGTCTAGCCTGGATAACAAAAGAATGTACCGAGGCACATTCCCGCGCCGGGTGCAGTCACTTGCGACACTCTTTACCTTCACACAAACATCATCACACGAACTGTATTTTGGGGTTACAGGAGCGTTCGGAGAACTTCCCTATAACATAAAAAGAGATGCACAGCCCCACAGGCCATGCATCCCACTCCTTGTCAAAACGAATATTCGCAAACCGCTTCGCTACAAGCTTGGACTTTACCGCCACTCTCATGGTATTACGGTATGAGCTTGTACTCCTGCCCAAACAGGCAAGTCTTACTCCCGCTTAAGAAGCAGGAGACTTCCCTGATGAGGTTAAATTTTCTACTGTACCCATTTGCTGAAAAAGACGTGATCTTTGTAAGTCACCGCGCCACACTGACTCCAGTTCAGCCCAAGACTGTTGAAAGCCCCCTTAGTCATGAAAAACAGATAGTCAAAGTCTTTCTTCCCGTTGGTTGGGAATCCGCTGACTTTACGCGCTGTCTTGTTGGATTTGTAAGCGAGCATTGTTTTCTTGGCCCGCTGCACCGCCTGCATACACTGCGTGTATCCCTCACCGTGGGGATTTTTCAGCCGCATGTACAACGCGCTTCCGGGGTCGGAGGAATTTCGTTTCACAAATACCGGTGAGTACTGGGACTGTTGGTAGATCACATAACGCAGGGAATCCGGATAGTAAGTGTCGTTGGACACAGTACGGTTATAGATGGTCAGCGCTACCGCCTCCATTCCCACAGAACCCTGATCCCCGGCCTCACAGTAGACCAACGCAGCCAACAACTCCTCGTCTGAGAGCGTGCCGTCCGCCACGCCCGGATGCTGGATGAACTCTTTCTGGAGATAGTAGTTCCTTCCATTTTCTACCACCTTCACCCGGTTTCCCTCAACCACATACTGATCTTTCGCTTTTTGGCCCACGCCATACTTGTCGAAAGTCCAGCGAACCCCGTCGATGGTCAGCGTGGTGTTCTTTTGCATAACTCCGTTGCGGTTATAGTAGTACCTCTTAGAACCAGAAGTTCTCCATCCTCTGAGCATGGCGTCAGAACTTTTCGGGTTGAAATAGTAGCTATTTCCATCGATGGTCATCGCTCCACTCTGGCGAACACCTGTGGAGGGATCCATATAATACTTATTGCCGCTTACCGTCAGCCATCCGCGCACCATGAACGCCGTGTCTTTGTCAAAATACCGGTATTGATTCAACGTGTTCTTCGCCCAGCCGCGGAGCATATTTCCATTCTTATAAGAGAAATACCGCTTCTTTCCGGCGGAGTATGTAATCCAGCCCTGATACATATGGCCGTCTTTGTAGGAAAAATACCGTTTAACATTGTTGGAGTAACTTACCAGCCCCATAAGGGCAGCGCCATTCTTCTTGGGATCAAAATAATACTTCTGTCCGGCTTTTGTCAGCCATCCAGTGTACAAGGTACTGTCCTCATTGAAATAATACTGTTTCTTGCCAAGCTTCCCAAAACCAATGGCCGAGAATCCGTAACGGTTAAAGTAATATTTCTTGGACTTGTAGTTTAACCATTTGCTCTTCATGGCTTTGCCGTTGGACTGATAATAGAGATAATGTTTCTTTCCTTTGACTACATAGCTGCCCATATAGTTCTTCAGCATCTTGCCGGTAGTCTTATGGAAATAATATTTGTCTCCATTCGACAGTTTGATAGCCCCTTTTAATTTCTTACCATTCTTATAATAGTATTTATTGCCGGCGCTATCTGTCGCCCAGCCATTCTTCACCGCCGCCTGCACAGATACTGGTTTAACCGACGACACGAGAACTGGCGCGGCGACCAGCAAAAACCCCAGCATACACAAGAGCAGTATGTTACGCTTCTTCTTCATAAAACGCCCCTTTCCATCACACAAGTATTTCGATTCTTAATATTCCTTTAATTATACTGTAACATTCTTACCCTGTCAATAAAATCCAGTTTTTCTGTCACCCATCTATCCCCTTCCACATAAGATGGAGTGTAATCAATTTTTGGAGGACTGAAAACATGAGTGATTTAGCAGCAACAAACTGTGGGTGTGGATGTGACAATGGATGCGGATGTGACAACGGGTGTGGTTGTGACAACGGATGCAACAACGGCATGATCGGAGGAGGCAACTGCAGTTGTATCCTGTGGATCATCATCCTGCTGTGCTTCTGCGGTGGAAACTCCTGCAATAACAACTGTGGTTGTGGCTGTAGCTGTGGCGGCGACAACAGTTGCCTTCTGATCATCCTGCTGCTCCTTTGCTGTGGCGGCAACGGCTTCTGTGGATGCTAATTAGCCAAAAAAACAAACATTTTTCGTGGTATTTTGATACCATGAAAGGGAATCCCACCTGACGGGATTCCCCAGCTGCGGCTCTGTAGAATATCTTATCTACAAGGCCGCGGCCTTTTTTATGTTATAGGGAATTCGAATAACTCCCCTATAACAACAACATAAAGACACTCCGTGAGGATCGCACTGCGGCGGAAGAGAGATTATGTCGCTTACACGACCCGCCACAGGCGCAGGATTGACCAGAAATAGTTTCCTTTTAGGATTGGCCGAGACTTCTGGCGGGAGATCCCTCCCCCGCCAAGATCCCAGGTCCGATGGTTAGCATTTAGAAAGCGGAAGTCTTATCTGCCTTCTTAGGGAAATTTTCGGGCCTGTGAGAGCCCGTTGAATTCTTCCCATTTCCTCCCGTCCTCCTCTGCCTCTTTTTCACACAATCCATATCTATCTCATAGACGGCATTTCCATCGACCACTAATTTTTCTTTTTTCTCTTCCATTTTTATCAGCCTTTCTACTTCAGTTTTATGCGGCGGCCGCCTTGACTCAAGGATCCCTAAGTCAGGCGCACTCCCTTATATACTTTGATATCCTCGCGTTATCCCGGATGAAATCTCAAAACAGACAGCTTCTCACAGCTTGCTGAGAAATTCATCTCTATAAGATATGTCAGGACATCTTCATCTGTCATAATGTAATTGAGAAGAACATAGACTGTATAAAAAGGGAAATTTTATGAATCAGGGATATGTAACGCCCATGACGCCATTGGATGAAATGGTCAGCGATGGGAATCTTCAAATGTTGAAAGCCTCCATGCCTTATCTTCCAGGTTCCGGCCAGCGCTTTCTGTCTTTTTATACAAAGTTTTTGGAATTGAAACACACTGTGGACTTATTCTCTCGGTCCGGCACAGACATGACCGCCTGCGAGGTACCCTCGTCCCCGTCTGCGAATCCAGTGAATATGCTCAATGATATCCGGCGCTTCTGCGATCCCAGCACACAGAAAAATATTGACCAGATCATGAATATGATGGTTATGGTACAGATGATGGAAGTAATGAAAGAAAATGGATGAGAGGAGAATTATCACATGGCTCAAGATTGGATGAACGATCCCAGACTGAATGGCCTGGACAAAAGCAAACTGTCTCTTCTGCAGGGACTGGCAGATCAAGGGGGACAAAAATCGCCCACAGAATTGTTACCTTTTCTCATGTCAGCAGCCAGCCAGGGGAAAAACCAAGGCGTCAACTTTAACTCCAAAGAGATGGAATTGATTATAGAAGTTCTCAAACAGGGGCAGTCCCCTCAGGAAGCGGCAAAGATGGAAAAAATCATCAACCTGATGAAGATGATCCGCTAAATTTGCTCTTTTCTTTTAAAAATGTTTGTGTTAGGATTGGTACAAATGACACAGGAGTTGGCATATGAATTCGAAATCACAAAAACCATACGAATGTCTAAGCGGCAGTGTCTTAAAAGTCATTGCCGCTGTGGCCATGCTTATCGACCATTTTGGAGCGTCCATCCTGATTTATGATCCTCAGGCCTTTGAGCCCTATTTTTACTTTTTAGGCGCCCCCATTGGTCTGTACCGGCTCTGTAGAGATCTGGGGCGGATCGCCTTCCCCATCTTCTGTTTTCTCTTGACGGAAGGCTTCATACATACTTCCAACAGGCTTCGCTACGCCCGCAATCTTCTTATTTTTGCCCTGATCTCGGAGATCCCATTTAGCATGATGCTAAATGATCTGGGGAATTTTCAGAAACAAAACACGCTGTTTACTCTCCTGCTGGGCTTTCTGGCCATCTGGGGTGTGGAGTACTTCTCAAGTCGTCCCTGGGCGCAAGTACTCTGTGCACTGGCAGCCATGAGTGCCGCTTACTTTCTGAAGACGGACTACGACTGGAAAGGTATTCTGTTGATCTTAATTTTCTACCTCTTCCACTATTACCGGAACACCCAGGTGATCGTGGCCGGCCTTGCGCTACTCTGGGAATGGAAAGCTTGTTTCGCATTGATCTCCATACGAATGTACAATGGCGAGAGGGGATTTTTGAGAGGGAAGATAGGAAAATACTTTTTCTACCTCTTTTACCCTCTCCACCTGATCTTGTTGGTGGTTCTCCGCCGCCTGCTTCTAGGCCCGGTCTAAAGCTTCTTTTCATTTAAAAAATGCAGATGTCAAAGGGTGATAAACTCTGACATCTGCATTTATTTTCCTAATTTTGTCTTGGCACTATGGACTCACGGCTCTTGTAGATATGATCCGCCGGAACGCACCCCCTGACCATGGACAGTGGGTAGATGTTCGTTCTGGCGCCGATGACTGTTCCAGGGTTCAACACGGAACCGCAGCCTACGTCTGCGTAATCGCCCAGCATAGCGCCCACTTTTCTCCTCTCTGTGGAGATCGCCTGGTTATCGCCCCGAATGATCACAGACTGATTATCCGCCTTCACGTTGGAACAGATGGATCCCGCCCCCATATGGGCATGGAACCCAAGGACAGAGTCTCCCACATAGTTGTAGTGGGGAACTTGAACTTTGTTAAAGAGAACAACATTCTTCAGCTCTGTGGAATTTCCCACCACGGCGCCCTCCCCTACAATGGCGTTGCCGCGGATGAACGCACAGTGACGGATCTCCGCCTCCTTGCCGATGATAGCCGGACCGTTGATACAGGCTGTCGGGGCTACTTTTGCCGATTTAGCAATCCACACGTTCCCCTCCTCTCGGATATATTCCTGGGGATCCAATGTCTCTCCCAACTTTAAGATAAAATCCCCAATCTCAGCTAACACTTCCCAGGGATAGGTCTTACCCTGAAAAAGTTCCCCGGCAATCGTCTCGTTTAAATCAAATAACTTCTCAATGGTATAATTTTTCATTTTATTTACTTCCCTTCTTTGTCTTGGCCGCAGAGTAGTTTGCCGCAGCCGCATCATAGAACTGCCGTAAGGCGTACTGGTAATTATTCCCCAGCACTTGATCCGTCCTGGAACGTATAAAATTCTCCAGCTTTTCCATATACTCCTGGGAGGTAATACTGCCCTCCGCCACATAAGTCAGGCCTTTCTCCCAACTGGCTGTCAAATCTGGGTTCAATAGAGAGCGAATCGAACAGTTCACCACGTCATAGATCATCTCTCCCAGTAAAGTGGGGGTGATAACCTGTGTTTTCTTATTTAAACTTAGATACTCGATGTGGAAGAGCTTCTTCAAGATCTCAGCTCTGGTGGCGCTGGTGCCAATTCCACTTCCCTTGATCTGCGCTCGCAGCTCTTCATCTTCGATAAATTGGCCTGCATTTTCCATGGCCAGGATCATAGATCCAGAATTGTACCGCTTCGGAGGAGAAGTCTCGCCCTCTTTCACCGTCAATTTCTCCACTGGAAGTATAGCATTCTTCTTAATCCCCTGCAATGCCTCCAGCAGAATTTCATCACCCTGATTCTCCCCAGAAGAATTCTCAGACTCTTCTGATTTTTTTGCAAAAGAATTGGTTGTAACCTTTAAGTATCCCGGCGAGATCAATATCTTAAAGGAGGAATAAAAGGACTCCCCGGAAATTTTCACAACCAGATTTATCTTCTGATAGATCGCAGGAGGATAAAAGATTGCAAGAAATCTTCGCACGATCGTCTCATAAACTCTCTGTGAAGTCACCGAGAGCTTTCCCAATACGTTCAGCCCCTGACCCGTGGGGATCAAAGCATAGTGATCCGTCACCTGTTTGTCATTGACATAACGGCTCTTGGCCAAGTCTTTGTAGGTTCCGGCCTGTAAGATCTCTGTGGCTTCCTGTGCGACGACGCCATAGGATTTTAACCCTGCCAGGTTCTTGCCAATCACCTTAGCCGCCGCCGTCGAGAGAACTCTCGCGTCCGTTCTGGGATACGTGACCAGCTTCTTCTCATAGAGTTCTTGGGCGATACGCAGGGTCTCATCCGGACTGATCTTAAATAATTTTGAGCAGACATTTTGTAATTCTGCCAAGTTGAATAAGAGCGGTGGATTTTTTCGCTCTTTCTTCTTCTCAATCTTCTCCACAACGCCATTTAAAGGAGTCGCGTCAATCTGACGGATCAGCTCCTGGGCGTCTTTCTTCTCCAGAAAGCCGTTCTCCTTGTACAGTTTCGGATATTGAAAATAACGGCTCTGTGGTGTCACCCGCCACTCACCGTCAAACTTATTCTCTCCCAACTGATAGGTACTGATTACCCGGTAGAAAGGAGTCTTGACAAAGTTGCGGATCTCCCGCTCCCTTCGAACCACCATCCCCAACACACAGGTCATCACCCGTCCCACAGAGATTGCCTGGTACCTGGTTTTCCGGTAATTCGCCACACTGTTGCCGTATTTCAAAGTCAGAAGACGCGAGAAATTAATTCCCATCAGGTAGTCTTCCTTTGCGCGGAGATAGGCAGAATCTGCCAGGTGATCGTAGTCGGATAACTCCTTGGCCTCCCGGATTCCTCTGAGAATCTCTTCCTCTGTCTGGGAGTCGATCCAGACTCTCCGCTTCTCCTTCCCTTTGACGTGAGCCATCTGATCCACCAAGCGGTAGATGTACTCCCCTTCCCTCCCGGAGTCTGTACATACGTAGATGGTCTCCACATCTGGACGGTTCAGGAGACGGCTCACGATGTCGAATTGTTTTTTCACAGAAGGGATTACTTCGTATTTAAACTCACACGGCAAAAAAGGCAGGGTATCTAAACTCCACCTTTTGTATTTCTCGTCGTAGACTTCCGGGTAGCTCATGGTGACCAGATGTCCTACACACCAGGTCACCACCGCGCTATCCGACTCAAGATAGCCGTCATGACGACTGCCGTTTATTTTTAGTACTCTCGCAAATTCTTGAGCCACACTGGGCTTCTCTGCGATAAACAATGATTTTTTTGTCATTACTGATCTGCACTCATTTTCCTAATTGGCCATGCCAAGAGTACGGCACCGCCCACGATATTTCCAACAGTTACAATCAACATGCTCTTTAACATTGCGCCGATTGACAGTCCAGGAACCAGACAGTAAGCAGTTGTGAAAATTGCCATATTGGCAATGCAGTGCTCAAATCCACTGACAACAAAGCCTGAGATACAGATCATAATCATCAGGAATTTTCCACTCTCCGACTTCAACTTCAGTCCGCACAACACAGCCAGACAGACAAAGAAGTTACAGAGAACTGCTCTGAAAAACATCTGATCCACGGGAATCGTCAATTTGCCCTCAATAAAGCCGGCAAAATAGTCTGCAGTGCCAGAAGCACCTGCTCCCACGAAGATCAAAGAGAAGATAAAACATCCCACAAAATTTCCTATGTAACTGATCAGCCATACCTTGCCCAAATCGCCCCATCCGACTTTCTTGTCGATCAAGCCAAACGCCATCACCAGATTGTTGCCGGTGAAAAGCTCGCCGCCCACCATGACGATCAGAAGAACCGCAATGGAGAACACCAGCGCCCCGACAAATTTGCCTGGAGCAGAACCTTGAAACAGATTTCCCGTCACATTGCAATAGATCATGGCCACTGCGATAAAAAAGCCTGCCATGATGGAGCGGATAAAATACTTTCCAAAATTATTCTTCAGAAGAGTAATCTTGGCCACCGCCGCATTGGAAATTTTTTGTACGTCTTCATAAATCATAGAAATCCCTCCCGCTATTCATTATTGATTACTCATATAGAATACCATTTTGACATAAAAATAACAAGACTTTTTTCAAAATTTCTTGTGCATTATGGCAACTTTTTCTGTTTAATCCTGGAGTTTTTTGGTTAATATTTGATCATTTTAGGGGAATTCCCCGTTAATTTTTTAAAATTTTTTGATGATTTATATATACCGCCGAAAAAACTCAGGATAGCTCTGGGGTTTTCTGGATTTCAGCCAAACACTTTGATATTCTTTTAACACTGCTTTTTCTTTACAGCTTTATAAATGCAGTGTCGCAGCCCATGAGACTGCGACACCTTATCTTCTGAATGTCTATTACTTTTTCTGGATATATCCTTTGGCTTTCAAAGTCTCCGCGCACAGAACGGCGCCGCCGGCTGCTCCGCGCACTGTGTTGTGGGACAGACCGATAAATTTGAAATCGTACACAGTATCCTCTCTCAGGCGGCCGATGGAAACTCCCATTCCGTTCTCGTAATTCACATCCTCCGTCACCTGAGGGCGATTGTCCTCCTCTAAATACTGTATAAACTGCTTAGGCGCGCTTGGAAGATCCAATTCCTGGGGCGCCCCTTTAAAATCTCTCATCGCTTGAATCAACTGTTCTCTCGTGGGTTTTTTACGGAATTTCACAAACACCGAAGCGGTATGTCCGTTCAACACCGGCACGCGGACGCACTGGCTGGTGATGACAGGCTCTGTGGCCGGCACGATCTCACCGTCCACAATCTGTCCCCACAGTCTCAACGGCTCTTTCTCACTTTTTTCTTCCTCCCCGCCTATGTAAGGAATGATGTTGTGTTCCATCTCTGGCCAGTCTTTGAAGGTCTTACCTGCACCGGAGATCGCCTGGTAAGTGCTCACCACAACTTCATAGGGTTCGAATTCCATCCATGCGGTCAGAACAGGCGCATAACTCTGAATGGAGCAGTTTGGCTTCACTGCGATAAATCCTCTGGTAGTCCCCAGACGTTTCTTCTGATGCTCGATCACGTCGAAGTGCTGCGGATTGATCTCCGGCACTACCATGGGCACGTCTGGTGTCCAACGATGCGCGCTATTGTTGGACACGACAGGAGTCTCTGTCTTGGCGTATTTCTCCTCGATTGCCTTGATCTCCTCTTTGGACATGTCTACGGCTGAGAAGACAAAGTCCACAGTCTCTGCCACTTTCTCAACTTCGTTTACATTCATCACCACAATCTGTTTCACTGCCTCTGGCATTGGAGTATCCATTTTCCAGCGTCCGCCCACAGCCTCCTCATAGGTCTTACCTGCACTCCTGGCGCTGGCTGCCAGCGTTACCACCTCAAACCAGGGGTGCTGATCCAGCAAAGAGATAAATCTCTGGCCGACCATACCTGTTGCTCCTAAGATACCTACTCTTAATTTTTCACTCATACTTCCTACTCCTAATCTTCAATTTATGCGTCTCTCCATTGCGCACATCTGTCTTTCTGATAACTAATACTATACCAGATCACCAAAAAAATCAACACTTTTTTAGCATTTTTTCAAATATTCTTCCTCTTTCGCTATGACCTGTTCCATGATCCCGGGCCCTGGAGCTCCCAGTGTCATCCGCTTCTCCACACAGGTTTTCATACTGATGGCCTCATAGATATCTTCCTGGAACACCGGGCTGATCTTCTGGTACTCCTCCAGAGCAAGCTCATCCAAGGAAATCTCCTTCTGGATACAGAGCAGAACCAACTGTCCCACAATACCGTGGGCGTCTCGGAATGGCACTCCACGGTTGACCAGATAGTCTGCGGCATCTGTCGCGTTGGTAAAACCATTCTTGGCGCTGTCCTCCATCCGCTCTCCCCGAAATTCCATAGTGGATACCATCCCCTGGAACAACGCCAGGCAGCCTTTCGCCGTGTCGATGGCGTCAAAAGTCAATTCCTTATCTTCTTGCATATCCTTATTGTAAGCCAAGGGAATCCCTTTCATAGTGGTCAGAAGACTGATCAGGGCCCCGTAGACACGCCCGGTCTTTCCCCGAACCAACTCTGCAATATCTGGATTTTTTTTCTGCGGCATGATACTGCTGCCGGTACTGTAGGCGTCGTCGATCTCCACAAATTGATACTCGTTGGAGTTCCACAGGATAATCTCCTCGCTGAATCTGCTCAGGTGCATCATGATTGTGGACAGGGCAGACAAAAGTTCAATGACATAATCTCTGTCAGACACAGAATCCATGCTGTTGAGCGTGGGACCGTCAAATCCCAAGAGCTGTGCAGTGTATTCCCGGTCCAAAGGATAGGTAGTACCGGCCAAGGCTCCCGCCCCCAACGGGCAAGTGTTCATACGGCTGCGGATATCTCCCAGCCGCCCCCGGTCCCGCTTGAACATCTCAAAGTAAGCGCCAACATGGTGGGCCAAAGTCACCGGCTGCGCTTTCTGCAGGTGGGTAAATCCTGGCATATAAGTATGCACATGTTCTCTCATAATCTTCAGAAGAGATTCCATCAAGGTTTTCACAAGTTGATCCAACTCATCGATCTCGTCTCTCACATACAGTTTCATATCCAGGGCGACTTGGTCATTGCGGCTTCTCCCTGTGTGCAGCTTCTTTCCAGCCTCCCCAATCCGTTGAATCAAGTTTGCCTCCACAAAGCTGTGAATATCCTCGTACTCACTGGTAATTTCCAGCTTTCCACTGCGGACGTCCTGACGGATACTTTCCAGACCTTCCAAGATCTGATTTTTCTCGTCCTCCGTGAGAATCCCTTGCTTGGCCAGCATTTTCACGTGGGCAATGCTTCCGCGTATGTCCTGTTCATAAAATTTCTGGTCAAAGGTGATAGATGCGTTGAAGTTATACACCAATTGATCCGTCTCTTTTGTAAAACGTCCTCCCCAAAGTTGTGCCATAATTGATCTCCTTATATTTTATTTTGATAACCGGTCAGATTTGCCTCCAAAATCCGAAAAACGAGGGGATATTACCACTCCCTCTCGCCACCTCAAGAGGTCATATTTGTCCTACGGTTTTCTTCTCTATAGTGTCTTGTGCGTCTCTTTTGGAAAATATACATCCACAGTAGTTCTGGCGGTATAGTCCGTACTCCCTGGACAATTCCACAGATCTCTGATACCCATTTTTCTTCTTAAAATCAGAGGGCAGATGTCTGACCTGATAGAGCTTTTCCAACTCCTGTCCAATCTCATTGATCTTCTCCGCATTTTTCAACGGGCTGATGCTCAAAG
Organism: Blautia sp.; assembly: GCA_047014865.1. Taxonomy (GTDB): domain Bacteria; phylum Bacillota; class Clostridia; order Lachnospirales; family Lachnospiraceae; genus Blautia_A. The sequence goes on along the minus strand of JBKXQO010000005.1, from coordinate 7,497 downwards.
TTGTGGTGAAATAGTCATACCCTCCCTCTGCTGCCCGCTTTGCAGCTTCCTCCATGCGAAGACGGTAACAAGCAAAACACCGTTCTTGCCCTTCTGGAAGCCATTCCATCCCCTTTGCCATCGCAAAGAAACGCTCTGGGTCATAGGCGCCTTCCTCAAACTGGACTGGATGCAGATAGGGTTGCTCCTGCAACAGACGTTGTATCTCCTGTACCCGCTTCTGGTACTCCGTTCTGGGAGAAATGTTCGGATTATAAAAGAATACTGTGATAGAAAAAAACGCTGATAGATATTCTAAAACATAACTGCTGCAAGGCGCGCAGCAACTGTGTAAAAACAGAGTTGGCAAAGCCCCATCGCGGCAGTTCTCATCGATTAAGTTCTCTAGCTTCTTTTGATAATTGATACGGTTCACAAAAAATCCCCTCCATATCGTATAGCTGACAGTGCCCACCCAAGATCCTTCGGCTCTTGGGTCGCGGGCATTCGCCCTATGTCTATATTTTGCACCTTCCGCAGTGCCGCCCAAGATCCTTCGGCTCTTGGGTCGCGGGCATTCGCCCTATGTCTATACTTTGCACCTTCCGCAGTGCCCACCCAAGATCCTTCGGCTCTTGGGTCGCGGGCATTCGCCCTATGTCTATATTTTGCACCTTCCGCAGTGCCGCCCAAGATCCTTCGGCTCTTGGGTCGCGGGCATTCGCCCTATGTCTATACTTTGCACCTTCCGCAGTGCCCACCCAAGATCCTTCGGCTCTTGGGTCGCGGGCATTCGCCCTATGTCTATATTTTGCACCTTCCGCAGTGCCCACCCAAGATCCTTCGGCTCTTGGGTCGCGGGCATTCGCCCTATAAAAATACAATTCCCCAAAGTCTCTTACGAGTAAGAGACTTTGATAAATTGTATTTTTGCACTGCTCATTGCTGGGCGCGTATATTATATCACATGTGGGGGGGATTGTCATATAGTAGTATATACAAAAATGGAGGTAAAATCATGGATACACTATTAGATGTGCGAAACGTCTGTCTGTCTTATCACACAATGGAGGGTGAGACCCGTGCCCTTTCAAATATATCATTTCAAGTGGAGCAGGGAGAATTTTTAGCGATTGTGGGACCCAGTGGTTGTGGGAAGTCTACCCTCCTGGATCTCATCTGTCATCTCCTGGAACCTGAGTGTGGATCGATAACTTTGAGAGGAGCCGATGGCCATAGCGGAGAGGCTGAAATCGGCTATATGCTTCAGAAAGACCATCTGCTGGAGTGGAGATCTGTGTATAAAAACGTTCTGTTAGGACTGGAGATCCGCCATCAGCTCACAGAGGACCGGCGGGCTTATGTGGATCATCTACTGGAACTCTACGGTTTGGACAAATTCAAGACAGCCCGGCCCTCCCAACTGTCCGGCGGTATGCGACAGAGAGCGGCCTTAATCCGTACCTTGGCGCTAAAGCCGGATCTATTGCTTTTGGATGAGCCTTTTTCTGCCCTGGATTATCAGACCAGACTGAATGTAAGCGACGATATTGGAAAAATTATCAAAAAGGAGTCTAAGACCGCAATTTTGGTCACCCATGATATCTCTGAGGCCATCAGTATGGCCGACCGGGTATTGATCTTATCCCCCCGGCCTGCCACGGTTAAAGACATTGTGCCAATTCATTTTGAACTTCCTGAGCGCACGCCTTTGGCCTCCCGAAACGCACCGGAATTCAAAAATTATTTTAATCTAATATGGAAGGAGTTGAATGATCATGCGTCCACCATCCAAGGCTCAGCTCAAATACCTAAAGACGCAGAAGCATGAAAAGATTTTAATCTGGTTTAGCAGAATAACCATCTTTGTCTTATTTCTAATTCTCTGGGAGATAGCCTCCCAAAAGGGCTGGATAGATTCCTTTATTTTCTGTTCGCCAAGTATCATCGCCAGTACCTTCTACGATATGTGCCGAGATCAAAGTCTGTTTACCCACATTGGGGTTACTCTCTGGGAGACCATTGCCAGTTTCTTTTTTGTGGTGGTCCTAGGTCTCGGCGTGGCTGTGTTGCTGTGGATCTTTCCAAAACTTTCAAAGATTCTGGAGCCCTACTTGGTGGTGTTAAACAGCCTGCCCAAGTCCGCCCTCGCCCCCCTGTTGATCGTCTGGCTGGGAGCCAACCAGACTACCATCATCGTGGCTGGAATCTCTGTGGCCATCTTTGGCTCTATCATTAACCTGTACACAGGGTTCCAGGAAGTTGACAAGGACAAATTAAAGCTGATCACTACCCTGAAAGGAAGCAAGACGGATGCTTTGAGAAAAGTGATTCTCCCCGCTTCCATCCCGTTGATTTTAAGCGTGATGAAGGTAAACATCGGACTTTGCCTGGTAGGAGTCGTCATTGGAGAGTTCATCGGCGCCCGACAAGGTCTGGGATATCTTATTATCTATGGCAGTCAAGTATTCAAACTATCCTGGGTGTTGATGTCCATCGTGATTCTCTGCGTCATCGCCATGGCACTTTACAGTCTGGTCAACCTGGCACAGCGATACTACCTACACAATCGGGCCTAAACTGGATATCTCTTCCTGGGAGATCTCAGGTGTTTTTCCCTGTGGGACTTTCCAAGTCAAGGAAAATGAACGGCATCCTATTGCACAAAAATTGCGGGCTGCTAACAGAAACCTGTCGCAGCCCGCAAAACACGATTCGTCAGTCCTCCTTGATCTTCCCGTCACAAGTGATCGTCACCACCTGCCAAGGAATCATTTTGCCGCTTTCTTGCATGGCGCGTATCGCCGCATTCTCGATTCCTCCGCAGCAGGGAACCTCCATACGCACGATCTGAATGCTCTTAATGGAATTCTGTTTGATGATCTCCGTCAATTTCTCAGCATAATCCCCTTCGTCCAACTTTGGACAACCAATCAGTGTGACATGGCCTTTTATAAAATCTTGGTGAAATCTGGCATAGGCGTAGGCGGTACAGTCTGCTGCAATCAGGAGTTTCGCGTTTTCAAAATACGGCGCGTGGACGGGAACCAGCTTAATCTGAACCGGCCACTGCTGTAGCTGACTCTCCATGCACAGGTCTATTTTCTCTATCTCCTTGGAAGGCGCAGACTTTTTCTCTTTGACGGTCTCTCTTTTGAGGCTTCTGGCCATCTGTCCTGGACACACGTGCGCCGTCTCTTTTCCACGGTTCTTTATCCTGGCCTTCACGGCCTTCTCATCGTAAGCATTGGCTTCTCGTTCAATAATCCGGATTGCATCTGTCGGACAGGCAGGCAGACAGTCTCCCAGTCCATCGCAGTAATCATCTTTGATCAGCTTTGCTTTTCCATCAATCATGGCGATGGCTCCCTCATGGCAGGCCTGGGCACAGGCGCCACACCCGTTGCACAACGCCTCGTCAATGTGAACAATTTTTCGAATCATAATTTTCCTCCTGTCTATCCGCATCTCGTCGGCGGATTTTCTCCCTGTTTTCCTCTATGCCATTACTCTACCAAAAAACGCGCCTGGATTCCGTAACATTTGTTACAATTCAAGACATTTTTGGCAGGAATAGATTTCACCTATATCTCTATGTTGACCGCGGCGACGTTTCTCTCAGAGGTATTCCTCCAACAATTCTTGATCTTTAATTTGAATCTGTTTCCGGCTTAAACTGAGAATTCCCTCTTCTTGCATTTTTCCCAATTCTCTGGAGAGAGAAGGTCTGGTGACATTCAACTCGTCCGCCATCTCCTCTCTGGACAGATTCAATGACACACGTCCCTCTCGGTCTTGCCGTTGAACCAGATACCGGACAATCTTCTCACGGATACTGGAGCTTCCCAGAACCCGCAATTTTCGGTTCATCCGGTAGGCCTTCTCGGCAAATATGGTCAATAAGTTATTTTTCAAAACCTGTGTCGTCTTCTGCTCCTGCGAACCTTCCTCCAAAAAGATCTCACTGCTCATCATTAAGATTTCACATTCTTCTATAGCCTGCGCATACATCTCATAAGCCGGCTTCTCCATGAATGCATATACCTCTCCAAACATCTCTCCGGGCCCCTCGATTCTCGTCAATACCGTCCGCTTTCCCGCCAAGGTATCCTTGGCAATTAATACCTTTCCCGATAGCAACATATACACCTTATCCGGAATATCTGTCTCTTGAAAAATCATCGCCTCTCTCGGGAAAACTTTGATCTCGGTTTTGCGCTCTCCCAGCAGACGGTGAATCTCTTCGCCCGAAATTCCCCGAAACAGATTTCCGTCTCTCAATACTGAAATCACTCTCTCTTCCATTGTCTCATCTCCTCTGCCAATCTATGATTAAGCCCTGCTCTTTGGCTTGCTTTTCTACAGCCGAACGGATTTTTTTCTGCGGAACAAAGAATCCTGCGGCGGGTCGCATCAGCGACATCATCCCACTCCGCCGCTGTGCGATCCTCGCGGAGCGTTTTTGGGTTATAGGAAAGGCTGTGGTTGCTCAACCACAGCCTCCAGATCTTCTTATTCTTCTTTTTCTCTCTTGAGTCCTGGGACTACTTGTTCCTGAGCCTTTATAGTATATCCACATTTACTGCACACAGAATCTTCCACGATTCTGCCGCTGGAAGTGTACACATCCATCTCTGCCCCGCACTGAGGACACCCCCTCTCCTCCAAAGCCCAAGTCTTGTTGCCACCCTCACAGCCTTCAAAAACTGCCATATAACAACCTCCTTTTCCGGCTCTCCCCACTTAAAGGAAAGCATTTTTCCGATAGATTTATTATATCACTGCTTTTGCCTTTTGAAAATTACATATTTTCATCACTTCCATCTGTACAATGGACAGCAAGGAAAGACCTACGGCGATCAGCCACTGATTTCCCGTGAGAGATGTAAGGCGAAAGGCGTCTCTCAAGCCTGGAATCAATAGAATGCACAACATCAGCAGAGCTGAGGCCGCAAAGGATACCACCAGCCAAGGATTGATCTGTTCTGCCCGAACCCAAATAGGCTCCGTGTTGGAGCGCTGATTGAACGCCCGCAACATCTGGGAGAAGGCCAACACACAGAAAGCCATCGTCTGCCCTACCGCGTGACCTTCCAGCTTTACTCCCGTCCAATAGGCCACAATCGTCATGGCCGACACGAAGATTCCCTGAGTGATCACTCTGCGAACCAAGTCTTTCTCAAACAAGGTTCCTGATTTCACAGGCTGGTGCCTCATTATATTTTTGCTGGGCGGATCGATTCCAAGAGCTAAGGCAGGGAGTGTCGCCGTGGCCAGATTCACCCACAGAATATGAACCGCCAAGAGCGGTGCATCCCAATTTAATACAGTTGCCACAAACAGTGTCAGAATTTCCGCAATGTTTCCCGCCAATAAGAACTGAATCACCTTCTGAATATTTCGGTAAACCCGGCGTCCCTCCTTGATCGCATAGACAATCGTGGTGAAGCTGTCATCCAGGAGGATCATATCCGAGGCGTTTTTCGCCACATCTGTCCCGGTGATTCCCATGGCCACGCCGATGTCGGCTGCCTTCAGAGCTGGAGAATCATTGACCCCGTCTCCAGTCATAGCGGCCACCTCGCCGGTGCGCTTCAGGGACTGGATAATCCGTAACTTATCTGCCGGCGAGACTCTGGCGAAGACCGTTGTCTTCTTCACCGCCACATCCAGCTCCTCATCGCTGATCTCTTCCAGCTTTTCACCGGAGATAATCTTATTTCCTTCCTGGTAGATTCCCAACTCTTTTGCGATGGCTAAGGCGGTTACCTTGTGGTCTCCCGTGATCATTATGGTACGGATTCCCGCCGCACGGCAAGTGCTGACAGAATCGGCCACCTCTTTTCGGGGAGGATCGATCATCCCCACGGCCCCGACGAAAGTCAGATGAAATTCCAGATTCTCCTCATCCTCCTCCGGTACTTTAGAGAGGGTTCTCATGGCAAATCCCAGAACCCGCAAGGCATCCTCGGACATCTTTAGGCAGAGCCTGGATATCCCTGCCCTGTCTTCCTCAGTAATCCGGCGAATTCCCTTGGCCGTCAGTATATGGGTGCACAGAGGTAGCATCTCATCCACCGCCCCTTTGACATAGGCAACCAGTCGGCCTTCCACCCGGTGCACTGTGGTCATCCGTTTCCGGTCTGAGTCAAAAGGCTGCTCAAACAGACGGGGATGCTCATCTTCCAATTGCTCATGGTCAATCCCAAAGGCTTGGGCCATATAGATCAAGGCCCCTTCTGTTGGATCTCCGATGATCTCTCCTGTCCGGTCCGGATCTAGACTTGCGTCGTTACACAGTGCGGCGGCATAGACCAACTCCTTGTAGACATCTGGGTGCTTCTGTGCCGCCTGCTCCACGGGAGTGGTCTCCCCACTCTCAAAATCCCCATTGACGGCAATCTGCGTCACCGTCATCTTGTTCAGAGTCAGCGTTCCAGTCTTATCACTACAGATCACTGTGGCGCTGCCCAGAGTCTCCACTGCCGGTAATTTTCGGATCAGCGCATTCTTCTTAGCCATCCGCTGAACACCCAGCGCCATGACAATGGTGGCCGTGGCCGGAAGTCCCTCGGGGATAATGGAGATAGCCAATGAGACGGCCACCAAGAACTGTGGCACTAAAGGACGGTGGTACAACATTCCAATGCCAAAGATCAACACACACACAATCAACCCGGCAACAGTCAGAGTCTTGCCCAGTGCGTTCAACTTTTGTTTCAGAGGAGTGTCCAATTCATCTTGACCGTCCAACATCCCGGCGATGTTTCCCACCTCTGTATCCATTCCGGTGGCCACCACCACACCTTCGGCCCTCCCGTAGGTGACAATCCCTGAGGTATACGCCATATTGCTGCGGTCTCCCAGCAGGCATTCCTCTGGCAGGATCGCGTCAGCGTCCTTCTCCGCTGGAACTGACTCGCCTGTCAGTGAAGCCTCCTGTACTTTCAGGTTGGCAGAATCCGTCAGACGTATATCTGCTGGAATCATATCTCCATCTCCCAGCATAACAATGTCTCCAACCACAAGCTCACTGGCTGGGATGATACTCTCCTCTCCCTGCCGGAGCGCCCGCGCAGTGGGAGCGCTCATTTTGCACAGAGCTTCCAGGGAGGATTGGGCTTTCTTCTCCTGAACAATTCCAATCACAGCGTTTACCACCACGATGGTTCCGATGACAGCAGCCTCCGTTCCCTCCTTCAAGATAGATGAGAGCAGAGCTGCCCCGATCAGGATCAAGACCATAGGATCTGTGATCTGTTCCCTCAACATTTGCATGGTTGTCTTGGGAGGTTTCCCACGCAATTCATTGCGTCCATTCTTTTCTAATCTCTCTTGCGCCTCGGCATCACTGAGCCCTTCCTGGGAGGTATGTAATCTCTCGTAGACCTCCGAAATTTCCTGTGAGTGCCAAGGCAACTGTCTGTGATTATCCATATTGGATACACCACTCCTTTCTTAATAAATTTTATATCTGATTTTTGATTATCCGCATAAACACTATACTTTCAAACATTT
>JBKXQO010000004.1:0-147359 GCA_047014865.1 Blautia sp. | reverse complement strand
CTGGAAGAGAATATCCATTAGAGAGAACCAGAAACATTGGTATTATGGCTCATATCGATGCTGGTAAGACTACGCTGACCGAGCGTATCTTATACTATACCGGTGTTAACTATAAGATTGGTGACACTCACGAGGGAACTGCAACCATGGACTGGATGGAGCAGGAACAGGAACGTGGTATCACAATCACTTCAGCCGCTACAACTTGCCATTGGACCCAGCAGGAAAACTGCAAGCCAAAGCCTGGTGCTCTGGAGCATCGTATCAATATCATCGACACTCCGGGACACGTGGACTTTACTGTAGAAGTTGAGCGTTCACTCCGTGTGTTGGACGGTGCTGTGGGCGTCTTCTGTGCAAAGGGTGGTGTGGAGCCTCAGTCTGAGAATGTATGGCGTCAGGCCGACACTTATAATGTACCTAGAATGGCATTCATCAACAAGATGGATATCCTGGGCGCAGATTTTTATAATGCGGTAGACCAGATCAAGACCAGACTGGGCAAGAATGCAATCTGTCTTCAGTTGCCAATCGGCAAAGAGGACGAGTTCAAAGGTATTATTGACCTGTTTGAGATGAAAGCCTACATCTACAACGATGAAAAAGGCGAGAATATTAGTATCGAGGATATCCCGGAGGATATGGCGGACGACGCGGAACTGTACCACACAGAGCTTGTGGAGAAGATCTGCGAGTTGGACGACGATCTGATGATGGAATATCTGGAAGGCGAGGAGCCTTCTATCGAGGCTATGAAGGCTGTGCTGAGAAAAGCGACCTGCGAGTGCTCGGCAGTTCCTGTATGCTGTGGTACGGCGTACAGAAACAAAGGCGTTCAGAAATTGTTGGATGCAATCCTGGAATTCATGCCGGCGCCCACCGACATCCCTGCAATCGAGGGTGTCGATTTGGATGGAAATGAGGTTGTCAGACATGCCTCTGACGAGGAGCCATTCTCCGCATTGGCATTTAAGATCATGACAGACCCATTCGTTGGTAAACTGGCATATTTCAGAGTTTACTCAGGTACGATGAATTCCGGTTCTTACGTGTTGAATGCCACGAAGGACAAGAAAGAGCGTGTGGGACGTATCCTCCAGATGCATGCCAACAAACGTATGGAGTTGGATAAAGTGTACTCTGGGGATATCGCGGCGGCTATCGGATTTAAGTTCACCACAACCGGTGATACACTCTGTGATGACCAGCATCCGGTTATCCTGGAATCCATGGAGTTCCCGGAACCGGTTATCGAGTTGGCCATCGAGCCTAAGACCAAGGCCGGACAGGGCAAGTTGGGTGAAGCTCTTGCAAAACTGGCTGAGGAGGATCCCACGTTCCGCGCACACACCAACCAGGAGACTGGACAGACCATTATTGCTGGTATGGGTGAGTTGCATCTGGAGATCATCGTTGACCGTCTGCTCCGTGAATTCAAGGTAGAGGCCAACGTCGGTGCGCCTCAGGTTGCATACAAAGAGACCATGACCAAGCCGGCAGATGTGGACAGCAAGTACGCAAAGCAGTCTGGTGGACGTGGACAGTACGGACATTGTAAAGTTAAATTCGAGCCTATGGACGCCAACGGCGAAGAGCTGTTTAAGTTCGAGTCTACGGTGGTCGGCGGTTCTATTCCGAAAGAATATATCCCGGCTATCGGCGAGGGTATCGAGGAAGCTATGAAGGCTGGTATCTTGGCGGGATTCCCGGTAGTGGGCGTCCATGCAAATGTGTACGACGGATCTTACCATGAGGTCGACTCTTCGGAGATGGCTTTCCACATCGCGGGATCCCTTGCGTTTAAGGAAGCCATGGCGAAAGCTGCTCCGGTATTACTGGAGCCGATCATGAGGGTAGAGGTTACCACTCCGGAGGACTACATGGGAGATGTCATCGGTGATATCAACTCCCGCCGTGGCCGCATCGAGGGTATGGACGACATCGGCGGAGGTAAGATGATCCGCGGATTTGTGCCGCTGTCTGAGATGTTCGGATATGCCACAGACCTTCGTTCCAGAACTCAGGGACGTGGTAATTACTCTATGTTCTTTGACAGATATGAGCCGGTACCGAAGTCTGTTCAGGAGAAGATTATCTCCAAAAAAGACTGAGATAGCCATAGAGAGTAATGAAGTGAAAAGTATTTTGTGCGCACAGTTTCAGGGCGCACAAAATACTTGCAAATATCATTGATTTGCAATATAATCAAGAATAAGTAGGTTTAAAGCGAATTTGCGCCCAGTGGGCACGGAATGATTAAGGAGGACGTTTTAAAATGGCTAAAGCTAAATTTGAGAGAAACAAACCGCATTGTAACATTGGTACCATTGGACACGTTGACCATGGTAAAACAACTTTGACCGCCGCTATCACCAAGACTCTGCATGAGAGATTAGGTTTCGGTGAGGCTGTGGCTTTCGACAATATCGATAAAGCTCCCGAGGAGAGAGAGCGTGGAATCACTATCTCCACCGCACACGTTGAGTATGAGACAGAGAAGAGACATTACGCACACGTAGACTGCCCAGGACATGCCGACTACGTTAAGAACATGATCACCGGTGCTGCACAGATGGATGGCGCTATCCTGGTTGTAGCTGCTACCGATGGTGTTATGGCTCAGACGAAAGAGCACATCCTTCTGTCCCGTCAGGTAGGCGTACCTTACATCGTAGTATTCATGAACAAATGTGACATGGTAGACGATGAGGAGCTTCTGGAGCTGGTAGATATGGAGATCCGCGAGCTGCTGAACGAGTACGAGTTCCCGGGAGATGACACTCCAATCATCCAGGGTTCTGCTCTGAAAGCTCTGGAAGATCCCAGCAGCGAGTGGGGCGACAAGATCATGGAGCTGATGGAGGCTGTTGACGACTATATTCCAGATCCTCAGCGTGACACTGACAAGCCATTCCTGATGCCTGTAGAGGACGTGTTCTCTATCACAGGACGTGGTACCGTTGCTACCGGTAGAGTAGAGCGTGGTGTTCTGCATGTATCCGACGAGGTTGAGATCGTTGGTATCAAAGAGGAAGTTAAGAAGACCGTTGTAACAGGTGTCGAGATGTTCCGTAAACTTCTGGACGAGGCACAGGCTGGTGATAACATCGGCGCTCTGCTGCGTGGTATCCAGAGAACTGAGATCGAGAGAGGACAGGTTCTGGCTAAACCAGGTACTGTTACCTGCCATAAGAAATTTACCGCTCAGGTGTACGTTCTGACCAAAGACGAGGGTGGACGTCATACTCCGTTCTTCAACAACTATCGTCCACAGTTCTATTTCAGAACTACAGACGTTACCGGTGTGATCGAGCTGCCAGCAGGAACCGAGATGTGTATGCCTGGTGACAACGTAGAGATGACCATCGAGCTGATCCATCCTATCGCTATGGAGCAGGGTCTTACTTTCGCTATCCGCGAGGGTGGACGTACTGTTGGATCAGGCCGTGTTGCTACCATCATCGAGTAATCACTGATTAACAGATAAATTATATATATCGTTATCGCAAGATAACTTTGTGTCCAAACGTAAGATGCCCCGGAACCGTATGGTTTCCGGGGTTTTTCTGTTGGGAGAATAGGAAAGAGACGATAAAAGGGTCTCGCATATTGGAAGAGGCCGGGGTTTGGAGATGGATCAAAATCTTTGGATTCCGACGATTTTCTCTGCGCTCTTGATGGAATGTCGGTATACTGCGTACAGGATGACTGCGATGGCCAGCATCATAGCGATGAGAATGGTCAGTGCGGTGATCTCGGTCCCTGTCAACCTTCCATCGTTGAGTAGATCCATGGTAAGCGCAAATAGAAAGCTCAGACCACATCCGATGAAGCCGGGATACTGAAAGATCTTTGCCAACTGTTTTTTCAGCACGTCCCTGCGGTAATGATTGCTGGCTCCCAGCTTGGAGAGACTCTCAAACAGCTCTCTGTTGTCCATTGCGATGGAGATACTTCTCACATAGGTCATGACGCCGATGGCGGCCAGGGAGATGATAAAAATGTAGAGGCAGAGCATCACATACACACTGATCAATTGCATACGGTCTTGAACGGTGAGAATGTTAAACTGCGGGGCGTATTTCCAATCCCCCAGGAGCATGTTGTTGTGGATGTTCATATCGATCGGGTCTCCGTATCTATATTCTTCTCCTGACGCGTCTGCCAGTTTTTGTTCCCAGATATCCCAGTATCCCAGATGGTTGGAGCGGTCGCTGGCATGGGCCACATACTGAGACAGCAGATCTCTGGCAAAATCATAGGAGTCTTTCACATCGGACACATTGAAGAATACCAGACGTTCCCGGTAGTCGTCATCAAGTTTGGCAGTCATGGCCTGGTAATCCTCAGTGTTGAGGATATAAGTGAAAGGTTCGCTCATGGTGGCCAGGGCGTTGTATTCCAACATGCCATCATAAGTCAGCTCCCAGCTCTCCCCAGTGTCAGGATTCATCACTTCCTTCAGTCCGTCGACAAAATTAAAAAACTCAGAGTAAGATTCAGTGGTCACAGTCTTGTAGGTCCCTTGACTTACAGAGACTGGAATCCCGGTGAGATTCTCAAAAGTCTCCTGAGATAGAAACAGTGCCGTCTTGTCGTTTTCTTTGTATAGTCTCACATATTTTGTCCCGTCCGCATTGAAATCTAGCGCATTGTAGGAGATCACTAGATTTGCTCCGTCGTCCTCGGCAAAATCTTGGATCTTCAACTGGTGGCGGGAGGCGGTGTCTGTGATATCCTGCCGGTTGATTTGGCTTTCCTCCACAGGATAGTGCATGGAAAATGTCTTCTCTTTTGTCTGGTCCAGCATGTTGGGGGTGATGGAATATTGCATTCCATAGAAGGCGGAGAAACAGCAGACAAAAAGAAGGAGGACAGTGACGCACATGTTTCTTGTGGTGGCTTTTGCGGTAAACCGCATCAAGCTGATGGAGACCAGGTTCCCGTAGTATTTTTTCTTATTCTTTTTCAGCCGGGACTGGGACACGATGGACAGGAGCATCAAGTATATTCCCACCACAGAGAGCAGGTAAGTACAGCTAAAAATAGAAGGTAAGTTCACACTGAGTACCCGCGCGGTAAACTGTGGCAGGCCACTTCCCAGCAGGATGCCCAGCAGGGTCAGAGCTAGGCCGGTGGGAAAGATATGGCCTTTGATCTCCCGGATCATCTCTGTCTTCTGCTGGATGCGCAGAGCCTCCATGATATCGGATCGATTGACGAACCGCCGTCCCACAAGCCCAAGCACAAGGGCGAGAACTATGCTGAACAGAATACCGGGTATCAATCCTACAAGTCCCAGATGGTAAGTCATCTGTTCATTGGAGATGATGAACAACTGGAAAATCTTCCATATGACATAGGACACAGGCGCCGACAGTAGAAAGCCCAATAATGAGGAAGCCGCAGTGATCAGAGAGAGCTCCCGGAATAATAACATTTTAAGCTCCCGCTTTTTTAATCCCAGCGCCATCAGCACACCGTACTCTCTGGCCTTGTTCCGAAAGAAGAGGTTTGACGCGTAGACGGTAAAGATAAAACAGCCGACTGCGGTCACACCGAAGAGTAGGGAGGCCATCTTTCGTGTGTCCCCACCCTCGGGCAGAAAGTTCTGGACGGTTGGACTAAAATACATGAGAGAGAAGGAAGTAATCAGGAGAATCGAGAGAAGGCAGCAAAATCCCAACAAGATATACTGTCCTCTGCTGTTTTTTTGAAGTTTTTTGTAGAGTCTATTCAACGTCATCGCTGTCTCCTCCTAAATTTTTCAGTAAGTCTAAAAGTGTATCCATAAATTCGCGGCGTGTTCCTGTCTTAGTCACTTCTCTGTGGATGGTTCCGTCTTTTAGCACGATAACCCGGTCGCAGAAGGACGCCGCATAGCTGTCGTGGGTGACCATGAATATGGTGGCTCCCACCTGGTTTTTTGCCTGGAGGAAGGCGTCGATGACGGCCTTGCAGGACTTGCTGTCCAGGTTACCGGTGGGTTCGTCCGCCAGGATGACATAAGGATTATTCATCAGAGATCTGGCCACAGCGGTTCGCTGTTTCTCACCGCCGGAAATCTCTGCAGGATACTTATCCATAATTTTCTCAATGCCAAAGAGCTGGCAGAATTTCTGGGATTTGGCTTCCATCTGCGCAATGGGCTTCTTGGCGATAATCTGTGGGAGACAGATATTTTCTTTTACTGTCAGTCCGTCCAGGAGCATAAAATCCTGAAACACAAATCCAAGCTTCTCATTTCGTATCTCGGACAACTGGGCCTCCCCGAGACCAGAGATCTCTTTTCCACCTAAACGGATGGATCCACTGTCGTGGGGGATGAAGCAGGAGATACAGTTGAGAAGGGTGGTCTTTCCACTTCCGGAGGGCCCCATCACGGCCACGAACTCTTCCTTTTTTACGTGGAGAGAGATGTCTTTTAGGACGGGATAGGTGCGGACGCCATTCGTATAACTTTTATTTAAATTTTTGATTTGTAACATTTTCTTTCCTCCCTTGTACTTTGATGTAGTTCTATTGTAGAGGATTTCCAATAAATTTTCTGAGTTGGAAATGTTATTTTTGACATGGATTTTGTAAAGTTTGTGTGTTAGGATAGAGACAGTTAGGGGAAATGTGATGAGAATAGCAATTTGTGATGATGAAAAAAGTTTGCGCAGGGATTTGAGACGTTTGGTCGAGGTTCACTTGGAGCTTCAAGGGATGGACTATGAGATTGAAGAGTATACGTCTGGGGAGACCCTTGTCAGAGATATGGGCAAAAATGAGACGGACATACTCTTTCTGGATATTGAGATGCCAGGTATCGGGGGGATGGACACGGCCAGGGCTCTCAGGAGCGCCGGAGATAAAGTGCTGATTATTTTTGTGACAGCTTATCCCGACTATGTATTCCAGGGATATGAGGTACAGGCGTTCCACTATATCCTGAAACCGTATCAGCCCAGAAAGATTCAGGAGGTTCTGGATAAGGCCATAGAGGAGAGAGGCGCGTCCAGAGAACATTACTATGTGGTTGAGCAGAAGTCGGGAACTCTTCGGTTGCGGTTGAGCCAGGTTTACTGTTTCTACAGCGATCGCCGCAGTGTCTGCGCTCTCGACAAAAACGGAGATAAGGTCACTTTCTACGGGAAGCTGGACAGAGTGCAAGAGGAATTGCCAAGCTTTTTTCAGCGGGTGCACAACCGCTATCTGGTAAATATGAATGAGGTCTCTAAGGTGGAGGGAGGCTGTTGTGTCTGTAACGGGGAGGAGATTCCAGTCAGCCGGACCTACAGGCAGAGCCTAGCGGTGGCATTTGCACAGATATTATTGAAATAGGGGAAAACATTTATGGATGCATCGACGCTTATCTTTCTCATCGAGAGGGTGAGTAATATTTTTGAATTGATCTGTGGTTACTTTTTTGTTAGAACCATAGACTGTTGCCTGACCAGGAGGGAAGGAAAGCTTCCCTTTGTCTTGGGGGTTGTGGGGTACTCCGCGGTGGCCTCACTGGTGATTTTTCCCCAGGATATGGTCAATGTGACGTTGGTGATGGTCGTCTTTTTGATCTTAAATTTTGTCCTGTACAAAGGGAAGTGGATCATTAAGTTCTCGCTGGTGATGATTCTGCTGCCCATCTCGGCGGCCTTGAACTTGTTGGTGACAGACATCACCGGCCATTTATTTTTTCTCCGGTATACGGTGCAGGATGAGCTGGAGAATACATTTTTTTCTACACTGTCCTTTTTGCTGGTGGTGCTGTTCTGGACTTTATTCTACCGCCTTTTTCACCTGTCTTTCCAGAAAATGCGAAATCTTTTTACGAACCGGGCGTGGGGGATTATCGATATCATATGTCTGGCATCCTTTGCGGGGCTGTTCAGTTGTATTTATCTGTCGCCGGAGCAGGCTTCCTATCTGATCTGGCCATGTATTCTGGCCTGTGTTGTGACAAATATAGGAAGTATTCGTCTGGCCTCTTACTTGGCTGATGGGATCCACGCAGACCTGGAGAGAAAGAATCTACAGCTCCAACAAAATTATTACAGGGAGTTGGAGAATAACCAGAATCTGATTCGGAAACTTCGCCATGATATGAATAGCCATCTGGCTGTGGTGGGGCAGCTCCTGGACAGAGGAGACGCCAAGGAGGCGTCGGCTTACTTTGAGAAGATTTCCGGCTATATGCAGTCGGCCAACCGGAGATTCTGTAGGAATAGTATTGTCAATGCGGTTCTGAATGCGAAGTACAATCTGATGGTGGAGAACGAGATCGACGGTTTCTTCAATGTGAGTATTGATAAGATGGTATTGATAGATGATATCAGTCTCTGCACGATCTTTGCCAATACATTGGACAATGCCATCGAGGCTTGCAACAAGATACCGGATTCTTCTAAGAGAAGGCTTCAACTGAAATGTAGGTACACAGATAGCGGATATTTCAGTTTTGAGTTGGAGAATGCAAAGCAAAATCCGGTCACAGTGTCCAAGGGGAGATATATATCTGACAAGAGAGAGAAAAATGTCCATGGAATTGGGATCTCATCGGTAAAAGATATCGTGGACAGGTATGAGGGAACCTTCAATATCTCCTATGACCAGAATTCTTTCCGGGTGGTGATCTTGATTGGGTAGACTTTTGCGCAGGGGAGGAGGACATTGCTTTTGCCGCTGCGTAGAGGGCGGTGCGTCCCGGCGTATAGACTCGAATATTTGGATAAAAGGCTTTGTGTTCCATTGCCGGCGAGGGATAAATATAGATGAAAAAGGAGGAGTCTGAGATGATACGAAAGGCGAATTTAAAGGATGTGGATGAGATTGCGGAGATTTATATGGCCATTCACGACGCCGAGGAGAGAGGGGAATTGACGATTGGATGGAGTCGCGGGATCTATCCGGTCAGAGGCACTGCAGAGGAGGGGATCGAGAGGGGAGATCTGTTTGTCTGTGAAGATGGGGGCCGGGTGGTGGCTGCTGGAATCATCAATCAGATTCAGGTGCCGGAGTACAGAGATTGCCAGTGGGGCCATGACTCTACTGACGAGGAAGTGATGGTGCTGCACACGCTGGTGGTGGATCCCACAGCGCAGGCGAGAGGATATGGCACGGAATTTATGAGCTTCTATGAGGCTTATGCTCTGGAGAGAGGGTGCCACCATCTGCGCATGGACACGCAGGAGAAAAATCACACGGCAAGAGCTTTTTATAAGAAACTTGGATTCTCTGAACCTGGCATAGTCTTTTGCACGTTCAATGGAATCCCCCACGTCCGGTTGGTCTGTCTGGAGAAAGAGATATAAAGACGGTTGTTTCAGCCCCGCGGGATGGAGAGAGTCGGCCAAGGTATGAGGGAAAGAAAAGTCCTGGCGGAAAGTGAGGTCAGTGGGATGGAATTGTGATTTGACTCACAGTGATCCTTCTGCGACAAGTATCTATGAGATTTCTGGGCGGCATAAAGTTTTAAAAGTGAGCTTTGAGATGAGAGGAATCTTCTCAGAAAATATGGCTAAATTACACGATCGTATGAGAAACTTGATAAAAAAATTTTTCAAAGAATAATAGTTTATATCGGGGAGAAATGTCTGGAAGGACATTTTCTTCTTTTATCTGGAGGAAAAATAGTTATCGAGTGGTATTGACATTTGTAAGAATTGACGGAGGGGGAGGTTGTGAGATATCCAAAGTCAGTAGAACGTGCGAAATTTATTAGTAAGCGAGATTCGAGTAGATTCAAGGAAGAGTAGAAGAATTTTCTGAATAGAAAAATTACCATATTTTGGCATTATTTTTTTGGTAGAAAGTAATAGATTAAGTTATAAAATTGTCTGAAAAAATTCGTTTAACAGGAAGTTTTGTAATTTTAAATAAAAAATTTTTAATTTTTTATTTAAAATTACATATTGCAAAGAAAATGTGATTCAGGTATAATTCAATTATCGATTAGGGGGACAATTTAGTGGCGCTTAAGAAGAATTTAGACATTGTGATTTTTGAAAAGTTTTATGATGAGATTGTCTGTGGCACATGGGTGGCCGGCGCTCTGTTGAATATTGACGAGATGGCGGAGAAATACGATGTGAGCCGTACACCGGTCCAACAGGCGTTGAAAAAGATGAATACCCTAGGTATGGTAAAATTCTCATCAAAGGGACATGTCTATGTGGAGTCATTTAACAGGAAACAAGTGGAAGATATCTGCGATGTGCGGCTTTTATTAGAACTGGAGGCCTTGCGGATTATGTATAGGGATCAGACTGTACTGGATTTTGAACGGTTGAGAAGGATTAGCCAGGAATGTACGGCCTCTAATATTGCCAATAACGTGGTGCAGACCAGGCGCACAGATCTGGAATTTCACAGAACTTTAGTTAAGCAAACTGGCAACGCATGTCTCTATGATCTTTTCGAGAAAGTGCAAGGACAGTTTATGGTGGCGAATTATCTGGAATGCAGCCATACTTCTCTGCAGCAGAAGGTGGCCACGGATGAACATGATCAGTTGCTCCGGGCTATTGAGCAGAAAGATTTTCAGTTGGCTCGTTCTATTGTATCTGTCCATATACACAATGCCTGTGAGAAGATTGTGGTACGAATAAAAGATTAATTTTCAAGAGGGAAAAAAGTTCTCCTTTTTATTTTTTGGAAAATTAAAAATAATTAATTAAAAATTTAAAATTTAGTTTTCCGTCCCGTTTCTCATACAATCGTGTAATTTAGAATCAAAAAACGGCAACCATTCGACGAAGGTCGAATTAAAAGAATACAAAAAGAAAGGAAATGAAAAAAATGAAAGTGAAAGAAAGTGCAAAAAAACCTTATGGAATTTGTCCCGCGTCCATGACTATCTGGAATGCAGACCAGACTTACAACAAAGCTGGAATGGAAAAGTATCTGACCTGGCTGTTGGACAACGGCGCACACTCCATCTCCATCTGCGGCAGTACCGGTGAGAATGCGGCTATGAATATGGAGGAGCAAAGAGAGATCATCGGACATGTGGCTTCTTTCCTGGGGGGGCAGGTTCCTCTGATCTGTGGGACAGGCCGTTATGACACCTTAAATACAGTGAAGATGAGTAAATTTGCTCAGGACTGCGGAGCCGACGGTGTTATGGTAATTCTACCTTACTACTTTGGACCTCACAAAAAAGGCGTTATGCAGCATTTCCGTGATCTGAGAGAAGCGTTAGATATCCGTATCATGGTTTACAACAATCCTTGGTTCGCAGGCTATGAGTTGACCGTGCCAGAGGTGCAGGAGTTGGTGGAGGATGGAACGATTGAGGATATTAAGGCCGCCCATGGAGATCCCAACCGTGTGCACGAGCTGAAATTCCATATGGGAGACAAGATCAATGTGTTCTACGGACATGATTACTGTGCAATGGAAGGAATCCTAGCCGGAGCTGACGGCTGGCTGTCTGGCTTCCCGGCCGTACTTCCGAGACAGTGCCGTGCAATCTGGGATGCAGCTTCTGCTAAGGACGTAGACGCAGCTATTAAGGCTCAGAACAATATTCAGCCATACATTGACTACTTCTTCAATGATAAAGTAAACGGTGTTCCTCATTGGCAGGAAGTGTGCAAGTATACCCTTCAGGCTCAAGGCCTGGATTTCGCAGGTATTCCCCGTAAACCGTTGGGAGAACTGGATGCAGAGAACAAAAAGAAGATTGAAAAACTGTTGGCAGATATGGATTAAGACCGAGAGACCATTGGCTTGCAGCCCTGAGGCTGGATTTTAAAGGAGATAGCGAATGAAGAAGGTAGGAACGATGAAAAGAGCCATGGCGGTGGTGATGTCAGTTCTGTTGGTGTTCTGTCTGGGAGCCTGCGGCTCGTCTTCCTCGGGTGGAAGCGGTTCTGGAGATACGGAGGCGCAGACTCTGAATCAGATATTGAGGAAGGGTGAGATGACGGTTGTCTTAAACATAGGCAACGCACCGTGGACTTACAAAGATGATTCCACAGGGGAGTATACGGGAATGGCAGTGGATCTGATCCAGGGCTACTGTGACCAGTTGGGGGTAAAGTGCTCCATAGAACCCTTGGAATTCAGCTCTCTGATCTCGGCAGTGAACAGCCAGAAAGCAGATATCATCTGTACGAATCTGTCCAGGACGGTGGAGAGAAGTACCAATGTGATGTTCACAGAACCCATAGGTAGTGACTACGGGGTTGTGATTTGCAAGAAAGGAGCCTTCACCAGCTTAGATGAGGTGAACAAAGAAGATGTGACCTTGACGACTGAGACCGGTTCTGCGTTTGAGGGCGTGGTTAAGCAGGTATTTCCAAATGCGAAGATGAGTGCGGTGGACACCACTCCCAACGCTCTGGCAGCGGTAAAAGCCGGACGTGCAAACGGGATGGTGACGAATCTGACCGTTGCCAAGGATCTTGTGGCCGCCAACGATGAGTTGGAGATTATGGAAGAGTATTGCTACACGGACATTATGGGCTTTGCCGTGGACAATACGTATCTGAATACTACTTTCTTAGCTTCTTTTAATTCATACTTGAAGAATATTAAGAGCGATGGTACCTACGGAAAAATCTATGAGAAATATTATGGCACTGAGTGGACTCCGAATTACGCTGAGGCAGGTGCGTAAAAAGATAGAGCAGTGAGAGAGGCTGTCATCATCATCTGAACCTTTCAGTTGAGATGGCAGCTTCTAGTATCATCGGCCTACCGGAAGTTAGGCGCCTAAGAGGCGACGTCAGTGTGATGACAGTAGTAAAAAAAGAAAGGAGGTGCCCAGTATGAATGCAATACAATTTGCCAATTGGTTTCCAACGTTATTGGAGGGATTAAAAGTCACCATTTTAGCTTCTATATTAGCGATTGTCACTTCTATCCTGTGGGGGTGTGTTCTGGCCTCGCTGCGCTGTCTGAATATTCGCCCTCTCTCGGCGGTCATCAAGGCCTATGTGGTTATCTTTCGCAATGTACCTCTTCTGGTGGTAATGTTTTTTCTCTTTTATGGTTTGCCACTGGCAGGCGTCAGTATCCCGGCCATTGCCTGTGGCATCCTATCGATCACGTTGAATGAGGGAGCGTTTGTGGCGGAGATCATCCGTGGTTCCATTAAGAATATGCCTAGAGGTGAGATCGAGGCGGCGAAAAGTCTGGGGCTTGGAAGACTGACTATTGTCAGGCGGATCACTTTTCCGCTGGCTTTCCGGGCATCCATCCCTATGCTGCTGGGACAGTCCTCGATTGTAATTAAGGATACAAGCCTGTTCTCCATGATTATGATCATAGACTTGACCAGAGCTGGGAGTCAGTATTATGCCACCTACTTTAGTCCCACGGCTATCTGGATTGTGGGAGTGGTGTACGTGGCGGTTTTCCTTGTGTTTACAGTTGTTGGAAAGATTGTTGAGAACAGAGTTGTTGTGAGAAGATAGAATGGGGGAATGAGATTGACAGCCCTTGAGATGGTTCGCTATATCACGAGCGGTATTGGTATTACATTTAAATTAGTTCCCTGTGTGGTAGTGTCCACGCTGATGGTGGGAATTGTCATAGGAATCGTCCGTTTTCGCCAGATCCCGGTGGTATCCCAGGCGATTGATATCTATGTGACTGCTATGAGGGGAATTCCCCCGCTGGTTGTACTGATGATGCTGTATTTTACAGCGGATATGTCGTCGGCCTTTGTGACGTCTTTTGTGGCGTTGACATTGTACCACGGGGCATATGTCTCTGAGATTGTGAGAGGTGGATTGACAGCCGTACCTAGAGGACAGATGGAGGCTGGGAAATCCCTGGGATTGGGATATGTGAGGATTATGTTCAGCGTTTACCTGCCTCAGATCATGAAACAGATTATACCGACTCTGTGCGGGCAGTATATTCTGGTTGTGAAGGACACCACGCTGGTCTCTGTGGTGGGCCTGCAAGATCTGATGTGGAACGCGAAAGAATTGATGGCGGTGACTTATAAACCGATGCAGATTTATCTGATCGTCGGACTGATATATTTTGTTATCTGCTGGATCATCGATATGATTGCCGGCAGAGCGGAGCGCAGAGTATCGGGTGTATCGAAAGCCCGCATGCGGGAGGTGACACAGTGATGAAGAGTGAGAGACAAGAAGTTTTGGTGGAATTCAAGGATGTGGGAAAGTCCTTTAAAGGCGGACAGGTTCAAGTGTTGGATCACTTTAACTTTTCTTTCTTAAAGGGGGAGACCCATGTGATCTGTGGGCGAAGCGGCGCAGGTAAGAGTACGCTGATCCGCTGTATCAATTATCTGGAACAAATCGACAGTGGCGAGATTCTGGTGGAAGGGGAGGCGGTCACAAAGAAAACCGTACAGGATATCCGGAAGCGTTGCGCTATGGTGTTCCAGGATTTTAACCTGTTTCCCCATATGAGTGTTTTGGAGAACGTGACATTTGGCCCTATCCACTCACTGAAGGTCTCCAAGGAGGAGGCGGCCAGGACGGGCATGGAGTATTTGGAACAGGTGGGGCTGGCAGACAAGGCCAACTCCAAACCGTGGGAATTGTCAGGGGGACAGAAACAGAGGGTGGCCATTGCCCGGGCATTGAATATGCACCCGGATATTATTCTCTTCGACGAGCCCACCAGCGCATTGGATCCAGAGATGGTGGGCGAGGTGACTCAGATCATGGCGAAACTCTCCAAAGAGGGGATGAGTATGATCGTGGTCACCCATGAGATGGGATTTGCCAGGGAGGCGGCCCACCGGATCTCTTTTCTGGAGAAAGGGAAGTTCATAGAGACGGATTCACCGGATGTATTTTTCACAAATCCGTCCCACCCAAGTGTGAAGAAGTTTATTGACCAGGTGTACAATACCTGAGAGAATTGTGGAGGGATTACATATGGAAACGTCGAGATTGACCAGGGAGATTCAAAAGTCGAAGATTCGTGTTATGTATGACTTGGCCCGGACAAAAGAGGATGTGTTGAATTTTACGGTGGGCGAGCCGGATTTTATGACTCCCAAGAGTATCGTGGAAGTCTCCAACCGATGCTTCTCGGAAGGGTACACCAAGTACACCCCCAATGCAGGGGCGCCGGAGCTGCTGGAGGCGATCGCGGAGAAGTATGAGCCGGTTATAGGAAGAAAGATCTGTGCCAAGAGCCAGGTGATTGTCACGGTGGGGGCCACGGAGGCTTTGCTGGTAGCTATGCAGACGGTGATGGATCCCGGGGATGAGATTCTGATCTGCGGACCGTATTTCTCCTCCTACATAAACCAGGTCCGGATCTGTCACTGTAAGGCTGTGATCGTGCCCACCAAGGAGGAGGATGGATGGATCCCCAAGGTGGAGGAGATTGAGAAACGAATCACTCCCAGGACAAAAATGTTGTTGCTAAACTCACCTTGCAATCCCACCGGCGCGGTGATGGACGAGGCGTCTCTGCGGAAAATCGCAGATTTATGTATGCGGTATAAGATTGTGGTGATCTCCGACGAGGTGTATAAGGAGATCCGCTATGAGGAAAAGGAGTATTTCAGCATTGCCGCGGTTCCAGGTATGGAAGAGTTGACTGTGATTGTCAATTCCTTCTCTAAGACCTATGCCATGCCAGGCTGGAGGGTGGGCTATGCCATCGGGCCGGAGTGGATCATCTCTCAGATGCCCAAGACGCACGATGTGCTGGTGGCCTGTGTCTGCGCGCCTTTCCAGTATGCCGGGGCCTATGCGCTGCGCAACTGTGACCAGGAGGTGGCGGAGATGGTAGCCAAGTTTAAGGCCAGGAGAGATATTGTCTATCAAGGGATCAATTCTATCCATGGACTGAGCGCTATTGAGCCGAAGGGTTCCTTCTACCTGTTCTTTAATATCAAAGAGTTGGGCCTGACCTCCGAGGAGTTCGCTTATCAGCTTCTGGACAAAGAGAACATGGTCCTAGTCCCAGGGACTGGTTTTGGGGAGGAAGGAGAGGGATACATACGGTTCACTTACGCCTCGGACGAGGAGTCTCTAAAACGAGGGGTGGAGAGAGTGGCTGACTTTGTGAGACGGTATAGGTAACGTCTGTGGATAGGATGTGCATTGGCCGTTATATGCAGGCATTGGAGGAAGACTATGAAGATACTGAATTTTGGGTCGGTGAATATAGACCACGTTTTTCAGGTGGATGAGATCGTGAGACCTGGACAGACCATTGACTCCCACCAGGTGAATTGTTACCCTGGAGGGAAAGGTCTGAATCAATCCATCGCCTTGGCCAGGGCAGGGGCCGAGGTCTTTCATGCTGGGATGATCGGACCGGACGGGGAGGCTTTGAGAGAATTGCTGGAGGCGGAGGTTGTGGACTGTAGTTTTCTCAGGACGGTGGATGAGTCCACCGGGAGCGCGTTTATCCAGGTAAATCAGGAAGGACAGAACAGCATTGTGATCCACGGGGGCGCCAACCGTGAGAATACCCGCCAAAATTGTGACTGGGTATTGAGTCATTTCGGGGAGGGAGACATTCTCCTGCTGCAAAATGAGATCAATGAGATCCGTTACCTGGTGGAGCGGGCCTATGAGAAGGGGATGTATGTGGTGTTGAATCCATCTCCTATGAATGAAGCGGCGCGGGCGTGTGGTCTGGATAAGATTTCGTTGTTTGTTATGAACGAGGACGAGGCACAGGGGATCACCGGGGAGAACCAGTTGGGGAAGGTTCTGGAAGTGATGGATACTCGCTATCCTGACAGCCAGGTTGTGGTGACTCTGGGGTCTCAGGGAGCTGCGTACCAGAGCAGGGGGGAGAGAGTCAATCAGAAGGCTTATCCCGTGAAGGTGGAAGATACCACGGCGGCAGGAGATACGTTCACCGGGTATCTGTTGGCTGCCATGGCAGAAGGAAAGGAGATCAGCCGATGTTTGGAGCTGGCGTCCAAGGCAGCGGCTGTTGCTGTGACCAGAAAGGGAGCTTCTAGCTCCATCCCTTATAGGAAGGAAATCGATGCCTGGAAAGGCGGTTTGTCTTAGAAATCTTAATGTGAGAAAGCCGGATAACCTTGTCGCAGATGGGGGATCTGGCTTTTTATAGTTGCTGCGTCAGATAAGAGATTATGTCTATAGCTATCGGCAGTGTGGAGTGTCGTGTCTGCCAAGAGTCCCTCAGATGACAATTATAAATGTCTGATGTAAAATATACTTGACATATTGAGAGGGAAGAAATATAATAAGGGCAAGGAGAAAGGTGAATGACATGAAGAATATGAGAATGAAAGTGGCAAGGATGGAGAAAAATTTGTCACAGATTGAGTTGGCAGAGCGAATAGGCGTCACAAGGCAGACGATCGGTATGATTGAGTCTGGGGCTTACAATCCCACGTTGAAGCTTTGCATTGCCATTTGCCGGGAGTTGGGCAAGACACTGAACGATCTATTTTGGGAGGAGGAATAGCTATGGGTAAGTTGGAACTGGATGAGAGGCAGAAGATGGTCACGGACCGCGTGGGAACCTTGAGCTTTTATGTGATGTTTGGCGTTGCGGTGGTGGTGATCTTAGGCGAGCTGGCTGTGGGCGGAGATCTGAAAAACGTGCTGGGGGAGACTTTGATCTTTGTGGCTGGGGCAGTCACTTGTCTGGCTGGGTATCTGAAAAATGGGATATGGAGTAAGCACAACTCAGAGATGTCTGTCCGGGAGAACTTGCTGGTAAGTTTGGCCTGTTCGGGAATCTTCTCAGTTATCTTTGGCGTGATAATCAGTCAGAAGGCCGCGAGTCATGTGGATTTCAATGTGATCCTCCGGAGTGTAGCAATGTTTTTTGTGGGAATCAGCTTGGTATGTTTTCTGTGCCTTACAATTTTAGGCTGGGCGGCCAAGCGGAGGAGGGAGCAGGAGGAGGCTAAGTACGAGGAGTGAGAGGTTCTCCACTGACAAGAGAAATGTATTTTGCGTGGAGTAAGGCCAGTGGGACGGAATCAGGTAGAGGGCGCTCTCAGCGTGGAAAGCCGATTTTAGAGAAGGGATTGCAGGATGAATTTCGAAAGCCTATAATAGAGATAGAAGAAGTAATTGGGAGAGGAGAATTCTATGGAGAAATATTTGGGTGAAAAGATTCCTAAGCTGGGGTTCGGTCTGATGCGTCTGCCTATGTTGGGAAATGAAGTGGACATTGAACAGATGAAAAAGATGGTGGATCTATTTCTGGAGAAGGGATTCTGTTATTTTGACACAGCTTTTGGCTATCTGGACGGAAAATCAGAGGAGGCGGCGAAGGTGGCGTTGGTGGACAGATATCCCCGGGAGAGCTTTCTCCTTGCGACGAAGTTGCCTGCGTGGGCTGGGGCTAAGACGAAAGAAGAGGCCCAGCGGATGTTTGAGGTCTCTCTGGAACGCACAGGGGCCGGATATTTTGATTATTATTTGTTACATAATCTGGGAGAAAAGCGCACGCACTTTTTCGACGACTATGATATCTGGAATTTCCTTGGAGAGAAGAAGGAGCAAGGGCTGATCAGACATCTGGGCTTTTCGTTCCACGACAAGGCGCAGTTGCTGGATGAGATTCTAAATGAGCATCCGGAGATGGATTTTGTTCAATTGCAGATCAACTATGCGGACTGGGAGGATCCCACGGTGGAGTCCAGAAAGTGTTATGAGGTGGCCCGCAGACATGGGAAGCCGGTGATTATCATGGAACCGGTGAAAGGGGGGAATCTAGCGAACCCGCCGGAGGCTGTGCAGAGGATCTTCAAGGAGATTCATCCGGAAGCTTCGCCTTCCTCCTGGGCTATCCGCTACGCG
The DNA here is from genome assembly GCA_047014865.1 of Blautia sp. Classification (GTDB taxonomy): domain Bacteria; phylum Bacillota; class Clostridia; order Lachnospirales; family Lachnospiraceae; genus Blautia_A. Next base: position 128,631 of record JBKXQO010000004.1, on the reverse strand, counting down.
GCCTCTCTGGAAGGCGTGATCACGGTACTGTCCGGTATGTCTAACCTGGAACAGATGGAGGATAATCTCTCTTACATGGAGAAGTTCCAGCCATTGAATTCACAGGAACAGAGTGCCGTCGGGAAAGCCAGAGATATCTTGGCCTCCATACCCACGGTTCCCTGTACCGCCTGCGCCTATTGCATGAAAGGATGTCCGGAGAACATCTCCATCTACGGTACTTTTCAGTCAGTCAATATCTATAATCTCTACCAAAATCTGGATTTTGCCAAGGGAAAATATGCCTGGTATACAGAAAAGCAAGGTTTTGGGAAGGCCTCAGACTGCATTGCTTGCGGCCAGTGTGAGGAGGTCTGTCCCCAGCACATCCCGATCCGGGAGGAGTTGAAGAGGGCTGCTGAGATCCTGGAGAGTTGACTGGGGATTCGGATAGAATCTGGGGGAGCCGGACGGTTTCTAGGAGAGCGTAGTGTCAAAGGGAAGTAGACAGAGCGGGAAATTTGAGAGACCCAGCGAAGATGGGATATAGAGTGATGGGGAATACCTGTCCAGGGAAGAGATTCGGCCCTGGACAGGTATTTTTCTTTGCTACAAGATTAGTGATTTTATAAAAATTGCGTCTTTTCTATCCCCCAGGGAGGGTTGTTGCGGCTGTGGAGATCATGGTAAAATAGAGTCAGTATAAGGGGAAAGCGGAAGTATAAAATACGAGGAGGACGTTATGCAGATATCAACAGCACAGCCGAGACAGTCGGCGTATATCTTTATAGATCAAAAGGAACAGATTAAGAATTATTGGACCAGGAGAAGTGGACAGTTCACGGATCTGCGGCTGGCAGAACTTTGCAGCCCTATGGCAGAGAAATGGATGGGGGAGATTCACAGATATCTGCCGGAGAATCAGAAGCTTCGTATCCTGGATATCGGCACGGGATCTGGGTTTTTCGCCATTTTGCTCTCCAGGGAGGGGCATCAGGTCACAGGGATTGATCTGACGCCCTCGATGATAGACGGGGCCAGGAGATTGAATGAAATGTTGGGTGAGAGCGCCCAGTTTCGGGTGATGGATGCGGAATGTCTCAGCTTTCAAGATGAGAGCTTCGATCTGATCATCACCAGGAACCTCACTTGGACGCTTCCAAATCCGCAGATGGCGTACAGTGAGTGGTCTAGAGTTTTAAAGCCAGGGGGAATGTTGTTAAATTTCGATGGAAATTACGGCGCGGCGGATTTCACGGAGGAGGACGAGGCACTCCCGGAGTCCCATGCCCATAGAACTTTGGAGATGGAGCTTCGGGAGGAATGCAATCGAATCAAGAATCAATTGGCCATCAGCCGCTATCAGCGTCCGGCCTGGGATATCAGTGTTCTGGGAGAGTTGGGATTTGACCAGATGTGCTTGGACATTGGAGTCAGCAAGAGAGTGTACGACGTGGTAGATGAATTCTATAATCCCACTCCCATGTTTGCTGTCTGTGCGGTAAAAAACATTGAGTAAGGTTTTGGATGTGAGAGAATGAGACGATATGTATTGCGAAGATTGGCGCACTTGGCGCCGATTCTGATTGGGATTACGATTTTATCTTTTGCGCTGATGCACACCACCACAGACGATGTGGTGGATCGAATGTATGAGACTACCGGCACCGTCTCCCATGAGGTGAAGGAGGCCAAGAGACAGGAGTTGGGGTTGGATAAGCCCTTGCCAGTTCAGTATCTGAACTGGCTGGGTGGGATGGTGACCGGGGATATGGGGGTGTCCTATATCTCCGGTAAAAGTGTGTTTGGGACTTTTATTCAGAAACTTCCCAACACAATTCTGTTGACGCTGACGTCCATTGTGTTGACTGTGTTGCTGGCCATTCCTCTGGGAATCTGGGCGGCTGTCCACCAAAATAAATTTTCAGATTATCTCATACGTTTTCTCAGTTTTGTGGGCAATTCACTGCCGGGATTTTTCCTCTCTTTGTTATTGATTTATCTGTTCTCAGTGAAGTTGGACTGGCTTCCGGTTATGGGGAATCAAGGGATAAAAAGTGTGATTCTTCCCACAGTGACCTTGGCGGTCTCAATGGCGGCCAAATACACCAGACAGATAAGGGCGACTGTGCTGGACGAGCTGGGAAAGGATTACGTGGTGGGCGCCAGGGCGAGAGGTGTCCGCGAGAACACGATTCTGTGGAGAAGTGTGTTGAAATCCTCTATGCTCACTTTGAGCACGTTGTTGGCGCTGTCCATCGGATCCCTGCTGGGGGGGACGGCCATTGTGGAATCTATCTTTATGTGGGATGGAGTGGGCAAGATGGCTATCGACGCCATATTGATGAAGGATTATCCCATCATTCAGGCCTACGTGGTCTGGATGGCTGTGATCTATGTGGCGGTAAACCTGGTCACAGACTTGCTTTATCACTACCTCGATCCAAGGGTGAGGCTTGGAAAGGAGGGGGCGTAGTGGAAGAGAAGATTACTGTGAGAAGGAGAAAGAAAAGGAGCAACCATACCTGGGGAAAATTCCTCTTTTTCTTGGTATTGGCATTGTTGTTATTGGGAATCGCGGTCTTTGCCCCCTGTCTGACGCCCTTTGAGCCCAACAGCCAGGATCTGAGCCAGGCGCTCTTACCTCCGGGAGGGGAACACCTTCTGGGGACAGACCGCTATGGGAGAGATCTGTTGTCCAGAGTGATCATGGGGGCTAGATCCACCATATTTTCCGCCCTGGCTTTGATGATAGTAGTCAGTTTGTTTGGAACTGGAGTCGGACTGGTCTGTGGGTACAAAGGTGGGAAACTGGACAGTATTCTGATGCGGATCTCCGACGTTTTTCTGGCCTTCCCAGGTATGGTGTTTGCCGTTGCGGTGGCAGGCGTCTTCGGCGGTGGGATTGGCAATGCGGTGGGTGGCCTTGGCGGCGATCTCCTGGCCGAAGTATGCCAGGATTGCCCGTAGTCAGGTGCTGACAGTGCGGTCTATGGCTTATGTGGAGGCTGCTAGAATGGGGGGATGTGGTTCTCTGGAGATTATGTTATGCCAGATCCTTCCCAATATTGTGGGTCCGGTGCTTGTGACAGCCACCTTGGATATCGGGGTGATGATGATGGAGTTGGCGGGGCTGTCTTTCCTGGGCTTGGGAGCCCAGCCACCCACGGCGGAGTGGGGTTCTATGATGAGTGACGGGAGAAGCATGCTCCAGACGGCGCCCTGGGTGGTTCTGGCTCCTGGGTGCGCTATATTCGTGTCCGTGATGGTATTCAACCTGTTGGGCGACACGGTGCGGGATCTGTTGGATCCAAAATACAGAGTACAGAGAAAGGGAAAATAAAATGAAAAGACGAGTAATCGGCATTTTGCTCAGCGTTGCCATGGCAGCGCTCACGTTGGCAGGTTGTGGAGGCGGCGCAGGGGACTCCTCGACAGAGGAAGGGGGATCCGGTGGAGAGAGTGTATTTAACTATGGAACCACAGCCTACGGCGTGGCCATGGAGAATGCCGGGATGAATCCCCACGACAGTTACAAGGGGTGGTCGGCTATCCGTTACGGCGTGGGGGAGACGCTGTTCCGTTATAATGAGTCCATGGAGTTGGAGCCGTGGCTGGCCACAGATTATGAGCAGATTGATGACTATACCCTTCAGATTCAACTCAGAGACGACGTCTATTTTTCTGACGGCAATCAGATGACCGGGGAGGCGGTGAAGGCCTGTCTGGAGGATTTGGTGGAGAACCATGACCGGGCGCCGGAGGATTTGAAACTGAAAGAGATCAAGGCGGAGGGGCAGACGGTGACGCTCATCTCCTCGGAGAAGGTGCCGGGGTTGGTGAATTATCTGTGTGATCCCTACGGATGTATCATTGACATGGAAGCCGGGACAGAGGATGACACCAAGATCTCCGGGACGGGGCCTTTCGTGGTGGACACTTTCAGTGAGACGGAGATCAGTCTGGTGAAGAATGAGAACTATTGGGGTGGACAGGTGAAGACAGACCGGGTCAATGTGAAGAGCATCACAGACGGGGATACCTTGACCATGGCCATGCAGAGTGGAGAGATCGACGCTACCCAGGGGCTGCCTTATGCCAGCCTTCAGTTATTCCAGGACAAGGAAGACTATAAGATCAGCTCGGCCGACACTTCCCGGGTGTATCAGGCGGCAATGAATTTTAAGACGGATGTTTTACAGGATAACCGGGTGAGAGAGGCGGTTGCCATGGGGATTGACAAAGAAGGATTCACGTCTGTCCTTCTCCACGGAAACGGCACTCCCGCGGTAGGGCCTTTCCCCGCCAATATGAAATTCGGGGGAGACCGGGTGACGGCGCCCCAGTACGACCCAGAAGAGGCGAGAGCGCTGCTAAAGGAGGCAGGATGGACAGACACGGATGGGGACGGCTATGTGGATAAGGATGGAGAGCCATTGACGTTGCGCTGGCTGACGTACACTTCACGCCAGGAATTGCCCCTCTTGGCTGAGTCGGCCCAGGCGTCTCTGAGAGAAATCGGAATTAAGATCGATGTGAATGCCACGGACAATTACAATGATTTTCTGGAAAAAGGAGAGTATGATATCTACGCCAAGGCGATTGTGACAGCGCCCACCGGCGATCCCCAGTATTATTTTACCACCAACCTTTTGGACGAGTCAGCGTACAATGCCGGGTTCTACCACAGTGACAGGCTGGAGGAGCTGGCGAAGCAGATGAGGGAGACCTTTGAGCCTGAGAAACGGGCGGAGCTAGCCATTCAGATGTCCCAGCAGGTTCTGGATGACAATGCGGTGATCTATGCGTCTCATCTGAAGATGTCTTTTGTCATGAAGAAAAACGTGGAAGGCTTTACAGCCCATCCCTGCGATTACTATGAGATCACCGCAGACCTGGAGGTAAAGTGATCCGTGAAAAGACCAAAGGAGGAATGTGAGTGGAAGCGCCCATATTGAGAATGCGCCATGTCAGCGTCAGCTATGAGGATGAGAGGGTAGTGGGGGACTTTTCTATGGAGGTCTACCCTGGCGAGATTGTGGGAATCGCAGGTGAGAGTGGAAGTGGGAAGAGTACGGTGATCAAGGCGGCCATCGGTTTGTTGGGAGAAGAAGGCTTTGTGGACCGGGGAGACGTGTGGTTTCAGGGGAGAAAGATCACGGATCTTCCGCAAGAAGAATTGCGCTGCATACGGGGAGATCAGGTGGGGATGGTCTTCCAGAATACTGGGGCTTCGCTGTGTCCTATCCGAACCATCGGGGATCAGTTCCAGGAGATGCTCATCCAACACGGCAAGAAGGACGTTGGGGAGAATCATGCTCAGATCTTGAAGTTGTTGGAAGGTCTAAGTCTCCCCGATGGGGAGAGAATCTTGCGAAGTTATCCCTTCGAGCTATCAGGAGGGATGAATCAGAGAGTGGGGATTGCCCTGGCTATGGTCTTGAGGCCGAAGCTTCTCCTGGCGGATGAACCCACCTCGGCTTTAGATGTGACGGTGCAGGCCCAGGTGATGAGAGAATTTTTGGGATTGCGTGAACGATACGGGACAAGTATTGTGATTGTAGCCCACAATATGGGGCTGCTCTACCACATGACGGACCGTCTGTTGGTGATGAGGGATGGGAGAGTTGTGGAGAGCGGACAGACGAGGGAACTTTTGGAGAATCCACAGGAGCCGTATACCCGAAGGCTAATTCAGGCGGTTCCCCGTCTCAGAGGGAGGCAGATATGAGCGCGGTGCTGAAGGTCGTAGGATTGTGCAAGTCCTTTGGAGCAAGAGGGGAGGATTTGCAGGCAGTGAGAGAGGTATCCTTTCAGGTGGAGGAGGGACAGTGCTTCGGTATTGTCGGGGAGAGCGGCAGTGGGAAAAGCACTGTGGCCAGAATGATTATGGGACTTCTGGAAGCGGACGACGGCGATATTTTTCTGGACGGAGAGTCTCTGGAGAGATATAAAAAGAACCGGAGAGACTGGTACCGGAAGGTGCAAATGGTCTTTCAGACGCCGGTGGATTCTTTTAATCCCAGAATCACCCTGGGAAAATCTATCATGAGTCCTATGATTCACTATGGATTGAACCGGCAGGACGCAAAGTCTAGGATGGAGGAGCTGCTCAGGCAGGTGAGACTTCCCGGGGAATACAGCGGCCGTTATCCCGGCCAGGTAAGCGGGGGAGAGTGTCAGCGGGCGGCCATAGCCCGGGCGGTGGGTGTAGGTCCCAGACTCTTGATCTGTGACGAGGCCACCAGCGCCTTAGATGTGTCGGTGCAGGCGGAGATCGTGGAACTTCTCAGGGAACTTCAGAGGGATCTGGGATTGACTGTTTTGTTTATCTCTCATGATCTAGGACTGGTACAGGAGATTTGCCAGGAGATGGCTGTCATGCATGAGGGGGGGATTGTGGAACAAGGAGAGACCAGGAAGATCATCGAGAACCCCAGACAGGATTACACGAAGACTTTGATCGAGTCTGTGCTGGATTGTCCACTGCCATTTGATTTAGCAGAATAATTCTCAGATTGTGGATATCTATTTGACTGGGATGTGGAGGAGACGCACATATAGGAGATGGAGGATACTGTGATACAGCTTGAACGTTGGAGAGTAGGAGAAGGAGAGAAAATCCAAGGACAGATAGAGGTGGCGGGAGGCGGCATGGGGATGCCGGTGACAGTCATAAGAGGCAGACGCCCCGGCCCGGCGGTGTTGGTGACTGCTGGGGTTCACAGCGCAGAGTATGTGGGAATACAGGCGGCCATCGACTTGTCCCGGGAATTGGAGCCGGAGGATATCAGAGGGACGGTGATCTTGGCGCCGGTGGTGAACCGGTGTGGATTTGAACATCGGACGATGAGTATGGTACACGGGGATGGCAAGAACTTGAACCGGGAGTTTCCAGGGAGGGCAGATGGAACCATCGCGGAGCGGATGGCCTACACGCTGGAGAAGGAATTATTTGCATTGGCCGATTACTATATCGATCTTCACAGTGGAGATGGCTATGAGCAGTTGCACCCATACGTATACTATGTAGGCCCTGTGGACCCGGATGTCAGTGCAGCATCCCTGGAGATGGCCAGACATGTGAATGTGAAGTATATTGTGGAGTCAAAGACAGCCACAGGGGGCGCCTACAATTATGCGGCTTCCCTGGGAATCCCCAGCATTCTCATTGAGAGGGGAGGAATGGGCCGGTGGTCTTGGGAGGAAGTGGAGCAAGATAAGCAGGATGTGAGACGGATCCTGCATTATCTGTGGGGCCAGAAGTGCTCTCTGGCCCATCACGGCAAGCAGATGGTATTGAGGGATGTGATCTATGAGTACGCTCCTTATACAGGATGCTGGTACCCGTTGAAGCGTCCTGGAGAGTATTTCTTTGACGGAGAGATACTGGGAGAGCTGAGGGATTATTATGGAAATTTATTGTATGTGTCTGAGGCAGACGGGGATGGGATGGTGCTGTACCAGACTGCCAGCTTGAACATTCTGGAGGACGGGCCGATGATCACCTATGCTGCCCTGTCTCACCGGATGGTTTGACTCTGTTTATAGTTTTATTAGAGAATATACAGATTTTGATCAAAGAATGGACACAATTATCTCTTAGAATAAATGTATCGAAATCGAGAAAGAGAGGTGAGAGATATCAGAAACTAGATGGATTGAATCGGCAGAGAGAGGAGCGATAAGAAAGTTAGACAGACAGTAGACTTCAGTTATTGCTATATAGTTCCTATGAAAACGAAGTATGATGAGATGTTGCCAATAAGAATAAAATCTTAAATTTCTTTCTTTGATAGGACCGTCGGATGGCTGCGAAGAGCAGCGTCCGACGGCTTTTTTGTGTTATAGGAAAGTACACCAACTTTCCTATAACACAAAAACGCTCCGCGAGGATAGCACAGCGGCGGAGAGGGATGATGTCGCTTATGCGACCCGCCGCAGGCGGAGAATCCCTTTTAAGTATAAGGGAACTGTGCGCCTGTTCCCGTAGTCAGAGCTCTGAGCTTTTTGTCTAATAGCCATTCTTTCATACTTTTACATATGTAGACGAATCTTTGTTAGTATACGATAGAACATAAAAGTTGTAATCGCAATAATGAGTGTGATACCAATAACGATTATCTGTGCGTGTTCATGGAAAAAGACACATAAATATATGGGGACAGCACTCATTATAAGGCCGATGGCGACTGTTGCCAAAACAGATACCGCACCGCCTTTTATCGCATAGTACTCACTTGTCCAGTCGTAACGGGGATATTTTATATTTAATAATATCCCTACAACAGAAATAAAGGAAGCATATATGGTCGGTGTGACAAATAACAAAATGGTCTGCGCAACAGTCAACGGAAATACAATCCTAAGTAAAATAAGGCTTATCCATAAAATGGGCAAGATAACCGTCAGATTAACGAGTATCTTAGCCTGAAAGAGAGTGATTGTTTTGACGGGGACGGAACACATAATCCACCTGCTTTTCCCTTCAAGAGAAAGAGACGCAGACGTAGTACAACAAATGCAGATAAACATAGAAATTCCTAACGGCATGACTGTTTCAAGAATATCTATGATACCGATGGCTTCTAACTGCTGTATGGCTCCCTCTGGCAGATAAAGTGCTGCGATAATGGATATAACCAAAAGTAACACAATGACAATACAGGAATTTAGTGCATAAATCGTACAGGAAAAAAGTCTTGTCAATTCTCTCTTATAGAGAGCCATAAGTGGAGATGATGCTGCTAATTCTCCCAGTCTAAAATCTTTTCCCGTATAATGTGAGAAGGCCTGTGTGTTCAGTCGCTTATAAAAATGAGAGATAATGACAACAAAAGCCAGCAATATTACAGCAGAGCTGAATACCAATATTCCGAAACTTTCCCGATCGTCATACGTCAATGCGTTTGAGAACAAAGAAGCTGGCGGGTAAAATTGATTAAAATAATTGATCATCGTTGTGCTGATATCTGCTATCTGTGTCGTGCCCATTGTCTGTAATTTAGAACTTGCAAAGATCAGCAATAGTATTATTGTAGCACTGAATATGAGAGCGAGGATATTATTATGCTTTAATTTTGAAGAAAGTGCTATTATCACAATCCCAATGGCCAATGCAATAAACATAGGGATAATTGGCGCTAATAATAGAGCTGTAAATAATATAAAGTATCCACCAAGCGAAACGGATGTATTCATGCTGTAAACAACAATAGCCGGTACTAATGCAAGCATTCCTATCAGTAAATTTGTGATATAGAGCATAGTCAGTCTACTAAGTACGACAATCGTATTGTTTACAGGCAAAGACATAACCATATCATAATCTTTTAAGCCAATGAAAGCCCCCGAGCTTTTCAAAAACGTAAGTAATAAGACAACTAATGAGTAGATGACAATCATCAGAGTAGGGATTGCCTGTACCAGTCCTATATCTGCAAAAACGAAACTAATGTAGCCGCTTAGATAAAGTAGGATAGCGATAAGCGACAGTCCAGCTATGCCAATGAATAAAATCTGTTTTTGTTCTTTTTTATCATGGGAATGTAAGATACGATTTATGGCAAATAAATTGTATAACTGCATTTTTAGTAAGAGTTTATATTTCCCTATCATTCTCAACCACTCCCATAAAGACATCTTCAAGACTGTGCCGGCCTTTTATCTCCGCCATTGTTCCACTTGCAATCAATTTTCCACCCTTAATAATGGAAACGGTGTCGCATAATTTTTCTGCAACATCCAAAACATGAGTAGAGAAGAAAATTGCACTTCCATTCTGGCAGGCTTTTTTCATGATACTTTTTAGATTAAATGCCGCTTCCGGGTCTAGCCCCACAAAAGGTTCATCAAATACAAGTAACCTCGGCTTGTGAATGAACGCACCTATTAAATCCAATTTCTGCTTCATACCATGAGAATAGGAGCTGATTAAATCCCCTAAACTGTCTGTTATCTTAAAAAGCTGCGCATATTTTCGTATCCTTGGGGCCCTCTCATTTTCTGAAACCAGGAACATATCGCAGATATAATTCAAATATTGAATCCCTGTGATGTATTCATATAAATCGGGATTGTCTGGTACATATGCCGTAAGAGATTTGCATAGAACGGGTTCCTCTTTCACAGAATGACCATCAATGAAAATCTCTCCCTGTTCAAAATCTATAACACCAACAACCGCGCGAATAGTGGTCGTTTTTCCTGCACCGTTATGACCGATAAACGCATGGATTTCTCCACTGTTGACGATAAGGTTGAGATCGTCGACAACTTTTTTTCTATCGGAATAAATTTTAGAATAATGTTTGATTTCTAAAACACGCTCACTCATACTTTATTTCCCACCTTTTTTCTTTCATTAGACCAATGGCAGAGTGCGGGTATCGGTGATAACAAAAGAATAAAATAGATACTGATTTCCATTTTTTCTCCAACTCCGCCATTGACGGCAATTTGTTCTGGCAAAGTAAATGTCAATAAAAGCAGAAAAATAAAGCTTATAACTGTTAGGATGATACATTTTTTCTTCATAATGAGTTCCTCCATTTTTATTATCATTAAGATAATAATATCATGATGATAATAAAAGGTCAAGAAAATTCCCACATATCATTGAGAGGATATGTGGGCTTTTTTTATTTTTGTGGTGGAGATACGATCACACCGATAGAATGTAATTTTCTATCCTTTGTAGGCTTATTGTCATCGTAGGGCTTAATAGCTGCTCGTATATTTCTAATTATATTTTCCAATTCTGTGTCTGTTAGATAGAGTGGATTCAGTGAAAAACCAGACCCATCTTTTTCAATGTCTATATTATCCTGATGACAATAATTCTGGAATAACTCCACAAAGCCTAGTATAAACTGCATAAATGCCTGCATATAGGCTTCCCCAGAATTGGTATCTAAGATATCTTGAAATTCTTTTTTGATATCAATCGCTATTGCGTATGTTTTTTCAATCGTTCCACGCACTTGTGTTTGGTGTACTATTTTGATAACTTTATCGTTTGTCATTTTCTTTAAATAACGGTAAAGTGTCGCGGGTGGAATATCTGAAAAAGTATCTGAGAGGTGTCTTGCAGTTGTTTCTTTACATTTCTGTATTTCTATGAATATTTTACACTTTGTAGGATTTGTTAATATATCCATAATTATTTTTTCCATGTCGGTGCTCCTATTACCTTTTATATACGATAATATTATCATTGTGATAGTATTGTCGCATAATTATTCATCATAAAATAGTGTTAAATTTAAGTTCATCAGACAAGTGGATTGAGAATATCCTCTTTGACTTAAATCTCAATAAATGAGATATTGGAATTGGTTAGCTAACAGAGAGATCAAGGGAGAGGACTCTCAGGCCTGGCCGGGGAATCGTTCTCTGACTGGGGATCCTCAGGCGTGGGCGTTGGTGACTCCGGCTTTTCCAGGGAGATCCCCGTGGGGGGATCTGGCTTTAAATCCATTTCCGCCGGGGGTTCCCCCAGACGAAATCCACATTTGATACAGAAGACGGCATGATCGGCCATCTCCTCCCCGCAGTGAGGACAAACTCGCGGTTCCTGTGGCAAGGCAGGTGCTTCCGCCTCCAGAGGAGGCAGCGAATGTCCGCAGTACGCACAGAAGGCGGCGTCGATGGGATTCTCACTTTGACAATCTGGACAGAGGCGGATTCCCTGAATGAATTTGAGGTGCTCCTTGGCCTGGCTGATCTCTTGGTGCAAAGACCGGATGTTCTCCATGAGCTCCCGGTACTCTACGGGGGGATGGTCCCACTGTTCCGTGTAGAACTTTCTTCCCAGCTCCTTGTATTGGTTCTCGATCTCCTGTTCTTTGTCGCTGATCAGCAACCTGGCGCTGAAAGAAGTCTTGAACTTGGTGGTGTGCTTGGTGACACCTTTTCCCATTTTTGAAAGTTTATGACCGGCAGGTAAGAACATTTCTTTGATCTCCTCCTTTAATATTCGCAATAAATCTAACCACGACGTCTTTGATCTCATAGATTTTCACAACCTCGTTTCTCCTAAGTATCTTTCTATGCGTTTATCTGGAATAATATGTGTTTTTTCTCTCTTATCTTACCATATGTACAGAAAAAAAGAAGTCCATATTGAAAAGGAATTTGTGAAATCGACTGTGATCTTTTACAGTTTAAAAGGGATTGCGATATGGTATTGACAAACAGGGATACTTCTCATAAACTGGGGAAAGATTGGCATAATTTTTCGCGTAGACGGGCTGCGGAGGATAAGAGTCTTCGCGGGGCCTGAATGAGGATAGGAAGGTGACGCCTATGAGCAAAAATATAATTGAGTTGAGAGATATAAAAAAGTGTTATGAGGACACGGTGGTGGTGGAAGACTTTAATCTAGAGGTGCAAAAGGGAGAGTTTGTGACGTTTCTGGGACCTTCTGGCTGTGGGAAGACGACGACTCTGCGCATGATTGCTGGGTTTGAATTTCCCACAGAGGGGGAAATTCTACTCAATGGTCAGGATATCAGTCATCTCCCGCCTAACCAGCGTCCTATCAACACCGTTTTTCAGAGATATGCACTGTTTCCACATTTAAATGTATACGACAATGTGGCCTTTGGGCTGAACTTAAAGCGGCTCCCAAAAGATGAGATCGGCGAGAAGGTACGGCATGTTCTGGAGGTGGTGGATCTGGAAGGATTTGAGCGGCGGAGGATCTCCACTTTGTCTGGCGGACAGCAGCAGAGAATCGCTATTGCCCGGGCTATTGTCAATGAACCGGATATTTTGCTCCTGGACGAACCTCTTGGAGCCTTGGATTTAAAAATGCGAAAAGAGATGCAATTGGAGTTGAAGTCCATGCATGAGAGATTGGGGATTACCTTCATCTATGTTACCCATGACCAGGAGGAAGCTCTGACCATGTCTGACAAAGTGGTGGTCATGTCCGACGGCATGATCCAGCAGGTGGGAACACCGGAGGAGATCTACAATGAGCCGCAGAATGCTTTTGTGGCGGATTTTATCGGGGAGAGCAATATCTTTGAGGGCAGGATGACCGCCTCGATGACAGTTCGCTTCTGTGGCCAAGATTTTCCCTGTGTGGACAACGTGCCCAAGGATACCAGGGTGGATGTGGTGGTGAGACCGGAGGACATACAGATCACAACGTCAGAGTCTGGCCAATTGCAGGGAATCGTGGATTCTGTAATCTTTAAAGGTATGTACTATGAGATCATAGTCCTGTCGGGGGACAATGAGTTGGTGATTCAGAGTATCAAAAATGCCAAGACAGGACAGGAGATCGGTATGCGGATTGATCCCGATGGAATCCATGTGATGCCAGCCGGAGCTCTGTTGAATATCTTTGATGGTGAGATCACGAAGGAAGGGAAGCTGGCCGTGGCTGGTGGAGAGTATGTGTGTGATCTGGCCCAGCTCTGTGAGGGGGCGACGGTGCGTCAGGACAGTGTACTGATTCTGCCTGACGGGGAGGAGATGGATGTGGCCGGGCGAAAGGTGATCGCGGAGATCCCGGTGAAGGCGGTCTCCATGAGCGATGATCCCCAGGCCGGAGGGACTTGTGGGAACATTATCTCTTTCATATACAAAGGAAACCATTACAACTATACAGTGCGGACGGCTACAGAAGAAGATTTCGTGCTGGATGAGGACGATCTGTGGAATGAGAACGATTATGTCAGCTTGGTCATTCCCCCGGATCAGATCCGTCTGAGATTTATAGACTGAAGAGGAGGAGCGTGTCATGGGTAGAGTTGGTTTTAACAGAAGACAGCTTTGCATCCCGTATGGATTGTTTCTGATATGTTTTGTGGTGGCGCCCTTGGCCGTGATTGTCTACTATGCGTTCACAGATGGGAGTGGACGGTTCACCTGGGAGAATTTCGTGGGTTTTTTTGTCAATGGGAATACCATAGGGACTTTGTGTTACAGTCTGGTGATTGCTCTGGTGGTCACGGCCGTCTGTCTGTTGGTGGCCTATCCGGTGGCCTACATTCTGGCCAGAAGTGGTTTGAAAAAGGGGCCGGTGTTATTGCTCTTGTTTCTACTTCCCATGTGGATAAACTTTACACTGAGAGTCACAGCGCTAAAAGAAATCTTGACTTTGCTGGAGGGAAATCTTTCACTGCACCCGTTTTTGAATACCATTGTGGCTATGACGTATGATTTTCTTCCCTTTATGATTCTTCCGCTTTACACGACGCTTTTACAGTTGGATGAGAATCTCCTGGAGGCTGCCAGAGACCTTGGCGCAGGGCCTGTGGCTGTCTTTTGCAGGGTCACTATGCCCTTGTCCATGCCGGGAGTTGTCAGCGGGGTGACGATGATCTTCCTTCCGGCGATGACAAACTATGTGATCCTGGATATGGTGTACAACAGTACCTATATTATGGGGTCTTTGATTGGCAGTTATTTTAATATCTATGACTGGAATAACGGGTCTATGATTTCGCTGATTCTCTTCGGCGGAATCTGCATTGTCTCATATTTTGCGGATAAGATAGACCGGAACGGGATTGACAATAGGAGGACGGCATTATGATGAAGAGGGTGATCTCATATGGTTGGCTGGCTGTGGTGGCGCTCTTTATGTATATCCCTGTGCTGATTCTGGCAGTCTATAGTTTCACAGACTCAGCGACCATCGGCGCGATCCGTGGATTTTCACTGGAGAATTACAGGACCCTATTCACCATGACAGAACTCAGGGAGATGATTCTGGGAACCATCGCGCTGGCTGTGGCGGCGGCGATATTGGCCACTGTCCTGGGTGCGCTTGGGGCCGTAGGCGCCTTCTATGCAAAGCCCTTCTCTAAGACTTTGATGGACACGGCCAACCGTATTCCTGTGGTGAACGCAGAGGTGGTGACGGCTTTCTCCATCTGTATTCTCTTGATTGTGGTGTTGGGGATGGACAAGAATACTTTTGTGCCTTTGGTGATCGGACATATGGTCTTGTGCACACCCTTTGTCTACCTGTCAGTGTTGCCCAAGTTAAAACAGATGGACAGTGGACTGTACGAGGCGGCGATGGATCTGGGGGCCACGCCTTTTCAGGCTTTATATAAGGTAGTGATTCCACAGATTATACCGGGGATTGTATCTGGGTTTATGTTGTCCATCACTCTTTCTCTGGACGATTATTTCATTACCACTTATACGAAGCCGTCTACCTTTGACACGATCAGCACCTATGTGGTAAATGCCACCAGAGGGTCGCAGACTCAGATTAAGACGGCGCTGTGGGCGTTGTCCACGGTGATCTTTGTGGTGGTGGCTCTGGCGGTGGTGATTATGAACTTACCCACCCGCAGGAAGGGCGCAGAGCATGTGGCTTCTGTGCCAAACGACATCAGGGAGGAGAGGAGGGAACGCGGCCGGTGATCAGAGAAAAGAAGATGGCAAAAATAGCTGGAAATCTTAGTTTCCTTCTGTCAGGGATCGCGTTGTTATCCCTGGCCTCTGTGACCAATGTGCAGGCGGAGGAGAGTCCAGATCAGGTGGTGCTGCGCGTGGCCAATTGGGAGGAGTACATCGACGAGGGGGGCTGGGGGCCTGGGGAGGAGATCGTCCTGGAGGACAGGGAAGGATCTGTGATCACTGGAGTGAATTCCATGGTGGAGGATTTCCAGAGATGGTATTGGGATACCTATGGAATCCAGGTGAGAGTAGAATATTCCACCTATGGCAATAATGAAGATCTCTATAATCAACTGACTCTGGGAAATGAGCTGGATTTGGTCTGCCCTTCGGAGTATATGTTTATGAAATTGATCGCGGAGGACAGTCTCCAGCCCCTGTCGGCGGATTTTTTTGACGCTGAGCGGGAAGAGAATTATTATATCCGGGGAGTGTCCGGTTATGTACAGTCCGTCTTTGACGGCAACATGATTCAGGGAGAACCCTGGAGCCGTTATGCTGCAGGCTATATGTGGGGTACCACGGGGATTGTCTATAATCCTCAGGTGATCTCCAGTGAGAAGGCTTCTCATTGGAGTATTCTGGATGACCCAGAGTATAAGGGGCAGATCACAGTCAAGGACAATGTGAGAGACAGTTATTTTGCCGCTCTGGGGATCCTCAATGAGCAGGAATTGCTCTCTGAGGATGTGGTGAATTCCCCAGACCGGACACAGAAAATCGCTCAGATTATGAACCGCTCAGATGACCAGACGGTGGCAGAGGCGGAGGACGTCCTGAAGAGTATCCGTCAGAATGCCTATTCTTTCGAGTCTGACAGTGGCAAGTCGGACATGGTGACAGGTAAGGTGTTGGCCAATTACCAGTGGTCGGGGGACGCGGTCTATACCTTGGATCAGGCGGAAGAAGACGGCTACACTTTGGCTTACGCGGTTCCCCAGGAGTGTACGAATATCTGGTTTGACGGCTGGGTCATGTTGAAGAGTGGAATCAATGGGGATTCAGCCAAACAGCAAGCGGCGGAGGCCTTTATCAACTTTCTCTCCAGGCCAGACAACGCAGTACGCAATATGAATTACATCGGATATACGTCTGTGATCGCAGGAGGTGACAGTGATACGGTCTTCGCCTATGCGGATTGGTGTTACGGAGCGGGGAAAGAGGCTGAGGAGACTGTGGAGTATCCCGTAGGTTTTTTCTTCAGCGGGGACGATGAGGATCCCAGATATGTGATCACTGCCTCCGCAGATCAGTCGGAGAGGCAGCTATACGCCCAGTATCCACCTCAAGAGGTGTTGAAGCGTGCGGTGGTGATGCAATATTTTGACAGTGAGAATAATAAGAAAATCAATCAGATGTGGGTGGACGTCCGCTGCTTTGATCTGGCCAGCCTGTCTGCGGCGGACTGGGGAAAAATTGGGGGAGCGGCGGCGGCCCTGGCTGTGTTGATTCTTATATTTTGGAGGAGAGACGATCTTCTCCGGAGGTGGAAGTGGAGACGTTCCTAGAGCGCGGATGCAGGTTGCCGGAATAGATCTGTAGAGGGCCTTGGGGCCAGCGACGGAGAATGAGAGAATTTGGAGGTAGGAAGATGCGGGAAGGATTTTGGACGGCAGCCCTTTTTGTGGGGTTGGGTGGATTTGTGGGGTCGGTTATGCGGTATGGACTGAGTCTGGTGCAGGTGAGATGGGAGTTTCCGGTGATGACATTTCTCACCAATATCCTGGGGGCCGTCCTCATAGGCCTGATCGCACAGATGGCCCAGGAGACTTCTCTTCTGTCCCCGCGGCTGCTCTTGTTTTTGAAGACTGGGGTCTGCGGTGGATTTACCACATTTTCCACATTCTCCCTGGAGTCGGTCACACTGCTGGAGAATCAGCAGGTCAAGACCGCGTCAGTCTATATGGTGCTCAGCGTTCTGTGCTGTGTGCTGGGGGTGACACTGGGAAAATGGATCGGCGGGATTGTCTTCTTAAATCGTTAACTTTAGTCCCAGGTAGAGGATGACGGCGTCCCGGAAATCCCTGGGATTCAGCCCTGTAGTACGGCCTATTCGGTTCAGGCGGTATTGCAGGGTATTTTTGTGGAGAAAGAGACGGCTGCACACAGCCACCAGCGACATATTTTCCTCATAATAGATCTGGAGGAGCTCCCGGTCCTCACTGCTCAGAGGGGCAATGGTCCTGGTGAAATATTCCTGCTGTAATTCAGGGTCAATGTCAGACAGGAGTAGCTCCAAGTGTAACTGGTCAAAAAATACGCAGGCGGCGCCGGAGAGTCTGGCGCTTTTGAGTGCAATCTGGCAGGAGCGGTAGGAATCTCCCAATTGCTGAGGGGAGGTACATTTGCCGACGCCCATGTATAGGAAATTCTTGTGGCCTTGGCTGAAATCTTCCAAGATGGTTCTACAACTGTCTACCTGGGATTCAGGGAGTACGGCCAGGTACTCCTGGGGGTATTGATAGCAATAGAGGGATAGGCGGAGTGTCTGAAACAGTTGGTAAATCTGAGGTTCTATTGCGGGGATGTCTGTCATAGAAGACAGAGGAATCAACTGTATCAGTAGAATCCTGGAAGGTGCTTGGAGATTGAAATTTTGTTCGCTTGGGAGGGTCAGAAGGTCCTCCGGCGTGATGGGAGTTCCTTTGAGCAACTTTTGAATCAGGTAACTGCGTTTCTGTTCCAGAGTTCTATGGTAGATATTGCCTTCATTTTCCCTGACAAGAAGTCTGGTGATCCGCTCGGCCAGATGGGCATACTTTCCCACTTCCTTGGGATCTCCGCTGATTCC
Source organism: Blautia sp. (assembly GCA_047014865.1). GTDB lineage: Bacteria > Bacillota > Clostridia > Lachnospirales > Lachnospiraceae > Blautia_A. Next base: position 110,432 of record JBKXQO010000004.1, on the reverse strand, counting down.
CACAATGGCCAACAGCTCTCCGTCGTGGTAGACGGGGAGATTGATCCCGGCTTGCGTCCCAGGGTAGAGCTGGTCTGAATGTATTTCCATGGGAGTTCCACTCTGAGCGGCCAGACGGGCGATCTCATGGTAGGTGCCGATCCGCCTGGGATCGGTGCTTGCGATAATCTCTCCCTCTGGGGTGATGAAATTTATGTTTTTTTCGCAGACGTCTTTGACTGCGTCGACGATCTGGGAGGCCAGATGTCTGCTGATTTGATAAGCCATACGTTCCTCCATAGTCAAATTCTCACAGTGACGACTTTAAGATCCACTGTCTGGGAGATATTATACCACATACATTGGTATTGAGGACTAAAAGAAATGAAAAATTTATGTAAAGTATGTTACATAGAATATATTTTTCTCCAGCCGTGTCTGTTAAAATTATAGACAAAACTGGGAGATACGGGGAGGTATCAAGATATGAATATTGTCACGGTGATTGACTCTTTTAAGGGAAGTTTAAGTTCTATGGATGCAGGGAGGGCGGTGGCCGCTGGGATTCGGCGAGTAGACCCAAATGCACAGGTGAGGGTACGCCCTTTGGCCGACGGCGGAGAGGGAACGGTACAGACACTGGTGGAGGGAATGGGTGGAGAGATCTGCCGGATCAAGGTGACAGGACCGCTGGGAGAGCCCGTGGACTGTGAATATGGAATCTTGGAAGCGTCGAAGACGGCCATTGTGGAGATGTCGGGCGCTGCGGGGATCACTTTAGTCCCCAGAGAGGAGTTAAATCCCATGAAGGCGACTACCTACGGCGTAGGGGAAGTGATCCGGGATGCCATAGAGAAAGGGTGCCGGCGATTCATCGTGGGGATCGGCGGAAGCGCCACCAACGATGGCGGTGTGGGCATGTTACAGGCGCTGGGCTATGGGTTCATGGATCGTGAGGGCAGAGCTGTCTCACGTGGGGCGCAAGGGCTCAGAGATCTGGCACAGATCTGTGTGGATGGGGCGATGCCTCAGTTGGAAGAGTGTGAGTTTCATATTGCCTGTGATGTGACCAATCCGCTGTGCGGGGAGAAAGGGTGCAGTGCAGTCTTTGGCCCTCAAAAGGGGGCCACTCCAGAGCTGGTCCGCCAGATGGATGGATGGATGGAGAATTATGCCAAGGTGGTGTCCCAGGTCGTCCCCCAGGCAGACGCCGAGACCCCGGGGACAGGTGCGGCGGGAGGACTGGGCTTTGCTTTTCTCGCGTTTACCCCAGCGGTTCTGGAGTCTGGTATCCAGATCGTACTGAGCGAGCTGAAATTGGAGCAGGATATCGCCTGGGCAGACCTTGTGATCACTGGTGAGGGAAGGCTGGATGAGCAGACAGCCATGGGAAAAGCGCCTGTGGGCGTGGCGGAGTTGGCGAAAAAGTATCAAAAGCCGGTGATTGGTTTTAGCGGAAGCGTGACAGAGGGAGCCGGGGCCTGTAATCAAAAAGGAATTGACGCGTTCTTCCCCATTCTGCGCTCGATTGTGACCTTGGAGGAGGCCATGGAGACAGAGCGCGCCCAGCAGAACTTGAGAGACACCGCAGAACAGGCTTACCGCCTCTTTCTGTGTGGAAGGGCGAATCGGTGAGCGGATAACTGTGGAAGTTCGACTTGCCGATGAAGAGTAATCTTTGCGGCTTTGCGTATTTTCTGGAATCAGTCCCTTAACAATTGTGTAATTTTGTGATATGATAGTGCTAAATTATAAGGATGGGGATGCCATGGATTGGGAAACAGAGATGCTAATTAGCGGAAAAATGTACAAACGGTTGTACGAACGCCATTTGGAAGAGCTGAAGCAGAAGTATGATCTCAAGAGAATCGATCTGGATATTCTGTATTTTCTCTGCCGTTTCAGGGATAAGAATACACCCAAAGAGATCACGGATCTGAATCAGTACACCAAGGGGCATGTATCGCAGTCGCTTGACAGGCTGACGAGGAAGGGTCTGGTGGAGACCAGCCCGGATAAGACGGATCGCAGATGTCTGAGAATCTTTCCGAGAGAGAGCGCGGAGGCTGTCTATGAGGAATTACAATTGGTGAGAGAGAAGATGTTTGAGATCATGTTCCGGGGAATTGTTCCGGAGGAGATGAAAGAGTTCAATCATATTGCCAAGAGGATTTATAACAATATGTACGATGAATTTTAGGAATTCTTTTACGAGGACTACGAGAGAGAACGGAGCGGGCCAATAAGCAGGTCTGCTCTGTTTCATTTTGTGAGAAAGCGCGGTGTAAGTAGTTTTCTGTACATTACGAGAGTACAATGGTATTGAAAATGGAGAAGATCTATCTGTTTTATATAGCAGAGTGTTGATTTTTTCCCAGATAAAGGATATAATATTAGTTATATAAATCATTTATATAATAATTGTATAGCAGTTAGGAGGTCTTGAGATAGAAGATAAGACATCAGGGAACCGGGTGACAGAGTTTAGGATAGTGGAGGGATATTATGGAAAATTGTACCGTGTATTATGATGGCGCCAACAGCCATTGTCGAAAGTATGCGGAGAGTTTGAGCAGCTATCCGAATGTGGTCTGCAAGAAAATGTCTGACTACAGGGAGGAACCGCACATTTATGAACAGAACAGAGCTGTCGGGTTTATTTTTCACAGCGGCTATGGAAAAGTTTCTTATGATTTGAGTCATATTATCTGGCGGATTGTGCTGCCGAAGGATTGCTATGTATTTTTAGTTGTGGCAGACGGCGGGAGAGAGATCGACGCCATTCGGAATGTGGCCAAAGAGCTGGAGCACAGGGATATTCAGGTGACGAACATCTATTCGGAGTATATTTTTGACCGTTACCATGTGGTAAACCGAGCTGAACGACTGCTGGAGGACATGGAGAAGGGAGAGTCTATCTGGCAGAAAGAGCAGGAACGTCTCAGAGGGATGGACCGAAAAGCCCTCCGTCACCACTTGAAAGATACTATGAAGCAATACCGGTCCTATAAGAAACGGAAAAAGGCAAAAAAATAGCCAGGTATTACTGTGAAGATATAGAGAACTTGAGAGATAAATTATGACGGAAGTCATTGTGGAGGAGACCTTAGAGGTTTCCGGCTACGATGGCTTTTTTCTTTCACAGGAAACGCTCTGTTTCCTGTGGCAAGACTCTGCTATGATGGCGTGGTTAAGGACATCCGAGGTGGGGATTGCAAGTACTTGACGGAAGAGGAAGACTCTTATATGATAGGGAGGAAACAGCAATATTTCTTAGCTTTTCAGGCATTGGCTAAAGGATAGGAGAGGTAGATGAGAAGAATAGGAATTCTGTCGGATACACATGGCATACTCAGGCCGGATGTGAAAGAGATATTGAGGGATTGCGATACAATTATTCATGGCGGCGATATCACATCAGAGGGAGTGCTGGATGAGTTGAGAATGCTGGGGTCTGTCTATGTGGTCTGTGGAAACAATGACCGGCGATTCCAGGGGAGGTTGCAGAAGACCTTGCGCTTTGAGATAGAAGGCGTGAATTTTTTCTTGACCCATGACCGGAGAGATATCTCCCGGGATCTGGAGGGTGTGGATGTGGTGATCTATGGGCACAGCCACCGGTATCAGGAGGAATATGTGGATGGCCGTTTTTGGCTGAATCCGGGCGCGTGCGGGCGGCCGCGCTTTGGCGGCGGGTTGACTATGGCTGTGATGGAAGTCTGCCAGGGGAGATTTCAGGTGGAGAAGAAGGTTTTGCAATAGAACGAGGGGGAAATCCGTCTGTGGACGGACGAATGGAGGAGAAAACTGTGAAGTTAATTTTACAATACTTAAAGAGATATAAGTGGCTGCTATTTCTGAACATCGTCTCGGTGTTTGGGTTTGCCTTGGTGGAGCTGGGAATTCCCACGATTATCTCGGATATGATTGACCAGGGAGTGGCCAGGAGAGATCAGGCTTATCTGATACAGATGGGAGGAAAGATCGCACTGATCTCTGTGGTGGGAGTCTGTGGGACTGTACTGCTGGGGTATTGTTGCGCCAAGATCTCCACGTCCATGACCAGGGATATCCGAAGGGATGTCTTTGCGAAGGTTCAGACCTTTTCTCACAGCGAGATGAACCGGATTGGAGTGGCTTCATTGATTACCAGGACCAACAACGACGCCTTTCAGATCATGATGTTTATGAATATCATACTCAGGACTGCGCTGTTGACGCCGGTGATGATTGTAGTCAGCTTTACCTTGACCATCACAACGTCCTTGAAACTATCGCTGATTATCATCTCCACGGTGCCTGTCATCATCATAGGAGTGATCGTGGTGGGAAAGATCTCTCAGCCTATCAGCGAGCGGCAGCAGAGTTCTCTAGATGGGATCAACCGTATTTTCCGGGAGAACCTGACAGGAATCCGGGTGATCCGTGCATTCAACAATGATGAATATGAGTCCCAACGGTTTGACAGAGAAAATGTGAATTTTATGGCGCAGTCTAAGAAATTATTCAAATTGATGACATCCACGGAGCCGGTATTTTTCTTTTTGATGAATCTGGCTGTGATCGCCATCTATTTTGTGGCCAGCTATATGATTGACTTGGATACTTTGCAGATCGGGAAGCTGGTGGCCTTTATGGAATATCTGTTCCATGCCATGTTCTCTGTCATGCTCTTTTGTCTGGTATTCATGATGTATCCCAGGGCGAACGTGTCAGCCAACCGTATTCTCTGTGTGCTGAACACGGAGACGACGGTACACAATTGTCCCGGGGACGCGCAGGTGGAGGATGAGGGGAGCATTGTGTTTGACCACGTGACGTTTGTCTACCCGGATGGGGAGGAGGCGGTGTTAAAAGATATCTCTTTCTCAGCCAGGGAAGGGGAGACGGTGGCTTTCATAGGGAGTACCGGGTCTGGTAAGAGCACCTTGATTCAGTTGATACCCAGGTTCTATGACGTCAGCGAGGGCCGGATACGGGTCAACGGTGTGGACGTCCGGGACTGGGATGTGAATAAGCTTAGGGATCAGATTGGATTTGTCGCCCAGAAGGCCAATCTCTTTAGCGGCACCATCGAGGAAAATATTCGTTTTGGGAGGGAGGACGCCACCGCGGAGGAGATCATTCATGCGGCGAAGGTGGCTCAGGCCTATGACTTTATTATGGAGAAGCCGGATCAGTTTCAGGAGAAGATTGTGGAGGGGGCTACCAATGTATCCGGTGGCCAGAAACAGCGTCTGTCCATTGCCAGAGCACTGGTGCGAAGACCGCAGATCTACATCTATGACGATTCCTTCTCGGCCTTAGACTTTAAGACGGACGCCGCCTTGCGCAGAGAGTTGAAAAAGGAGCTGAAGAAGGAGATTGTATTGATTGTGGCGCAGAGAGTCTCCACAATTATGGATGCGGACCAGATTATCGTTCTGGATGAGGGGAGAGTTGTGGGATCCGGCACTCACAGGGAATTGTTGAGATCCTGTGAAATCTACTATCAGATCGCCGCGTCACAGCTCAGTGAGGAGGAATTGGGATATGAGTAGGAAGATTGGATGGAGACAATGTGTCTCTGAGTTGATGCAGTTTGTCCGTCCATATAAATGGAAATTAATCACCGGCCTTCTGGCGATTGTGTTGGCCACCGGATTGTATGCCGTCAATCCCACGATCGAAGGGGCTGTGACCACTCAGTTGGCGGCAGACGCGTCGGACATTGTAGCCAAAGTGACAGGAGCCAGAGTTCACTTTGAGATTGTCTTCCGAATACTGGGAATTCTGATGACTTGCTATCTGCTCCGGGCAATTGCTCAGTTGATCTCCGCGTTTTTTCTCACCAATGCCATTCAGCAGACGATGCACGACTTGAGGAATGCTCTTCAGAAGAAGATTCAGCGGTTGCCGGTTCGGTATTTTGACGATCACGCGTTCGGCGATGTGCTGAGTTGTGTCACCAACGATGTGGATACTCTCAGCAATGCCTTGCAACAGACGCTGGCGAAGGTTCTGACAGGGGTGTTGTCCTTTGTCCTGGCCATTGTGATGATGTTTCGGATCAATGTGTCCATGACTTTGGTGGCGCTTTTGATTGTCCCGCTGACCTATCTGATCACAAAAACTTTTGTCAGGCGTTCTCAGAGTCTGTTCGACCTGCAACAGAAGACAGTGGGTGAGCTGAACGGGACGATCACAGAGCTCTATGGAGGCTTTAATGAGATCTTGCTCTACAATAAGCAGAGTCAGGCAGTGCGGCAGTTCCAGGATGTGAATGAGCGGATGGCCGCCGCAGCCTTCCGGGCTCAGTTCGTCTCATCCCTGATCTCGCCGTGTGTTTCTCTAGTGACCTACCTGATCATCGGCGCCTCCGCGGTGCTGGGATGTATGTTTGTGATACAGGGCAGTATCCAGGTGGGGAATCTCCAGGCCTTTATCCGCTATATCTGGCAGATTAATGATCCGTTGTCTCAGGTATCTCAGCTCTCTGCCCAGGTACAGTCTGCGTTCTCTGCCATGGGCCGTATCTTTACTTTATTGTCGGAGGAGGAAGAGCAGCGGGATGGCACTGTCTCCCTGGACCGGGAAAAAATCCAGGGGAATGTCACCTTCGATCACGTTCGCTTCGGCTATCAGGCGGATAAGACTCTCATGAAGGATGTGAGTTTCCAGATCGAGAAGGGGCAGACGGTGGCCTTGGTGGGCCCTACAGGCGCCGGAAAGACTACCTTGATGAATTTACTCTTACGTTTCTATGACGTTCAGGAGGGGTCGATACAGATCGACGGTGTGGATATCCGTGACATGGACCGGGAAGAATTGAGGTCGCTGTTCTCGTTGGTTCTCCAAGATACCTGGCTCTTTAACGGCAGCATTTATGACAATATACGCTATGGCAGATTGGAAGCCAGGAAGGATGAGGTGATCGAGGCGGCCAAGATGGCAAATGTCCACCATTTTATCCGTACATTGAGCCGTGGATACGACTCCATGATCAATGAGGAGGGCAATAATATATCCCAGGGTGAGAAGCAGTTACTGACCATCGCCCGGGCAATTCTAAAGGATCCCCAGATTCTCATCTTGGATGAGGCGACGTCGTCGGTGGACACGCGCTTGGAGCGCCTTTTACAGGACGCTATGCAGAAGGTTATGGAGGGGCGGACGTCCTTTGTCATTGCCCATCGTCTGTCTACCATTCGAGATGCAGATTTGATCTTGGTGATAGAGAATGGAGATATTGTAGAGCAAGGGAATCATGAGTCCTTGTTGGCGCAGGGGGGTGTGTACTCGAAGTTATACCGCTCACAGTTTGCCGGACAGAGTGTGGACGAGAGTTGGGATAGCTGAGAGAGACACTTGGGAATAAATTTTATGTCAGACAGAGATCCTCGGTGAGGGGCGTCTGCTCCCGTTATTTTAGGCGGCGGGACGTTCTGTGGAGGGAGAGAGTCATAGGAGGTAGGAAAATGAGATTGGAGAAAGTACAAGACGCGTTGAAAAGGAAGAAGATTGAGTATTCTTATGTGGAGGAGGATGGGTGTGGAAGCATTGATTTCCTGTTTCGGGGAGTGCGCTACCACATCTGGGAGTATGAAGATGACGGGTGGGGCGTGGAGGCCAATCTAAGAAATGCCGGGAGAAGTGAGGAGATGGGGGGAGATTACGACACGGCGCTGTCCCAGGAGATTCTCTCCTGGCCGGATATGATTTCCTGAAATTAGATTCTAGACAGAGAAAAGGGATTGACTTTTGGAGAGATTTGTTTTATAGTGTATCTCAATAAAAGGGAGTAGCTGACACGAGAGTGTTTGCGATATCGTCAGTACGACCGGGTGGTCCGTATCGTGAGTAAATAGCGAGACTTTTATTGCATATTTGATGTGCAATAAAAGTCTTTTTTGTGTAATAGGAAAGTTCTCCAAACTCTCCTATTACACAAAAAACGCTCCGCGGGAATCGCACTGCGGCAGAGTGGCATTGTGTCGCTTACGCGACCAGCCGCAGGCGGAGAATCCTGTGGTGCAGGATTCTTTGTTCTGTTATAGGAAATTTCTCCCAACGCCCCTATAACACAAAAACGCTCCGTGAGGATCGCACTTCAATGCTTCGCTACTCTCTTTATTTATAAAAAAACTTGTTTTGCACAACACTATAGAGATAGGAGGAAAATCATGGCGAGAAAATTATATTATCAAATGTCGGAAGACGAGGTGCGCCAGGAGGTCAATCAGGGGATGGCGCCTTTGACGTCAGAACAAGTGAGAGAGAGGCAGGGAGAATTCGGTCCCAATGAGTTGGAAGAAGGAAAGAAAAAGAGCTTGCCACGTATATTTCTCGAACAATTTCGGGATTTTCTGGTGATGATCTTGATCGTGGCGGCTGTAGTATCTTGGGTGTTGGGGGAGGCAGAGTCCGCCATTGTGATCCTGGTAGTGATTACCATGAATGCAATCTTGGGCACGGCACAGACGGTGAAAGCGGAGAACTCCCTGAGCAGTCTGAGGCAATTGTCAGCGCCCAGCGCAAAGGTTCTCCGGGACGGCGTCGTGGTGGAGTTGCCTAGCCGGGAAGTGACGGTGGGAGATGAAGTGTGTCTGGAGGCAGGGGATTATATCCCAGCAGATGGTCGTGTGCTGGAGAGCGCCAGCATGAAGACGGATGAGAGCGCCTTGACTGGGGAGAGCCTGGGAGTGGAGAAGACGCTGGTTCCACTGGAGGGAGAGCTGGCTCTGGGAGACCGGACAAATATGGTGTACTCTGGGAGTTTTGTCACTTATGGGAGAGGCAGATTTCTGGTGACTGCGGTGGGAATGGGCACGGAGATGGGCAAGATTGCCGGACTCTTGAAGAACGCCTCGGAGAAGAAGACACCGCTACAGAAGAACCTGGATGAGTTCGGAAAGAAGTTATCAGTGGTTATCCTGATTCTCTGTGGACTGCTCTTTGGGCTGCAGGTGATCCGGGGAGGGGATGTGGCGGGGGCATTTCTGTTTGCGGTGGCTTTGGCCGTGGCTGCGATCCCAGAAGCGTTGACCTCTATCGTGACGATCGTACTGGCCTTCGGTACCCAGAAAATGGCCAAGGAGGGGGCGATTGTGCGAAAGCTGCAGGCCGTGGAAGGCCTTGGCAGTGTGTCCGTGATCTGCTCAGATAAGACGGGAACCTTGACTCAGAATAAGATGACGGTAGAGTATTACTATGTGGATGGGGAGAGTGTGGAGGCAGGTCACATGAATCCAGGGACGCCCTCCCACTTGCAGATTTTGAGAATGAGTATTCTGTGTAGCGATGCGGTGCAGGAGATCGGTGATCCCACAGAGACGGCGTTGCTCCGGATAGGTGAGAAGCTTGGGGTGTCAGTTCACAGCGTGAGAGAGGACTATCGCAGATTGGCGGAATTGCCCTTTGACAGTGACCGGAAGTTAATGTCCACGTTACACCAATTTCAGGACGGCTACACGATGGTGACGAAGGGCGCCGTGGATGTGATTCTGAATCGTACCGCCAAGGTTCACAGGGATGGCCAGGCTCATCCGGTCTCTCCCCGGGAGCGAGAGCAGATCGAGAGACAGAATGAGGAATATTCCCAGCAGGGCCTGCGGGTCTTAGGCGTGGCTTATAAGAAGGTGGATGGAGAACGGCCATTGACACTGGAGGATGAAGAGGATCTCACTTTCTTTGGGCTGATCGCCATGATGGATCCCCCTAGGGAGGAGAGCCGGGAAGCTGTGGGCAAATGTATTGAGGCAGGCATACGTCCCGTCATGATCACCGGCGACCACAAGGTGACGGCTGCTGCCATCGCTCAGAGAATCGGCATATTGAGTGGGCCTGAGGAGGCCTGCGAGGGCGCACAGATTGATACTATGGACGATAGGGAATTGAAGGATTTTGTGGAGAAGATCTCCGTCTATGCCAGAGTATCCCCGGAGCATAAGATCCGAATCGTCAAAGCCTGGCAGGAAAAGGGAAATATAGTGGCTATGACTGGAGACGGAGTCAACGATGCCCCGGCGCTAAAACAGGCGGATATCGGCGTGGCTATGGGGATCACCGGGAGCGAGGTATCCAAAGATGCGGCGGCTATGGTCTTGACAGATGACAATTTTGCGACTATTGTCAAAGCAGTGGAGAATGGGCGGAATATATATGCCAACATTAAGAATGCGATACAGTTTCTTCTCTCAGGGAATTTCGCGGCTATCTTGGTGGTGCTTTTTGCGTCCCTGTGCGGACTTCCAGTTCCCTTTGCGCCAGTCCATCTGCTGTTCATCAATCTGCTGACAGACAGTCTGCCGGCCATTGCGCTGGGGCTGGAGCCGCATACTTCCCAGGTGATGAGAGAGAGACCGCGTCCCATGGAGGAGTCCATTCTCACGAAAAACTTTCTCGCCAGAATCGGTATGGACGGCTTGAGCATCGGCATTATGACAGGAGTGGCCTTCATCATCGGGCTGCAAAGTGAGGGCGCGCTGCTGGCCAGTACAATGGCTTTTGGGACGTTGTGCCTCTCCAGACTGGTCCACGGCTACAACTGTAAGTCTGATCGTCCTGTGCTGTTTACCGGAAAGTTTTTTAACAATAAGTACCTGCAGGCAGCTTTCGCGGCGGGCTTTGTTTTGCTGAACCTGGTTCTTCTGATACCGGGTGCCCACGGGCTATTCCAGGTTCAGACACTGCAATTTACACAGTTGTTGACTGTCTATGGACTGGCGTTTTTAAATTTGCCGGTGGTGCAGGTACTAAAGTTGGCGGTAGCAAGAAAACCAAAGAAGACCCCGCATCATGGGGAGGATACAAAGTGAGGAAAAGTGTATGATATTTGAGAGCCATGCCCATTATGACGATGAGGCTTTTGACGGAGACAGGGAAGCGTTGCTGGCTTCCATGAAGGACAATGGGATCGAGTATATCGTCAATGTGTGCGCTGAGGCGGAAGGGCTGGAACAGACCATTTCATTGACAGAAAAATATCCGTTTGTCTACGGGGCGGTAGGAGTCCACCCTGATGACGCCGGGAAGATGGATGAGGGCGTGCTGGAGAGAATCCGTGAGTATTGCCATTTGGATAAGGTGGTGGCGATAGGTGAGATTGGGTTGGATTATTACTGGGATAAGGAGAATCATGAGACCCAGAAGAAGTGGTTTCAGGCGCAGATGGAGGTGGCCCGGGAGGAGAAGCTGCCATTTATCATCCACAGCCGGGATGCGGCGGAGGATACTCTTCAGATGATGAAAGGGATGAGAGCCGGAGAGATGTCAGGCGGAGTGGTCCACTGTTTTTCCTATTCTAAGGAGATGGCGCGGGAATATCTGAATATGGGGTTGTACATCGGCGTGGGGGGCGTCGTCACCTTTAAAAATGCAAGAAAGTTAAGAGAAGTGGTTGCCTATGCTCCTCTGGAGCAGATTTTACTGGAGACGGACAGTCCTTATCTGGCGCCGGTGCCCAACCGGGGGAAAAGAAATTCTTCTTTGAATCTGCCTTATATTGCCAGGGAGATTGCGAATATCAAGCAAATCTCCTACGAGGAGGTCGTGGAGACCACCAGCCAGAATGGTAAGAGATTGTTCTTAGGTCAGTGAGGGGATGTCCCTGGCGCGCAGGAATGGCTTGTTGGCGTTCGCGCGCACCAGGGGGAAAGATGTTCCGTGGGGATCGCTCGACGAGTGTCAGTGGTCTAATAGTTGGAGTCCTCGGAGTCATCGTAGCCGGAAGAATCATCGTAGTCTCCAGAGCCGTCGTAGCCGGAGGAATCATCGTAGTCCCCGGAGTCGTCGTAGCCGGAAGAATCATCGTAGTCTCCAGAGCCGTCGTAGCCGGATGATTCGTCGTAGTCCCCGGAATCGTCATAATCGCTGGAACCGTCGGTAGGCACAGTGGTATCACCGTCTGTGCCAGTGCCTTCGGCATCACTGCCAGACTGGCTGGAATTGTCGGCGCCTTGGTAAGAGTCATCCACAATGTTGCCGTTGGGATCTAACATGTTCAGGTAACTGTCAAAGTGGACGTCTAGGAGCCCGCTTCCGGTGGAGGGCGTGATCTCCTGGGACATGATCTGGTCATACAGGGTGTAAAGGCTCTCCACAGTGAATTCGTCTGTGCTGATATTGTGGATGCTATGTCCGGCCGCCAGCTCATCGGTGTAATCTTTCAGGAGGTAGGGGGCGTATATATTCTGATCGTAGTTGTAGTGCATTACCAATGGTTCCACAGATTTGGCGATCACCTTCACGGATGATTTTCCGTTGGAGACAGTTTTCTCAAGGGTGAACTGTGCCAGGCCGCCTAACAGTTCCGGGATGGTCTCCTGGGTGGAGACAAAATTGCCCAGAGAGTAGAAGATCAGCATCTCATTTCCCTGATCGTCCGACATTGTGCCATAGGGTTGTAGCACATGAGGATGGCTGCCGATGCACACATCTACCCCTTGTTGCATCAGGAAGGTCGCCCACTGTTTTTCATACTCGTTTGGCGTAGATTCTTGGTCTGCACCCCAGTGGGATACAAAGATTACACAGTCGCTGATCTCCTTTGCCTTTTTGATATCGGAGGCCACCTGTTCTTTGTCGAACGTATTGATCACGTATGCATTCTCATCTGTGGCCAGGCCACTGTTGGTGCCGTAGGTATAGTCCAGAAGGGCGATGGTGATATCGTTGACGGTGACAGTCTTGACCGTATCCCTGTCTTCTTGGGTTGCGTTTGTCCCGACGACGGTCACATTTGGATAAGTGGCGTTCCAATAGTCCAGTTCACTCTTGATCATATCTAGGCCATAGTCGTCCACGTGGTTCGTGGCGGTCTCTATCACGTCGAAGCCTGTGTTTACCAGGGCGTCCCCTACTTCCTGAGGAGTGGCATATAGGGAATCTCCACTGATCTCATCATGGTTGGAGGTCAGGACGGTCTCTTGACCCACCAGGGCCAGATCAGCCTGTTGAATATAGGGAGCGACGTTTTCATATATCTTGTCATAATTCCATGAGCCAGAGTCGGATGCGCCGGACTGATTTAATTGGGAGGAGTACAGATTGTCCCCCACCGCCACAATGTCGGCTGTGGTGACGGAATTTAGGGATTTCTTTTTTGCCTTCTCGGCGGCGGCTTCCTTGGCCTGGGCTTTCTCAGCAGGTCCGGTGATCAATACCCGGTCCAGTTGGTGAAAACAGAAACCGAGAAAGAGTAAAGTGATCACAGAGCAGATGAAACTGATCTTGGATGTGTTTTTTTCTCTGTCGTTTAGCGGAATATTCTTTCGGCTCATGGGGCCTCCTCTTGTTTTGTGAGTATAGTTGAGCGCCTCCCCGGTAAAGGAAGGCACATAGATAAATGGAAACATGAATTTGTATACAGATCATTATAGCAAATTCTAAGGGAAGAAGAAAGTTTTTCTTCTATTTGTTGCAATAGGGATATTCTCAAAAATACTTTGATTATCAAAAGAGAAGATGTTATAATAAAAAACACGTTGGAGGTGAGAGTGATGGAGCATTACCAGGTGCTAAACGATATATTAGTGAATCTGTTCAACGAGATCTTGGAGGTGGAGGAGAAGGCGCTGAGGATCTCAGAATTTAAGGACGCCTCGGTCAATGATATGCATATCATCGAGGCGATTGGAGTGAATAAACCTCGAAATATGTCCTCCGTGGCAAAGACCCTGTCTGTGACAGTGGGAACTTTGACCATCGCCATCAACAACCTTGTCAAAAAAGGGTATGTGGTGCGGGCCCGCAGCGAGGAGGACCGGAGGGTAGTTCTGATCTCCCTGGCCCCAAAGGGAGAGAAGGCCTACCAGCACCATCGGAAATTTCATGACGATATGATCACAGCGATAACAGAAGGGTTGGACAAATCGGAGATGGAGGTTCTGACCCGGGCGTTGGGGAAATTGCAATGCTTTTTCAGGGGCGCACAGTAATGAGAGCGGATTTGGCCAAGGGGCAGTTGACAAGCGGCCGCTTGTGCGCAGAGAGCGGTTCGCGCTCTCCATCGCCACAAAAGGAATCGTGATTAATTTTTTATCATATGGAAGAGCGCTGTGCGAGGATCGCACTGCGCGTGGAAAGCAAATGTTGTGGACGGCTGCGCCCAGCGTGAGAAAAATCAGGCGGTTCTCCCCCTCTTTGGGGAAGAACCGCCTGTCTGTGTTAGAGTGGTATAGCTTTCTCAGGATTGTGGGGATAGACCGAGGTATTTCTGTAGAATTGGAAAAGGCACGGGACCGATCTCCAACACGGTTTTGTGGAATTTTTTCAGGTCAAAAGAGTCGCCTTCTTTTTCCTGCATGGCTTCTTTTAGATCCGTAAATCCAAGACAACCCACGTAATATCTCAGATAGTTGGCAGGCGTCTCGATGATATATTGATAGATCTCCGCGATCACATTCTCATCTTGGAAGCCGAACATCTTTAGATAGTGGCTCACCTGAGAGAGGTTCCATCCGTGGTAGTGGATACCGATATCCAGGAGACAATAGAGGTTCAGGTTCACAGAGCGGTTTAACCACAGAAGGCGGGACAGGTCTGAGTCAATATCGGCATAACTGTAAGCGTAGGACTCCACGTAGGTGGCCCAGCCTTCCACATAGCCCCCGCAAGTGAACAGGCTTCGGACGGGATTGGGGTTCTGTCTGCTGAAGTATAAGGTCTGGTAGAGGTGACCAGGGAAACCTTCATGGGACAGTGTGGTGAACAGTTCCAGGTTGGAAGTCTGGCTGGCCTGATTTATGTAGATGGTGTTGGGCGACTGTGTGTCGATGGGCGGTGTCAGATAAAATGCAGGACTCAGATATTCTTCCATAGATTTGTGGACGTATTTTACACTGTACTCAGGCTCCTTGAGCGCAGGAAAATCCTTTTGGCAGAGAGTCTCCAACTCTTTTAAGGTGTCTTTTGGAGCGGACTGGCAAAGATCCTGGGTGGAGACCTGGTTGATCAAGTCAGGGTTTTGGTTCAATAGCTGGGACATCTCAGTGTAATCGTCTGTCAACTGCTGGTACAGCCGTTGTTCCAGAGTCTCGGGGGTGGCGTAGACGCCAACTTGGCTGCGCAAGAGATAGAGATAAAACTCCTGGCCACCTTCCAGGTAATAGAGTCCGTTGTCGTTTTGCCCGGTTCCCCGGAGTTCTTCCAATCCATTCATCAGATTTTGGTAAGCTGGGATCAAGGATTTCTGAATTAATTTTTTGTGTGTGGAGATGCACTGTTTTTTCTCTTCCTTGGATAGACCGGAGAAATCCTGCAGCTTCTCCTGAAAAATATCGGAGAGATAGTTGTCGGAGGGATCCTGGGTGAAGGACTGACACTGTTGAAGAATTCTGTCCAGCGTCGTGTCGCTCATAAAGAGACCGGCGTCGGATTTCTTCTTCTCAAACTTGAGGATACTCTGAAAGTAATCGTCCACACAGGTTAGTAGATGGAGATAGTCGGTGATGTCCTGCTTGTCGTAGAAAGGATATTCCGCCAGGAGAATGGGGAGTTGCGCTTGAATACCCAGGCTTGGGCTTAGGTATTCATCCAACAGATATTGGTCCCCCAGGGAGCTTTGAGTGTGGAAATATAATAGAAGGAGGTCCAGGGTCAATTGGTTTTCTTCTGACAGATCGTCATAGGAGAAGCTTTGTAAAGTCTTCTCATAGTTCTCCATCTGTGTGTAAGTGGACTGGGGATCCAACGGGACCTCTCCCAGAGTGATCTTGTCGGAGGAAATCTGGTATTGCTCTGGGTGCGCCAGAGTATAGTGAAGGTTCAAGGTGCTGCCACTGACTTCCGCCTGAAAGAGAGTCTCGGTGAATTTTTGAAATTTGGCGTCCTCGGAGAATACATGGGAAGTCAGATAGCCCAGGCCAAGACCCAGACACATGGCCAGACATAGCCCCAGACAGATTAGGATAGGGCGACGGGATTTTATGGAAAACATAGAAGCTCCTTTAGAAACGTGATCATCTTTATATTTTATTGGAATAAGGAAATGGGTATGCTATAATTATAAAAATTTATACTGGCACGGTGGGAAGGGAAAGGCACACTGCTGTGTGAGACAAGGGAACCCGGCCTTTGGCCGGCGTGTGGAAAGGAGAAAAAGCGTGAGAGATATATATGATGTGATTATTGTGGGCGCGGGACCGGCAGGTCTGACGGCAGCTATCTATGCCCAGAGGGCGGGGCTTTCGACTCTGCTCCTGGAGAAGAGTGTGGTCAGCGGAGGGCAGGTGGCCAGCACTTATGAGGTAGACAATTATCCTGGGCTGCCTGAGGTGACAGGGACAGAGTTTGGGGAGAAGATCCGCGCCCATGCAGACCGGCTAGGCCTTGAGTCTCAGAGAGTCAACGTGCAGGAGATCCAGGTAGAAGAAGACGGAACAAAGGCGATAAAAACCCGTAAAAAAGATTTTTATGCCAAGACGGTCGTCCTGGCTGTGGGAGCCCGCCACCGGCTATTGGGTGTAAAAGGTGAGAAGGAGCTGTCTGGGATGGGTGTGTCCTACTGTGCGACCTGTGACGGCGCGTTTTACAAGGGGATGACTGTGGCAGTGATCGGAGGTGGAAATGTGGCTGTGGAGGACGCCATCTTTCTGGCAAAAATCTGTAAGAAAGTTTATGTGGTTCACAGGAGAGATCAATTCCGGGCGGATGATATCTTGCAGAAACGATTGTTCCAGTTCCCCAATGTGGAATTGTGTTGGAATCAGGTATGCGAAGAAATCCAAGGACAGGAGGAAGTGGAGGGGGTGCTCCTGAGGAATGTGAAAGATGGAAGTAGCCGGATTGTTGCTGTGGACGGCGTCTTCGTGGCGATTGGGATCAGTCCCAACAGTGAACCCTATGCCAATTTACTCCGGTTGGACCAGGGCGGTTATATTCTTGCGGGGGAGGATTGTAGCACGAATATTCCAGGCGTCTTTGCGGCAGGAGATGTGCGGACGAAGAAATTACGCCAGATTGTGACGGCAACTTCCGACGGCGCCAATGCAATTGCGTCGGCCTTGGACTATTTGAGCAGGTTGTGACCCTTGTGGAATAAGAAGGAAAAAGGAAAAAAATACGGGGACTGATTTTGTGGAAGAAAAGTGCCCTTGGACGATTTCGAGAGAAATTCTGTGGAGGTGGAAAGAGTTTCTCTCGAGAAAAGTCGAAAGATAACTGTGAGAATACTTTGATGACGAATTCCGGGGAAGTCCATCGAAAAAAAATGGAAATTGTAAAAAATACACAAAATTTCGAAATGGAAAAAATTGGATGGAAAGAAATACACACATGTTTATCCACATCTACAATAGCAGAGAACCCCGTGATTGCAAGTTATACACCAAGTTATCCACATTATCCACAGAAATATGAGGGATTTATCCAGATTTACATAAAATGGAATTAAACAAATGTTTTGGGCAGTTCTTATAAAACTGTCAAAAATGGGGATAAATGTCGAAAACAGCTTGACATATTTAGAGTCAAAAAGATATGAATAATTCATTTAAAAAGCAGATCAAATATATTATATTTTCTAATTAACTGAAAATTAAAAAAATATAGACCATATACCCAATTAAAGTTGACTAAGTTAGAAAAAACTCGTGAATTCCAACAAATGCAGGCAGAGCGCCGTGGGATGTTTGGAGATGGGTATTTAAATAAAACAAGAGAAGACAGAGGAAGATTGTATGCGCTTGAGAAATATACCGGGGGCCAGGGAGGCTATTTTACAGAGTGACTATGTGGTTCAAGAACCCAAGGAAAACAAGGGAAGGTGGGAGCAGGTCTTTCCCAAGGCCCAGCCAGTGCAGATAGAGGTAGGGATGGGAAAGGGACAATTCTTGATGGAGATGGCCCGCAGAAATCCGCGGATTAATTATGTTGGGATCGAGATGTATGACAGTGTGTTGTTGAGGGCGCTGCAGAGGAGGGCGGAACAGGAGGAGGAGTTGTCCAATCTGTTGTTCCTACGGGAAGACGCCCGCTTGCTGCCTGAGATGTTTGACGAGGGTGAGGTAGATAGGATCTATCTGAATTTCTCGGATCCTTGGCCGAAATCCAGGCATGAGAAGAGACGGCTGACCTCAAGGGAATTTCTGAGAAGGTACGAGCAGATCTTGGCTCCTGGCGGGAGAGTGGAGTTTAAGACCGATAACCGGGAACTGTTTGATTTTTCTCTGACAGAGGTGGAGGAGGCAGGTTGGACGTTGGTGGCCCATACCTTTGATCTGCACGGCGACGTTCTCCTAAGTCAGGGCAATGTGATGACGGAGTATGAGGAGAAATTCTCTGGACTGGGAAATCCAATCTGTAAGTTGATCGCCTCCTGGGGATAAGCCGGTCTCGATGTCTGGGGGTATAAGCGGCTGGCGGAGGTTTCTGCTGTCAGGGAGGGACCTCTTAAATATTGGATCATAGTATATAGAGGGGAGACGACCTGGATAGGCGTCAAGATTCCCAATATAAGTGTGGAGAAGAATGATCTGAGGAGGGTGTGCGATGGCGTCATTGAAGAAGTTTCGGAAGGCGGCAGCTCAGTGGGATTATACGCATAAAAATGTGAACGGCCAGTTGATGAAGATTAAGAAATCCACGGAAGAGGTGGACAAAGCGCTGGGAGAAATGCAGAAGAAGAGGAAATAAAAAATAGATGAGCGCCCGGGAAGCGCGAATCTATTTGCAGCGTTACCATATGGGAAGCATATGGTAACGAGCCCCGTAGTTTTTTATGAAACGCCCGAAGGGGTGAAATAAAAAATATAAATTAAAAAAAGTGAAAAAAATGTAAAATTTCCTCTTGCATTTTTCTGTCGCTTCCGCTATAATAGGCAGTGCGTTAGAGATAACGCGACAGAAAATCCAAGAGGATGCGCCTTTAGCTCAGCTGGCAGAGCACCTGACTCTTAATCAGGGTGTCCAGGGTTCGAACCCCTGAAGGCGCATTGAGAACACTGTTTTTGCAGACGATTAGAGCTGTGGGGACGGTGTTTTTTTGTGCGATGAAAAATATTTATACATTTCTATCGCGCAGAACAAAAAAATATCCCCCGGGGGAGCTTGTGAATAAGTTAACGAGGGTGTATGATACATATATGTCATACTTCCTACCAGATGAATTCACCCAAATAGAAAACCTCCAAATAACATTTTATTTCCCATCGAAGATTCTGGTAGATCATTGAGAGAGACTCAAGTTCGCGGCTTGGGTCTTTTCTTTTTGGGATCTTTGTAAAAAAGTATTGACGGGGGAGGGGACCTTATCGGTATACTATGGATAATGGAGGCGCCTCCAAAGTGAACGAGAGGCCAGAAGGAATAGGGGTGTAAGAAGATGGAGAGTGTGAAGAATAAGATTCGCTACCCGCTTTTGGATGTGATCCGCGGGACGGTGCTGATCAATGCGATAGCTTACCACTGTGTCTGGGATCTGGTATATATGTTTGGGGTGGACTGGAAGTGGTATCAGACAGGGTGGGCCTATCTATGGCAACAGATGATTTGTTGGACATTTATCTTGCTGTCAGGCTTTTGCTGGTCTTTGGGCAGGAGACGGCTAAAGAGAGGGACGACGGTGTTCGGGGCCGGGCTTATTGTGATGGCGGTCACGGAGGTTTTCTTACCGGACAGCCGGGTGGTCTTCGGGGTCTTGACGTTGATTGGTTCCGGGATGTTGCTCTGGGTGGTCTTGGAACCGACGCTGAGACGGGTGCCGGCGGTTGTGGGGGTTCTGGCGATCACTGCGCTCTTTCTGATTACCAGAAATGTGAATGAAGGATATCTGGGATTTGAGGGATGGAATTTGTGTTGGGTGCCGGAGGGGTGGTACCGGAATTTGCTCACGGCCTACTTGGGTTTTCCGCCGAGGGGGTTTTATTCATCTGATTATTTTTCACTGTTCCCGTGGATCTTCCTGTTTGGCGCGGGGTATTTTCTCTACCGCCTGGCGGAGGAGAAGCAAAAGATGGAGGTCTTCTCCAGGCCGCGCCAACCGCTTTTGGAATTTCTGGGGCGTCATTCTTTGGTGATTTATCTATTGCATCAGCCGGTAATATATGGGATTTTGCTGGTTGTTTTCCTTTGATCTTTTAAGGATTAATGGTATACTTTATATCAGATAGAAGATGGCCGTGCCCCTGTTGGGGGCGGACCAGGTTGAAATGAAAAGTAGAATGTCAAGAGATGAAGGAGGGAATATGGGAAAGTTACTGACCAAGTGGAATGAGATCAGTCTTGTGAAAAGGATTATAGGCGGCCTGATCGTGGGGATTCTGTTGGGGATCTGGTTTCCCAGACTTACGGTGTTATCTCTGTTGGGAGATTTGTTCGTGGGGGCGCTCAAAGCGGTAGCTCCGCTGTTGGTCTTGTTTCTGGTTATGGGAGCGCTGGCCCACCACCAGGAGGGAAAGAAGACCAATATGAAGCTTGTGGTATTGCTCTACCTGTGCGGCACCTTCCTGGCCGGATGTGTGGCTGTGGCCGCAAGTTTTGTCTTTCCGGTCTCTTTGACTTTGAGTCAGGGTGTGGAAGATATGACGGCTCCCGGCGGTGTTGGGGAGGTCCTGAAAACTTTGCTGATGAATCTGGTGGCGAATCCGGTGGACGCGCTGGCCAATGCCAACTATATTGGGATCCTGGCCTGGGCGGTTCTGCTGGGACTGGCGTTAAAGAAGGCCTCTGTGGGAACGAAAGTGGCCATTGGGAATATCTCGGACGCGTTATCCCAGATCGTAAGATGGGTGATTAACTGCGCGCCTTTTGGAGTTATGGGGTTGGTGTTCACCACAATCTCCCAACAAGGGCTGGAGGCGTTGCTCAGCTACGGAAGGTTGATTGCGCTGTTGGTGGGAAGTATGGTTTTCGTGGCTCTGGTGGTGAATCCGGTTATTGTGTATCTTGGAATTCGGGAGAATCCGTATCCGCTGGTGTTCCGATGTCTAAGAGAAAGTGGGATCACGGCCTTTTTTACAAGGAGTTCGGCGGCGAATATACCGGTCAATATGAAGTTGTGTGAGGAGTTGGGCCTGGATGAGGATACCTATTCGGTGTCCATTCCCCTGGGGGCTACCATCAATATGGGCGGCGCGGCAGTGACGATCTCAGTGTTGGCTCTGGCGGCGGCGAATACCATGGGGATCCAGGCGGATTTTGGCACGGCGTTAATTTTATGTGTACTGTCGGCGGCCAGCGCCTGCGGAGCCTCCGGTGTGGCGGGGGGATCTCTGCTGCTGGTCCCGTTGGCCTGTAGCCTGTTTGGAATATCCAACGATGTGGCCATGCAGGTGGTGGGGGTGGGCTTTATTGTCGGGGTCATCCAGGATTCCTGTGAGACGGCCCTGAATTCATCCACAGATGTGTTGTACACTGCGGTGGCAGAACTCTCCCAGCGGAGAAAGAGCAAAATATCCCAGAAGGGATGATAAAAGTGGGTGCGAAGAAAGGAGAGGTAGGGATAGATGAGAACGATTGGTATGGTAGGCGGACTCAGTTGGGAGTCTTCCATTGAATATTACCGGATCTTTAATGAGGAGTCCAATAAGATATTGGGGGAGGACCGGACTGGGAAGAGTATTCTGTATACGGTGGATCTCCATGAGATGATCGGGCATATGGAGAGGGGGGAACATGAGATTCTCAGCGGAAAGCTGGCGAACGCATGTCAAGCCCTGGAGAGCGCGGGAGCGCAAGGGGTATTGCTGTGCACCAACACAATGCATGCTTTTGCCGAGAAGATCCAGACGGAGATTTCTGTGCCGTTACTCCATATTGCAGACGCTGTGGCAGATGAGATTCTCCGGCAAGGTCTGAAGACGGTGGGACTGATCGGAACGCCGTTTACCATGGACATGCCATTTTATAAAGGGCATTTGCAAGAGAAATATGGAATCCGTGTGGTGACTCCTGGAAAGAGCGAGTATGAGAGTATCTATAGAGTGATCACTGACGAGCTGACTTTCGGAGTCCTCAGGGAGGAGTCCAGAAGATACTACCAATCTGTGATAGAAGATCTGAAGAGAGCGGGCGCCGAGGGCGTGATTCTGGGGTGTACAGAAATTCCGCTGCTGATAAAACAAAAAGATGTGGATATACCAGTGATTGACTCCACGGACGCCCACGCTAAAGCGGCGGTGAGATGGGCGCTGGAGGATTGAGAGACAGAAGATTTAGGAGGAGAATGACTTATGGCAGATCAAGATGGATTATTGTTGGAGGCGCTCCGCTATGAGCAGGGGCATCCCAGGAGAAGCGGACATATTTTGAAAGTCACGGCTCTGGCTGGATTGATTGGAAGAGAGGAGGGACTCTCAGAGGAAGAGCAGATGATTCTGGAGGGGGCGGCGATTCTCCACGACATCGGTATCAAGAGTTGTAAGGAGAAGTATGGCAGCGCGGACCAGGGGAATCTGGCTATTGAATCCGAGAGGCTGGCCAGGAGATTTCTGGACGAGTACGGCTATCCTGGGTCTTGGATAGAGCGTATTGTGCATCTGGTGCGGGGGCATCACGACTATGAGCACATTGACAGCCGGGAATACCAGATTTTAGTGGAGGCGGATCTCTGGGTGGGGGCCCAGGAAGGCGAGTGGTCCCTGGAGAAGAAGAAGTCTATGGAACCGTATTTTAGGACGGATACAGGGAAGGATCTCTATGGGAGGTTGTTGATCGAATAGAAGCGGTTGATATTGTATTGAGAAAACAGAAGTGTTATACTTGACTTATCTGGAAATTCGAAAGAGAGATTCTGACGGAGATCCCTAAAATCAGAATATGACAACCGATTATGCCAGGGGACGATGGACAAGATCCGGAGTGCGAAGGTGATAGGAAGGTAAGATCTACAGGCTTATACTACCCTTTTGCCTTTTTGGCAAAAGGGTTTTTGCGTGATAGAATTTATATGACTATAGGAGCCTGCGCGCAATTGTACTCAGTGCAAGAGTGCGCTCTGGCAGTGAGATGTCTTGGAGTAGAAAAAGTTAAGGGGGAGAGGTGGGGTTATGACAAACAGGGAGAAAATTGACCGGCTGGCCCAGGGGAGCATGCTTAGCTTGGAGGAGTTGAGCGCCTTACTGGATAATTATACGGACCAGGAGAGGCAATATGCGGCGAGGCTGGCCAGAGACAGGGCGGACGAATATTATGGCAAGAAGATCTACTTTCGGGGGCTGATAGAGTTCACGAATTACTGTAAGAATGATTGTTACTACTGTGGGATTCGGGCCAGCAACCGGAAGGTGAGCCGATACCGAATGAGCCCTCAGACGATCTACCAGTGTTGCGATTGGGGGTATGCGGCTGGTTTTCGGACTTTTGTGCTTCAGGGCGGGGAGGACCCTTACTTTCAGGATGATGTGATCGTGGAGTTGGTTGGACGGATACGGGAGAGATATCCTGACTGTGCCATCACTCTGTCCATCGGGGAGAAGCCAAGGGAGAGCTACCAGAGATATTTTGACGCGGGGGCAGACCGTTATCTTCTGCGCCATGAGACGGCCTGCCCGGAGCACTATGGAAGATTGCATCCGCCGCAACTTAGCCTGGAGAACCGTGTGCGGTGCTTGCGGGATTTAAAGGAGATCGGATATCAGACAGGCTGTGGGATGATGGTGGGATCGCCTTATCAGACTTCCCGGCACCTGGCGGAGGATTTGTTGTTTATACGGGAGTTACAGCCGGAGATGGTGGGGATCGGTCCCTTTATTCCTCACCACGACACTTGCTTTAAGGATTTTCCGGCGGGTGGACTGGAGGATACGTTGCTGTTGCTCAGCCTGATACGCCTGATTCATCCGAGGGTGCTCTTGCCGGCCACCACAGCGCTGGGAACCATCGCGCCAGACGGAAGAGAGCAAGGGATCTTGGCCGGGGCCAATGTGGTGATGCCCAATATCTCTCCCTCGGATATGCGGAAGAATTATCTGTTGTATGACAATAAGATTGGAACTGCGGACGACGCCTCAGAGAGTCAAAAGAGGCTCCAGGAGGCTGTGGCGTCCATTGGCTACGAGGTGGTGTCCCAGCGGGGAGATTATGTCGGATAGAAGAAGATTCTCTTATTTGAGTCAGAGAATTTTGAGGAAGAATAGCAAGGGTCCGGCGGTCTGTAGCGTTCACAGAAGCGGCCGGGGTATTCCAGTGATCTTTGAAAGAGGAGGGTTAGAGATGATCAAGATGGCGATTTACGGAAAGGGAGGAATTGGGAAGTCTACCACGGCTTCCAATTTGTCCGTGGCGTTTACAAAGATAGGGTTGAAAGTGATGCAGATTGGCTGCGACCCCAAGGCAGACTCCACCAGCTACCTGCACGGAGGGGAACCGGTGGAGACGGTGTTGGATTTGATTCGGAAAAAGGGGAAAAATGTACCCTTGGAAGACCTGGTGACGGAGGGGACCTCCGGGGTGCTGTGTGTGGAAGCCGGGGGGCCGACGCCGGGTATGGGATGTGCTGGGAGAGGAATCATCGCTGCCCTTGAGACTTTGGAGCAGAAGGAGGCTTTTGAGATCTATGAGCCGGATGTGATTCTCTACGATGTCCTGGGAGATGTGGTGTGCGGAGGCTTTGCGATGCCCATACGGGAAGGGTACGCCGAGAAGGTCTTCCTGCTGACTTCCGGTGAGAACATGGCGATTCACGCGGCGGCCAATATCGCCATGGCAGTCAAGAACTTCGAGGACCGGGGGTATGCGTCCTTGGGCGGAATTATTCTGAACAGCCGCAATGTGCCGAGGGAGAGGGAGAAAGTAGAAGAGCTGGCCTTGGATATTGGCGCGGGGATTGTGGGACAACTGCCCTTTAGCCGGGAAGTGCAGCAGGCGGAGGAGAGAAGGCAGACGGTTATAGAGGCCTTCCCAGACGGTGAGATGGCTGGGGAGTATATACGTCTGGCGGAACAGGTATTGCGAATTTGCCGGGAGGAGACAGTATGAGTGGATTGCAGAGATTGGGTGCAGACGTCCGTCAGGCGCGGATGTGCGGACAGGCGGGGCGGCCAGGAGACGGTCTCACAGAACAGGGAGCTAGTGTTCCCATAGGTGAGGCGAAATTTCCGGCGCCTTTTTCCTCCGGTCTGGAGTATGCGCCGCCAGCCAGGGGAACCTGGAACATTGTACACATCGGGATGCTCTTGCCAGAGAGCCATCAGATCTTTGTGTGTGCCCAGGCTTGCCTGCGAGGCGTGGTGCTTACGGCCGCGGAGATGAACGCAATGGACCGTTTCTCCACCATCTCTGTGGAGGATCATAACTTGATGGATGGGGATATGGAGGAGATGATGATCGAGGGTGTAGAGGATATTTTGAACCGTCTGCCCAGGCATCCCCGTGCAGTCTTGCTCTACACTAGCTGTGTGCACCATTTTATCGGGTGTGATCTGAATTATGTATACCAGAGATTGAGGGAGAAGTTCCCGGATGTGGATTTCACCGACTGTTATATGAATCCCATCATGCGCAAGACCAAGATGACCCCGGACGCTAAGATGCGAATGCAATTGTACAGTCTGATCAAGGAGGGACAGAAGGCTAAGAGAAAAATTAATTTCATTGGGAACAACGAGCCCACGAGAGAAAGTTCTGAGATGGTTCAGATGATCCGGCAGGCGGGTTATGAGGTGGGGGATATCTGTTTTTGTAGAAGTTATCAGGAGTATCAGCGGCTGGGCGAGAGTCGGTACAATATTACTTATAATCCGTCGGCGGTGGCTGCGGCCGATCAGTTGGAGCGGCGGTTGGGGATTCCGCATTTGCATCTTCCCCTCTCTTATGACTATGAGGAGATAGATGAGAATCTGATCCGGCTGGCAGAGATCTTGGGCGTGCAGACTCCGGATCTGGCGGCTCTTCGCAGACAGGCGGAGGAGGAACTGGGTAAAACCGCCCGGGCCATAGAGGGGATGGCGGTGGCCATTGATTTCACTGCTGTCAGCCGTCCGCTGGGATTGGCCAGGTTGTTGCTCTCCCACGGCATTCAGGTGGAGGAGGTCTATGCAGACACTTTTATCCCAGCAGAGAAACCGGCGTTTGACTGGCTACAGGAGCACGCAGCCAAACTTCGCCTCTATGCCACGGTTCAGGTGAAGATGGGAATGCTGCCCCACAGTAAGGCGCAAGAGAGAGGCGGAAAGCTTCTGGCCATCGGACAGAAGGCAGCCTGGTATACAGGGACTAGATATCTTGTGAATATGGTGGAAGGCAGCGGTCTTCTGGGCTACGACGGTGTGATCCGGCTGGCCAGGTGGATGCGGGAGGCGGCTACCCAGGAGGCAGACGTGGAGAGTATAATTCAGGTAAAAGGATGGGGGTGTTGCGGATGAACCAGGCCAATCGAATTTTGTCTACCTACACGGCGGACGTCTCAGGCGTGTGTTCCGCTCTCTATGAGATGGGGGGAATGACAGTGATGCACGACGCCTCCGGCTGTAACTCCACCTACAATACCCACGACGAACCTCGGTGGTACCATATGCCCAGCATGGTGTACATTACAGGATTGTCGGAGATGGAGGCTGTGTTGGGGGAGGATGAGAAGACGGTGAGAGACGTGGCGGACGCTGCAGAGCAATTGCACCCCCGGTTTGTGGCCATAGCGGGGACCTTGATTCCCACAATGATGGGGACGGATTTTCCGGGGTTGGCTAAGATGGTGGAGACCAGGAGCAAAGTTCCGTCCATGGGTTTTGCCACCACAGGAATGGCTTCGTATGTCAAAGGGGTCTCCATGGCGCTGGCTCAGGTGGCCAGAAGGTTCTGTCCTTCTAAGGTGGAGCAAGAGAGGACGGACTGTGGGGTGAACATTCTGGGGGTGACGCCGCTGGATTTCTCTGTGACAGGAACCGTGGAGGCTTTGAGAGACCTCCTGGAGCGCTCCGGACATCCAGTGGTCAGTTGCTGGGCCATGGGGAGCACCTGGGAAGAGTTGATGGAGGTTGGCAAGGCCAGAGTCAATCTGGTGGTGTCCTCGTCAGGCCTGGCTTTGGCCAAGGTACTTAAGGAGAAGTATCAGATCCCCTATGTGACGGGAATTCCCATGGGGGACGGAATGACCAAAGAAGTGTTGAAGGCTCTGGATGAGGCGGTTCGCACCGGGAGAGACCAAAGGCCGGCGGGGCAGAGGCGGTTATCCCTGTCAGAGGAGGAGAGAAGGCCTGTGTTGGTCGTTGGAGAGGCAGTCTGGGCGGCGTCTATGTGCCGGGGACTGGAATTGGATTTTGGCCTTCCGGCTAGGGTTCTGTGTCCGTTGGAGTTGGACGCCCGGGTGCTGGATGG
Organism: Blautia sp.; assembly: GCA_047014865.1. Taxonomy (GTDB): domain Bacteria; phylum Bacillota; class Clostridia; order Lachnospirales; family Lachnospiraceae; genus Blautia_A. The sequence continues at coordinate 83,222 of JBKXQO010000004.1, read as the reverse complement.
CGAGGATCGCAGGTGCTCAGGGGAAGTGGAGATCGCCAGAGAGATGGAAAATGCCTCATTGGTGATTGCGGACCCTCTGTACAGAGGAGTGTTGCCTGGGGGAGTCCCATTTTTGGAATTTCCCCATGAGGGATACTCTGGGAGAATTTGGAGAGGTAAAATACCAGTCTTCGTAGGAACAAGTTGGAGTGATTGGATGAGAAAGGGAGTAAAAGGATGAAGAAGAAACTGATTGCGATGATACTTTGCCTGGCCATGACGGTGGGAACCTTAGCAGGGTGCGCAGGCGGTGGAGACGCCAAGGAGGAGTCCTCCAAGGCTGGTTCCACCCAGGAAGCAGCCGGGGAAGAGGGACAGGATTCGGAGCAAGAAGGCAGCCATGATACGGTTACAATCACAGACCACGCGGACCGGAAAGTGGAGGTGCCCAAGGAGATCAATAGGGTTGTGGTGGCGGATATCTACCCGATGGCCTCTGTCTTGACGGTATTTCTAGGGTCGGCTGATAAGCTGGTGGGAATTGATCCGGTGTGTATGAGCGCTGCCAAGTCTGGATTATTAGGGGAGCTTTTCCCTGAGGTCTTAGAGGCGGATACCAGTTTCATGGACGGCGGGAATCTGAATGTGGAGGCGCTGATGGCTCTGGAGCCAGATGTAGTCTTCTGTGGAGCGGGTAACAGCGAACTGATCACGACGCTGGAAAATGCCGGGATACCGGCGGTGGGGATCTCCCCCAGTAAGTGGGATTATGATATTTTGGAGACTTATGATCAGTGGACGGCGCTCTTGAGTCAGATGTTCCCGGAGAACAGCAATAAGAGTCAGGAGATCTCGGATTATAGCCAGGAAGTCTATGACCGGGTGCAGGATGTGGTCAAGGATATACCTGAAGATCAAAAGAAGAAGGTGCTCTTTCTCTTCCAGTATGACGATAAGCAGATGGTCACCTCGGGAAAGCACTTCTTCGGCCAATTCTGGTGCGATGCGGTGGGGGCTAGAAATGTAGCTGAGGAGATCGAGGTTGACAATTCCAATGCGGTGATCAATATGGAGCAGGTGTACCAGTGGAATCCCGATGTGATCGTCATCACCAACTTTACGCCCACGCAGCCGGAGGATCTGTACAATAATCAGGTGGGCGGCGATGATTGGAGCACGGTGAGAGCAGTTCAGGAGAAACAGGTCTATAAGATGCCCCTGGGGACTTACCGAAGTTATACCCCCAGCGCGGACACCCCTGTGACCTTGCTGTGGATGGCGCAGACGGTGTATCCAGATCTCTTTCAGGATGTGGATATCACAAAAGAAGTGAGGGACTATTACCAAGATCTGTACCAGGTGAGTCTGACCGACGAGCAGATTGAGAGAATGTACAATCCATCTTCTGATGGGGCGAAGAATTTTGAGTAGTGAGTTTTATCCGCAGAAGATAGAACCAAATGGAGATACACAAAATATGACAGTGTGGAGAGTGTGAGATGGGACATTCCAGAAAGTGGTATGTGGGTTGGGGCTTCGGGATGGCGGCGGCGATCGTGCTGCTGTCCCTGGCAGCTCTGACTATGGGTAGATTCGAGATTACCTTGGAGCAGATTTGGGCGGTTTTTTTCCCGGCATCCGGCGGGGAAGTACCTGACACGGTGAAGAATGTGATCTTGAATGTGCGTCTGCCCAGAATTGGATTGGCGCTGCTGGCCGGCGCAGGGTTGAGCTGTGCGGGAGGGGCGTTCCAGGCGCTATTCGCCAATCCCCTGGCCACGCCGGATACCCTGGGGGTGGCCACAGGGGCTTCCTTCGGCGCAGTGCTGGCCATCCTGCTGGGATGGCCGTCTCTGGGGATTCAGATCAGTGCGCTGGCCACAGGGATCTTGGCGGTGGTCTTGGTGTATCTGGTGAGCCGGCCGAGGAAAGGCAGTGGCAGGGCCTCGGTGGTGATGATTGTCCTGGCTGGGATGGTGGTGGGATCTCTGTTCTCTGCCTTGGTATCCCTGGTTAAGTATGCGGCTGACCCGCAGGATGTGCTCCCGGCCATCACCTTTTGGCTGTTGGGAAGCCTCTCCAGTACCACCAAGGAGACTCTGGTATTGGGGGCGCCTTTTATCCTGGCGGGGATGGCGATTGTATTTCTTTTCCGCTGGAAGTTAAATGCCATGACCTTGACGGAGGAGGAGGCGATCTCCCTGGGAATCCCCGTCAAGAGGATTCGAGCGGTTGTGATTTTGGCGGCGGCCATGATCACAGCGGCGGTGGTCTCTATGTGTGGCCTGATCGGATGGGTGGGATTGTTGATCCCTCATATCTCGCGTATGCTCTTTGGCAGCAACAACCAGCGGGTGATCCCGGCCAGTATGGGTTTGGGCGCTATCTTTATGCTGGTGATCGATACGGCAGCCCGCTGTCTGTTGTCGGCGGAGATCCCAGTGTCCATACTGACGGCTGTGATTGGGGCGCCATTTTTTATTCTACTTTTGAGAAAGACTGGAGGGGTTGCGCAGTGAAGTTCGAGGTAAAGGAAGGATGCTTCCAGTACAATAGGGAAGAGCAGGTTCTCAAGGACGTCTCCTTTGTCTTCCAAGATCCGGGGATTTTATCTGTGCTGGGAGCCAACGGGGCTGGAAAGACTACGCTGATGAAGTGCATGTTGGGTCTGATCCCTTGGAGCAGAGGGGCGTCTTATCTAAACGGGACAGATATCCGGCAGATACGCCAAAAAGAGTTTTGGAGACAGGTGGGATATGTGCCGCAGGCCCGCTATCCTTCTTTTGTCTACACGGTGGGAGAGCTGGTGGTCATGGGCCGGAGCGCGCACCTGGGACCGTTCGCCCAGCCTGGACCGAGAGACTGGGAGATGGTAGATGAGAGCCTGGAGACGGTTGGGATCTCTCATCTGAAAAATAAACTGTGCAACCAGATCAGTGGAGGAGAGTACCAGTTGGCCTTAATTGCCCGGGCATTGGTGACCTGTCCCTCTCTGTTAGTTCTAGATGAACCAGAATCTAATTTAGATTTTAAGAATCAGATGGTTGTCCTGGAGGTATTGAAAGAGCTGTGCAGTGAGAAAAACCTTTCTGCAGTGATCAATACTCATTATCCGGAGCACGCGGTGGAGATCTCCGACAAGGCGTTGCTCTTGATGAAGGATGGAGGTTCTCTGTATGGAGATGCGCCGGAGGTTCTCCGGGAGGAGAACTTAGAGAGGGCTTTTCAGGTTCCTGTGAGGGTACGGACCATCTCTCTGCCCGAGCGGGATTATACTTGTGTGATGGCGTTGCCGCCCCGCCGCCATTGAGCCGGCTGATGGAAGCCTGTCTATGGATTTTGGAGTTTAGGAGAAATTTTCCACAGTGGTGAAGTCTCACTGTGATAGCTGAGAAAGGATAGGGATTATGGAGTCGAGAATCGCATTGATTGGAATTATTGTGGAGGACGGCCAGGCAGTGGAGAGAATTAACAATCTTCTGCACGGATATAGCCAACACATTATTGGGCGGATGGGGGTACCTTACCGGGAGAAGAAAGTGTCAATTATCAGCGTTGTGCTGGATGCGCCCAATGAGATTATCAGCGCCTTGTCGGGCAAGCTGGGGATGATTCCCGGGGTGAGTACGAAGACTTTGTACTCAAAACTTCCCAAGACAGACCTCGCGGATTAGAGGCCGCTATATCTGGAGAACAACTGTGAAAGAACGAATATGGCGTAGGAAATCTGTCTTTGTCAGGAAATTTCTATTGACAGACATAATACTATGTGTTATATTACAAATAGAACAAAGGCGATTTTGTCCCAAGTGAATTTTTGCACCCCCAGCCACGGCTGCGGGTGTTTTATCGGTATCTATAGATAAGAAAATCGCCTCTGCCTTCACGGGCAGTGGATAAGAATTTGTATCGATATGAAGTCTTGAGAAGAAATAATTGGAAGGTGATGGCAATGGCAGGTAAGAGAGATTACTATGAAGTTCTTGGAGTTGACAGGAAAGCAGATGCCGGGGCGATCAAGAGGGCATACCGTAAGCTGGCAAAGAAATATCATCCAGATACCAATGCTGGCGACGCGCAAGCCGAGCAAAGATTTAAGGAAGTGTCGGAGGCCTACTCTGTGTTGAGCGATCCGGAAAAAAAGAAACTGTACGATCAGTTTGGACATTCGGCTTTTGACGGGAGCGCTCCGGAAGGGGGAGGAGCCGGCGCCTACGGCGACGGCAATAGCGGTTATAGAGAGTACCATTTTGAGAATGGCAATATGGATGATCTCTTCGGGGATCTCTTTGGAAATATGTTTCATGGCAGACAGAAGAGTGGTTTTCAAGGTTTCTACGGAAGCGATTTTGGGAATAGCGGTTACGATGGCGGCTTCTATAGAGATGGCTTTCATGGCGGAAGCTTTCAGCAAAAGGGTTCTGACTTGCGGGCGGAGGTCTCGGTCAGTTTCGATGAGGCGGCCTTTGGGTGCGACAAGGTGATTACTCTCCAGGATCCTGAGAGGGCAGACGGACGTTCTCAGAGTTTGCAAGTGCATATCCCGGCCGGAATTGACACGGGTAAGAGTATCAGGCTTCGGGGAAAGGGAATGCCAGGATCCGGGGGCGGAGAGCCTGGGGATTTGCTGTTGAGAGTGAAGGTTGGATCAAGGCCGGGATTTGAGCGGAAAGGTATGGACGTGTACACCACGGTGAGTATTCCGTATACCACTGCAGTGTTCGGCGGGGAAACCCTGGTGGAGACGCTGTCGGGCAACGTCATGTGCAAGATTAAAGAAGGTACCCAGTCTGGGTCGAAGATTCGCCTGAGAGGAAAGGGGATTGTCTCTATGAAGGATCCCTCTGTCCATGGCGACCAGTACGTGGTGGTACAGATTCAGGTTCCCCGGAACTTAGGCCCGGAGGCCAGGCAGAAATTGAAAGAGTACCAGGCAGTTTATGAAAAGAAGGGCCGTAGAGAAGGTGTGGCCTGACGGGAAAATGGTTAAACTTATAAGAGTCTTTAAAAACAGATTTGAAGGTGAGAATTCAAATCTGTTTTTTGTGTTATAGGGAAGTTATCAATAACTTCCCTATAACACAAAAACGCTCCGCGAGGATCGCATTGCGGCGGAGTGGGAATATGTCGCGTGTGCGACCCGCCGCAGGCGGAATCAGGCTTTTGTTGTACGCTATATGGTACAGAGAAGCGATTTTGTATATATTTGTATACTCTGTATAAAATGAATTATAAGAGTTTTACACATTTTACAAAAAAGGGGGATAATCAACAGTGAAAATAGAAAGAGTCTATAAAAAGTATTTCTGGGCAATCAAAAATATCACTTGTGTTTTATGCAAGATGATGGATAAAAGCCTTGGAAATACCTGAAAAATAGGCTATTTTTTCTATTGATTTTTCGGTTGTTGAGAGTACAATAATGGAATAGTTCTAAGGTGGCTGAAAAGAGGGCACAGCAGGCCTTGGGGCGAGAAAAAATAATACTAAAAAGAAAGACAAAAAGAGAAAGGGAGGGACATGAGACGGGAAATATATCAGAACGTTTGGCAGAAGAGCTGAATTATAAAGTCGCCTTTGAGATTCCGGTTTTTGGGGGAATTCCTGTGTCGGAATCAGTGGCAGTTACCTGGGTGATCATGGCTGTTATGACGATTCTGGCTATTCTTCTGGTGAGAAATCTGAGAGTGGAAAATGTCAGTAAGAAGCAACTATTGCTGGAAGCTGGGATTAGCTTTCTCCAGAAGTTCTTCGAGGGAATTCTGGGAGAGCGGGGAAAGCGATATGTTCCGTATATGATTACAATCACCTTGTTCATAGGCTTGGCTAACATAGCGGGTGTCTTTGGTTTTGATCCCCCCACAAAGGATTTAAATGTGACGATTGCTCTGGCTGTCATGAGTATCCTTTTGGTGGAGTATGCGGGAATACATCAAAGAGGTGTGAAAGGATGGTTGAAGAGTTTCGCTGAACCCACGCCCCTTATGCTTCCTATGAACATACTGGAAGTAGCCATTCGCCCTACGTCGCTGTGCATGCGACTGTTTGGGAATATACTGGGCGGATTTATCATCATGAAGTTGCTGGAGGTAGTGGCGCCAATCATTATTCCGGCTTTCTTTAGCCTGTACTTCGACTTTTTTGACGGTTTTGTACAGGCCTACGTGTTCGTGTTCTTGACATCGCTGTTCGTCAGTGAGGCGGTGGAGTAGAGACATGTTGGGTAACTGCATGGATTCCCGCTGTCATTGGAAGTGGGAAATAAATAAAATTTCATAACGTAAATTATAATGAATTAGGAGGAAAAAGTTATGTCTACAATGTTGATTGCAATAGGAGCAGCAATTGCAGTATTTACAGGTATCGGAGCTGGATTGGGAATTTCCAGGGCAACGGCGGCAGCCGTGGATGCGATCGCCAGACAACCAGAGGCGGAAGGCAAGATTCGAAGCACTCTGATCTTGGGCTGTGCGTTGGCAGAAGCAACGGCAATCTATGGGTTCGTTATCGGCTTGTTGATTATAATTATGTTATAAGAAAGGCGGGTGAGATAGGTGATCCATATTGATATAAACCTACTCTTTACCATAATAAACCTGCTGATTCTATATTTTCTGATGAAGAAATTTCTGATTGGTCCTATCTTGAGCATCATGGACAAACGCCAGAAGATGATCGAGGAGGGGCTGGGCAACGCCAGGATTAGTCAGAGAGAGGCCGAGGAGCTGAAAGCCAAATATGACGAAAATCTGCAGCATGCGCACGCAGAGTGTGAGATCCTGTTGGAGGACGCCAAGAAGAGAGCGCAACAGGAGTCAGACCGGATGATCCAGGATGCGCAGAGCGAGGTGCAGCAGATCCATGCGAAGGCCCAGGAGGATATCCAGAGGGAAAAAGAAAAGACTGCGAAGGAACTTCAGACACAGGTGGCTCAGCTGGCATTGGCGGCTGCCATCAAGGTATCAGGGGAGAAGAACAGTCAGGAGCAGGATCTGGAACTGTACGACCAATTTTTGAAAAAAGCAGGTGGCGCCTATGGTACAGACAACCATTAGTTATATTAAAGTTCTCTATGAGCTGAAGATGGAGCTGTCTGTGGTCCACGAGGCAGAGGAAATTTTAAGAGAAGCGCCCCAGATTCAAGAGGTATTGGACAATCCAACAATCTCCAACGAGGCGAAAGACCGGGTGATTTCCAGGATTTTTCCCCGGGAGATTCAAAACTTTATCAAGGTGGCCAAGAATCACGGAAAGGCAGAGCTGCTTCAGGAGATTTTTCAGGGATATGAGGAGTATTGCAGAGCGGCTCAGGAGGTCATGACAGCGAGACTGACTTATGTGACAAAGCCGGCTCCGTCTCAGATGGAGGAGATGAAGAGATTTCTGCGCGACCACTTTGGGAAGAGGGAGGTTCTGCTGGAGTTGAGAGAGGATCCCTCCCTTCTGGGGGGATTTATCTTGCAGGCCGGGGATCATGAGTATGATTGGAGTCTGCGGGCACGTTATCAAAGACTTGGAGAAAAATTAATGCGGAGGTGAAGGAAGTGAGTTCGATTAGTTCCGATGAGATTATTTCCATCCTAAAAGAAGAAATCGAAAATTATGAGGAAGTCTGCAAGGATCAGGAAGTGGGAACCGTTATCTCCGTGGGAGATGGAATCGCAACAATCTATGGAATTGACCATGCTATGTATGGCGAGATTGTGACCTTTGAGAATGGTCTAAAGGGCATGGTTCAGGATATCCGCCAGAATAGTATAGGATGTATTTTGTTTGGAAGCGACGAGGGTGTCAGGGAGGGCACGAAGGTTGCCAGAACCCAGAGAAAAGCAGGCATCCCGGTGGGGGACGCCTTCGTGGGAAGGGTCATCAACGCCCTGGGCGCGCCTATTGACGGCAAAGGCGAAGTTCAGTCCGACGACTACCGCCCGGTGGAGAATGAGGCGCCAGGCATCATCGACAGAAAGTCAGTCAGTGTGCCGCTGGAGACCGGTATTTTGTCCATCGACGCTATGTTCCCCATTGGACGGGGACAGCGTGAGTTGATTATCGGAGACCGTCAGACAGGCAAGACTTCCATTGCCATCGACGCTATCCTGAATCAGAAGGGCAAGGACGTCGTCTGCATCTATGTGGCTGTGGGACAGAAGGCCTCCACGGTGGCAAAGACGGTGTCGACCCTGGAGAAATACGGCGCTATGGATTACAGCATTGTGGTTGTGTCCACGGCCAGTGAGTGTGCGCCATTGCAGTATATCACCCCCTATTCGGGGACGGCGATGGCAGAGTATTTTATGCACAAGGGAAAAGACGTACTGATCGTATATGATGATCTGTCCAAACATGCGGTGGCTTACCGTGCACTGTCCCTGTTGTTGGGGCGTTCTCCAGGGCGTGAGGCTTATCCTGGGGACGTATTCTATTTGCACTCAAGACTGTTGGAGCGTTCCAGCCGTCTGAGCGAGGAGGCAGGCGGTGGGTCAATCACAGCGCTGCCAATCATCGAGACCCAGGCCGGAGATGTGTCCGCGTATATTCCCACCAACGTGATCTCTATCACAGACGGGCAGATCTTCCTGGAATCCGACTTGTTTTTCTCTGGAATGAGGCCGGCAGTCAACGTGGGTCTGTCCGTATCCCGTGTGGGTGGCGCGGCGCAGACCAAGGCTATGAAGAAGGCCTCGGGAAGTATCCGTATTGATCTGGCCCAGTACCGTGAGATGGAAGTATTTACTCAGTTCTCCTCTGACCTGGACGCGGCGACCAAAGCGCAGCTTCAATATGGCAAATGCCTGATGGAGCTGTTGAAGCAACCGCTCTGCAATCCGTTGTCTATGGCAGAACAGGTGATCACTCTGGTGGCGGCTACGCACAAGCTGATGGTGGATGTGGACGTCAAAGGCGTCAAGAAATTTCAGATGGATATGCTTCACTATTTTGACGTGCAGCACCCGGAGATCGGCCAGGAGTTAGAAGAGAAGAAAGTATTGACGGAGGAGCTGGAACAGAAGATTCTTCAGATAGCCCAGGAATTTAAGAAGAGCAGGTGAGAGTATGGCAAATGAAAAAGAAATCCAGGCTAGGATGAAAAGTATTCAGGACACCATGAAGATTACCAACGCCATGTATCTGATCTCTTCCTCCAAGCTAAAAAAGGCGAAGATGATTCTGGGGAATACAGAACCTTACTTTTATGGAATCCAGTCGGCCATCACCAGGGTACTCCGCCATGTGCCGGATATGAAGCATGAGTTTTTTAACCAGAGACCGGAGAGGCAGGGCGAGGACCGCAAAGTGGGGATTATCGTTGTGACTGCCGACAAGGGTTTGGCCGGAGCTTATAACCATAATGTGATCAAATTGGCGGAAGAAGAGTTGAGAAAGACCGAACATGACAAGCTTTATGTTCTGGGAATTGTTGGCCAGCAGTATTTCGGCAAAAAATCCAATGTGGATGTGGATCCGGATTTCAACTACAATATCCAGAAACCCAGTCTCCACCAGGCCAGGGAGATCTCTGAGCTGATGGTGGATAGTTACTTGGATGAGGAGCTGGATGAGGTGCATATCATTTATACCAGGGTGATCAATGCGGTGAAGATGGAGAATGTTGTCCAGCAGCTACTTCCCTTGAAGAAAGAGGAGGTGGTGGACCAGGATATCCCTCTGGATCTGCACCGGGAGATTATCACTTTATATCCCTCCCCGAAAGAGGTTCTGGATCATTTGATTCCCAACTATCTGACCGGACTGATCTACGGTTGCCTGGTGGAGGCCTATGCCAGTGAGCACAACTCCCGAATGATGGCCATGCAGTCTTCCACAGACAGCGCCAAGGAGATGCTCAGGGATCTGTCCATTCAGTTTAACCGTGCCAGACAGGCAGCAATTACTCAGGAGATTACAGAGGTAGTCGCAGGAGCGAAAGCACAGAAAAGGGAGTGAGAAGCATGAACGTTGGAAAAATTGTTCAGGTCATGGGACCTGTTGTTGATGTAGAGTTTAAAGACGGCCAGCTTCCAAATATCCAGGATGCCCTGAAGGTGGACAATGGCGGCAAAGAGTGTGTGATGGAGGTTTCCCAGCACATGGGGAACCATATTGTGCGCTGTATTATGCTTGCGGCCAGCGAAGGGTTGTGCAGGGATATGGAAGTGGAGGCCACAGGAAAAGGAATTCAGGTGCCGGTGGGAGAGCCAGTTCTGGGGAGATTGTTCAATGTGCTTGGACAGACCATCGACGACGGAGAAGAGTTGAGAGATACGGAGCGCTGGGAGATCCACCGCGAGCCTCCCAGTTTTGAGGAGCAGAGTCCCGTGGTGGAGATTCTGGAGACGGGAATCAAGGTCATCGACTTACTGGCGCCCTATGCCAAGGGCGGTAAAATTGGACTGTTCGGCGGCGCCGGGGTAGGTAAGACCGTGTTGATTCAGGAGTTGATTCAGAACATCGCCACAGAGCACGGCGGGTATTCTATTTTCACCGGTGTGGGAGAGCGTTCCAGAGAGGGAAATGACCTCTGGACGGAGATGAGTGAGTCTGGAGTAATCAAGAAGACGGCGCTGGTGTTTGGACAGATGAATGAGCCGCCGGGAGCACGTATGAGAGTTGCGGAGACAGGCCTGACCATGGCAGAGTATTTCCGTGACAAGGAGAACCAGGACGTACTGTTGTTTATCGATAATATTTTCCGTTTTGTGCAGGCGGGATCTGAGGTGTCCGCATTGCTGGGGCGTATGCCGTCAGCCGTGGGATATCAGCCCACCCTGGCCAATGAGATGGGCGCTCTCCAGGAGAGGATCGCCTCCACAAAGAATGGATCCGTCACCTCCGTGCAGGCGGTCTATGTGCCGGCCGATGACCTGACAGACCCGGCTCCGGCTACCACTTTTGCCCATCTGGACGCCACCACAGTGTTGTCCAGAAAGATTGTGGAGCAGGGCATCTACCCAGCGGTGGATCCTCTGGAATCCACCTCCCGTATTCTCGAAGCGGATGTGGTCGGAGAGGAACACTATGAGACGGCCAGAAAGGTCCAGGAGATCCTCCAGAAGTACAAAGAATTGCAGGACATCATTGCTATTCTGGGTATGGAAGAGCTGTCTGAGGATGACAAGAAGATTGTGTACCGGGCCAGGAAGATTCAGAAGTTCCTGTCACAGCCTTTCCATGTGGCTGAGACCTTTACCGGTATCGCTGGAAAATATGTGCCCCTGAAGGAGACGATCCGAGGCTTTAAGATGATCATCGACGGTGAGATGGATGAGTATCCGGAGAACGCGTTCTTCAATGTAGGCACCATTGACGAGGTGATTGAGAAGGCCAAGGCTGAGATGTCTGAGGTGTAAAGGAGGCTGTCTATGAGTCTTACAAAGTCTCTGTTTCAATTGGAGATATATGCCAGTGATAAGATTTTCTTTGAGGGAAAAGCGCAGGCGGTGAACTTGCCGGTGATCGGGGGTCCCTGGATGATTCTGCCCAACCATGAAGATATGATCGCAGTCTTGGTCCCAGGGCTGGTCACTGTGCGCAGAGAGGATGGCGTGGAGATCTCCGCTGTGGTCAGCAGTGGGATGGTGGAGTTCGTCAACAACAGTGGAAAGGTATTCGTCCACTCGGCGGAGCGCCCGGAGGATATCGACCGTGTCCGCGCAGAGGAGGCCAAGGAGAGAGCCCAGGAGCGTCTCCGTCAAAAGAGAAGTATTCAGGAATACCATCTGAACGAGGCCGCCCTTTCCAGGGCGATGTCCCGTCTGAAGGCCGCCAGCAAATACAAATAAAACCAGTCTGCCACGGTGGGTAGAGATAGGAACAGAGAAAAATAAAAGAGAGAAATGCGAACCTGAGATTTCACTGAGGGTTCGCATTTTTGTGTTATGGGAAAGTTCTTCGAACTTTCCCATAACACAAAAACGCGCCGCGAGGATCGCACTGCGGCAGAGAGGGATATGTCGCCGTGTGGTGATGCGCACTCACGCGAAGATGAGGAGGGCCGCAAGCGACCGCACTCGGCGCGGGTATGTGTCAAGGCACATTCTCCTTTCTCTTAAATTCCCCGCGGTTGACAATTCTTTCTTTGTGGATTATAATTACTAACATAGTTAGCAAAATTGTAAATCGAAAAGAGGATCGCTAATGTGTTACATAGGATTGGCCAATGAGCTGATTGAAATAAAATCCAAAATGCTTAAGACTCCTCTGGATCAATATCTCTCTAAGACGATCCACGGAGAATTACCTTTGATCGATTATCTGCTGGACCACGGTAGTCAGGCCCATCCCAAAGAGATGAGCCGGGCTTTGGCTGTCAGTTCCGCGCGGGTCGCCAAGATATTGAATCATTTGGAAGAGCGAGGGTTGATCACACGTAGCGCGGATGGAGAGGACAATCGTCAGACGATTGTGACCCTGACAGAATCTGGAGCCGCGAGGGGAAAAGAGTGTAGACAGGGGACTATAAAAGTGCTGGCGGATATGTTGGAACAGATAGGAATGGAGGACGCCACAGAATATATTAGAATTCAGAAGAAAATTCTAGATTGCTATGAGTCTTCCCACGAATAGGAGGGAATATTTGGGAAAAGACAAGACAGTACTGGGACATTTTGATTTTCAGAGAATGAAATTGAAAGAGAAGCTGAGAGAAAAATTAAAGGAGGCAGTCGGCGCCGTGATCCCGATTATGGTTATTGTGCTACTGCTGTGTTTTACTGTGTCGCCAATCTCTCCCAGCATTTTGTTGGAGTATATCTTAGGGGCAGTGTTGCTGGTGATCGGTATGATGTTCTTTACACTGGGCGCGGAGATGGCTATGACGCCTATAGGGGAACAGGTAGGGCGGAGTATGACCAAATCGAAGAAATTGTGGGTGATGATTGTGCTGGGATTTGTACTGGGCTTTATCATCACAATCTCTGAGCCGGATTTGCAGGTTCTGGCCGGCCAGGTGCCCTCGGTTCCCAATATGGTCTTGATTGTGGCCGTGGCCGTGGGTGTGGGCGTGTTTTTGATACTGTCTTTACTGCGTATTCTGTTCGGGATCGCACTGGCGCCTATGCTGATTGTCTTTTATGTGATCGTCTTTGGATTGGCGTTTTTTGTCCCCAAGGATTTTCTAGCGGTGGCCTTCGACTCCGGCGGAGTGACCACAGGGCCCATGACAGTTCCTTTTATCATGGCCTTGGGAATTGGTATCTCCTCCATCCGAAGTGATAAACATGCCGAGATAGATAGCTTTGGCCTGGTTGCGCTGTGCTCCATCGGCCCGATCTTGGCAGTGCTGTTGTTGGGAATGATCTATAAGTCGGACGGCGGGATGTACACCTCCTCGGCGATCACGGAGATCTCCGACTCTGTGGAGTTGGGCAGACTGTTTCTCCACGCGTTTCCTGAATATCTAAAGGAAATTGCAGTGTCTCTGTTGCCAATCGTGGTCTTCTTCGGCATCTTTCAGGTGCTCACCCTGAAGCTGGGGAAACGTCCGCTGATTAAGCTGGCCATCGGGCTTTTCTACACATATATTGGTTTGGTGTTGTTTCTGACAGGGGTCAACGTGGGCTTTATGCCAGCGGGAAATTACCTGGGACAGGTCATTGCGTCCCTTCCCTACCGCTGGATTATCATTCCCATCGGCATGCTGATCGGATACTTTATTGTCATGGCAGAGCCTGCGGTCTATGTGTTGACCAAGCAGGTGGAGGAGTTGACAGACGGCGCTATCCCAGGATCGGCTATGAAGACAGGACTTTCCGTCAGCGTGGCGGTGTCTGTGGGGCTGGCCATGTTCCGGGTGCTGGCCGGGATCTCTATTTTCTATCTGTTGATTCCAGGCTATGCCATCGCATTGATTCTGTCATTTTTTGTCCCAAAGATTTTTACGGCTATCGCGTTTGACTCAGGCGGAGTGGCATCCGGCCCTATGACGGCCACGTTCTTGTTGCCTTTTGCCATTGGCGCCTGTACTGCCGTGGGCGGGGATGTTGTGACCGACGCATTTGGCGTGGTGGCCATGGTGGCGATGACGCCGTTGATCACGATTCAGGTGCTGGGTTTGATCTACCGGCTCCAGGACAGACGTCCAGAGGGACAGCGGGAGGCCAAGATTGCAGATGGCTTTCAACAGCTTCCAGATGACTCTATCATTGAACTGTAGTTAGCAATGTGTATGGTCTCTGGCAGATATGGGCGCGCCCAGCGTGTCTCGATTCAACGTGTAAAGGAGAGCGGATATGAGCGACGTGTTTGTGATGGTGACGATTACGGACAGGAAGAGGATCTTAGATTTCCTGGAATTTTATAGGACAAATCAGGCGGGAGTGAACTTTGTAGTTCTGGGAACCGGGACAGCCAACAGTGAGGTCCTGGATTATCTAGGGTTGGAGGATGAGGGAAAGGCCGTAATTTTCAGTGTGGTGACAGACTTGATCTGGGGAAAGATAAAGAGAGGCCTGGAGAGAAAGTTACAAATTGATGTCCCGGGGACAGGGATTGCCTTCGCGGTTCCTATGAGCAGTGTGGGGGGGAAACGGGAGTTGCTGTTTCTCACAGAAAACCAAGAATTTAAGAAGGGAGAGGAGACAACTTTGAAGGAGACGACACATGAATTGCTTCTGATTATCGCAAACCAGGGTTATAATGAGTTGGTGATGCACGCCGCCAAAAAAGCGGGAGCCACAGGGGGAACTGTGCTTCACGCCCGGGGGGTGGGGATGCAGGAGGCGGAGAAATTCTTCGGTGTGTCCCTGGCCTCAGAGAAGGAGATCATATTGATTGTCACGAAGACAGAGCAGAAGAATCCGATTATGAAGGCGATCATGGAGGAGGCGGGCATGGAGAGCAAGGCCAAATCCATTGTATTCTCCCTCCCGGTGACTAGCACAGCCGGGTTGAGGTTGTTGGAAAGTGAAGAAGACTGAGAGAATGATGTAAATATTGGAATCAGGACAGAGTGGTGTGCTTCCCTCTAGGTAGACAGTTGAAATAATAAAACTGTTTACCCGGAGGGGAGTTTTCTTATGTCAGGGGAGTATGTTGCTAAGCGTAATCCGCCCTTTGTTCATTTATGGGAGAGATTTCCAACGGGAGATTACGTCCGGGTATTCTCTCTGCTTTCACTGAGTTCTTCCCTGTGTTATAATTAGGGCAGTTGCAAGTCCATTATGGGACGGGATGTGGTCAGAGAGGTAATTGTGTTGGAGGCAAAGGAGAAGTGGGAGAGGTTTCGGCGGTCTGGGCAGGAGAAGATACGCCTGGGGATTGCCTTGGAGGAGTATCTGGAGAGAGAGAATCTACCCGAATCGTTGAGACTAGAATATGAGAGATATCTCAGGGGGCGTGACCGCTCAGCGGTGGAGGTATTGATCAGCCTGGGAAATATCAGGGGATTGGAGAGGCTGAGGGCAGTGGGCATCCTGAGGGGGGATCATCTGGATTTTTATTTGGATACAGCACAGAAGTCAGGACAGACGGAGGCGGCTGTCTGGCTATTGGGAGAAAAACATGGGCAGGCTGAGGAGTGTTTGAAGAAGTCCTTTACCGTCAGCGGGAGAAGGACGCCGGGCCGGGAGATGGAGTGTTCGGAGGAGAAGATTTTGCGGACGATCCGCAGCCGCCTTCAGATGAAAATGCCAGAGTTCGCGGCTGCCTTTGGCTATTACTGTTATAGATCTTCCAGGAAAGTCAATGGAATAGGGACGGACGGGACGGCTATTTTCTACCAGCCAGGGAGTCTGTTAAGTCAGCTTAGAGAGGGAGACGATTCATTGATGAGAGGCTATCTTCATCTGGTACTTCACGGCCTCTATCTCCATATACCGGCTGGGGAGAAAAAGAGAGGAGAAGTGTGGGAGATGGCCTGTGATTGGGAGGTGGAGTATCTGTCAGACACAGTCTATGGGTTCCTGTTTCAGAGGGGGCCAGACTGTGAGAGAAAGGACTGGTACCGACAATTGGAGGAGATCTCCAGACCTGTTCAGACAGAAGCTTTGTACCGAAGGCTTCTGAGCCATCCACAGTGTGTTCCGAAGATACGGGAACTTTTCCACAGAGACGATCATTCTATGTGGAAAGTGGAGCGCTCTCCCCAGGAGGGGTGTGGAGAAAACGGCGTCAGAGGCAGGGGAGCCAGAATAGCGAGAATGGCGGAGGACGCGGCCTGCTGGAACCGCATCCGCAGCCAGATCGCTTTACACACAGAAGAACAGCGCCAGAGGGCAGGGGCAAAAGGCGGAGCGTCCAGCGAGCAGATGGAACTTAGGAGACAGAAAGTCTATGACTACCGGCGTTTCCTGAAGCGATATGCCGTGTCTCAGGAGGAGTTGCAGACGGATTTGGACAGCTTTGACTATCTGCCATATATCTATAGCAGAGAGCACTATGAGAACTTAGTACTCTTGGAACCTCTGGAGACTTCGGAGGTCCACCGTCTGGAGGAGTTGGTGATTGCCGTGGACACTTCCGGTTCCTGTTCAGGAAAAATAGTCCAACAGTTTATGGAAGAGACGTATCAGATACTGAGCAACCGGGAGAATTTCTTTAGACATATGCATGTGGTGGTGATTCAGTGTGATTCTATGATTCAGGGATATACGGTGATCCATTCCAGAGAAGAGTGGGAGGAATACGTGAAGAATCTAAAAGTGCAAGGGTTCGGGGGGACAGACTTTCGCCCGGTCTTTCGCCTGGTGGAGCAGATGAGAACAAAGGGGGAGTTGAGACATTTGAAGGGACTGTTGTATTTTACAGATGGGGATGGGATCTATCCTGATCAGGCGCCGGATTACGAGACGGCTTTCGTCTTTCTCAACCGGCAGTGTGAGAAGCAGGGAGTTCCCTCATGGGCAGTGAGACTGAACTTGAATCTGAAAATCTAGGGAGGTGCGGGAGATGAATATCAAAGAGGCGAAGGAGGAGATCATCCACACGGTACAGGCGTACATGGCTAAGGATGAGGAGGGGCGTTACCGCATTCCGCCCAGGCGCCAGAGGCCGTTGCTTCTGTTGGGTCCCCCGGGGATCGGAAAGACGGCAGTGATGGAGCAGGCGGCGGCTCAGTGTGGTGTTGGACTGGTCGCCTACACGATCACCCACCACACGCGGCAGAGCGCCGTGGGTCTCCCTCTGGTGGAGAAAAAGCGCTATGGCGGACGGGAGTACACCGTGACGGAGTATACAATGAGTGAGATCATTGCCTCTGTCTATGAACAGATGGAGCTCACAGGGAAGAGAGAGGGAATCCTGTTCATCGACGAGATCAACTGTGTGTCTGAGACGCTGGCGCCCACTATGCTCCAATTTCTGCAATGTAAGACTTTCGGCAACCACCGGGTGCCGGGAGGATGGGTGATTGTAGCTGCGGGAAATCCCAGCGAGTATAACCGGTCGGCCAGGGATCTGGATATGGTGACGCTGGACCGGGTCAGGAGAATCCAGGTGGAGGCCGATGTGACAGTCTGGAGGGAGTATGCCCAGCAGTCCAATGTCCACGGGGCGGTGCTGTCGTACCTGGAGATGAAGCCGCAGAATTTCTACCGCGTGGAGGAAGAGGGGGGAGACAGGCAATTTGTCACGGCTCGAGGCTGGGAAGACTTATCGGAGATCTTAAAGGCGTATGAGCGGCTGGAGATCACTGTGACGGAGGAGCTGATCGGCGAGTATTTACAGTGTCCGTCCATCGCGGAGGATTTTCGCGGGTATTACCGTCTGTATGAGAGATACCAGAGAGAATACCCCATGGCTGGGATTCTGAGTGGAAATCTCCGCACAGACCAGAAGCTGAAAATGCTTGAGAATCTCAGAAAAGCGCGGATCGATGAGCGTGTGGGGGCAGTGCAGCTTCTCTTGTCAGGGATTCACAGTGAATTAGGGCGGTATGAGAGCGACAGAGGGGATCTGGAGCGTTTGGGGCAAAAGATATCTACCTTGAAGACTTGGAAGAAAAATTCCAAAGAGCAGGAAGTCCAGGAGGCCTTTGATGAGTATGTAGACCGCCAGGAACATGCTCTCCAGGTGAGGAGCAACGCAGGTGTGCTCAGCGAGGAGGAGGGACTCCGAGAGGAACGGTGTCTGAGAATACTGAGAGAGGGCGGCCTCCGGATCCGGGAGGAGAGGATCACGGACTGGGACAGTGTAGTGGCAGTGCTCCAGGCGCTTTTTCAGGTGGAGGAGGAGAGGCTGGATAAGCAAAAGGTGCGGATGGCCGGGGAGATAGACCGAGGTCTGGAGTTTTTGGAGGAAGCGTTTGGCGAGGGACAGGAGCTACTGGTGTTTCTCACAGACCTTACCCGGAGCCCGGACGGGGCAAGTTATCTCAGAGAACAGCCCTGTCCCAGATATCTAGCTCACAGAGACTTGCTGATGGTGCAGGAGCAGGAGGACAAACTCCGCAGGCAGTTAGAGAGGCGAGCTTAGGTTTGCAGAGTAGATTTGATTAGGAGGAAGAACGTTGGCGAGAAAATTATACTATGAGGATGTCTATCAGAGGGAATTCCAGGGAGTTGTCACAGAGTGCAGGGAGCGCAGAAAAGGATTTGAGGTGGCTTTAGACCAGACGGCTTTCTACCCAGAAGGCGGGGGACAGCCTTATGACGTCGGCACATTGGGGGAGGTCCAGGTTCTAGAGGTCCACGAGAGGGATGGGGAAGTCTGGCATTACACCGATGGCCCTCTAGAAGTGGGGA
Organism: Blautia sp.; assembly: GCA_047014865.1. GTDB lineage: Bacteria > Bacillota > Clostridia > Lachnospirales > Lachnospiraceae > Blautia_A. Next base: position 64,566 of record JBKXQO010000004.1, on the reverse strand, counting down.
GAAAGGCGAGCGGTAAGATCTGCTGGGAGCGGAGATTTGACTTGATGCAGCAGCACTCAGGGGAGCATATCGTCAGCGGTTTGATCCATGAGAGATATGGCTGGGACAATGTGGGGTTTCATATGGGGGCAGACCGGGTAACCATCGACTTCAACGGAGAGATCTCGGAGACGGGGCTGGCAAGGATTGAGGAGGAGGCCAATGAGTATCTGTGGAAAAATCTTCCGGTTCAAGTGTCGTATCCCACAGCGGAGAAGCTGGGAGTGATGGATTACCGCAGCAAAAAGGAGTTATCAGGCTGGGTGAGGCTGGTGGAGTTCCCAGGGGCGGATCTGTGCGCTTGTTGTGGACTTCACGTGACTCACGCTGGGGAGATTGGCATGGTGAAGTTGCTGTCTGTGGAGAGATTCCGGCAAGGTGTCCGCGTGGAGATGATCAGTGGAAAGAGGGTTTTGGATTATCTGAGAATGGTAGATGGCCAGAACCATCGGATATCTGTCCAAATGTCCGCCAAGGCTGGGGAGACGGCGGCGGCGGTGGAAAGGCTGTCTGAGGAGAATTTCCGCCTAAAGGGAAGAGTGATGGCGATGGAGGGGCAGATCTTTCAGCAGGAGGCCCAGAGGCACCAGGGGGCGGGAGATGTGTTGCTGTTCCAGGAGGATTTGGACGGTGACAGTCTCCGCCGTCTGGCCGTGGCGGTGATGGAGACCTGCCAAGGCCGCTGCGCCGTTTATTCCAGGGATTCCCAGGGGAATTTTAAGTATGCCATCGGACAGCAGGACGGGGATCTAAGGGATCTGGTAAAAGAGATGAACCAGGTTCTGTGTGGACGGGGAGGTGGGAAACCCTTCTTTGTCCAGGGGAGTGTGAGAGCCACCCGGGAAGAGATAGAGGAATTTTGGAAAAAGAGATAGAAGAGAGGCTAAAGTAGTTATGTTTGGGGAATGTCACGCACATGTGTTCATGGATGGGAGAAACTATAGGGAGGCGGTGAGAAGGCAGAAAGATGGCGTGGACGAGGCCTGGATCCGCCAGGTATTCTGCACTTACAGGGAACGGGGGATCACCTATGTGAGGGAAGGGGGAGACCACTGGGGCGTCTCCACGAGAGCCAAGGAGATCGCGCCGGAGTATGGGATTGAGTACCGGTCGCCGGTGTTTGCCATCCACAAAAACGGCAGTTATGGTTCCATCGTGGGCTATGGATTCGACACCATGGGAGAGTATGCGCAATTGGTCCGAAAGGCCGCCCAGTCAGGGGCCGATTTTATTAAGATCATGACCTCTGGCTTGTTGGATTTTATGCAGGGCGGATCTGTGACAGGTACTCCGCTTCCTCTCCAGGAGGTGAGGGAGATGGTACACATTGCCCATGAGGAAGGATTGGCAGTGATGAGCCACACCAACGGGGATCAGGCGGTACAGGTGGCCATTGAGAGCGACGTGGACAGCATCGAACATGGAAACTATATGTCGGAGAAGACGGTGAGAATGTTGGCGGAAAGTTCTTCTATCTGGGTGCCCACCGCAGTGACCATCTATAATCTGATTGGCGACGGCCGCTATGAGGACTTGCTGCTCCAGAGGATCTGGGAGGGAGTGGCCACGAATCTGCAGGCGGCCTGGGAATATAGGGCAAAAGTGACTCTGGGCAGTGACGCAGGGGCTTACCGGGTTCTCCATGGCCAGGGATTGGTGGATGAGTACCGTATTTTTCAGAGACTTCTGGGAGAGGGGGCCGCGTTAGATGGCTGGTTGCGGGAGAATGAGTGGCAGCTTCGGGGGCGTTTCCGCCCCAGAGATTGATGCCTATGGTGAATCTGGATATGACTGTCCTAGACGGCTCTGAGGATCTGAAGTTCCAGAGCCGTGTAGAGGGCAGTGTTGGAAGAACGGATAGGATTGTAAGTCACAGAGACGCCGTCCCCGGATTTTAATTCCAGCAGATCCCGGTCCGGGAGACTGGAGAGATCAAAGGTGAGCAGAGCCAGATCTTCTGTGAACATGGTGAATGTGTTTTGTGTCAGCTTTTGGACAGTGCCGGACACGGAGGCAGTCTGTTGAGCCTCTGTGAGCCTTGGCAAGTCCTCGCCCACGATGGAGAGAATCTGGGCTTTTTTAGTGTAGGCGCCACGGATGACTCCGGTGTAGGAGATGGTGGCGCGACTGCCCACGTGGAGGCCGTAGGGAAAACGGGCCGTCAGATGTCTCAGATCGATTTTCAGAGACTTCTCCGCTCCTGTGGGGCGTATGCGCAGGGTGTAGTCTTTCAGACTGGTGATGGTACCTGTCAGATATTTTAGCTGGTCTTTCTCATCCAGCGATGGGTCAGGAGAGGGAGTTGGCGTAGGCTCGGGGATATTCTCAACATCAGAGATATCCAGTACCTTTACGTTGGTGGTGTCCAGATTCCCTGTCTTATCCTTGTGAAAGTTTCCCTGAAAATGTACATAGACGGAGGCGCCAAGATCCAATCCCTGGGAGTAGAATTGCTCGGTTCCTGTGGTCTGAAGCCGGAGAGTATCCCCTGCCTTTGTGCGGATACTCAATGTGTTCAAGGTGTAGTCTGTCACGGTCCCCACAGCCGTCCGGATTCTGGGTTCGGTGGAGTCCACGGGGTCTGATACCTTTAAGATATCCAAGGTGTCGGGGTGAGCCAGATCGCATGTCCCTTCATAGATGATCACAACGGGATTGCCGGAGAGCATCCCCTGCTTGCACTCCAGGGAAGCTTTGCTGACGTCGAAGGTATAGACTGAGTCGTCCTCCAGCCTTACCAGGATGTGGTCTCCGTCAAAGGCCAGTAAAGTTCCAGCCAACTCATCGATCTGGGTTTTGGGCTGAGATTGGGAGGGAACGGGGGACTCGGTCGGGGTGACGGTGGCCTCAGGGGCCGACTGGGCTGTGAGCATTTCAAATTTTTCAGAGGCATATTCCTGGCATCCGCCGAGAAGGCAAATGGCCGGGCAGAGGAGGGCGAGAAGCAGCCGTTTTTTCATAGGTGAGATACTCCTTTGGGAGCCTGGATCCGACTAGTCTTCTTCTTGGGTAACGTCGGGCTCTCTAGGCTCGATGATGGGTGAAAATTGAAAAATATCCTGATAAGTCTCCCACTCTTCACCGTTGGCAGGCGGCGTGGGCATCAGTCCGGTGCACTCTGTGCACGCATTGGTTCCGAGAATATTGTCGTCAAACACCCGGTATTTATTTGTCTGGTTTTTCTTTTCTTTCATTGTCATCACTCCTTTGAGCTTAGTATGAAAGAATTAAAAAAAATTATGCCGGATTTTCAAAATATTTATAGAGTTTTGCCGCGATGATTCGGTGTCCGGAAGGCGTCAGATGGATGCCGTCAATGGTCAGGGCAGAATATCCCACCTGCTCGGCCAGATCGTTTAGTTGTCTGTGCAGCGGTATAAACACGGCGGAATACTCCTGGCAGATCTCGGCTATGACTTGGGACATGGCGTCTAGAGGCTCAAACCAGTTGAAGTACTCCGCCGGGTGTGGGAACACGAAGGGTTCCAGCAGATATACGTCTGCGGAGGTATTTTCCTTGAGTCTTTTGACTAGCTTTCTTAGGCAGAGGCGGAATTTCTCCAATTGGTGAAACAGAGGAGTGGAAGGGTTGGCCATCCACAGACCAATGTCATTGATACCGGCCAGCAAGGTGACTGCGTCAGGGTGGCGATTCAGGCAGTCTGCGGTTAAGTTCTGTAAAATACGGTTTAAGGTGAAGCCGTCCACCCCTCGGTTGACGACCTTCCAATTGCCGGCGGCCTGCAGTTGGCCGTAAAGCTGCCGGACATAGCCGTAACCGAGTCCGTCGGGAGTGAAGATACGGTCACAGTCAGTGATACTGTCCCCCAGACAGATTAATCGTCTCATAGTATCCTCCTAAAAATGTCGATTTATGTTAAGTGTAACTTTTTCCTGTGAAGAGTGCAAGAAATTTCAGAGAAATATTTGAAAATGTCTGGGAATATCTTCCTGATTGTCGCCGTGAAAAAGGGGAAACCAAAAAAGGGCGGGGGCGTGGCGATGGGCGCCAGCATATAGACAAAAACGCAAAAAGAGCTGAGAGAAGCTTTTTTTGCGTTTCTAAATTAATTCTCTAAGATCTGTGTCAGACGGGTGATGATTTGGTCTGCACGGGAGAGATCCTGATTGCCCGAGGTGGGATTTACATAGCCGTAACAAAAGATACCGGCCGCCTGCGCCGCCTGGATGCCAGTGCTGGAATCTTCCACAGCTATCGCTTGGGAGGCAGGGATGTCAGACATGCGTAAGACGGACTGGTAGACGTCTGGGGCCGGTTTTTTCACGGGAACTTCGTCCCCTGCGACGGAATAGTCGAAATAATGGTTGATCTGTAATAGACGTAACACCTTCTCCACCAACATCCGGGATGAGGAGGAGGCAAGGGCGATCTCTATGTCCTGTGATTTTGCCCAGTCCAGTATCTTCAAAAGTCCTTTAGAGGGTGGGATATGCTTTTCTTTGATCTGTTGAGCCACCAGGGAGTACTGTTCCTCTTCAAATTTGTCGGGATCGCCTTCCAGGTGGTATTTCTCCATGAGCAACTTCCAAAAGCCGCTGGTAGATTTGCCCACAGGGTTGGGCAGAGTCCCGTCTGGAACGATCTTGTATTTGTGGAACATCATTTGGCGGGAACTCTCGTGGAGAGGTTCACTGTCCAAGATGACACCGTCCATATCAAAGATAATCAGTTTTGTATTTGGATTCATAGGTCGGTTTTCTCACTTTCTAAAATTTGACTGGCCGTGTATCGGTCTGTGATCAGCGTGTTGATACATCCAGTGAGGAGGGAGGCTTTGATGGCGTCCATTTTCTCTTCGCCACAGGCGATCAACACTGTGTTATCAATCTCTTTGAGGCATTGAATGTCAGCGCTCATGATCCGTTCCCGCATAGCGCAGTGATCCCAGGATCCGTCTCCACGGATCAGGTTCATCACCAGGTCGGCCACGAAGCCGTCGGCCCGGAGAGCTCTCAGATCTTCTTTGGTGTAATTGCCTCTCAGATACATGGTTGCCTCCTCGGATATGGAGCCTACGCCCACCAGCGCCAGGTTGCACTGCCGCATCAGTCCGAAGGAAGACTGGATCCCCTTTTCTTTCATGAGCCATTCTTTGGTCTCCGGGTGTTCCACCACCAGAGGGGCGTAGAAAATGTGGCCGGAACACTCCAGACGGTTGGCCAGGTTGCGCACCAGCTCGTCGGATTTCTCCCCGTCTCTCTCGATGTTGTAGGCGCCCATCAACTGTACCACTTTACAACCTTCCCGCTTCCGGTAGGGGAGTTGTTTTACTACCTGTTCCAGGGTTCGCCCCCAGGAGATACCGATGACGTCCCCTTTCTGGAGAATACTATCCAGATACTGAGAGGCCACGTTTGCTACTTTGTACAGGGCTGTCTCAGCCTCGCCGTAGTCGTCGGCGATCAGTACCCTGGTGAGGCCATATTTCTGTTCAAGCTGGCATTCCAGGTTCACACTGTTGTGTTCGTATCCATGGATATTGATACTCACAATATCCAGATCCACCAAGGATTTGATGATGTGATTCACTCTCTGTCTTGTCAGAGACATTCTTCTTGCAATCTCATCCTGGGTGTAACCCAAAATATAGTAGTAATATGCTATTTTGGTATAGGAATTCTTGTCCATAATCTCTCCCCATGATAAATATCGCGACCTCAGTATAACATGACAAAGGGTGGAACTGCAATCCAAAAGACAGTGAGAAAATATTGGCTAGGATCCTGGCTTGAGAAAGGCCAGAATCCTAACCGATAGATAGAAATCTGTATTAGAACTTGAATGCAACTTTGAGGTCGCCGTGTTTTCCGGTAGCATAGTCGAAGGCTTTCTCCCACTCTTCGATGGAGAAGATGCTGGTGACTACGCCGTCAGTCTTCAGGTTACCCTTGGTCATGTTCTCGATGACAAAAGGATAGGCGTAGGGACTCAGATGAGCGCCCAGGATGTCCAGTTCTTTCCGGTCGCCAATGATGGACCAGTCCACGGTTGTCTCGGCTCCGAATACGCTGAACTCCACAAAGCGACCCAGTTTGCGGATGACGGTGAGTCCTTGGATGACGCTGGACGGATGTCCAGTGGCCTCGATGTACACGTCGCACCCGTAATCGTCGGTGAGAGCCTTGATCTCTTTGTCGATATCGCATTTTCCAGGATTGAATACCAAGTCGGCGCCGAACTCTTTGGCTTTCTCTAATCTCTGATCCTGCATATCCAGCACGATCAGAAGTTTTGGATTCTTCATGCGGGCGTAAGTGATCATTCCCAGCCCTAAGGTCCCGGCTCCGGAGATCACTACCACATCCTCGTTGGTGATACTTCCACGGTCCACAGCGTGTTTGGAGCAGCCGTAGGGCTCTACCAGAAGGGCCTGCTCAATGGACATCTCTTCCGGTACCCTGCTGATCACGCAGGTCTTAGGATAGCGGACATACTCTGCCATTCCGCCGTTGGTGTAGGACATAAAGCCTAACATGTCATGGGGTTGGCACATCCAGTAGTGGCCGTCTTTACAGAATTTACATTTTCCGCAGGGGACGATCTGGTCAGCGATGATCCGGTCACCCAGTTGATAACCTTCCACATTCTCGCCCATCTCCACAATGCGGCCGAAGAATTCATGCCCGGGGATGAAGGGAGGTTTTACCCAGGAGGGCTGTGTCTCATCGCCCCAGAACATCGCTGCTCCGTGGTTACATTTTAAGTCTCCTGCGCAGATGCCGCAGGCCTCTGTCTTGATGATGATGTCGTCGGGGCCGCACTCTGGAGTCGGGTATTCCGGCTCAAAGCGGTAATCGTCCTTTCCGTAGGCCACCAGTGCTTTCATTGTCTTTGGAGTACTTCCAATCGTTCCCATATTTATATCCACCTTTCTTTTTTATGTGCAAGGATCAAAAGTTCGTGTACAGGGAAAAGTCTCCTGTGAGGGAATTTTTGACGCTTGAATGTCTATACTTCGAACTGTCCCCAGACAGTGTCAAGGGCGTCGCAGACTGCCCGGTATTTCTGATATTTTTTCTGATAGATCTCTGTGCGGGCGGGATCTGGGTCGAAGCGCTCAGCGATGTGGACCATGTGCTGAGCCGCCTCCTTGTAGTCCTTATATTCTCCCGCGGCGATGGCGGCTGCCATAGCGCAGCCCAGGGCGCCCAACTCCTTGGTCTCCACAGTTTCTATGGGGAATCCCAGGATATCGGCGAACATTTGCACCCAGACCTTGGAATTCACAGCGCCTCCGGCCATGCGGATGGCCTTGGGGCGTTCCCTGGAAGACAACAACTTATCGATATGGGTCTTGTGGGAGAAGGCCACTCCCTCATAGATGGCTCTGAGCATATGTCCCGTGTTGTGGAATGTCGTCAACCCTATGAAAGCTCCTTTTCCCAGCGGGTGTCTGTTGGAACCGTATAAGAACGGAAGGAAATAGACGTCGCAGTCCTCTGGTTGAATGGCGTCTACGCTTGCGTTGATCTCCTCGTAGAGGTTGGCCCCGCTCTCGGAATGTCTATCTCCCATGCAATTTTGAAGAAACCACTCCAGATTACCGGAGGAGGTGGCGCTGCTTTCCTCTACCAGGTAGTATCCGGGGATGGCAAAGAGGGAGTTCATGGCAATGCTTCCATCCATCACAGGAGCTTTCGCGATATACTCGTTGATACTCCAGGTGCCTGCGATGGTACACATCTCTTCTGTGGAGGTGAGGCTCACGGCGACTCCACAGGCGTCCACGTCGAACATACCGCCAGCCACGGGAATCCCCACAGGGAGGCCGGTGAGCCGGGAGGCTTCCTCCGTGATCTGTCCGCACATCTCATAGGAGTATTTAAGCGGCGGGAGCATCTGGTACACTTCGGGGATACCCAGCTCTGCCAGCATGTCCTGGTCGAATCTGGCGTCACGGACATTCATCAGGCCGGAGCCTGAGATGTCGGTGGCCTCGCTGTAGGCTTCCCCGGTGAGACGGAAACGCACATAGTCTTTTACAGAGAACACATACTGTATGTTGTCATAGATATCCCGGTGGTGATCCTTGAACCAGGCCAGCAATGAGACCTGCTGACAGGCCATGAACTCTTGGCAGAGACGGTCGTGCAGCTTGGCGTGGACGCCGGACTGGTACCATTTCTCAGGGTATCTCCAAGCCCGTCCGTCGGTGGAGATGATCCCGTTGTAGATCGGCTGGTTGTTCTTGCCCCAGAGATAGAGGCCTTTGCCGTGGCCACAGATGGCCAGGCCGATGACGTCGGAACCGGAGATCCCGGATTTCTCCAGCGCGCCCTTTACACATTTACAGTTTGCCTGCCACAATTCTTCCATATCACGCTCTGTGTAGCCAGGCTGAGGGGTGATGGCTTTTGTGCGCATCCCGGACACGGCCATCTGACGCCCCGATAAATCGAAGACGGCAGCCTTCGTGGTGGTTCCCCCGTTGTCAAGTCCAATTACGTATTTCGGCATGTTCGCTCCTCCTTATCTAGTACGTGGAAAGCAATTCCTGTGCGTGCTGAAATTGTTCATCTAAGAAACGGCGGTTGTCCGCCAGAATCTGTCTCCAATTGTCCTCGCCACAGTGCCAGAACTCCGCCACATAACGGCGAACGCCCAATCCATAGAATTTGGCGATACCAGCCGGGAAATTGACCTGTCCTGTGCCGTAGGGGATCTCCCGGAATTTACCGGGGACGGTCTCCTTTAGGTGAGCGGCGGCAATGTGACCTTTGCCGGACTCGATATCCGTGAGAATGTCGGAGGTACCGTTGGTGATGTTTCCCAGATCCGGGTAGACCAACAGATATGGGGAGTCTACCTGGCGGATTACTCTCATGGCTTTCTCCACGGTGTTCATAAAGTCGTTCTCCATGGTCTCGATGGCCAGCATCACACCCTGGGAGGCTGCGTACATGACGCCCTCTTTGATATTCTTGAGAAAACGCAATTTGCTGGTCTCGTCGCTGGTCTCCTGGTAGTAACAGTCATAGCCCTGGAGCATCACATAGCGAAGCCCCATTTTCCTGGCGAAACGGACGGCCTTTTGCATCAGTTCACATGCCTCTGTCTCCCATTTTTTACTGCCCAGGGGATATTTTCTCTGGGCGCTGAGGCAGATGCTGTCGATGGTTAGACCGATGCGCTCTTGGGCCTGGCGCAATTGCTCAATCTGGGCAATGTCCCAGTCCAGACGGCTTATCTTCTCAGGCGTCTCGTCGATACTCATCTCAATGTAGTCAAACCCAGCCTCTTTGGCGGCGGCCAACCGCTCTTCCCAAGTTAGCTGGGCTGGCATGGCTTTTTCGTATAAGCCTAATTGGTAGGAATCTTTATAGTCCATTTGATCTTCCCCCTATGCGTAATCTGTCGGTTTTGTCGCTTTTTCTTTATTATATCAGCGCTGTGGGGAAAATCAATACTTTTTTCATTTTATTTTACAAATGTAATAATTTGTATAAAATCAAATAATTTGTGACGGTGAAAACACTTTAGAATTTTTTTAGATTTGCGGTGGTGTTTGATCTGGACAAAGAAAGGCGGAGCAGCTATAATTGAATGCACAGTGGGGAGGCGTATGCCTCTGCTGGAATCAATGGCGCAAGTCTGTCGCCAATTTCTGTCGTCTCAGACAAAGATCCAAGTTTTTGATATGATGAATTGTGGACGGAGATAGGGGATTCTTCTGTGAGAGAGTTCTCTGTATTTTCTGTGAGATCGCTGGATGGTGGTTGAATATTCAGTGATTTTGCGGCGGAGTGTCCAGGCAGCCAGAGAGAAAAAGGGTATAGATGGAATCTTCCCGGGGGGAGTTCCGACGATGTTTTGAAGATATAGGAGGGGGGACTTATCATGTATAGCGAGAGATGAAATTCGCCGGATAGTCGGCGATGACAGTGGATGATGGACAAGAGGGCAGGGGAACGGAGAAAATTCTCTTGCATATTCTGTCTGGTGTGAGGAGAGGGGGATGTCTATGTATGTGATTCAACAGTTTTTGATGGGGGTCGTGGCAGTGGGAGGGGTCTATATGGATTTGAAGGAGGAGAGGGTGGATAATTCTTGGATTTGTCTGGGATGGATGTGGGGTTCTCTCTGGCAGTTGTGGTTCTTCGGCGTGAGGGGGATGTGGGTTTGGATTGCGGGCTTCCTTATCCCTCTACTGCTCCTATATCCCCTGTTTTATCTGCGGATGTTGGGGGCGGCAGACCTGAAGCTTCTGTCTGCGCTAGGGGGATTTTTAGGCCCTCATGGGATTATTTGCTGTGTGGGATATTCGTTTTGTGCCGGCGCCGTTCTGGCGCTGGCGATTCTGGTGGTGCGCCGCAGTCTTGTGGAACGTCTGCACTATTTTTTCCAATATATTCAAAGTTCATCACAGATGGGAGAGTTGCGTCCCTACGGTAGGCCGGGGAGAAGGCCGGAGAATCTTCATTTCACGGTCCCCATTTTGGCGGGGGTGCTCTTCTGGATTGGAGGTCATTATTGAAGAAGGCGATATTTGCAGTGTGCGACCCTGAGAGGGAGTACGCTCACAATTTTATGGAGTATTTGAATCAGAAGCGGTCTCATCCCTATGAGATACAGGCGTTCTCCAGCGTGGAGACTCTGATGGAATATGGGAGGACACATTCCATAGAGATTCTATTGATCTCGGACAAGGCGATGTGCTCCCAGATTCAGGGTTTGGACATTGGGAAGGTGATGATTCTGTCTGAGGGGGTGCACAGTCCCCAGTTGGATCAATATCCCAGTGTCTATAAATACCAGTCCTCAGACAATGTAATCCGGGAGGTGATGGCCTGTTATGGGGAGGAGATGCCGGATTCCACAGAGAGAATTCAGAGGCCACTGAAGATTCTGGGCGTCTATTCTCCCCTGGGCAGGGTCTTAAAGACGTCGTTTGCTCTGACGTTGGGACAGATCTTGGCCAAAAATCAGGCGGTGCTGTATTTAAGCTTGGAAGAGTATTCTGCACTGTGTGCCATGACGGGGGCAGAGTCCCAGAAGAATCTCAGCGATCTGCTCTACTATGTGCGGCAGGGGTATGCGAATTTCTCCCATCTCTTGGGGGGAATGGTTCAGTCTTATAACAATATGGACTATCTTTTGCCCGTTCCGTTTCCTGCGGATATACGGGAGACGAAATTGGAACAATGGGAGACTTTGCTTCGATCGTTGGCCTCCCACAGTTCCTATGAGGTCTTGGTGGTAGATGTGGGTGACGGACTGACGGACCTGGAAGGATTTCTTAGACATTGCCACCGAATCTACATGCCGGTCCGGGACGATTGGGTCTCACGGGAGAAGATCCGGCAGTTTGAGAGGACGTTACAGCTAAGCGGGCAGGAGGAGGTGGGACAGAAGATCGAAAGATTGCATCTGCCTTACCACAGAATTCAGGAGGACGGGGAGGACTACCTGGATCAATTAGTCTGGAGTGAACTGGGGGATTTTGTGAGAGAGCTGCTGAGAAAAGAATAGGAGTTCCACTAAAAAATGCCGCTAAGGTGTGAGCGATAGCGGCATTGGATCTCTGTATCATAATTCGGTGGAATCTTCTATTTCCAACAGGGTGGGAGTTGAGGATTTTGTACCCGTACAGGCTCTTGGTAGGTCTGCCCGAACAGCTCCAGCTCCACGTGGTCGATGACCTGAGGTATGAGGGGGCGGTTCACCTCCACGCCGGGAATCGGGAAATCTGTGACTGGCGTTGTGGGAACGTTCTCCAGACGGTAGATTTCCTCCATACCCTCCAGTACCTGTCCGAACACAGGATAGATTCCCCTGTGGTCTGGACAGTCCCGCAGGGGAAAGAAGAATTCACAACTGGCCAGGCCGGCCTCCCCGTATCCGCCCATGCACACGCAGCCCGGACGGGACTCCAGCGGCGTGATCTCAGGATGGAGGGTGAACTCATTTGGAATTAGATATTTACAGGCGTCAGCGCCGAAAGCTGTGTAACTGAAATCAATCCAGTTCCCGGGTACGATCCTCTCGATGGCATGGTGATCCATGTAACCGCCGCCGGCTGCGTAGAGAAAGCTGCGCACTGTGTTGGGAGCGGCTTTCGGAAGTAATTCAATTACAATCTTCGCCTTGTTCTCCATATGTATGGTTGCTATAGGATTCATAAGATTTCCAACTCCTTTGGCGCGTGGTTGAGTAATTCACAGCCGTCTTCTGTCACCAACACCAGATCTTCCACCCGCACTCCAGTGTCGCCAGGGAGATAGATTCCAGGTTCGATGGAGAAGATCATCCCAGGTTCCGCTTTCTGATCGTTGGAGGAGGAGACGTCCCCGTACTCGTGCTCTGCCAGACCGATGAAATGTCCCAGGCGATGGTTAAAGTTAGGACCATAGCCCTGATCTGTGATCAGATCCCTGGCGGCGGCGTCCAACTGACACAGGGGAATCCCGGGTTTGACCTTGGAGATTGCAATCTCGTTAGCCTTGCGCACTGTCTCGTGGATACGGCGGTGTTCTTGGCTCACTTCCTTGAAATAGAAGGTCCGGGTCATGTCGGAGCAGTAGCCGTCCTTGATACAACCCACGTCGAAGAGGACGCAGTCCCCGGCTTTTACTACTGTGTCGTCAGGCGCGTGGTGAGGGTCGGCAGCATTGGCGCCGAAAGCCACCAGGGGATCGAAGGAATATCCGTCGGCTCCCAGATCCAAGTAGATCTTCAGCATCTGGTCAGCGACTTCTTTTTCTGAGACTCCCTCATGGATTAAGGTCTTGAACACAGCCATGGCCTGGTCATTGATGTGGGAGGCCACCCGCATCTTTTCTTGTTCTTCCTCGTCTTTGACGCCCCTGGTGCGATCGATGCAGAGGGAAGTGTTGACAAAGCCTTTCGCGGCGTTTCTCTCCATCAAGGGCAGTAGGAATCTGGCTTTGAGATCTTTGTCCACTCCTAGCACGGCGTTGGGATCCAGGTATCGCGCTACGATCTCCATGGGATTGTCAGTATCGGAGTGCCATACATGCCTCAGTCCAGTGTTCTCCGGCACTGTGAATAGCCGGTTTAGGAAGTAGACATGTTGGCCGTCTGCACGAAGATATAAGGCGTAAAATCGCTCGAAAGGGGCGACGTACACACCGGTTAAGTAGTAGATCGACATAGGGTCCACGATCAGCATCTGGGAGACTCCTTCTTCCTCCAGAGCTGCCAGAACCCGGCGGATTCTGTTCTGGTTCATTCCACATTCCTCCTAAAATTGTTTTCTAAGTTTGGGATCCAGAAGGTCCCTGAGACCGTCCCCGATAAAGTTGGCGCCCACGGCCATGGTGAAGATCGCCAGGCCGGGGAAGCCGGCCACCCAGAATTTGTTAAAATAGTCCACACCGTCAGAGACCATCATGCCCCACTCAGGTGTGGGAGGTGCGGAGCCAAGTCCAAGGAAGCTCAGGGTGGAGAACATTAAGATCTGGTTTCCGATGTCGGTGGTACCCATGATCAGCACGGAACTGATGCTGTTGGGGATGATCTCCTTGAGAAGGATCCGAATACGGGAGGCTCCCAGGGCTTCCGATGCGGTCACGTACTCATTTTCCTTGATGCTCAGGACGACACTTCGCATGAGACGGGCGTAGGTGGGCCAGGCTACGATCACCAGGGCAAACATGGTGTTGAATAAGTTAGAACCCATGACTGCATTGATGATCATGGCCAGGATCAGAGACGGGAAAGAGAGAATCATCTCTGAAAAGCGCATCATCACATTGTCGACTTTGCCGCCCACGTACCCGGCGATTGCCCCGTAGAAGGTGCCGATACACCCTGCGATGATGACAGTCAGGCAGCCGGCCAGGAGAGAGTAACGTCCGCCGTATAGAACACGGCTAAAGATATCTCGCCCGAAGTTATCTGTGCCGAACCAATGGTCAGAGCTGGGGGGCTGTAGGCGCAGAGTCAGATCCTGCGCAATGGGATCGTAGGGCGCTATCACTGGCGCCAAGATGGCGGTTATGATCCAAAAAAGGCAGATGATGACGCCAAATGTGAAAAGATAGTTAGATCTCAGTAATTTTTTTAATGACCGTAACATGTCAACTACACCTCACTCTCGGATCTATGACACCATACAGGATATCCACGATGGTGTTGATCACCATATAATTCAACGCGATCAGCAGCGCTACGCCTATAATGGACGGGTAATCATTGGACAACACGGATTCATAGGCAAATTGTCCCACGCCGGGCCAGTTGAAGATGGTCTCCACTAAGACCATGCCGCCTAGCAGATTGCCCAGTCCCAGACCGATTACCGTGAGGACGGGAATCAGGGCGTTTCCCAGGGCGTGTTTTACGATCAGACGGCCGTTAGAGAGACCTTTTGCTCTCGCTGTGCGCACGTAGTCCATGGACATCACGTCCAACAGATTGGAGCGTGTAGTTCTTGTGATCAGTCCCATGGTAAACGCGGCCAGAACAGTTCCTGGAAGGATCAGGTGACTGAGCGCGTCCAGGGCTTTGGGGATATTTCCCTCGATCAGACTGTCGATCACATAGAGTCCCGTCACCGTCTCAGGCGCTGAGAAGATATTGCTCAGCCTTCCTGGACCTGGGAGCCACTGGAGCTTGTAGTAGAAGAAGAACAGCACAAGGAGCGCGAACCAGAAGCTGGGAATGCTGACGCCAGTCACTGAGATTGCGCGCACAACCTGATCCAAGATACTGTTGCGGCGGATGGCAGAGATCACACCAAACAGAATACCAAACAGCGCAGCTAGGATAATTGCGAACAGAGCCAGCTCGATGGTGGCCGGATAGCATCTAGTCAGTTCAGCCAGTACCGAGTTGTTGGTTCTGATGGAGGTCCCCAGATCCAGGTGCAAGAGGTTGCCAAGATAGATGAAATACTGTGCGATCAGGGGCTTATCCAGACCGTATTTTGCTTTGTATGCCGCCACAACCTCCGGGTCGTTCAGCGCTCTCTGTCCCAGGTTGGCCACCACTGGATCACCGGGGATCAGTTTCGTCAAGATAAATACCAGTGTCGCCACACCGAAAAGCATGATGGCCAGGTAAAGCAGCCTTTTTGCTATGAATTTTAGCCGTTCCATGTGTTAATCTCTCCTTTTATTTCATGCTGTCTCTTTGAAGACAGATATTTCCGTCAGCAATGTCCGCTCTCTGGGAAATCGCTCACAGCAATACCGGTAATAAAGAGGCTTAGCAAGGATCAGTGAAGCGAATCGTGGAGATCCGCTTCACTGTCTGTGTCTTGTTTGTCAAATTATTTGATAGTAATCTGAGTCAGATCCAAGGTATATGGATCGGAATTGACTACGCCGTCCAGACGGGCATTGTATCCAATGTGTGCGGGAGCCTGGGCGATCATGACGAAAGGACCGGATTCGTAAGTTGCATCCTGGATTTTTTCAAGGACAGCGATTCTTGCGTCATTGTCTGTGGCCGACATGGCCTCTTCTTCCAGTTTCACCAATTCTGGATCCATGTCCTCTGTCCAGCCGGCTCTGGTTCCCATGGTGCCGCCGGGAAGGAACTCCAACTGTACGTTGGGATCGTTGTAGTCGGTTGCCCAGTACATCACTGTGAATCCCAGGGTGCCGTCGCGGTATGCGTCGCCGTATCCGGCTGCCCATGGCTGGGATACGATGTTCACATTGATGCCGATCTGTGACAGATCATCCTTGACTTTCTGAGCCAGATCGGACAGAAGAATTCCCTCCATATCCAGATCACATACGGTGAGATCCACATCAAAACCATTCTCGTAACCGGCTTCTTTCAGCAGTGCTTTTGCCTCGTCGATGTCCGCGTAGTCGGCTGCACGCTCGCCTTTGCTGCCCATGAACCCAGACTGGATGATGGAGTAGGGGGTCACGGTTCCCTCACCGCACACAGTCTTCATTCCTTCGTAATCCAGCGCCTTGCGGACAGCCTTTTGAACGGTGGGATCCGCCATGGGTCCGCCGTATTCTTCATTCATATTCATCATGACGAAGCCTACGGTCTTTGTGGGGGCGTTGATTAACTTCACGTTGTCGTTGCCATCCAGCTCGGCCATGGTGTCATCGGTCAGATTCAGGGCAATGTCGATATCCCCGGAGGACAGAGTCATCATCTGGGTGTTGGAATCCGGTTGGATTTTGATGATGTATTTGTCCACATTTGTGGCTTCACCCCAATAGTTTTCGTTTTTCTCCAGCACAATCTCCTCGTCGGGTTTGTAGCTGGTCATCACGTACATACCTGAGCCTGCGCTGGCGGTGTTCAAGTAGTTCTGGGCGGTGTCTGCGGTGGAGGCGTCCTCCCCGTCTGTCCCGCCGTTTTCTTTGACTACCTGACTGTCCAGGATGGCCAGAGAACTGTAGGTCAGTTTGGAGAGAAACGCGCTGTCAGGCTGTGTCAGGTGAAAGACAACCGTCTTGTCATCCGGTGTCTCGATGCTGTCGATGGTATCGCAGATAAACGAGGGGTTGCTCTTTAAGTTTTTGCAGCGATTGATGCTAAATGCCACGTCGGCAGAGGTCATGGCGTTGCCGCTGGCGAAAGTGATACCGTCCTTTAGCTTTACGGTCAGAGTCAGATTATCGTCTGAGAATTCGTAGGTATCGGCCAGACAAGGCTCTGCGGCTCCGTCATTGGAGTAGAACTTAAATAAGTTCTCATAGCAGGCGTTCACGATCAACGGTGGATTTTTCTCGTACACATATCCCGGGTCAAGGGTGGAAAATCCAGCGCCGATGGCAGCTACGACAGTGTTGGAACCAGAGGCGTCGCCAGTCTGGGCCCCGGAATCTCCGTCGGCGTCGGCACCGCCACCGCCGCAGGCCGCGCAGCCTAAGACAACCGCCACGGTCAACATCATGGCTATCAGTTTCTTCTTCATATAAACTTCCTCCTAAATTATATTGAGATGCCGTTCTCCGGCAGAACTCTCTGTGTCTGTCCCGTGGCTGTCATACAGATGGCAGGCCACATAGTGTCCTTCTTCCACTTCCCGAAGTTCGGGGACTTCTTTCCTGCAACGGTCGCAGGCCTTTGGACATCGTGTGTGAAAGTGACATCCAGAGGGGGGAGCGGAAGGATTGGGTACCTCCCCTTTCAGATGGATTCTCTCCTGTGTCAACTCTTGATCCACCTGAGGGATCGCTGAGAGTAGAGCCTCTGTGTATGGATGGTAGCGCTTCTCGTAGAGCTGGTCGTAGGTGGAAATCTCTACGATACGGCCCAGATACATCACCGCAACCCGGTCGCTTACTTGGTACACCACATTTAGATTGTGGGAGATAAAAAAGTAAGTCAGATCTAATTTTTCTTTTAATTCCTGAAGCAGGTTTAATACCTGCGCCTGGACAGACACATCCAACGCGGACACTGCCTCGTCACAGATGATGATGTCGGGTTCGAGGGCCAATGCCCGCGCGATCCCGATTCTCTGCTTTTGTCCTCCTGAGAGTTCATGTGGATAACGGCTGAGATGGTAATCGTCCAATCCCACCAGTTTCAACAGTTCCAGGATGCGGGCATCCACGTCTATCTGACCGGTCATCTTGTGGATGGCAAATGGTTCTGTCAGAATCTGCTTGACGGTTCTCCTGGGATTTAGACAGGCAGACGGATCCTGGAAAATAATCTGGGCTTTTTTACGCATCTCTTTGAGCTCTGTGCCTTTTAAGCTTGCCAGGTCCGTTCCGTGAAAATAGATGTGGCCTTCTGTGGGCTTTTCCAGGCGGATGAGCGTGCGGCCCAGAGTGCTTTTTCCACAACCACTCTCGCCCACCACGCCGAAAGTCTCGCCCTTAAAGATTTGGAAGCTCACGTTGTCCACGGCCTTCACAGTTCCGGATTTTTTATCTTTTCCTCTAAAATATACTTTGATATGGTCGGCTTGCATCAGCACTTCTTTTTCCTCTGCGGCCATAACCTAATCCTCCTTTTCCTTGGCGGCGTCTTCTGTGGCGTAGAGCCAACACCTGACAGTGCGGTCCCTGGTCAGTTGTGTGACCGGAGGCTCTTGTTGCCGGCATTGTTCTGTGGCATGGGGACATCTGGGCCAAAAACTGCAGCCTTGGATTTTTTCAGTGGGATTGGGAACCATTCCCTGGATGGTGGCCAGTGGCGGACGCTCTTTTGTGATGCGGGGGATTGCATGGAGCAGTCCGGCAGTGTAGGGATGTTTTGGATCTTGGAACAATTCTCTGACAGGAGCCTGTTCCACAATGTGACCTGTGTACATGACGATCACAGTGTCACAGAGTTCGCTGACCACTCCCAGATCGTGGGTGATGAACAAGACGGAGGTGTTCATGCCCTCATTCAGTTCGCGTATCAGATCCAGAATCTGTGCCTGGATGGTTACGTCCAGGGCGGTGGTCGGCTCATCCGCAATCAGAATATGGGGCCGGCAGGCCAGAGCCATGGCAATCATGATTCTCTGGCGCATACCGCCGGACATCTGGTGGGGGTACTCGTAGGCCCGAACCTCTGGGTTGGCGATTCCCACAGACTGCATCATGTGAATCGCCTCCGCCATGGCCTCCTTTTTTTTCAATCCCCGGTGGAGTTGTAAGGACTCTGCGATCTGTTTACCGCACCGGATAATGGGGTTTAGTGAGGTCATCGGTTCCTGGAAGATCATGGAGATCTCATTCCCGCGGATTTTTTGTATCTCGCGCTCAGTCGCCTGGACGAGATCTCTTCCCCTGTACAGAATCTGTCCGCCGGTGATCTCTCCAGGGGGATTGGGGATTAGTTTCATTATTCCCAGGGATGAGACGCTTTTGCCACTGCCACTCTCACCCACGATACCAAGTTTTTCCCCTTTGTGAAGGCTGTAATTTAGATGGTTGACTGCCTGGACAGTGCCCTCGGAAGTCTTAAACTGCACACATAAATCTTTGATTTCTAAGATGGTTTCTGTCTGATTCATGGAATTCACTCACATTTCTTTCTATAGCTAAAGATATTCACGCCGTTAAATTAACGTGTTCACGCACTAAAATGTCGACGATATAAAATTGCATTAAAATATACAACCACAAAGATACCACATTTTTCGTGATAATTCAAGAATAAAGAGGTGAAGACTTTCTCACCAGCCAAAATCTTCCTTGCCAAAAAAGCGTGATTTTTACTGACTTTTTGGGAGGGGGAAGTGGGATTTGACGCAGGCCGTTGGCAGGATGTTCTGCAATCGCAGGCAAATCGGTGCTTGACAGAAAGGCGGAACTATAATACTATGAAAAAGTATAATTTTATATAGTATAATATGGTGCACAAGATGCTTAATAAGGAATCTGGATAAGCCAGAACAGCCCCCGCTACTGTGAGAAGGACGAAACTCTAGCGACCACTGGATTGAGAGATCTGGGAAGGAGAGGAGTAGGTGGAATTCGAGTCAGGAGACTTGCCATATTGTCTGTCGCAGTCATTTTCGGTGGGAATTTGAAGTGTTTAGAGTAGGGAAAAGCTATGTGTGAGTGTCCGGCTCTGTCCTGGAGGGATCAGTGTCTATTGGCCATGTGTGGTTCTTTTCTTGTTTTCTGTTTGTCCCGGGAATGGTGAAATGACAGATAACGAGAAGAGAGCTTTTTTTATTTCATAGGATCGCACTGCGGAGGAAAAGAAGTAGGTTGCGAGGACAATCCGTTGTAGGCGGAAAATCCTGAAGCGCGAAATTCTGTGGGGTGGGGTTCTCTAGATTACGAAAAGGAGAAGGGGATATGAGATTAAACGAGGAGATCAAAGATTACTGGGAGGGCGAGGCAGCCGTCTACAGCAGAGGGATTCGACAGGAGCTGGAGAGTCCTCAGAGAATGGCTTGGAAGAAGATTATCCTGGAGAATGCTCCGGCGAAGTCCTCATTGGAGATCTTGGACGTGGGGACGGGGCCGGGCTTCTTTCCAATTATTCTGGGGGAGGAGGGACACAAAGTCACAGGGATCGATATCACAGAGAATATGATCTCCTGCGCCAGGAAGAATGTCAGAGAGCATGGGCAGCAGGCGGATCTGAGAACGATGGATTGCCAGGAACTGGAATTCCCCGACGAGAGTTTTGATCTGGTGCTCTGTCGCAATATCACGTGGACCTTGGATGACCCGGGGAAAGCGTACAGAGAGTGGAGACGGGTGTTGCGGACGGGGGGACGTTTGTTGGTTTTCGACGCCTGCTGGTATCTGTGGCTCTACGATGAACAGCTCAGACAGAAATATGAGGAGAACGACCGCCGGATGCGGGAGAAGTATGGCCGGGGAATTCATGCCCATGCGGATCCCCAGAAGGGAGATGCGCTGAGCCGCCAACTGTTCATGAGCGATAAGAACCGTCCGTCCTGGGATCTGGATTACCTGTTGAGCCTGGACTTTGCCAAGGTGTTTGCCCAGAAGGATATCACGGAATTGGTGTGGGATGAGCGGGGAAGGGAGATGAACGGTCTCACTCCACAGTTTCTGGTGGGCGCTGAGAAGTGACGGATGGCTATGGGAAAATATATACGGCTTATTACATTTTTAAGGCAGGCCAGACGGGAGACGTTTGTCAAGATTTTGATCTCCTCTGTGATCGTCGCCTGTAGTTTTGCCCAGGCTTTTTTTCTGGCTGAGGCTGTGACAGCAGTCTTACAGGGCAGAGAAGAAGCGGGATATTGGTTCCTGGCAGCTCTGGCAGCCTTGTTGGCGCGCGCATGGTTCGTCCGTTACCAGGAGGGCTATGTGAAGAAGATGGCTGCGAAAGTAAAAGGGGTTATACGAGACGCCATGTTGGAAAAGTTGCTGGAGTTGGGGCCGGCCTATCGAAACGATAAAAGGAGTGGAAGCCTTCAGTCGCTGATTACCGACGGAGTAGAATCCTTTGAGCCTTTTTTGACCCAGTACCTGCCCCAGATAGTTGTTGTGTTACTTACCACCACTTTTTCTACTATATACATGTGGTCTCTGGATTGGTCGGTGGGGACATTGGTTCTGGGCATGGCGTTTTTGTCCATACTAATTCCGCACCTGTTCATGCCAGCGGTCTCCAAGGTGATGATTGCGTATTGGCAGGATTACGCGCAATTGAATGCACAGTACATAGACGACATGCAAGGTATGAGTACTTTGAAGTCTCTGGGAGCCAGCCGGAGAGAAGGAGAAAAGCGCGAGAGAGAAGCGTGGGGATTCGCCAGAGAATCTATGAGGAACCTGGGGATCTCCCTGTCTGATTCTTCGGTGATCACCGCTTGCACGACTGTGGGTACGGCGGCGTCTGTGGCGTTGGCGGCCATTCATATGGCTCGGGGGGAGTTGGAGTACAGTGCGCTTTTGATTATTCTCTTCCTGTCTGGGGAGTGCATGAAACCTCTGAATGATCTGAATACCTACTGGCACGGTAGCTATCTGGGACTTTCTGTGGCAGAAGAATTGTTTGCGGTTCTGGATGAGCCGGTGCCTCAAGAGGAAGGAGATCCTGAACTCCGGTTCTCCCATTCATTGCCGGAGATCTCTCTGTCTAAGGTGACTTTTCAGTATGAGGAGGATGCCGCTGAGGCTCTGCGGGAGGTGGATCTGGTGATGGAGGCCGGAAAAGTCACTGCCCTGGTGGGAAAATCCGGTTCCGGCAAGTCCACCATCGTGAATCTTATCCTGCGGTTCTATGATGTGACAGCCGGGAAGTTACTCTTGGACGGGACGGACATACGCCGTTACGGGGCAGATTATCTCAGAAGTCAGGTTGCCGTGGTTTTCCAGGAATCTTATCTTTTTTATGGGACGGTGATGGAGAATATTAAGATGGCCAGGCCACAGGCCTCCGACCAGGAGGCTGTGGACGCGGCCAAGGCAGCCAATGCCCACGAGTTTATTCAGGGCCTCGCCCAGGGGTACGGCACCGTCGTCGGAGAGAGAGGCGCAACTCTCTCGGGGGGAGAACGTCAGAGGATTGCCATAGCCAGAGCAATCTTAAAGAATGCACCGATTCTCATACTGGATGAGGCTACCTCAAGTGTGGATCTACGAAATGAGAGGGAGATCCAGGAAGCTTTGTACCGGTGCATGGAGGGCAAGACCACAGTTGTGATTGCCCACAGACTCTCCACTGTCCAGCAGGCAGACCGGATCTATGTGCTGGAACGGGGGCGGGTGGTAGGCGCCGGGACACACCAGGAGTTGTCAGATACCAATAAACATTATCAAGGATTAGTAAGGGCGCAAAACGATGCAAAACAATAAAGAAATACATACAAAAAGAAACCGGCTCATCAATGTGATTCGTCTGTCTGGGAAGTTAAGAGCATACCGGGGGAGGATGACAGGAGCTGTAATCAGCGGCGTGGCGCACCAACTGTCTGTGGTGGGGGTGTCTACGCTGGGCGCGTGGATCGTGGGACTTGCCATCCAGGGGAGACTTTTGGAAAAATTATCTCTTGCCATGGGAATTCTGGCTGTGGCGGTGGCTGTCAGGGTCTTATTCTATTTTCTCGAGATGTGGTTGTCCCACGATGTGGCCTTTAAGGTTCTGGCAGATTTCCGCATTATGCTGTTTGACGCTATTGAGAAAGTATCTCCGGCCATACTGTTGAACATGCGGTCTGGGCAGTTAGCCTCCACGCTGATGGGGGATGTGGAGTTGCTGGAATGGTTTTTCGCCCATTCTTTTGGGAGTGTTCTGGTGGCGGTGATCGTTCCGGTGATTTTGATGATCTGCCTGGGGACGTTCTCTCCACTGTTGCCTCTTGTCTTGTTGGCGTTTTTGGCTGTGATTGTCTATATTCCCACAGTGATGAGACGGAAGGCGGATCAACAAGGGAGAGTGGTGCGTGAGCAATTGGGGGAGGCCAATGCTGTCACCATGGAAGGGATTCAGGGGATGAAAGAGATCTTGTCCTTGAATTTTCGCCGGCGATACCAGGAGAAGAATGCAGATTATATGGATCGTCTGTATGAGAGCCAATTAAGTTATGGCAAAAGGTTGGGGACAGAGGGCGCCTTTTTACAGGCTGCACTGGGATGTTCCATGCTCTGTGTGGCGGCTGTGGCTGCAGGTCTTGTGGCGCGGGGAAGTCTGGAGACGCAGATGTATCCCGTGGTTGTAATTCTGGCGGGCATGACTCTGGGGCCTGTGGTAGAAGTCTGTGGAACGGCCAGAAATTTCGGGTTGATTTTTGCTGCGGCGGATAGGGTATACCGGGTCTTGGAGGCGAAGCCCCAAGTGAGAGACCAGGGAGAGGAGTTGGATACCACACAGATCTCCCCAGAGATTCGGTTTGACCAGGTCAGCTTTCGCTATAGGGAGGATTTGGACTTGGCGGTGAGGGACATCTCTTTCTCCGTTCAGCCCGGTGAGACTGTGGCCTTGGTGGGACAGTCCGGAGCAGGGAAGAGTACCTGTATTCAGCTACTGTTGCGTCACTGGGATCCTGCGTCCGGCGGGATTGCGATTGGCGGGAGAGATCTAAGGGAGATGAGCTTGGATAGTTTGCACAGGCTTACCTCCGTGGTCTTGCAGGACGTCTATCTGTTCCGGGAGTCCATCCGGGAAAATATACGCCTGGGCCGTTGGGATGCCACGGACCAGGAGGTGGAGCAGGCGGCTAAGATGGCTTTGGCCCATGACTTTATTTTAGATCTCCCCAGAGGTTATGATACCGTTGCCGGGGAGGGTGGGGCGAAGCTCTCCGGTGGCCAGAGGCAGAGGATCGCTATAGCCAGGGCACTTTTGAAAGACGCGCCGGTTTTGATCCTGGATGAGGCGGTCTCTAACCTGGACACGGAGAATGAAAAGGAGATCCAGCAGTCTATCCAGAATTCCAGCAAGGATAGGACGACCCTCTTGGTGGCGCACCGCCTGTCGACTATCCGCTCAGCGGACAAGATTGTGGTTCTGCAGAACGGGCGGATCGTTCAGACAGGCATCTATGAGGAGCTAATAGCCGAGGAGGGATATTTTAGAGATTTACTGGCCATGCATGGGCAGGAGCCGTGTATGGGGGAAGGGGAAGGAGAATGTTAAAATACGTTGGAAAGAGATTGTTGGCCTTGATACCGATTCTGCTGGTAATGTCCATGTTGGTCTTCGGGTTGAGCACGCTGTCCTCTGGGGATGCGGCCAGAGTGCTGGCGGAGAAGATCTATGAGCACCCCACGCAGACGGAGATCGAGACGGTGCGCCGCCAGCAGGGGATGGATCAACCGGTCTACAGGCAGTATATCCGGTGGCTGGGAAATGTGCTCCACGGTGATTTCGGAAAATCATACCAGACGAACCGGCCGGCCATGGAAGAGTTGGCTAAGCACTTTCCGGATACGCTGAAACTGGCGATAACCTCTTTTTTTCTTTTGATTATCGTTGCGATTCCTCTGGGGGTTCTCTCGGCAGTGTTCGAGCATACCTGGCTGGACCGGATTCTACAGGGGATCTCCTTTTTCAGTGTGTCCATGCCGGCTTTCTGGCTGGGATTGATCTTACTTTATTTTTTCGGAGTGAAGCTGGGTGTGATCTCTGTGATCGGCGGGACTCAGGGAATTCCCGTTATCCCGGCGATTACCCTGGATATCGGTTTCTTCGGCATTTTGATCCGCATGATCCGGACAAATCTCAGCGATGTGCTCCAAAAGGACTTTATTCGGGCCTGTAAGGCCAAGGGGATCTCTGGATGGAAGATCGTGCTCAAGCACGGGATGAAAAGCGCGTTGTTGCCGGTGATCACCCAGATGGGGAATATGTGTGTCCTCCTGTTGTGCGGATCGGCGATTGTGGAGTCTATTTTCTCAATCCAGGGAATCGGCAATCTGGCCCTGGAGGCTGTCTACACCAAGGATCTCCCGGTGCTTCAGTGTTTTATCTTGGTCATCACATGCTTTGTGGTTTTCATCAACCTGTTGATTGATATTCTATACTCGGCAGTGGACGCCAGAATTCAATTGAGTTAGGAGGAGAACGAGAGATGAAGACAAAAGTTAAGAAGTTGGAGACGGCGGGGATCCGAAACCTGCGGTGGCAGGCTGTGTGGGGACAGACCAAGACAAAGGTGGGACTTGCGATCGTGTTGATCTTTGTGGGAGTCGCCATTTTTGCCCCGGCTCTGGCGCCCAATGATCCGCTTCTGGTGGATGTGGCGCGGAAGTTGGAGGCGCCCAGCTCCACTTACTGGCTGGGAACGGATCAACTGGGGCGTTGTATCGCCTCACGGTTGATCTGGGGAAGCCGTAACTCTCTTTTTTATAGTGGGATGGTTCTGGGATTGACGTTGATCGTCGGCGTCCCCATCGGCCTGGTCTCCGGTTACGTGGGAGGACGGGTGGATGGGTTCCTGATGAGGGTTATCGATCTCTTCATGGCAATGCCCAACTTTGTGGTGGCTCTGGCCATTGCAGGCACCTTGGGGGCCAGCGGGAAGAATCTGGTGATTTCCATGTCCTGTGTGTACTGGGCCAGTTACGCCCGTCTGACCAGGGCATTGACCATTCAAGTGAAGGAACAAAATTATATGATGGCGCTGAGAGCAGGGGGATGTACCCACAGGAGGATGATCTTTAGACATGTGTTGAAAAATATCTCTCCATCCATTATCGCCTTAGCGACCATGGAAGTGGGGACAATTATTCTGGCAATCGCAGGGTTCTCTTTTATCAGTCTGGGCGTTCAACCACCCACACCGGAGTGGGGGATCATGCTCAGCGATTGCAAGAACTACATTCAGACGTATCCGCAGCTAATGGTCTACCCCGGAGTTGCGATAATTCTGGTGGTTATGGCTTTTAATTTGTTGGGAGATGGGATAAAAAATGGTATGTCAGCGAAATAATCAGTTATCAGTGAAGGATTTGTATGTGGAATTTCAGACGGCGACCGGGATCGTCTCCGCGGTCAATGGAGTGAACCTGGAGATCCCCCGAGGAAAAATTACGGCTCTGGTGGGGGAGAGCGGCAGTGGAAAGTCCGTCACTTCCCTGGCGATTATGGGGCTTTTGCCTTACAACGGGAAGGTCACTAAGGGGAGCATCCAGGCGGATGGACAGGATTTTCAGGAGCTGTCCGGGAGACAGAGGGAGCAGTTAAACGGGACGGTTCTGGGAATGATCTTCCAGGATCCCTCAGCCTCACTGGATCCGCTGTACACAGTGGGGGACCAGATGGTGGAGGGGATCGTGGAGCATCAAAGGATCAGCAGGCAGGAAGCCCGGGAAAAAGCGGAGGCGTACTTAGAATCGGTACACCTGCCCACACCGCATTTGCTAATGGGAAAGTACCCCTTTGAACTCAGCGGCGGAATGTGCCAACGGGTGATGATTGCGGCGACCATGGCTCTTCAGCCCAGGTATCTCATTGCGGATGAGCCGACCACAGCTTTGGATGTGACGGTTCAGAGGCAGATTTTGACAGAGATTTACCGCCTGAGCAGATTGGAGGATGTGGGGGTCTTGTTTATCACCCATGACCTTGGGGTTGTGGCAGAGATCGCAGATCAGGTATCGATCATGCAACACGGGGAAGTAGTGGAAGCCGGGGAGGTGGACAGGATTTTTCACCATCCAAGTCACCTGTACACCAGACAGCTTCTAAATGCGATTTTGTAGAGGAGGCTGAGTGTGGAGATTCTATTGGAGACAAAGGATTTGAAAAAATATTATGGCCGGGGTTCTCTGATCAAGGCGGTGGACGGCGTATCCTTAGAGGTGTGCCAGGGAAAATCTCTGGGACTGATTGGGGAGAGCGGCAGCGGTAAGACGACTTTTGGCAAACTGGCGGCAGGGTTGGAACGGGCTACTTCCGGCCAGATCCGCTTTCTGGACCGAGAGATCCAAAATATGAGGGAAAGTCAGTTAAGGCCTTACCGTAAGGATCTGCAGATGGTCTTTCAGAGCAGCAACGGCGTGTTTGACCCCAGTTATACCGTCGGGGAAAGCATCCGGGAGGTGTTGAATAATTATGTGAAACTGTCCAAGAGTGACAGTGAGGAGAGGGTGGTGGAAGCGCTGGGCAAAGTAGGCCTGGATCCGGAGCTGCGAAACCGCTATGTGAACCAGCTCAGCGGCGGTCAGTGTCAGAGGGCCAATATAGCCCGGGCGTTGGTCTTACATCCCAAGTTGGTGATCTGCGACGAGCCGGTGTCCAGCTTGGATTATTCCATCCGGAAGCAGATTCTAAACTTGTTGAGAGAGATTCAGCAAGAGTACGGGGTGACGTACCTATTGATTACCCATGACCTGTCCAACATTCCCTATGTGTGCCATCAGGTGGCCATCATGTACCAGGGAAAGATTGTGGAGAAGATAGACAGAACGGACGCCATAGAGCAGGAGGCTCTTCACCCGTACACAAAGCTTTTATTCCAGTCTATTCCGGCCACAGATCCCCGCAGGAGGAAGATCAGCCTGGAGACAGGGGAGAAGCTATTTTCCACGGATTCTGGGGCAGGCGGGTGTAATTTCCAGAACAGATGCTCTCTGTGTGACCAGAGGTGCAAAGACAGAGAGCCTGCGTTGACGGAAGTGGCGCCGGGGCATTGGGTCGCCTGCCACTTATATGGATAGGCTGGCGGATCTTCGCCATACACCATAAAAAATATAAAAGGAGAAGAGAACATGAAGAAAAAAAGATTCGGCGTGATTATGGCAACAATATTGACAAGCTCCGTATTGGTTCTGACCGGGTGCGGAGGCGGACAGTCTTCAGGAGGCTCTGAGTCGGCAAAGAAGAGCACGTCCGGGGATGAAAAAGTAGTCACCGCTTTGGTGTCCAGTGGGCTCAGTATGGAAGAGGGGGATACAATCTCAGGGGGAGATGAAGATTTTCGTCTGTTTGAGATGGTCTATGACCCGCTGGTCCGGTACGGGGAGGGCGGCGAGATTGAGCCGGCCTTGGCCGAGAGATGGGAGATCAGCGACGATGGAAAAGAGTATACTTTCTATCTGAGAGAGGACGCGAAGTTCTCTGACGGGACTCCGTTCAATGCGGACAATGTGCTGTTCAACTATGGGAGATGGGATGAAAAGGAAGTTTTCTCTGCAAAATTGGACAAGGTCGAAAAGCTGGATGATTATACTGTGAAATTCACCTTCGACGATGTGGCCTACAGTTGTCTGATTGAGTTTACTTACCCCAGACCTTACCGGATGTTGGGGGCTAGTGGCGTGGACGAGGACGGCAATTTCCAGGAGATGGTGGGGACCGGACAGTGGATGGTTGAGAGTATCGAGACCAACAAGGAAGCAGTTCTGGTGCCAAATCCTTACTATTACGGGGAGAGGCCGAAGGTGGACAAAGTGATCCTGAAGAAGGTGGACGATGGACAGTCGAGAACCATGGCTCTCCAGAGCGGAGAGGCGGATATCTGTATTGCGGACACACCCACAGAGAACATGGGAGTGATTCAGGCGGATGATAATCTGGATATCTTAGATGGGACCGCTACCCAGACTTACTATTTGATTTTGAACTATGAGAATTCAGCGCTGAAAGACCTCAATGTGAGACAGGCCCTGAATTATGCAATCGACAAAGAAGAGTTGGTGGAAGATTTGCTGGACGGAGATGGGACCGCGGCCACCAGTTTGTTCTCCCCTCAGGTTCCCTATGTGACAGAGGAGAACAGTCCTGGCTATAAGTATGATCTGGAGAAGGCCAAAGAGCTTCTTAGGGAGGCTGGATATGAGGACACAGATGGGGATGGGATTGTGGAGAAGGACGGAGAGAAGCTCTCTCTGCGCTTAGTGTTCCAGACAGAGGAGTTCTCCAACTGGAAGACCATCTGTGAGTATCTACAGTCAGAGTATGCCAAAGCCGGGATCGAGGTGGAGTTAAACCAGGTGGAGTCTTCTGCCTACTACGACGCCATCTGGTCAACCAGAGATTACGATATGATTATCTACCGTTCCTATGAGGATTCCTGGAATCCCCATGGTTTCCTCAGCAGTATGTTCTACCAGACAGAGGGAAATCCGGCTGTGTGTTGGTATGATCAGCAGGTCAGCGACGAGATTGGCCAAGTCTTGAAGACTGTGGACGAGGATAAGAGGGTACAACTGTACGATTCGATACTTAGCCGGATGGATGAGCAGGCTGTGACCGTGCCTCTCTATTATCCCAAGAAGAATTATGTATATAACAAGAGAATCACAGGAATGGAAGCAGCGCCCACATCCTACGAGGCCATTGACTGGGGTAAGATCGATATCAAATAGGGGATGAGGTCAGGCATGTCAAGGCTGGCCAAGGGGGACTTGAACCAATTAGGATAATGGATATGCCTCACTAGCTGTGAGGGGTAATAACCATAAATATATTATAGTGGAATGGAGAAGAGATGTTTCGAGAGATAGAAGATATTTGGACACAGGATGCCGGGGAGTACGATGAACTGATTCAGGCCCAACTTGCAAGTAAGAAAGATGTGATGCACTGGAATCAAGAGCTGAGGGAAGTGCTGGGAGAGGAAAAACTGCGTATCCTGGACGTGGGGTGTGGACCAGGATTTCTGTCCATACTTCTGGCTCGGATGGGACACCAGGTGACGGCCATCGACGGTTCCAGCGGGATGGTTCGATGTGCGATTGCAAACTGTAAAAGAGCCGGAGTTTCCGTTCAGGTGCTGGAGGAGGATGGGGTGGAATTGCCGCTGGAAGAGGCGGAGACTTATGACGTTATCCTCTCGAGGGACGTGGTTTGGACCCTCTATGATCCCGCCAGGGCTTTTGCCCGTTGGAGAGACGTGCTAAGTCCTGGGGGGAAGATTCTGTTCTATGACGGCGACTACCAGCGTAGAATGAATTCTCTAAAGGTTGCGGTCTGGAAGCGGTTCTCCTGGCTGTTGATCTTGCTGACGGAGCGCAAAGTGATCCAGGATGGCACAGAGAGCGGGGCGTTTTGTGATTTGCCGTTGGTGGCGGCCAAGAGGCCCCGAGAAGATTTAAGATTGCTAAGACAAGCCGGATTCCATAAGATTCGGATCACCAACGACCGTTTCCGCAACAGCCTGAGGCGCATGGAATATTGGAAATATGGGTATCAGGGCAGAAAGTTTCGGGTCATTGCCTGGAAGAAGTAGGAGATCTTTCTTTAGCTGGATTCTTGAGAATGTTTTTTGGATGGAGTGTGCGCATTTGTGCAGGTCATACGACATTTGCTCCAGGTCTCATCTTGGAAAGAGTGGGCATTCTCCACCGTACATTCCTCTACGAATCCGGCCTTGGCGTAACACTTTCTGGCAGCCAGATTGACTGTGAAGACGTTCAGGGAAACAGAGGAGACACACGCGCATTGGAAGGCGAATTGCAGGGCTAACTGGATCAACTGCCTGCCGTAGCCTTTTCCTCTTATGGATCCGTCTAGGACGATATGTCGCAGAAATCCAGAGTTGTCTGTGCAGTCGGTGGAGTAGACGAAAAAGCCTACAGGATGGCCGTCGCTGTCGGTGACGGTATAAGGGCAGGCGGCATCTTTTCTGGCGATTTTATCCAGGCCATTTCGTAGATTCTCCCGAGATAGAGGATAGGAGAAGTGACCGGCGCTCCAGAGGGCGTGTACTCTCTCCTCCTTTGTCCACTCAGATAAATATTCAAAGTCTTTTGCCTCGATGTAGGGTCTTAGTCTCATAGGTTGTCACCTCCTTTCTCAGTAATTAGCTTGATTATAACGTCATTTTTAGTGTTTGAGAAGAGTGAGATATCTTTTAGAAATAAATATGCTGTCAAGACTAGACTTTGAAAAAAATTGCGCTTATAATAATGTTCACCAACCAGTTCTGGTTGAGATCTATTTTAGTCACAGCAGGTTTTCTGCTTCCGCCGGTTCCGGCAAACTTTCAAGTTGTCTTTGTGTGAGATGAATTCAGCTATTTCAATTCTGTTTCCCGGTCTGAGAATCTATTCTGAGATTCATACTTTCGGGATCGTATAGTCTAGTGAGCGCGCCGCGTTCTTGCGGATCATGGCGCTTGTTTTCCCTTATTGTTTTTTGCTGTAAGCCGAGGCGTGTTTGCCGCGGAGTAAGCGCAATCTCATCGGCGTATGTGGCAGGGCTTTTGTCTCCCCAAATGCCATCTTTTCCAGGTGTGAGGAGAGCGTAGGGCGATGGAGGATGTTTCTTTTTATTCCATGAGAAACCCAGAGTTTTTGCCAGTGAAGTTGGCGGATGCCTTGCGATTGTTTTACCTGTCAAGAGAGCCGTAGAGCGGTGACAGGAGGAAGTGGCTGAGGCCTTGAAATGGAAGGTGCGGAGGCGGACGCTGTCGGGAAGGAGAAGTTATGAGCAGTAAAAAATTTCAGGAGATCCGCAGGGATCTGATGCAGAGACTGGATTTGACGCGGGAGCTGTCAGATCAGGAAATTCTGGAGATGATCGACCAGGTGATTCTGAACGACCTTCGGGAGGACGGACTTTCCCTGCAGGAGAAGGTGGAACTTCGACAGAGATTGTTCCACTCTGTCCGGAAGCTAGACGTGCTGCAGGATCTTCTGGAGGACAATACGGTCACGGAGATTATGGTGAATGGGCCGGAGTCTATCTTTGTGGAGCGGGATGGGAAGCTGAGCCGTTGGAACCGCTGTTTTACCTCCAAGGAGAAGTTGGAGGATGTGATTCAGCAGATCGTAGGCAGATGCAATCGAATTGTCAATGAGTCCAGTCCCATTGTGGACGCCAGGCTGGAAGGTGGCTCCAGGGTGAATGCAGTGATCGCCCCCGTGGCTCTCAACGGCCCGATTTTGACCATCCGGCGGTTTCCGGATAAGCCGATCACCATGGAGAAACTATTGCAGTTGGGAAGTCTCACCAGGGAGTGTGCGGACTTTCTCTGTAAGATGGTGCAGGCTCGCTATTCCATCTTGGTGGGAGGGGGAACCGGAAGCGGAAAGACTACTTTTCTGGGCGCTTTGTCGGAATACATTCCCAGGGATGAGAGAATCATTACCATCGAGGACAACGCAGAGTTGAGGATTCAGGGAGTGGAAAATCTGGTGAGACTGGAGGCTAAGGCGGCCAACTTGGAAGGAGGGAGAGATATTACCATCCGGGATCTGATTAAGACGGCGTTGCGTATGCGGCCTAATCGGATTCTCGTGGGTGAGGTACGGGCGGAGGAGGCTGTGGATATGTTACAGGCATTGAATACAGGCCATGAGGGTAGTTTGACTACAGCCCATGCCAACAGTACCAGAGATATGTTGAGCCGTCTGGAGACTATGGTTCTGATGGGGATGGAACTTCCCCTCGAGGCTATTCGCCGCCAGATTGCCTCCGGAATTGATCTGTTGATCCACCTGGGACGGCTTCGGGACCGGAGCCGGAAAGTGTTGGAGGTTGTGGAGGTGTTGGGGTTTGACCAGGGGGAGATCCAGCTGAATCCACTGTACCAGTGGGAGGAGGAGAAAGGGTTGGTGCAGACAGGCGATCTGATTCACCGTGAGAAATTGATCCGGGAGGGGGTAGAACTTTGAAGAAGGATTATGGGAGTTACCATTTTGACAGGAGGGAGATCCTGCGGTATTTGGCGGAGGGGGTATTTTTGTGTCTGTTGCTCAACTGGACGTTTTATCAGAGCCCTTGGGCTTTCGTGGCTACTCCTGGCGTTCTTTTCTGGTATTTACGGTTCCGAAGGAGGGAGAGGATACGGGAACAGAAGTCCAAGCTAAACCGACAGTTTAAGGATATGCTGGACTCTTTGGCGGTGATTCTCCAGGCGGGTTATTCCGTGGAGAATGCCATAGGTGGTTGTGCCCGGGAATTGGAACGCCTCCATGGGGGACAGGCAGACCTGGTACGGGAGCTGAGATATATAGAGGGCCAGATGAAGCTCAGCATCCCTGTGGAGTCCCTGTTGGCGGATTTAGGAGAACGGAGCCAGTTGGAGGACATGGAGAATTTCGCGGTGATCTTTCAGGCGGCCAAGCGGAGCGGGGGGGATATGAAGAAGATTCTCCAGAAGACGGCGCAGATGTTGGGAGATAAGATCGAGGTGAAGAAGGAGATAGAGGCGGTGCTGGCGGCAAAAAAGTCAGAACAGCAATTGATGAGCCTGATGCCTTTTGGCATTATCTTGTACATGCAATTGACTTCACCGGGTTTTTTGGAGGTGTTGTATGGAAATATTTTTGGAACTGTAGTCATGACAGTCTGTCTGGCGGTCTATGGATTCGCCTTTTGGCTGGGGCATAGGATTGTAAATATCGAGGTGTGAGAGAATGGGAGTACATATATGTGTTTTTGTAGGATTGTTGGCGCTGTGGATTGGGTACCGGAGGAAATGGAGAATCGGTAGAAGACTGAGCGATGACAGAGGAAGACGGTTATTTTTCCTGGTGGCAGTGGGAGGGAACTTGGTGGGACTGGCGCTCAGCATTGAGAGTAGTCACCGGGGGAAGGTCTCACAAGTATTTCAGAGGGAGGAGCTGGGATATGAGAAGGAACTGACTGTGGAGATGGAGGGAGATAAAATATATGAGCTGACTGTCCAAATCCCAGAAAGGGAGGGGCAAGAGGTGACAGAACAGCAGAGCAGGGCGCAGCCACCCAGCGTTCAACAGCAGATTCAAGAGGAAGTGGCGCGCTATAACCAGGAGAAAGACAACCCTGAAAAGTATTATCTGCCACAGACCTTGAACGGTCATAAGCTGACGTGGGATTACGCCGCGGATCACACAGGGAGTATGTTATCCGCTGTCTGCCTGATATCAGCGGCCGCGCTTCTGATCTTTCAGGAGCGGGAGAAGGAGAATGTCCGGAGAAAGCAGGCGGAACAGCTCTTACAGGACTATCCTGGACTTGTCATGAAGTTCACTTTGATGATGCAGGCAGGGATGTCTGTGCAGGGCGGCTTTCAGAGGATGGCTCAGGACTATGAGAGGAGAATAGACGGCGAGCGGAAGAGGCGTCTGGCCTATGAGGAGATTCGCAGAACTTGTCTGGAGATGGACAGCGGAGTTTCGCAGGTGGAGGCATACCGGAATTTTGGCCTTCGGTGTGGCCAGATAAAATATAAGACTTTCGCCACGCTTCTAGTTCAGAACCTCTGCCAGGGCAGCCAGGGGCTTCTACAGATGTTGGAGAGAGAATCCTTGGAAGCGTGGGAAGACCGTAAGCGGAAAGCAAAGGTTCTGGGGGAGATTGCGGCCACGAAACTTTTAGTACCGATGATCCTGATGTTGGGAGTAGTCCTGGCTTTGCTGATGATCCCTGCATTTTTGTCATTCTATGGGAATTGAGGAGAGGGGGTGAGAAAGTATGGGGAGTTTACAATCTCTGCTGTGGGAAGAAGACGCGGTGGGTGTCGTGGAGATCATTTTGATCTTGGTGGTGCTGATTGGCCTGGTTCTGATCTTCAAAGAGCAGTTGGTCAGTCTGGTGAAAAATATACTATCTAAGATCACAAAACAGAGTAATACGGTGTGAGTGTCCGTGGATGGTCTTTATGGAGGTCTGGGGAAATTATGGGGAAGAAAGGAGGTGGTGCCGTGGGGCGAGAGGGGAGTATTACAGTGTTTCTTGCCTTGCTGCTGAGCGTTTTGGTGGCTTTGGTGGCGGCCGCTCTGGAGTCTGTCAGGGTTGCCAGCGGTAGAACTCATATTTTAAATGGGGTGGATGTGGGACTGTATTCCCTTTTCGCCCAGTATGACAGAGAGCTCTTGGAGCGCTATGAGATTTTTGGCCTTCATCCGGCGGCGCCGTCGGATGAGGTGCCAGTGGGAAAGGCTTACGAGATATTTGAGAAGTATATGGATCCCCTGTTGAGGGTGAGAGGGATCGATATGGAGATAGAGCTGGGAGGAGTCAGCGGCTATACTTTGCTGACAGACCAGGGTGGGCAGATTTTCCGGCAGCAGGCGGTGAAAAGGCAGGAGGAAGCCCTGGGGCAGCAGAGTGTGGAGTGGGCGTTGGACCAGGTACGGACAAGGAGTAAGTCTGTGCAAGATCAAGAGCAGGCTTGGGAGGATATCCGGGAAGGAGAAGCGCTCAACGAGTATGACCAGGCGGTGGATCAGGCAGTGGCAGAGGAAGAGGTGTGGGAGAGTGAAGGGACACAGGAAGGATCTGAGGGGGAAAGTTTTCAGGAGGAAGGATTTCAGGTAGAGAAGGGGCATCAAGATCCGGTAGAAAACCCGATACAGACAATTCGGGAGTTGATGAACCGAGGAATTTTGCAATTGGTCCTAGAGGATCCTCAGGATGTCTCATGGGTTGCCATGGACACCAGCCAGATGGTCTCCAACCGAGAGCGGAGGACAGGGTTTGGTATGGGAGTCTCCCCACAGGAGACCTCCCCTGTGGAGCGGTACCTATTTCAACGCTATGTGTTGGAGAAGATGGGACATTACCGCAATCCAGGACAGGGGGAGATGCGATATCAGACAGAGTACGTCTTATATGGGAGGTCCAGTGATGGAGAGAACTTAAAGGCGGCGGCCAACCGTTTGTTGTTGATCCGGGAGGGGCTGAATCTGATTCATCTGTTGTCTGATCCAGCTAAGAGGGCGCAGGCGCAGAGCTTAGCGCTGTCTATTGCGTCGGCGTTTTTGTTTCCGCCGGCGTCGGTGATCATAGAGACGGCGATTAT
Source organism: Blautia sp. (assembly GCA_047014865.1). Lineage (GTDB taxonomy): Bacteria > Bacillota > Clostridia > Lachnospirales > Lachnospiraceae > Blautia_A. The sequence continues at coordinate 29,014 of JBKXQO010000004.1, read as the reverse complement.
AGTCTGTTGGGCCTTTGGGGAGAGTGTGTTGGATCTTCGGGAGCTGTTCGCAGGTGGGAAGATTGGGCTGTGGAAAAATGCACAGACTTGGCAATTATCCTTGGAGAATCTTGCACATCTGCCAGAACTTCTGGAGAATGGCCATCGGGGAGATGATGAGGGATTATCCTATGAGGAGTATCTGCAAGTGTTACTATTTTTGGAGGACGAGAATACGCAGGTGTTGCGGGCGATGGATCAGATGGAATTGGGACTGCAGTCCAGTAAGGGGAGTTCTTTATTTCGACTGGATCACTGTATTGGCGCTCTGGAGGTGGAAGTGGAGGTGAGGGTGCAGAACCAGGTATTGACAGTAACCAGACAGTATGGGTATTAGAGGAGGGCGGGCCTTCTCATCTGAGGCAGGGCGATGATTACGAAAGGTGACGGACATCCGGACGCAGCGATTGGAGGTGCAAGGAGATGCTTTTCCGGGAAAATAATTTTAGGTATCATTTACACTCTCTTCAGGCTATCGGCAGGGGGGCTCCGCCCCCGAGGGAGCAATCCCCTGCTCTCGGGAGAGCGTCTCCTTGTACCTTGACAGTGTCAGGTAGCCTGACGGTAGAGTGTGCGCTGGTCTTATTTCTGTTTTTTATGGGGATGGTGACAGTGATCAGTTTCATGGAAATCTTTCCGCTTCAAGTGCAAAGACAGAGCCGGCTAAGAGAACGAGTGGAGATGGTGGGAATGGGGTATGACTCTTGGGAGGGCGCTCCACAGGAGGTGAGCCTTCCGGACCTCTACACGTGGAGGCCTCAGATATCGGTGACAGTGTTGCCGCCGGTGGTGTTCACCAGTGAAGTGACGGTGCATACCTGGACAGGATATCAGGGAGATGGGGAAGATCAGGGGACGGAAGAGATAGTATATGTGGCTCAGAATGGGAAGGTCTATCACCGGAGGAGCACTTGTAGCTATCTGAAATTGTCTGTGGAAGGAATCACCAGGGAGGAGTTATCCTGGCGCAGAAGCGAAGATGGGAGTAAGTACAGACCATGTGAGAAGTGTATAGATGGGAAAACCCCTTCTTATGTGTATATTACAGGAAGTGGAGACCGTTACCACAGTCTGGTGACTTGTAGTGGATTGAAACGGACAGTTCGTATGGTTCCTCTGTCTCAGGTCTGTGAGTGGGCAGCCTGTAGTCGGTGTGGGGGATAAATAGAGAGTGGTCACGGTGGGACAGGCAAGAAGGATGCACGCGGTATCTGGAACATTGTGAGAACGACGGCGGCGCTGGGAAGAGGACAGGATTGTATAGTGAAAATGAGAATGGAGATCGGAGAATGGATGGGATACGGGAAGTTTTTGTTTTGGTTGTGTTGGGCTGGAATAGTTACACGGATATTCGGGAGAGAAAAATCAGCCTGGTCTCCGTGGCTATTTTGGGGGCGGCAGGTGTCGGCCTTGCGGTGACAGAATGGGTCAGTCCCTGGCGATTGGTGGTTGGGCTACTTCCAGGGATGGTTATGATGGGAATCAGTTGGCTTACCGGTGGGGCGTTAGGTATGGGGGATGGGATTTTGATGTTGGGGATAGGCAGTTGCTTAAGTGTGGAGAAGACGGTGGGTACTCTTTTTGCAGGACTTTTTCTCGCTGCTCTGGGGGCTGGGATTGACTTGTTCTTTGTGAGAAGACAGAAAAATGCCCAGTTTCCCCTGGTTCCGTTTTTGCTGATAGGGAATATGGGGAGGCTCTGTCTATGACGGAGAAAGGGATAGCGTGGAGCAGGGGCAGTCTGACGGTGGAGATGGCGGGGCTGATGCCGGCAATTTTGTTGGTGGTCTTTGGAGTGATTAGCCTGTGTTTTTACGTTCACAATAAGTGCTTTTTGACAGCAGGAGCCTACGAGGCGGCGTTGAGCGGCACATTGGAGGAGCACCGTCCGGAGGGGGAAGCCTTGGAGACGGCCCGTCGGCGGGCGCAAGAGAGAGGGGACTTACCCTTGTTGGGCATGGAGCAGGATCGCATGCAAGTCTCGGAGAAGGCCGGGAAGCTGAAAGTGTCCTACCGGGGGGCGGTGCCGGTGCTCTACGGCGGACTTCGGCTGGAATTCCAGGTGGAGGGGAGTTCCAGGAACCTAAAACCAGAAGATAATATTTTGAGATCAAAGATATGGAGATGAACCGGATACTTTGCCGGAGGCGGACGAGACAGGGAAAGAGGAGTAAATATGTATGTGGAGTATAAAAGAGATGTTAATCACAGTTACTTGATTCTACAAGGGCCGGAGGAGGTGGACACAGCCGGTTATCAGACCAGGATGATTCTCTGTAACCATCTCTCCTCGCTGTTACTGTGTAAGATTCAGGGAATGGATGGGAGGAATCTGTTTTACTATGAGATCACTTCCCGTCAGTCCCTGTCGGAGAGATACGGGGAGAGGAAGATAGGACAAAAAGAGATCCGACAGTTCTTCCAGTCAGCGGTGAGAGCGATTCAGGAACTGGGGAGCTATCTGCTAGACGCGAAGAACCTGGTCCTGGCCCCAGAATTGATTTACCTGGAGACAGACTGTCTGGAAGCCCAGTTTTGCTATCTTCCAGGTTACAACCGGGAGATTCGGGAACAGTTTCAGGGACTGACAGAATATTTCCTTCCCAGGATTGACCACAAGGATTCCCTGGCTGTCACCTTGGGGTATGGACTATACCGGGTGTCCATGGAGGCAGAATTTCAGATTGATAAGATTAAGGAGGAATTGTATCAGGAATATGAGAAGAAAGAGGAGAGAGATTTTCAGGGGGAGACGGATCTTCCCCAGGAGAAAGTTCCGCTGTGGGAAGAAGGAGTGTCCGGTTTGGAGAAGAGCGAAGGTCATGGAGGAGAGGCTGGCAAACCCTTATTTTTACGGGAAGAATCCTCTGCAATAGAGAAGAGATGGCGCTGGCAGGCGGCATTGCCTTTGCCGGGAGCTTTTGTCTTGGGAGCTTTGGCTTGGCGGTATTGGGGCGGAAATTTAGAATTATCACTGCTCTTGGCCGCTTTGGCAGTTTTACTGGGGATGGTGTCCCTTGTTCTTTGGATATATGCGTGGAGAGAGAGGAGGAGGCCGGAGAAGGCTATCTCCTCTCGGCCGGTGGAAAACAATAAAATGGAGCAGAGTCTGGGAGATCACAGTGAGACGGAGGTGGAGAGGACACAGAGAGAGGGAAAAACGGTTAGGGAGACAGAGCAGAAAAAGAGGTGGGAACAAAGTGAGATCCATGGAGGTGGACACAAGAGCGAAGTGGCGGTAGACAGTGGAGAGACAGACTGTGGAGGCTCTGAACTTACGGTGATTTTGAGTGAGGTATCGGAGAAGGCTCATAACTCTCTGGTGGGAAAAGAAGAGGGTAAGTTACCCCCGATCATACTCGATAAGGAATTATTAATCATCGGTAAGATTAAGCCGGCGGCCGATGTCATTCTCCCATATCCCACAGTGAGCCGGATCCATGCGAAAATTCGCCGGGTGAATGGGATATATTACCTGACAGATTTAAACTCTAGAAATGGAACATTTGTGAATGGACAGTTGTTGCAGGGAGGGGAGGAGCGTCCTCTCCGGGATCAGGATGAAGTTCAATTTGCAGATTTAGCCTATTTATTTTTAGGCGCAAAGTGAATATGAAATAGTGATTATTATCTTAAAAAGTGAGACATATTTTATATTGGAAAATAGACATACGTTTTATGACTATGAGGAGGGCAGAGCCGTAGAAAATTCTCAGATGTACGAAGAGGGATTTTCTGCGGCTTTTGGTGATCTGACGGGGAGTTTAGAGGTAATAAGAATAAATAAAATATATTTTTTGAAAAATATAAAAAATAAATAAAATAACCAGCACAATCCTTGCGTGTTAGATATTTAACTGATGAATAATCGCAAAAATAGCCTGAAAATATAATAGTATATCCTATTCAAAAATTATACCGAAAAGTAGCGTTATAAAAGTATTTACAGCAAAAATAAAGGTTTTATAGCACTTGACTTTGGAAAAAAGAGCAAGTATAATCTATTGTATAGACAATTTGGGGCGGCAATAGACGATGTAAAGGGGGAAGCGTTCAATGTCAGTAAAAGTTATTACATATGACGTTGGGACAACAGGTTTGAAAACCTGTATGTTCAATGTCTCGGCTGAGGAGAGTGTTCAATACCTTGCCGGTGAGACAGATTCCTATGAACTTCACGTGTTGGAAAATGGAGGCGTGGAGCAAGATCCCACAGATTGGTGGGAGGCGATGGCCAGAAGTACGAAGAAGCTGTTGGAGAAAACCGGGGTGGATAAGACCGAGATCAAGGGGATTTCTTTTTGCGCTCAGTTTCAGACTGTGGTCATGGTGGACAGAGAAGGAAAACCGCTGCGCAGAGCCATGAGCTGTATGGACGCCCGTGCGGACAGACAGTTTAAAAGCTGCATGAACACAGGGATAAAAGTGGAGGGGCTGGATGTCCTAAAGGTGTTAAAATACATGCGAATTACGGGAGCCGTCTCAGCCAGCGCTAAAGATCCGGCCTGGAAATACCTCTGGGTGAGGGACAATGAACCGGATATCTTTGAGAAGACTTACAAGTGGCTGGACGCGAAAGAATATCTGACATGCCGGGCGACTGGCAAGATGTTGGCCAGCCGGGATGATGCCTGTGCCACTTTCCTGTTCGATGTTAAGAAGAATTGCTGGAGCGAGACGTTGTGCAAAATGGTAGGGATCGATATGCGCCATCTGCCTGAGATCTGCGGCTCTACCGACCAGGTGGGTACCCTTCTCCCAAAAGCTGCAGAAGAGCTGGGACTTTCGTCCGGGACACCGGTCTTTTCAGGGGGAAGCGATGTGAGCCTTTGCTCTGTGGGGGCAGGCTGTGTTGAGGTGGGAGACGTCCTGGTCTACTCGGGAACTTCCGGCTGGGTGGCGACCACTGTGGATAAACTGCATTTAGATTTGAATAACCTGATTGGGGCATTGATTGGGGTGGATCCCACCACTTACAATTATGTGGCTGAGGTGGAGACTTCAGGCAAATGTATGGAGTGGGTGAAAGATAGGATTGACCAGATGGGAATGGATTATGAGCAGATGATAGAGTACATTGCCCACACTCCTGCGGGGAGCAACGGTGTGATCTTCTCACCTTGGATGCATGGAAATCGCTGTCCTTTCGACGACGCCAATTCCAGGGGACTGTTCTTTAATCTGGATATCACAACCCACGGTAGTGAGTTGATGAAGGCAGTGATCGAGGGAGTATGCCTGCATATGAGATGGCTGTTGGAGTGCACGGAGACGGCATTTAAGACTCATCCGACAGTGCGGTTCACCGGTGGGAGCGCCATTTCTCCATATATCTGTCAGGTGATGGCAGATGTGTTGGGGCGAGAGGTGGAGACGATTGAGAATCCTAGACAGGTGGGAGCTATGGGGGCGGCGGCTCTGATGGCGGTCAGCCTGGGAATGTTAGACGACATCAAGGAGATCAAAAAGATTATAAAAGTCAGCGCTACCTACAAACCAAACGAGGAGAATCATAAGGTCTATACGAAGATTTTCCCAGTGTTTAAGGATCTGTATAAAAATAATAAAAAGGCGTATGCGGCTCTGAATAGTTAAGGGTGACCGGATAGCTGTCATCGTCCATGGACTGCAGCTATAGACGGCGCTGTGTGCAGTTAGGGGATAGCAGGCAGGCTGCTATCGCAGATTATGATGATAGATAGCAGCCGTTGGCTGTTACTATAAATGGCAAGTGGTGAAGGTTCTGTCGTTGGACAGTACTTTTGCACAGACAGCCGGCATGGAAAGATGCGCGGCTGTGAGTTTTGCGATGGTTGAGGATGGCCATGTGTCTTACCAATCTCTGCGGAAGTCTCAGAGAGAGAATGTGGAGATTTACCCATGGCTGTGAAAGGCAACAAAAAAGGAGGTTAATGAAATGAACGCTCATTATGGTGTGTCCCGTTGGCCGGACGAAAAGAAAATTTACGAGAAGATGGAACGGCTGGTCAACGAGCCGATTCATCACATCAAACCGGAAGCCATGCAGAAGTATATGGGGTATTTTGAGGAGAAGTGCAAGGGTTCCAAGAAAATGATTGAGGAAGCTAAGAAAGTGATCCCAGGCGGTGTGCAGCACAATCTGGCGTTTAACTATCCCTTTCCCCTGGTAATCGAGAAGGCTCAAGGGGCTTATCTGTATGATATCGACGGCAACCGGTATGTGGATTATCTGCAGGCTGGCGGTCCCACTTTGCTGGGAAGTAACTATGAGCCGGTGAATCAGAAGGTGTGGGAAGTGGTGAAGGAGTCTGGCCCTGTCACAGGCCTGTTCCATCCCTATGAGATGAAATTAGCCGAGAAGATTCATGAGTGTATGCCATGGGTGGAGATGTATCGTTGTCTTGCCAGTGGCACAGAGGCAGATATGGTGGCGATCCGTATCGCTCGTACTTATACTGGCAAACAGAGAATTGTGAAGGTGGGCGGCGCTTACCACGGATGGAGCGACCAGTTGGTATACTCCTTACACATTCCTTATACTCAGACTTTTGAGGCGCATGGTATTCCAAAAGAAGCCTCTCAGAATACGACAGAGTTCTTCCCGGGAGATGTGGAAGGTCTTCGGAAAGTCTTAGAGGAGAATGAGAAACACGGCGGTACCGCGGCAGTGATCATCGAGCCGTTTGGGCCTGAGAGTGGAACCAGACCGGTGGCCATGGACTTTGCAGCGAAGGTGCGCCAGTTGTGCGATCAGTTCCAGACCTTGTTGATTTTCGATGAGGTTGTGACGGCATTCCGCGTGGGACCGGGCGGAGCCCAGGGATTCTTCAATGTGAAGCCAGACTTGACTGTATTTGGAAAGATTGTAGCCGGAGGCTACCCTATGGCCGGAGGCGTAGGTGGAAGTGAGGAGATTATGTCCTGCGTGGCAGCCGGAGTCAAGGCAGGAAAGAAGAAAGCCTATGTAGGAGGAACTTTGACAGCCAATCCACTGAGCTGTGCGGCAGGTTATTTTGCCATCGATGAGATCGTCCGCCAGGATGCCGCGAGGAAGGCAGGAGAGAATGGAGATAAGCTCTGCGACGGAATTCAGAAGTTGATCGATCAATATGATCTTCCATTTGTGACCTGGAATACAGGTTCTATTGTACACTTTGAAGTGTCGGGCGTTATGTACCTGAGCGTTACAGATCCGGATATCTTTAAGAAGATCCCAGAGCGCCAGCACTACATCGAAGAATTTGGAGCCGCGCTCACCGCAAACGGGGTGATTACTCTGGCCGGCAGCCGTATCTATACCAGCATGGCGGACAACGACGATACCATTCAGGAGACACTCAATGCTTTTGAGGAAGTTTTCTCCAACATAGAACGTTAGATCAAGGAGGACAAACAATATGATTCGTAAATTAGAGGAAGAAAATCTGACCTATGCGTTTCCGGAGGTTTCATTTTCCGAGGACTATGTGATCGCCACTTATCAGGCAAAAGTTAAGACTTCAAATATAGAAAAACTGGCTATGGCCATTGCAGATGAGCAGACCACGGGAACATGGATTAAGGTGGGCGCGGACTCTATGGAGAAGACTCGCCGTTTTGGTTCTAAGTTGGTAGCTCTGTATGAGGTTCCGGATGTGGGCTGCGATTATCAGTCTGACGAGCCGCCGATGTACATCATTCAGATCGCCTACCCGATGGAGAACTTTTCCACAAGTATGTCTGCGCTGATGACGATCTTATTTGGAAATATATCCGCATCCGGAATGATCCGCCTGATAGATGTGGCTTTTCCGAAGAAATTTATCGCCCAGTTCCAGGGGCCTAAATTCGGCGTGGAGGGGTTGCGCAAGGTGCTTGACGCCCCGGACCGCCCGCTGCTAAACGCCATGATTAAGCCCAATATTGGATGGACTCCAGATGAGGGTGCGGATCTGTTCTACCATGCTTGTAAAGGCGGCGTGGATGTGATCAAGGATGATGAGCTGATGCTGGCAGACGGCCCCTATTGTCCGCTGAAGGATCGTGTGACAAAGTTCATGGAGAAGGAGAGACAGGTCTACGAGGAGACTGGCGAGCACAGTCTCTACGCCGTAAATATCTCCGACAGTGCGGATAAAGTAAAGGAGAATGCTTACCGTGTCCTGGAATATGGCGGCAACTGTCTGATGGTAAACGTATACACCACTGGATTCGACACTCTGAAAATGCTGGCAGACGACCCGAACATCAACGTTCCTATCCTGGCCCATGTGAACTTCGCCGGGACGATGGCAGCATCCACTTACACCGGAATTTCGGCTCCTCTGCTGGTGGGCAAGATCACCCGTCTGGCTGGCGGCGATTTCCAGATCAATGGACATCCATACGGCAAATTCCCGGTGTCCTATAAGCAGTTCTATCGCTGCTTTAAGTTCTTCACACAGCCATGGTGGAATATCAAGCCGATGATGTACGCTTGCTCTGGCGGAACCACACAGTTGGCAGTGGAGAAGATTGTCAAGAACGTAGGTACGGACGTGATGTTGGCGGCCGGCGGCGGTGTCCACGGCCATCCAGACGGAAGCGAGGCAGGAGCAAAATCAATGCGCCAGGCCATTGACGCGGCCATGAAGGGGATCCCTGTGCTGGATTATGCGAAAGATCACCAGGAATTGGCGCGGATGTTGGCATTCTTGAATCCTGATCTGATGAAGAATTTTGACCTGATGAACTAATCTTTGAGACAGACAGAGTTCTCGCCTTGGCGGTGACGGGGGTTGAGAATAATATCAAGTGGACAGGGCCTCCGGTGAAACGGAGGCCTGTTCCAAAGGAGGGATGTCGACTTGGACAAGACTATTGTATTTATTGATTTCGACGGAACAATTACTATGGAAGACACTTTGGTGGGGGCCATCCGGCTATTCTCAGATCCCGGAGAATTCCAAGAGTACAGTGAGAAGTTGGAGAAAGGGGAGATGACTCTTAGTCAGGTGGTGCGGTATGCGTTTGACAATGCGCCCTCCAGTCTACTTCCCCAGATGTTGGAATATATAGATAAGGTGGAGATACGGCCTGGATTCTCCGAATTTTTGGATGAGATGGGGCGGATGCACATTCCTGTGGTAGTGATCTCGGGAGGAGTGCGTCAGTTCTCCGAGAGAAAGCTGGCGCCATACCGGGAGCGATTCACACAACTGCATGCAGTGGATCTGGATGTGAGCGGCCCGAAGATGAAGTTAATCTCCCGTTATGACGACGGGAACGAATTGCTGAAGAAGACGGATGTCATGGCCTTGTATGATTATGGGCATTCCATCGGCGTGGGAGATAGCTTCACAGATATGAATATGGCTAAGGCGGTGGACACAGTCTTTGCCCGGGATATCCTGGCCAGGTATCTGGACAAGTTGGGAAAGCCTTATTATCCCTACGAGACATTCTACGATGTGACGAGAGTGATTCAAGAAGAATTTTAGCGGGGGATGGGTGCGGGAGGTTCCCGAGGCAACCTTATCCTGTTAAGAGCGCCAAGCGTCGAGGGACGTCGGTCTTATCTCAAATGGATTCTCTGGGATTTCAGCGGAGGGAAAATAGGCGGCACGCCAGACAGATATGGGACATGGTTATTGACTCTGTGGAGATTTCTCTCTGGCCGGGTGCGGCTCGATGACGTTTGGACTATGAAATAAGAAGGAGGAAAAGTATGACTCATTATTCAGAATTATTTACCCCTACTCACATAGGGAAAGTTCAGTTGAAAAACCGAACTTCTATGGCACCCATGGGCCCAGTGGGATACGCGGATGCCTTCGGTGGTTTTCACCAGAGGCTCCAGGATTACTATGTCCAGAGGGCTAGAAATGGCGTGGGATTGATTATCACTGGAATCTGCAGCGTGGATACCACAATCGAAGGGTTTCCCACGGTGGGCTTGCCATGTCCCACCACTATGCCGATTGCTTTTATTCACAGTTGCTATCAGATGAATGAGCGCATCCACGCATATGGATCCAAATGTTTTCTTCAGCTCACCGGGGGATTGGGGAGAAGTGCGCTTCCTGGCTTTATCGCCAAGAATATCGCGCCTTCTGAGCAGACCAACCGTTTTGACCCGAAGACGGTGCACAGGGAGATGACCAAAGAAGAGATCATGAAACTGATCCAAGGTTTTGTAATGTCGGCGGTCATCGCGAAACGGGCCGGCTTCGACGGAGTGGAAGTCCACGCGGTCCATGAAGGGTATCTCTTGGATCAGTTTGCCATTGAATTGTTTAACCAGCGTACCGACGAGTTTGGCGGTAGCCTGGAGAACCGTCTGCGGGTGTCCACGATGATCGTACAGGGGATCAAGAAGGCCTGCGGTCCAGACTTTCCGGTCAGCTTGCGTTACAGCCTGAAGAGCTGTATGAAAGCGCTCCGTCAAGGCGGACTGCCAGGGGAAGAATATGAGGAGGTTGGAAAGGATATCGAGGAAGGTATCCAGGCGGCTAAGATCTTAGTGGCGGCCGGTTATGACGCGCTGAATGTGGACGCCGGGACCTACGACTCTTGGTACTGGAATCATCCGCCAATGTACTTCGAGGACGGGCCTTACATGGAGTTTGGCCGTATCTTGAAGAAAGAGGTGGATGTGCCGATTATTCTGGCCGGAAAGTTGGATGATCCCGAGCTTGCTGTGAAAGCGTTGGAGGACTGCTGTGATATTGTCAGTTATGGGCGCGCCCTTCTGTGTGACCCAGAGTATGTGGAGAAAGTGCGGGAGGGACGCCTGGATGAGATCCGGCCCTGCCTGGGATGTCATGAGGGATGTCTGGGGCGTATTGCAAACGGCCCGGTTAGCTGTGCGGTGAACCCGGCCTGTGGAAGGGAGAGCATCTACGGGATTATCCCGGCTGTGAAGAAGAAAAAGGTTCTGATCGCAGGCGGTGGCGTGGCAGGCCTGGAGGCGGCCAGGACGGCGTCTATCTCAGGACACACGGTGGTACTCTGTGAGAGATCAGACGTGCTAGGTGGAAATCTTATCCCAGGTGGCGTTCCCCACTTTAAGAGAAACGATCACAAATTGGTGGATTGGTATAAGCGCCAGTTAGAATTACTGGGTGTGGAGATCCGCTATAACACTGCTGTGACGCCGGAGTATGTGGAGGATTTCCAGCCAGACGTGGTCATCACCGCCACAGGTTCTAAGGCCAGAACTATGGAATTCCCGGGTACCCAGAGAGCAGTGAGCGCTGAGGATGTGCTCATGGGCAGAGCGGTTCCGGGAGATCATGTTGTGGTTGTCGGCGGCGGCCTGGTGGGGTGTGAGACGGGTCTGTGGCTGGCGCAGCAGGGGAAAGAAGTCTCAGTGGTGGAGATTATGCCTGAATTGCTGGGAGGTCATGGTAAGATTCCACATATGAATGAGTTCATGTTGATGGACCTGTTGAAATTCCACAAGATCCACACGTATACAGGGGCTTCTGTGGCGGACACGAGGGATGGAGTGGTCACGGTGAAGAAGGGGGAGGAGACTCTGGAATTGCCAGCCGATACCCTGGTGGCAGCGGTGGGATATCTGTCGGAGGACGGCTTGTACGAGTCCTTGAAGGATCTGGATATCCCGGTCTATAATATCGGCGACTCCAGTCAGGTACACAATATTATGTATGCTATCTGGAATGCCTACGAGTTGACTCGGGATCTGTAAGAGGAGGAAGTTTGATGGCCGGCCATTGAGCCGGCCATCTCTATGTCCAGACTGTCTCCATTGTCTCCCGGTTTAGAGATACAAAAGCTCCAGATAGGACTTCTGAGTCAGATTATCCCGGGGGATCTGAAAGGCATCCAGGAGGTCTAACAACTGTTGGATGGCTTGCTCTCGCTGGGCCTCCTCTTCCACCAACAGTTCCAATTCTAGATAATCACCTAGCTCTTTCACGGTATCCAGGCACAAGGTGACTTGGCCTGAGACGAATTCCAACCGGGTTTTCTCCACGGTGAACATGGGCGTGTAGCCCAGGCTGTTTAAGAGATTCTTCATAGTCTCAAGGTCGCCTACGGCAGTCTCATACTCTGTGCGGGTGTTGGATATGGTATCCTGTTTGGGGCCTTTGTAAGTGATGAGAGTCTCGGCAGGGAGATGGCTGTCCAGATCCTGGCAGCTTCGCAGGCGAAGAGCCTCGTCCGTAGTGCGAAAATCGCGGCTACTGCCATTGAAATATACATCGATTTCCCGGAGTGATCTCTGGGGATTAAATCCCAGTTCTTGGGAGGCTTCTTTTATCTGGGTGGTGGTAAAACCTTTCAGGGAAGCCTTTAATTCTACTTCTAACATCTTTTACCTCCTACTACAATATTTATGGTTGATATCCCTTACAGTCAGTAAGGAATTCCCCATCTTGTTGCTTGAACTGTTAGAGTGACGAGGGCAATCGGTATAGCGGCCGCCTCCTTGGACTTTGCGCCCGTAAGTTAGCCTGCTAACCGACTTCTACCTTATTATATAATTTATTCTAACATAGAAGGAACAGAATGGAAACGGACTTCCCTGACTTGTTGCGAGGGTATGGGGCAGATCTGCCCACAGTGGATCTGACGCGGCAAACTGTGCCGACAGGTTCACAGGCTGGGAAAAATCTGCTACAATGTTTCTACGGTGTGAAAGAGCAATTGCTTATAATTAAGGATGGAGTTTTCTGTAGACTGGACAGAGAGAATGAAGGAGATAGAGATGGAGAGAATTTCGCAGAGGAAATGGTCTATGAATATAGCGATGATTGTGGTGAACGTCATTATATTTTTTATTGTGGATCTGTCAGGGGGCAGTGAGAACGCTGTCCATATGCTAAACAGCGGGGCGGCCAATGCCGCCTTGATTGTGGAGGGAAAAGAGTATTACCGCCTTTTTACCTCTATGTTTCTCCACTTTGGAATGGCCCACCTGGCCAATAATATGCTAGTATTGTTCGTGATTGGGGATAATCTGGAACGGGCAGTGGGGAAAGCCAGATACCTGCTTATCTATTTTCTGAGTGGTATTGGGGGGAATCTGCTCTCCTGTTACCTGGATTACCAGGATGGCTCCATGAGTGTCTCTGCGGGAGCGTCTGGAGCCATCTTTGGCGTGATGGGAGCCATGTTGTATGTACTCTTGGTGAACCACGGGCGGCTGGAGGATCTGACGGTGAGGCAGATCGCGATTATGGCTGGCTTTTCCCTCTACTTTGGATTTACCAGTTCTGGTGTGGACAATGCGGCTCACATAGGTGGGCTGGTCAGTGGTTTTGTTCTGGCTTTGCTGTTCTATCGCCGGAGAAAGATTCCGATGGATACTCCATGGGGAGTCTGATAGTAAATATAGTTCCCTGACCGGGAGTGGAAACTACGGATATGGTACCGCCGTGGGACTCTATGATCTGTTTGGTTATAGGTAGTCCCAGGCCGGTACCTTCTTTTTTGTGTGTGACAAAAGGCTGGAACAGAGAAGAAAGATCCTCCGCAGAGATGCCGCAACCGTTATCTTTTACTTGAAAGAGCAGGGAATTGTCTTTGACGGATGCTACGAATTGAATCGTCCCGTGGACGGGGACAGCCTCATAAGCATTGCGAAGTAGATTGAGAATTGCTTGTCTGAGTTTGGTGGGATCAATCAACAGTGGGGTGTCTGGAAGATCGAAATCTGAGGTGAAATGTATCTGGAGATAGTCCAATGTGGGCTGAACGGATCGAAAGATGGACTCTAAAAACTCTGAGATTTGTGTGGGCTGCGGTTTTAACCGGGTGGCGTTATTAAACTGGGAAACCTCATTTAACAGGCTTTTTAGGTAGTCCATACTGTCCAGTATGTCATCCCATTCCTCGTATTCTGTGACCTCTGGATGGTGAATGGCCATGAGATCCATGGCGCTTCGGATTAAGGCGACAGGGTTACGGATTTCATGGAAAATCTTTGAGAGTAACAGTTGATTTTCATTTTTTAAGCGTTCTAATTGCGAATCAATTTTCATAATTTTATGCACCTCCTAGGCAAGTTTATCATTGAATATTCAAAAGATCAACGAATATCGTCTTGCAAATTTACGTAAAATGCGACAAAATAGAATTAAATAAATTTTCAGGAGGAGGTGGAGAAAATGTCAGAATGTATATTTTGTAAAATTGCAAATGGTGAAATACCGTCGGCCACATTGTACGAAGACAAATATTTTCGTGCGATTTTGGATTTGGGACCGGCCAGTAAAGGTCACACGCTGATCCTTCCAAAGGCTCATGCGGCAAGTCTTTATGAGCTGCCGGATGATATTGCGGGAAAAGCCATGGTATTGGCGAAGAAGCTGGCAACGAAGTTGGATCAAGTGTTGGAGTGTGATGGTTTGAATGTGGTACAGAATAATGGAAAGGCCGCAGGACAGACTGTGTTTCATTTCCATATGCATTTGGTCCCTCGCTACGAGGGTGACCAGGTAAATGTATCTTGGAACCCGGGGACGTTGACAGATGAGGAGCGAGATGAACTTTTGGGAAAACTAAAGTGATCTCGTAGATTAAGGGAATATTATACTAAAGATGAAGATTGAAAGATTTGACGAAATTTATTCAAAGTATTACAAACTGTCACTAAAAGTCGCATATTCCGTAGTTCATGATGTGGATCTGGCACAAGATATTTGTCAAGAAGTGTTCATACACATGTTCTTTAAGCTGGATGAGATTGATGAGAAATTTGCGAAAGCTTGGATCTTAGCTTACAGTAAGAGAATCGCAGTGGATTTCTGTAGAAAATCTTACAACCGCCATGAAGTGGCAGCGGGTATCGAGGCGGATGACAGGAGAAATGGAGCTTGGACTGCTAACCCAGAAGATCTGATACTGAGGAAAGAGCTCTGTAGAAGAAAGTTGAAAGTATTTTATAGTTTGAAATTGAAGAATGAAGTTTGGTACGAGTTGATCCGGCGGATCAGTGTGAACGAAGAAAATCCAGTGTCGGTGGCGAGTGACTTTGGAATCAGTGTGGCATACATGCGGACACAAATCTCTCGTGCAAGACACTGGATGAGTAGAGAACTAAATCGTGAAGATCTCTAATTAGAGGTTGAAGAAGAGGCGGTTAGTTCTTCCAGGATATTCGTGATCTGAGTGATGGAATCCACTTTTGTGCTGGCTTTCATCGCTTGGATATAGGAAGACCGGTTGGCGTACAGTTCTTGAATGGAGTTGAACAGAGTTTTCTCGGTGATCTCTTCCTCTTCTATAACCATACTGTAGCCTTGACGTTCGAAAGAACGGGCATTCAGGATCTGATCGCCGCGGCTTGCTTTGGCGGAGAGAGGAATCAGTAGGTTTGGCTTGTTCAGGGCGTTGATCTCGCAGATTGCGTTGGCGCCTGCCCTGGAGATTACCAAGTCGGAGAGTGCAAAGAGATCAGCCAACTCTCTGCGGATGTATTCATATTGGCGATATCCTTTCGTGTCCGAGAGGGAATCGTCTAATTTTCCACGTCCGCACAGATGGATAACCTGGAAATCATTCAAAAGCTGAGGCAGAATTTTGCGGATGTTTTCATTGATGGAGGCTGCTCCTTGGCTTCCACCGATGATCATCAAGACTGGTTTCTCGCCAGTCAGACCGGTAAATGCTCTGGCTGCCTGGGCGTCTCCTTGGAGGAGTTCCTGGCGGATGGGCGTGCCGGTCAGCACTGCCTTGTCACTGGGGAGCTGTGCCACCGTCTCCGGGAAATTACAGCAGATCTTGGCTGCCGAGGGGATACACAGTTTGTTGGCCAACCCAGGAGTCATGTCGGACTCGTGGATCACAGCGGGGATCTTGGATCTCTTGGCTGCGATCACCACTGGGACTGTGACGAACCCTCCCTTGGAGAAGACTACGTCTGGTTTTAACTGTCTCAGTAACTTTTTGGCCTGTGAGTACCCTTTCAGAACTTTGAAGGGGTCAGAGAAATTCTTGATGTCGAAGTAACGCCTAAGTTTACCGGAAGAGATTCCGTAGTAAGGAATGTTGAAATCCTCGATCAGTTTCTTCTCGATGCCCTCGTAGGAGCCGATGTAGGAAATCTGATAGCCCAGCTCTTTCAGACGGGGGATCAGGGCAATGTTCGGGGTAACATGTCCGGCCGTGCCACCACCGGTGAGTACGATATGTTTCATATAAATCCTCCTAAGATGGTTTGTGTTGAGGAGGCCTTTCCTCTTAGTTTAATATGAACCACTATTGGAAAATTGTCAAGGTGAGATAGGAGAACTACTTTTATATGGGGAAGAAATTCAGCAAAGATAGACAGCAGAAGGAAGACCTCCAGCCGGATTACCTGGAGGAGGCACAGAGAATAGAGCGAGAACTGGACTTGATGGAGGACCCTTGGAAGGACGACGATCAGATTGAAGAGCAGATGCGCCTCAGGATTTACCGTGGCATTTTGGCAGAACAGCAACGGAGGAAGAAGAGCGTCTCCTGGGTAAAGAGAGTTGGAAAGTACACGGCTATGATGGTGATCACTCTCGTGGCGGTATTCGGTGTCAGTATGACCAGTCAAGCTAATAGGCAGAGGTTTTTGAGAACGATTACTTATATGGTTGGGGACAAAGAGGCAATTGAGATTAGTAATATTGATAATATAGAAGTGGATGCTTCTAGTGATGAAGGGGAAATTGTAATGGAAATTGAAGAAAAGTTAGATTGCGATTATCCAACCTTTATGTATAAACCTAAAAATTTTTATATAAAATCATATTCAATCTATGAAGATAGTGGTATTGCATTAGTAAGATATAGTTATGAGGATACGATTTTGACTTTTTATATTTTGAAAGAAGACGAGGATGAGGTATTAGGCAATTTATTACATCAAGGTGAAATTAAAGATAGATTTGATATGGATATGAGTGACTTTGTAATAGAAGGTACTGAAAGAAGAGATAAAGATGATTTGAAATCAACGTATGTAGGACATTGGATTTATAAAAATAGTTTTTATGACATTAGTGGAAAGATAGAAAAAAAAGAATTTAATAAATTTTTAAAAAATATTCGTTTTTAATGATATTTTTTGGGAGTTTTTACGTATTCTTATAGGAGAGTAAGAAAAATACAAAGGAGGAAGGGAAAATAAAATGAGATTAAAGATACTGAAAACATTCAGTATTGGTGTACTTGTTGCTTTATGCGTAGTCGGTGGATCATCAATACAGACGGTAAAAGCTGCGAGCCTTTTGGATGCTAGAGAAGAAATGACAGAAGATGAGACAGATGCGGACTACTCGGAGGATAGGAATACCCCGCGTACGCGGTCAAATTATTTAAATTTTGGAAGTGTGAGAATAAATAAATTAAGCGAGAACCAATGTACTGTATTTGGAACGACAGAAGCTTATAATTATTTTGATATGCTTTATTTAGACTTGACTTTGGAACAGAAAAATGATGGAAGTTATAGTACCTATAAATCATGGTCATATACAGCTCCCAATGCAGTTGGCTTAAGTAAGGAGATTAAAGTCTTAGTTCCCAAAAACCATTATTATCGTGTTGTAGGTTACCACGCAGCAAAAGAAGGCACCGTAAAGGAATCTACCACAACTCAGACCAAAGGCGTCTGGATTGGCGACTGATTCCAGAATGGGAACTTATGTTTAGCTAATTATTTTTCAGAGAAAGACAATTAAATATCGGGACACGGATAACTGTGATAAAAAAATTCTTGCTTCTCCGTTCACAGTTTAGGGAAATGTCCCAAAAGAGGAAGACAGAATCTTGGCCCTGATTCTGTTTTCTGAACACCACAAATCAGGGAGACCTATCTGAAGTGTCCAGATAGGTCTCTTCACCTTAACGGAGAAAGGACGTTTTAGTCTGTAATGAAAGCAAGATATTTTAGAATGCGTTTTAGCAATAATGAGAGAGGTATTTATCACACACTGGCCTACCGGGACGAGATGCAAGGTGAGAACCTGCACTTGTCTTATGTCGGGGAAGGCGGACAGGAGCCTTCCGTCACACACTATCCCATCGATGTGTTGGTGGCGGCGGACTTGGGGGAAGAGACTTTGCGTCAGGTGACAATACTTCTGAAGAACCATCCGGTTAAGGAACTTTATCTGCCAGCCGGGGAGGAGAGTCTTCCCGTGTTGGACGAGATGGCGGCTGGGGTTGATCAACTTAGGTTTCTAAAAGAGGGAGAGATCCATTGTTGGAAACGGGGACTTTGGGAATTCCGAATTCTGAACCTTGGGAGGGAACTTAGTTTGTATCATGGGTACACAGGCACAAAGGATTTGAGAGAGGATTGTGCCTTCTGTGGGAGAATCTATGATCTGGATGATCCTTGTTCGCCCTGTCTTCTGGAGGAGAGAGATTTCTGTGGATTTGCTTGTATGAGGCACAGAGATCTCCATCTGATCAAAGCACACCTGGACTCCAAGTACCAGGGATTCCGGGTGGGAGCTCTGCTGCTTAGCCGCGGTGTTTTCCGCGGAAAAATCTCAGAGCTACTTGAGAGGATAAAAGACTGTAAGGAACGCATTCGCGCTGTTCATCTGCCGGCCAATCTGGAGACCTGGGAAAGAGAACTTTTGGACTTGGCTCCTGAGCGGGAGATTCAGTACTATGTGGGACACACAGGGTACCGCTCGGAGATCCCGGGAGATATTGCCTCCCACAGTGGCTATTGCCATTATGTGCCGGCGAATCTGGAGAACGGTCTGTGTCTGTCAGGCTACTTTGTTCCTTTTGTGAGAGAAAAAGATTGTTAAATCCCCTTTGAATTGTGTATAATAAACTTAGAATACTGGTGAAGTTTATGCGCAATTGAGAAGAGAAAGGGGTAGTCGGATGAAAATAACATTTATCGGCGCCGCCCACGAGGTGACGGGGAGTTGTTATTTCCTGGAGGCCGCGGGAAAGAGATTCTTGGTGGACTGTGGGATGGAACAGGGGCCGGATCACTATGAGAATGTGGAGATTCCCGTGAGTCTGGGGGATATTGATTTTCTGTTGCTGACTCACGCCCATATCGATCACTCCGGAAATATCCCGGCGATCTATGCGAAGGGTTTCCGAGGTTCCATCTATGCCACGGAAGCTACCTGCGACTTGTGCGATATCATGTTGCGGGACAGCGCTCACATTCAGATGTTCGAGGCAGAGTGGCGGAACCGGAAAGGGCGCCGGAGCGGTCAGCCAGAGTTCGTGCCGGCTTATACCATGGAAGATGCCATGGAAGTTCTGAAGAATTTTGTGGGATGTAAATATGGGCAGATGATTCAACTGGCCGATGGAATCCGGGCGAGATTTGTGGACGCAGGACATTTGATGGGATCGTCCAGCATTGAGATTTGGATGGAGGAGGATGGCAAGGAAGAGAAGATCGTGTTCTCCGGGGATATTGGAAATACGGACCAACCTCTGATCAAAGACCCTACTTATCTGGAGCGGGCAGACTATGTGGTCATGGAGTCCACTTACGGGGACCGCAGCCACGGGGAGAGGCCGGATTACATCCAGTCGTTGGCGGAGATTATCCAGAGGACTTTTGACCGGGGCGGGAATGTGGTGATCCCTTCGTTTGCAGTGGGCAGAACCCAGGAAATGTTGTACTTTATCCGTCAGATCAAGGCAGATGGTATGATACATGGCCACGAGGATTTTCCAGTCTATGTGGACAGTCCGTTGGCCAACGAGGCCACGACGATCTTCGCGGAACATTATCTGGACTGCTACGACGAGGAGGCCACAGATCTGATTCGACAGGGGATCAACCCGATTGGGTTTCCGGGACTTAAGGTCTCCATAACCAGCGACGACTCCCGGGGGATCAATGTGGACGACACTTGTAAGGTGATCATATCGGCCAGCGGCATGTGTGATGCCGGGCGGATCAAACACCATCTAAAACATAATCTTTGGAATCCCAAGGCCACGATTCTATTCGTGGGTTACCAGGCAGTGGGAACTCTGGGGAGAGCTCTGGTGGAAGGCGCGTCTCAGGTGAAGCTCTTCGGGGAGGAGATCCAGGTCAATGCACAGATCTGCGTTCTCCCAGGTGTCAGCGGCCATGCAGACAATGAAGGATTGATCAGGTGGGCGGCGGCATTTCACGAGAAGCCGAAGATGGTCTTTGTGACCCACGGGGAAGACAAGGTGACGGAGATCTTCGCAGACAGGTTAAGAGAAGAACTGGGATATGAAGCCATGGCGCCGTTTAGCGGAACGGTCTATGATTTGGCGGGCAATGTCTGTGTGCGTCAGGCAGAAGGGATTCCGAAGAAGAAAGCTGTCCACAGTGGAGTGGGCTCCACGGTATTTCAACGTCTGCTGGGTCTGGGCCAGCGCTTGCTTGGGGTTATCCGCAAGAATGAAGGCGTGGCCAACAAAGACCTGGAGAAGTTCGCCAGGGAGGTGCAATCCCTGTGTGATAGATGGGATCGTTGATTGTGGAGAGCGGCAATGTCTTGTCGGGAAATGTTATTGGGATCCATGTGAGAGAATAAGTAAAGTCATACCCTTATCCGGTTAAGCGGACAGGGTATGACTTTTTATGTTATAGGAAAAGCCTTTGAACTCCCCTATAAAACAAAGACACACTTTGCGTGATGATGCGACTTGCCCTTTGTCTCACTCTCAGGGAAGCCTCCTGCTCTTTAAGTGGGAGTAAGACTTGCCTGTTCTGGCAGGAGTGTAGGCTTGTACCAAAATGCCACGGCAGTGGCAGTAAGATTATGGACAAGTAGCAAAAAGGATCGCGAATATCCGCTTTGGCGTAAAGTCGGGAATCCTGCAAAACGATATACGGCGTAAATATTATTTATTTACTGCCTCCTTTAAGGCATGAGCCAGTTGGTCGGGACAGGAAGTGCCGCGAAAGCCGCATTGAATGCCTTCCAGCCGGTGGATTACCTCCTCCACTTCCATGCCTTCCACAAGTCTCGCAACCCCGGTGGTGTTGCCGTCGCAGCCGCCGATGAAGTCGACGTTATGGATTTTGCCGTCTTTGATCTCGAATTGAATTTCTTGGGAACAGACGCCCTTTGTCTTGTATTTCATATGTATTCCTCCTCGTGCAATAGATAGTATAGCAGAGAAATCGGAGAATGGGTAGAAAAAATTGTGGAATTGGGGCTAGTCTCAGGAAGAGAGTCTTGGTACAATAGGGGTATTCATAAATGACGAGCTATAATTGGAGCCCAAAAAGAGAGGAAGAGAAAGATGAGTTGTATAGGAATTATTGGGGCGATGGAGGAAGAAGTTGCCGCTTTGAAAGAGAAGATGGAGCAGGTTCAAGTGATCCGCAAAGCCTCTATGGAGTTTAGCCAGGGGAGCTTGGAGGGAAAACAGGTGGTGGTTGTGCGATCCGGTATCGGGAAGGTCAACGCGGCTGTGTGTACGCAGATCTTGATCGATGATTTTAAGGTGGACCGGGTGATCAATACTGGGATCGCAGGTTCCCTGCGCAAAGAGATCAATATCGGGGATATCGTGCTGTCCACAGATGTGTTGCACCACGATGTGGACGCCAGAGGATTTGGCTACCAGAAGGGTCAGATTCCCCGGATGGAGGTTCTCTCATTCCCAGGGGATGAGGAGATGATCCGGCTGGGAGAGCAGGTGTGCCGCCAGGTGAATCCGGAGATTCAGGTATTTCGAGGACGGGTGGCCAGTGGTGATCAGTTCATCTCTGAGAGGAAGGTGAAGGAGGAGATCATCGAGAATTTCCAGGGCTACTGTGTGGAGATGGAGGGGGCGGCCATCGGCCAGACGGCTTGGCTGAACGGGGTGCCCTTCCTGATTGTCAGGGCGATCTCTGACAAGGCGGATGACAGCGCCACGGTGGACTATCCCACTTTCGAGAGACAGGCCATCTCTCATTGTGTCAAACTGACACAGAATATGGTGAAATATCTGTAAAACAGCGTTTTTGAGGAGAATTTGACGAACGATTTTTGTTCCCTTTAAGGTCTGCTTGAGCTATAATGATCCTAACCTGATCTCTGGCCGAGAGAAAGCCCTCGGGCTTTCGGCAGGGGTTGAATACCAAAGGAGGATGTTATGTTGCACAAGCTCATGGACCTGCACGTATTTTTCTACGGCATGGTAGCATCAGGGATTGTGGGCGCCCTGGAAATGTTCATCGTTCACCTTACTTACAGAAGAAGACTGAAGAATACCAGCCACTTATCTAATCTGAAAGAGAAGTGGCTGAATTTATGGAAGAGCAGAGACCGCCTCTCCCGCCGGATGAACCTTTGGGTGTGGTATCCGTCTTTGTTCTGTGTCCTCTTCATGGGGGCTCAGGTATTTCTGGCTGCCAAGCTGTCCATGGAGGAGGGGGTGTCTTTGACATACTTCTACATGGGAGTGGGAATACCTCTGTGTCTGCTTTTACTCCGCCAGGTTCTGGATTTCTCCTACCGGGAGGAGTTGATGGTGGATTCTCTGGCAGATTACATCGAACAGGGGAAGGACAAGCTGGAACAGACGCCGATTACCGTGGCCAACCCAGTGTTGCAAGATGAGATGGTGGATCAGATTGCCAGAAGTATCCGTGAGACAGCGGCTGTGGGGAGCCGGTTTAGCAAGCTTCTGACACCGGAGGAGGAAGAGCTGATGCGGGAAGTGATCCGGGAGTTCATGGAACAGTAGGGAGGCCGGCGCAGGTGAAAGGCAGATCCATTGGACTTGCGCCCACAAAATTAATCAGAATCTTTTTATGGAAAAAAAAGTGGCAATTTGCTATACTAATTACAGATAGGATGCAAGTCTCGAGAGGTTCCGGCGCACAGGTACAGGCCCAGGCCTAGACTTTTGTCACCCTGATCCAAATAGAAAAAAGGAGCGACGTAAGATGAGTAAAGTGAAATTTGATTATTCAAAAGCAGGTTGTTTTATCGCAGATCATGAGATGGAATCCATGAAAACTCTCGCGGCAGCGGCCAAGGAGGCCCTGGTATCCAGGAGTGGAGCAGGCAATGATTATCTGGGATGGATCGATCTCCCGGTGGACTACGATAAGGACGAGTTCTCCAGAATCAAGGCGGCAGCCGAGAGGATCCAAGGGGACTCAGAGGTACTGCTGGTTATCGGCATCGGCGGATCTTATCTGGGCGCGCGGGCTGCCATTGAATTTCTGAGACACAGCTTTTACAACAATGTCTCAAGAGAAGTACGTAAGACTCCTGAGATTTACTATGTTGGAAATAGCATCAGCAGCCATTACATAAAGGGATTGATGGATGTGGTTGGGGATCGTGATTTCTCCGTGAATATTATCTCTAAGTCGGGGACGACTACAGAGCCTGCCATTGCTTTCCGGGTGTTTAAGGAGATCTTGGAGAAGAAATATGGAAAAGAGGGCGCAGCCAAGAGGATCTACGCCACCACTGACAAGGCCAAAGGAGCCCTCAAGACTGTGGCAGACGAGGAAGGATATGAGACTTTCGTGGTACCGGACGACGTGGGAGGCAGATTCTCTGTGTTGACGGCCGTAGGCCTTTTGCCTATCGCTGTCAGCGGGGCGGATATTGATAAATTGATGGAAGGCGCGGCGGCCGGAAGAGAGCTGGCGTTGAATTCTGATTTTGAGGAGAATGACGCTGTGCAATACGCTGCGGTCCGCAATATTCTCCTGCGCAAGGGAAAGAGCGTGGAGGTCCTGGCCAACTATGAGCCCAGCTTACACTATGTAAATGAGTGGTGGAAACAGTTGTACGGCGAGAGCGAGGGGAAAGACCAGAAGGGCATCTTCCCGGCGGCGGTGGATTTGACCACAGATTTGCACTCTATGGGACAATTTATCCAGGATGGAGCCAGAATTCTGTTCGAGACGGTGTTGAATGTGGTGGAATCACCCGATCAGATTGTCATCAACCAGGAGCCGGTTGACCTGGACGGCCTGAATTACCTGGCGGGAAAGGACATGGATTTTGTCAATAAAAGTGCGATGAATGGAACGATCTTGGCTCACACGGATGGACAAGTGCCCAACCTGCGGGTGGATATTCCTCAGCAAAATGAGTATTACTTAGGACAGTTGTTCTATTTCTTTGAGTTTGCCTGCGGCGTCAGCGGCTATATTCTGGGGGTCAATCCCTTTAACCAGCCAGGGGTGGAGAGCTATAAGCGTAACATGTTCGCCCTGTTGGGCAAGCCAGGCTTCGAGGCCGAGCGGGAAGAGTTGATGAAGAGGCTGTAAGATTTTACAAGACTGATTCAGATAAATGTAATGAGATTTAAGAGTGGGCCCTGTTCCGGGATTGATCGTATTCTTATGGAAACGCTGAGCGTTTGGTTCCAGCGTTCCATATAAGAAAGAAGATTACGGGGTCAGGGCGCTGTTGTCTCTGGCGCTTTCAGTATATTTTTTGCGAGATGAAAAAACAAGCTCCCCGAATGAGTGGGGAGCTTGGATTGGTTTTAAGGTCTATATGGTTAGGCCAGAGCTTTTCCCAGCGCCACGCAAGCCTCGTTAGCTTCGTCGTCTGGTTCCTCATTGCAAATGACAGAATCGCATGCGAAGACGGCGCCGTCCTCTTTGCAGGTGTCTTCCCAAGTGCGCATCCACTCGCCGTCGCCCCATCCATAAGAGCCGAACAAAGCAATTTTTTTGTCTTTCAGCGCAGGTTCGCAGGCAGTGAACATTGGCTCGAACTCCGTATCTTCCAGTTCCTCGGCGCCCATAGACGGGCAACCAAAAGCGATTGCGTCGAAATCTCCCATCTTGTCAGCGGAGAATTCTGTGGCGGTAAATAGAGTCACGTCAGCGCCGGCAGCTTTTGCGCCCTCGACAACCTTCTCAGCCATCATCTCTGTGTTGCCGGTACCGCTCCAATAAACAACTGCAATTTTACTCATTTTGCTCATACCTCTCTTTTTTTGATTTATGTCAGGCAGACACCAGTCTGAAATCCGCTATATGGATATCTCAGGCTACGGTGAGCTGCAAAACACTGCGTTTTCCCTGTAAAAATAGCCGTAAGTAGACGTCCTTGCATTTTTTGAACTGTGAGAATAGCTTCATTGTCTCACACTCATTGCAATAAACCTTCCAACATCCACTACATTTACTGTTCTTCCCGGCGTTCTCGATAAAACCGGTCACATCCTCCAGGGGATAGCCCAGAAAGAGACCGATCTCATGGGGAAAAACCTCGCTGGTGCAAAATTTTCGTCTTAAGACTTCAATGCCATAGCTGGCTGTAAATTCTTCGTAACCTTGACGAGACAGAAACTCAGGAACCCCATCTCTGCGGAGGTCGTCGTTTAGTTTATCTTCCCGGTAGACGTAGAGTAAAGCTTTATGGTTGCGGTTCCTCAGAATTGCGATGGACACACCTTTCTCCTGAAACTTTAAGTTCCAGTCTTCAATATAAGAGAGGAGTTCTTCCTCAGACTGATATGTAAAAGTAAATAGGTTCGCCGTCTTAATGGACGCAAGAGTGGGGGAACAGTGTTCCACTAGATAACGTTCTAACATCAATGATACCTGCCTTCTCCGTTGATAGATAAAACAGACTTCTTGGATCCGTCTCAAAAGATTCTTGAGATGGCAAGTTCCGTGCTTTTTGGTTGGAGGAAAGCACGGAACGCCATTTAGGGGATAAGGGTTTCTAAAAATGAGTCCCGTGTGCATTTAGGGGATACACACATAAGGACAACAAGCTTGGTTAGTAAAAACTAACTTAGAACTAGTAAAAAATGCGGCCTTGCCGCTCTGTGAAGTGGTTAGTTATTACTAACTGATTACAGAATAACATACTCTTTTTTAGGTGTCAAGAGAAGAATCAATTTTTCTTAATCTTCCTCTATAACTTGGATTTCCAGGTAGTCGAAATCCACATGTTCTATGAAATTATCCTGGTTGAAACGGGTCTTGCTGTGGTACTTGAAGTCTTGGATATTCTTATCCAGCCAGATGGGTTTCTCCAGATCTAAGGTGTAGCAGATTTCCTCTAAACTTTGAAAGACTTTGTGGGTTCGAGTATCATCTTTGTCCACACAGGCGACGGTGTCTTTCACCAGGCGGTTGGATTTGAATAGTTTGCCCCAGAGACGAAACATGGCTGACTCTCCTCTCTCTTCTGACGCGGTAAATCAAAGGCGACCTTGAGATACCGCTGAAAATTAGATAACAGAATTATACCTTAGTCGTCTGAAAACTGCAATCCTCTTCTCTCAACGGTAGTTTTTGCTACAATATGTTGACAAAATCTATTTTCTATGTCACATAAACAGAAATATAAATTGAAACTTCCTGTGAAATCGTCTATAATAGATTTGCATTAGAATTTTGCAATAATTGTAAAGCCGCCGATCAAGCCCTCCTACCATAAACCCTCACTCATGGAGGGCTTGGACATCGGTGCGGCGGGATGAGAAGAGGAAGTTCAGAGTATTTGAGAAAGAGATTGAGAGAAGAATTTTATGCGCTGCCGGATCTGGAAACGGATGTGTTTCAGATTGTGGCAGCGGTTAATCATTAAGGAGGAACGGTTATGAAGTTATACGATAAGGGTGTCTACTTGGTCAATGGACGTGAGATCGTGGAGGAAGGGACGAGACAGATGCCGCTGTCCAAGGAGGAGGCGGCGAAGAATACCATTGCCTATGGGATCTTGGAGGAGCACAACACCTCCGGCAATATGGAGAAACTCCAGATTAAGTTTGACAAATTGACTTCCCACGATATTACCTTTGTGGGCATTATCCAGACGGCCAGAGCGTCGGGGTTGGAGAAGTTCCCGGTGCCTTATGTGCTGACAAATTGTCACAATTCCCTGTGTGCCGTGGGCGGAACGATCAATGAGGATGACCATATGTTTGGGCTTACCTGCGCGAAGAAGTATGGCGGCGTCTATGTTCCTCCTCATCAGGCCGTGATCCATCAATACGCCCGTGAGATGCTGGCTGGGGGCGGTAAGATGATTCTGGGTTCCGACAGCCACACTCGTTACGGTGCGTTGGGGACTATGGCCATGGGAGAGGGAGGACCTGAGCTGGTGAAACAGCTCTTGTCCCAGACTTATGATATCAATATGCCAGGTGTGGTGGGCGTCTACTTGAAGGGAAGCCCAAGACCGGGAGTCGGACCGCAGGATGTGGCTTTGGCAATTATCGGAGAGGTGTTTGCCAACGGCTATGTGAAGAATAGAGTGATGGAATTCGTTGGACCAGGCGTGGCAAATTTGAGCGCGGACTTTAGAATTGGGATTGACGTCATGACTACGGAGACCACATGCCTCTCCTCGATCTGGCAGACAGACGAGACAATTCGGGAGTTCTATGAGATCCATGGCAGAAGTGAAGATTACAAGGAGTTGAGACCAGGCGAGGTGTCTTACTACGATGGAATGATCCAGGTGGACCTGGACGCAATTAAACCTATGATCGCTATGCCATTCCATCCCTCCAACACTTACACCATCGATGAGTTGAAGGCGAACCTGACAGATATCCTGGATGACGTGGAGAAAAAAGCTCAGGTGAGCCTGGGAGGAAAGATTCCGTTTACTCTGAGGGATAAAGTTGTAGACGGCCAACTCTACGTGGACCAAGGGATTATCGCAGGGTGTGCCGGGGGTGGTTTCGAGAATATCTGCGCGGCGGCTGATATTCTCAAGGGCAGTAGTATTGGCTACGATGCGTTCACCTTGAGCGTCTACCCGGCCAGCACGCCTATCTATATGGAGCTGGCCAAGAATGGAACCCTGGCTACGCTGCTGGAGACGGGCGCGGTGGTTAAGACGGCTTTCTGCGGACCTTGTTTTGGTGCGGGAGATACCCCGGCAAACAATGCATTTAGTGTTCGCCACACCACCAGGAATTTCCCCAACCGCGAGGGCTCTAAGATTCAGAATGGACAGATTTCTTCCGTGGCTCTTATGGATGCACGCTCCATTGCGGCGACGGCAGCCAACAAAGGCTTTCTGACATCAGCGGAAGAGTATGCGGGAGAGTACACCAATCCTAAGTATTATTTTGACAAGACAATCTATGAGAATCGCGTGTTCGACAGCAAGGGTGTGGCGGATCCGTCTGTGGAGATTCAGTTTGGTCCCAATATTAAAGACTGGCCGACAATGCCGGCTTTGGCGGAGAACCTGATCTTGAAGGTGGTGTCGGAGATCCACGATCCGGTCACTACCACCGATGAGTTGATTCCCTCCGGGGAGACTTCGTCCTTCCGCTCCAATCCTCTGGGATTGGCAGAGTTTACCCTCTCCAGAAAAGACCCGGCCTATGTGGGACGGGCCAAGGAAGTGAAGGTGGCCCAGGAGGCCATCAACGAGGGGCAAGATCCGGTGGCGGCTCTTCCTCAGTTGAGAGAGGTGCTGGATCGGATCGCAGGTAGCTGTCCTGAGATCAAGGACGGGAATTTCGGTGTGGGGAGTACGATCTTTGCCGTGAAACCGGGAGATGGCTCTGCCCGTGAACAGGCAGCGTCTTGTCAGAAGGTTCTAGGCGGATGGGCGAACATTGCTAATGAGTATGCCACGAAGCGTTATCGCTCCAACCTTATCAACTGGGGAATGTTACCATTCTTGATTCAGGAAGGGGATCTGCCATTTGCCAACGGGGATTATCTGTATATTCCCCAGATTCGCAAGGCTGTGGAGGATAAGGCGGATGTGATTACCGCATATACAGTGGGTGAGAACGGCCTGAGGGAGTTCCACCTGACTTTGGGAGAGTTGACTGACGATGAGAGGGAGATCATCCTGAAAGGATGTCTGATTAATTATAACCGGAGATAAGTGCGAACTTAGCGGATGCCTGTGGAAGCAGGCGAGACGGCGGTCTTGGAGGAGAGTGGATCCTCCAGGGCCGCTATTTTGTGTTATAGGGAAGTTCTCTGAGCTCCCCTATAACACAAAAAACGCTCCGCGGGGATCGCACTGCGGCAGAGTGGCATTGTGTCGCTCATGCGACCAGCCGCAGGCGGAGAATCCTTCGGTGCAGGATTCTTTGTTTTGTTATAGGATTAGGGTGTCAAAAGCCTGATCATTTCTATTGATTTTTATTTGTA